>NZ_AZFN01000009.1 GCF_001434365.1 Limosilactobacillus gastricus DSM 16045 | reverse complement strand
AGTGTCCAACTTTAAGGGTTCACTTCAATTTTTCCATGCCTTTTTTTGTACAATAGAATTTAAAGGGGGCTATGTAATGGCAACGATTAAATGTAGCGACACAGAAGTCGTCACCACTCATCGGATTCTGGGTGAAGATCTTAATGAACATCATACCTTATTTGGCGGCCGCTTATTATCCATTGTGGATGCTGAGGCCTCAATTGCTGCGGCACGCTTAGCAAATCGGGTGATTGTAACGGCAGCGATGGATCACGTATCTTTTTCCCATCCATTTAAATTGGAAGATGTTTTAGAAATGCACGCTTATGTAACTGGATTTGGGAAACGGTCAATTGAGGTTTTTGTCAAAGTGATGGGGGAACATCTCCTAACTGGTGAACGCTTTGTTGGTTTCACCTGTTTTATGACTTTTGTAGTGGCTGATCATGAATATCGGGTGCCTTTTGATCAGGTAATCCCAAGTACGAAGGAACAAGAATATTTAATTGCTACTTATCAAGAGCGGCAAAAGTTACGGCAGGCTAGTCGTGATTTTGACCGTAAGCTGAGTGAACACATCAATTAATTATTAGTAAATTTTAAAATACTTGTTAACAAAAATATGCCCAGTTGAGGGCATATTTGTTAAACATGTTCTTTAATTCCATCCGGAAAGTCCTTATCAATTTCACGTAGAATCGGTAGTAAGACGTTTACATATTCATGGTAAGCTTCAATTGGCGAGAGCTTCTCCGAATATTTAGCCTGCATGATGGCAACAGCTAAATCATGGGCTCGGTGTTCATTAGAAATCAAATTTTTTCACCTCACTTTTCATTATCATATATGAACATATAGTTATCGTCAATCGACCAAGCTATAACATCCTAATATACTCCTTGGGCAAAATAAAAGAAGTCTAATTCAAAGATTAGGCTTCTTTTTGTTGGCATTCCGGACAAATTCCGTGAACCTCAACATCTGATTTGGTCACGAGGTACTCCGTTTGTTTAGCGGCCACCTGACGTAACCGTAACTCCATGTCCCGATATTCGTCGTCAAAAACATCGGTAATCTTACCACACCGATCACAGACCACGTGAAAATGCGGGGTTCCAAAGTAATCGTAGTGAGTACTACCATCACCATTCGATAATTCAATTATAAGGTGTTGATCGATCAGCAAATTAAGGGTGTTATAAATCGTCGCAATACTAATAGAAGCATCCGTGTCTTGCAAATCATCATAAATCATTTCAACACTTGGATGGGTATGGTGAGTCACTAGATAATTTAAAATCAGTTTTCGTTGGGAGGTCAACCGAACGTGATTTTGATGCAAAATATCAAGGGCGTGTTGGTATTCTTCAGCTTCAGACAATTTATCGCCTCCTTATTAAATCTTTTGATTATATTATAACACGATGAGAAGAAAATAGAATCATTTTAAACAAGACTAAAGCTTTAAGTCCAGTAGATCAGGACCATAATTAATAGTTGCACCGTACTTAAGGCGGCCAAGTAAGGGGTTTGCTTGCGAATTGATAAGAGCCAAAACCAAGAGATAACCACTGCCACAAGGGCTAAAATCATGCCAATCCCTAGTGGCCGGGTTAAGATGGCGATCAGTAATAAGATCCCGACAATGGTAATAAAGATTGATTGAATCCGGGTAACACGAATGAAGAAGGGTGTTAAAAACATCCAAGTCGTTAGGGCTAGGGGCAGACAGTAAATTAAGGCGCTCCAAGCAAAACGATGGGTGACAAGATAAACGGTAGCCACGGGAATCGACAGGGTGAAGAGGACCCCAATGGTGATTAACCCAATCGTGTTGCGAAGATAAGTGGCAGGAAGTTGAATAATAAATAAATATAATGGTAGGAGCATTAATAAAGCCATGATAATCGGCCGATTAAAGAAACCAATAAAAGCGACAATTAATGATAAGATAATGGGCCCCAAAGAGAGAATGGAAACAAAGTCATGCACACTCGCAATCGTAAAGGCGAGGGCGATGCACAGAATATATAAGATTAAAGCCGCAAAGTTAGTGGTATAGGTGGCATGACTGGTTAAGCTTTCAATATAGCTAAAGGGCGCCACTAACCAGGTAAATGAAAGGGCTAAAACTGATAATAGTACGGATGACCAAGTAAGGTCTTGCAATTCCGTTTTGACTTGATTCCACATAGGGCCAAAACTCCTCTTCATAAAAGTGTCGTTACAAAGTATATTTTAACATAAATTTAAATTCCAAAATGAAAAATTGATTAGTAAATTCGACAGTGGTATGATGGTTATCGTTATAAAGCAATTCCCGATGGGGGATCAGTCGATATCTTGAACTGATCGCTGCCTTGTAACCGCTGCAAAATGTTTTATTTTTAGGGGGAATTATCTACAAATGAAGGAAAAACATTTATTTACGTCGGAATCCGTTTCGGAAGGACATCCTGACAAAATTGCGGATCAGATTAGTGATTCAATCTTAGATGCCTTATTAGGGCAAGATCCACAAGCCCGAGTCGCCGTAGAAACTTCAGTTACCACTGGGTTAGTCCTCGTCTTTGGGGAAGTTTCGACATCAGCTTACGTTGACGTGCAAAGCGTTGTGCGGAATACGATTAAGGAAATTGGTTATACCGATGGTAAATACGGTTTTGATGGTGATAATTGTGCTGTCATTGTAGCCTTAGATGAACAATCATCCGATATTGCCCAAGGGGTTGATGACTCCTTGGAAATTCGGGATGGGGAAACGGATCCACTGGACCAAATTGGGGCTGGGGACCAAGGCTTGATGTTTGGTTATGCTACCAACGAAACTCCAGAATTTATGCCACTACCTTTAATTTTAAGTCACAAATTGATGCGTAAAATCGCCCAACTTCGTAAGGACCGGGTCATTCCATACTTACGTCCCGATGCCAAGGCTGAAGTTACGGTAGAATATGATGATAACGATCAACCAGTCCGGATTGACACGGTCGTCTTGAGTACTCAACATGATCCAGAAGTAAGTCTGGAACAAATCCAAGCGGACGTAAAGGAACAGGTCGTAAAAGCCGTAATTCCTAACGAATTATTGGATGATCAAACCAAGTACTATATTAACCCAACGGGGCGCTTTGTCATTGGTGGTCCGCAAGGGGACGCTGGTCTAACCGGACGGAAGATTATTGTTGACACTTATGGTGGGGCTGCTCACCATGGTGGGGGGGCCTTTTCTGGTAAGGATGCCACGAAGGTTGATCGGTCAGCTAGTTATGCTGCGCGCTACATTGCCAAGAATTTGGTAGCGGCTGGCTATGCTGATAAGTTGGAAATCCAAATCGCTTATGCTATCGGGGTAGCAACTCCAGTGTCCATTTCGATTGATACCTTTGGAACTGGCAAAAAATCCGAAGCTGAATTAATTGATGCGGTGCGTCAAACCTTTGATTTGCGTCCAGCTGGTATTATCAAGATGCTTGATTTACAAAGGCCCATCTACAAGCAAACGGCGGCTTATGGTCACTTCGGCCGGACCGATATTGATTTGCCATGGGAACAATTAGATAAAGTTGATGCCTTAAAGTCAATTTTAGGGTAGAAAAAAAGATCGGTGAAAAAATCATCGATCTTTTTTGATGTAGTCAAAGATTAGATCCAATCCACTAATGATCATCAAGCCCAGACTCCAACCAGCAATCACATCAGAAAGGTAATGGGCACCCACATAGAGGCGGGAGAAGCCAACCAAGAAAATTAAAATTGCCAAGAGGATCATCAGGCCGGTCCGCCACCGGTAATGACTACGGGATAAGAATAGAAAGAGGCTTCCGAAAACTACCATGGCAGTAGCGGAGTGACCACTTGGGAAGCTAAAGCCATTGTAGTGTAAGAGAATATCCACATTTGGGCGCGGCCGATTAACGATGGCTTTAATCATATGATTGATAAGGGTGCCGGAAAAAATGGTTGTGGCTACTTGCAAGGCTCGCCAACGATTGGTTAAGTACCAAACACTCAAAATCGTCAGAGTAATAATAAAGGCCCCCAGAGTGGGGTCAAATAAGCGGGTAATCCCCACCATGAAGGTGGAAAACCAAGGGCTTCGCCAGTGATTTACCAACTGGCGGATTTGTTGATCCCCGGTTTGGATTAGGGGGACCTGCAAAGTGATTAGAAGGGTAATGAGGCTAAAGATCAGAGTTGCTCCACTGAGAATGATCGCACGACGCTGGTTCATAAATGTATCCTTTAATATTTATTTAATTTGATTCTAACATACTCTTGCAATGGACGAATGAATTTGCTAGTATTAAATGCAATATTTAGACTATCAAGGGACTAGTAATCATTAGCCACTTTTCAGAAACTGAGTGGTAGTTGAGAACTCAGATTTGACTGATGATGAACTCACCCAAGGGATTATTGCTGAAATCAGTAAGCAATAACGTTTCTCCACGTTATAGAGCTAAGCGCTACAGTAATGTAGAATCATGGGTGGTACCGCGGAGAAATTCGTCCCGTAATGCAAGGTTGCTTGTGTTGCGGGATTTTTTAATTTGATGGTTTAAATGTCGATCTAAAATCAAAGGAGCTCAATCATGGGATACGATCATAGTACGATTGAAAAGAAATGGCAACGCTATTGGAAACAACACAAGACTTTTAAGGCTGACATCAATAAGGACCAAAAGAAATTTTACGCGCTTGATATGTTTCCATATCCATCTGGCCAAGGCTTACACGTCGGTCACCCGGAAGGATACACGGCCACTGATGTGATGTCACGAATGAAACGGATGCAAGGCTACAATGTCTTACACCCGATGGGGTGGGATGCCTTCGGTTTGCCTGCGGAACAATATGCTTTAAAGACAGGGCATAATCCGGCTGATTTCACAAACCAAAATATTAATCATTTCCGTGACCAAATCCAAGCCCTTGGGTTCTCGTATGACTGGGATCGCGAAGTCAATACGACGGATCCAGAATATTACAAGTGGACCCAATGGATTTTTGAGCAACTCTATAAAAAAGGCTTAGCCTATGAAGACGAAATTATGGTTAACTGGGCCCCTGATTTCATGGGTGGTACCGTCGTTGCCAACGAAGAAGTCATTGATGGGAAAACTGAACGGGGCGGCTACCCAGTTTACCGGGTTCCAATGCGTCAATGGGTATTGAAAATCACGGCATATGCAGATCGCTTGATTGATGACTTGGATCTGGTTGATTGGCCTGAATCGGTTAAAGAAATGCAACGGAATTGGATTGGCCGCTCAGTAGGGGCTTCGATCAAGTTCCAAGTGGTTGACCATGCTGATCAAGAAATTGAGGTCTTTACGACTCGTCCTGATACCTTATTTGGGCTATCATATGTGGTCTTAGCACCAGAGCTTGATTTAGTGAACGAATTAGTGACGCCAGAACAAGCAGCAGCCGTTAAGGAATATCAAGAACAAACCTCGCGGCGGTCTGATTTGGAACGAACGGACCTGAATAAGGATAAGACGGGGGTCTTCACGGGAGCTTACGCCATTAATCCGGTTAATGGTCAAGAAGTGCCAATTTGGATTAGTGATTATGTCCTTGCTTCGTACGGGACTGGAGCCGTGATGGCCGTGCCGGCTGGGGACCAACGGGATTGGGATTTTGCCACTAAATTTGATTTGCCAATTCCAAGCATTTTTGAGGGTCACGACACGAGTGAAGAGAGCGAAGCTTTTACAGGTGATGCGCCGCACATCAATTCTGACTTCTTAAATGGCTTGAACAATCAAGCCGCCTTGGATGCAATGATTAACTGGCTGGAAGACCATGATTGTGGTGGAAAGAAAGTTAATTATCGTTTACGGGATTGGATCTTCTCTCGGCAACGTTACTGGGGAGAACCAATTCCAGTCATTCATTGGGATGATGGGGAAACCATGCTCGTTCCAGAAGATGAATTACCACTGCGCCTGCCGAAGACTGATAATCTTGAACCATCCGGGACAGGAGAAAGTCCCTTAGCTAATATTGAAGATTGGGTCAACGTTTACGATGAAAATGGTCGCCATGGGCTTCGGGAAACGAACACGATGCCACAATGGGCGGGCTCATCATGGTACTGGTTACGGTATACAGATCCTCAAAACAAGGATGCGTTTGCCTCGAAAGAAGCTTTAGATTACTGGTCACCAGTTGATCTTTATGTTGGTGGGGCTGAACATGCGGTGCTACACCTCCTGTACGCTCGTTTTTGGCACAAAGTTCTCTACGACTTAGGCTATGTCCCAACCCCAGAGCCATTTATGAAATTAGTCAACCAAGGGATGATCTTGGGGGCTAACCATGAAAAGATGAGTAAATCCAAGGGAAACGTGGTTAATCCGGATGATATCGTGAACCAATATGGGGCCGATACGCTACGCTTATATGAAATGTTTATGGGCCCAATTGAGGAATCCGTTCCTTGGGATGAAAAGGGCCTGCATGGATCCAACAAGTGGGTTCACCGGGTATGGCGACTCTTGATGGATGAAAATAATCATCTTCGTGACCGAGTTTCAAATTACAATGATGGGAAGATCACCAAGATTTATAATCAAACGGTTAAGAAGGTGACGGAAGACTTTGAACGGATGCATTACAATACTGCCATTTCTCAACTCATGGTCTTTGTAAATGAAGCTTACAAGGTTGATGACCTGCCAGTAGAATACATGGAAGGCTTTGTGAAGATGATTTCACCATTGGTTCCACACATGGCCGAAGAAATCTGGAGTCACTTCCACGAAAGTGATACTATTGCCTACCAACCTTGGCCAACTTATGATGAAAACGAATTGGTTGAAGACGAAGTTGACATTGTGGTCCAAGTTAACGGAAAAGTGCGGGCTAAAATTAAGATGGCTCGGGATATTGATCAACAAGATGCCGAAGATATTGCCTTAGCCGATGATAATGTGAAGGCGCACGTAGCTGGCAAGGAAGTCGTCAAAGTGATTGTTATTCCAAACCGGATTGTTAATATTGTTGTGAAGTAAAAATCAGAAATTGGGAAAAAAGCAATCAGGCGCCCCATAGGACTAACCTAGAACGAATGTTGGTACAGAATGGACTGACGTGAGTTCGTAGTTAGACTAATGGGGCGCGCTTTTTGACCGTAATTGCTAGTGTGATCCAGTGGAAATTAAAAGGGGACACCCATGGAACAAGTTACTTATCCAGCTATCATTACCCAGACAGCGAGTTTAACTAAGATTTATTATCCTGATTTACCAGATGCTTCGGTGGAAGATGCTGATTACGATCGTGCGCTTTTACGGGCTAAAATTGGCTTAGCCTTGATTATTAGTGACTTACAAAGCCATCATGAAAGGGTGCCACAACCGGGATCAAACAAGCACTATCCTCGATCCCCAAAAGATAAGATTATGTTAATTCAGACCGATCTAGATCAATACTGATTGCTGGATCTGGCAAATCACGATAAAATAGTTGGGATTGAATAAAAAAGTTAGAGGAAAGAATATGAAAGCTGAAGCGCCGGAGCATCAAAGCGAAGCATCTTCGACTAGCGATGCCACCCGTAAAATGGTTACCGGATCGGCCTGGATGACCGCGGGAAGTATTACATCACGAATTTTAGGAGCCTTGTATGTTATTCCTTGGGTAACCTGGATGGGAGTATACAGCGATCAAGCTAATGCTGCATATGCCAAGGGATATAATATTTATCAATATTTTATTATCCTGGCTTCAGCGGGGATCCCGTCGGCGATTTCTCAAATGGTTGCCGACTATAACGGGAGAGGTCAGTATTTAACCAGTAAGCGCTTATATCGTTCGGCCATGTATGTGGCCATGATTACTGGGATCTTCTTTATGTCGGTAATGTATTTTGGGGCGGGCATTTTAGCCCAAGGGGATGCCAATGTCGTTCCTGTTATTCGCGCCTTGGCTTGGGCAATCTTGATTATTCCTGCGATGAGTATCTCACGGGGCTATTTACAGGGATACAATTGGATGGCTCCTTCCGCCATTTCCCAATTTATTGAACAATTATTACGAGTTGGCTATATGTTAGGGGCCACCTACTTTGTGATGAAAATAGGCTCAGGGAATTGGGTTTTGGCGACTGCTCAATCGACTTTTGCGGCCTTCATTGGAGCGATCGGCGCATGTTTGGTTTTATTGGTGGCAGAACTTCGTGAACGCCGCGAAATTGATGAATTGGTTAAGACCTCTCATGGCGACCAGGACATTTCAACCCTTAAGTTAATTGGCCAAATCATCTATCGGGCCATTCCCTTTATCATTATTGAATCTGGAATTTCCTTATTTTTGTTAATTGATCAGTATACTTTCCCAGTAATTATGCATATGACAGGGACCTATACGAAATTACAGGTTAATACCTTATACGCCCTCTTTGCTTTTAACACGAATAAAATTTATATGATTATTGTCTCGCTGGGGACGGCACTAGCAGCGACCGCGATTCCCTTATTAGCAAGCGCACGCGCCAAAAATAATCTAGCGGAAATTCAACACCAAATTGAAAAAGGGTTATTATTGTTCTATTTTGTGATGATTCCGGCTTCCTTAGGGTTGTCAGCCGTGGCCCAACCAGTATACACGGTCTTTTATCGGTATAGTGCTGCAGGGACTGCGGTCATGTCCTTTGCCGCCTTTATGTCAATTCCCTATGGGGTATACACCGTGGCAGCCGCGATGATGCAGGGGATTTCTGAAAATAAGAAGATGATGACCTATTTAGGAATTGGGATTATCATTAAGTTCATATTGCAATATCCTTTTGTTAAATGGTTTACAGGATTAGGACCCCTATTATCAACTGCCGTGGCCATGTTAATCGTCATTGGGATGGTATATGGGACCTTCCATCGCCGGTATGGCGTTCATTTTTCAGAAATGACGAAACCCACGAATCAGATTATCATTGCTTCTTTAATTATGTATGTGATCGTGCGCGTGGTAATGTGGGGGATTGGGTTGTTTATTAGTCCTTATGGACGTTATACCGCCTTCTTCTCCCTGGTCCCTGGTGTTGCTATTGGGGGAATCGTGTTTGCTTACCTCGTCCTTAAATTCGGGGTAGCGGAATATCTTTTAGGCCCACGGATTAATGTTCTTAAAGCCAAATTGCATATTAAATAAATAAGCTGGGAAAAAAGCATTTAGACGACTCGTGGGGCGCGCTTTTTTTACCGTAATTACAAGTGTGATCTAAGAAGAAAGTCCAGAAGGAAACGGTGAAGTTTCTCCTGGACTTTTTAACTAAATAAAACCAATTGGTCGTTCATCTGGTTGGCTAATCTGGTGCATAAATTGTGGTAGTTGGGCACTAATTTGTGTTGGCAAAACTACATATTGATTAGCAGCTAATTCTTCAGCGATCGCACTATGGGCGTAGACAGCAGCTAAGGCGGACTTTTGATAATCAGTCCTAAACTGGGCGGTAAAAGCTCCCACTATGCCGGCTAGGGTATCACCCATTCCGCCAGTGGCTTGGGCAGGCGTCCCAATCGTTAACTGATAAACATCCTGGTTAGTATAGATTTTAGTATGATGTTTTTTGACCATGACCATGGCACCTAATTTGGCTTGAGCGGCTTGATTATTCACCTCAGTTTGATCAGCAATAGCGATTCCCGAAAGGCGCTGCCATTCCATTTCATGAGGAGTAAAAATAATCTGGGCCTTTGGTAGGGTTAAATGGTGATTAGCTACTAGCGTAATGGCTGAACCATCGATGATCAGGCATTGGTTTGCGTGGACCTGATTGAAAACAAATTTCAAAATTTTTAAGCTCGTTTCCGTCTCGCCTAAACCTGGGCCGACGACAATGCTGTCAGCAGATGACAGCAAAGTGGCTAATTGATTAAAATCTTGATAGTCGATGACCATGGCTTCCGGTAGTCGGGTTCGAAGAGCGGTGATGTTAATGGGATCTGTAGCTGCAGTGACTAGACCAGTCCCTGCGTAAACCGCCGCCATGGTAGCCATGATGATGGCACCCCCAAATTGGTTGTTACCGCCGATTAAAACACAACGACCAAAAGTCCCCTTATAACTTTGGACCGGACGTGGGGTAATCACTTCTTTTAAAATGTCAGCAGATAAGGCTTGCAAACTTGTCATCTCCTCTGGTTACTTTACAATGATTATACGATATTTTATCGATATGGTATGATGAATGAAATGAAAAAATGGGAGCAATTGATATGAATTGGCAAAAATTAGCAAATGCACAACGTGATCACTATCTTCGAGATCTTATTTCCTTAATTAAGATCCCAAGTGTTCGTGATGAAGAAAAAGCAAGTCCAGAATACCCCTTAGGTCCAGCTCCGGCTCAGGCGCTCAAGGCCTTTTTAGAGATGGCTGATCAGGATGGTTTTCGAGTAAAAAACATTGATAACGTGGTCGGTTATGCAGAATGGGGTGACGGCGAGGAAACTCTTGCTATTTTGGCCCATTTAGATGTCATGCCCGCTGGAAATGGTTGGAACACGGATCCATTTGACCCGGTAATTAAAGATGGCAACATTTACGGGCGGGGAGCTTCGGACGATAAAGGACCGGGCTTAGCAGCTTATTATGCTCTCAAAGAATTAAAAGATCAGGGAATCAAGTTTAACAAACGTGTCCGGTTTATTGTTGGAACTGATGAAGAAAGTAATTGGACGGGAATGAAACGCTACTTTGAAGTTGAACCTGCTCCAACGCTTGGCTTTTCACCAGATGCCGAATTCCCGGTAATTAATGGTGAAAAGGGCCAAGTTTCTCTGAAGTTAGTTGGATCTGGTGATAATAATGGACAGGTTCAATTAATAAAATTTGATGCTGGACTTCGCTTTAATATGGTGCCTCGTGAGGCGACGGCGATCCTCTCAGGGACGAGTGTGGATCAATTACAAGAGACCTTTGATCGATTTATCCAAGCTGAACCAGTTTCGGGTTCATTAACTGCCGAAGGCGATCAAGTTAAAGTTGAAATTTTTGGTAAGGCGGCCCATGGAGCTGAGCCAGAGAAGGGGATTAATGCGGGAACTTACCTCGCTAAATTTTTAAAGCAAGTTCCACTAAATGGACAAGCCGCTAATTTTGTCACTTTTTTAGCGAATTATTTACATTTGGATACCCGAGTACGGAACTTTAAGGCTGATTTTACGGATGAGGTCATGGGCGAAATGACCATGAATGCAGGAATATTGCAATTTGATCAAATTAAGGGTATTCAAATTGACATGAACTTCCGCTATCCGAAAGGAATTACGCCAGCAGAAATCAACCAGCAAATCAGCCAAGTTGCCAATCAATTGGGGTTAACGGTGGCGACGGGACGCAATCAAGATCCACACTATGTTGATCCTACCGATCCGATCGTCCAAACTCTGATGCAGGCTTATCGTGATCAGACGGGATATCAAAATGCGCAACCATTAGTTGTGGGGGGCGGTACTTATGGACGTTTGATGGAGCGGGGCGTCGCCTTTGGGGCGCTCATGCCAACCACTCCCAATGTGATGCATCAAGCCAATGAATTTCAACCGGTTGATGATTTATTGTTATCAATGGCAATTTATATGCAAGCTATTTATGACCTTGTTACCGATTAGTGGTATAATAAAAGTATAGAAAACGGTTACAGTTTTTTATGTAATACCATGTGGAGGTGGATATTATGGCTGAATACAAAAACATTTTGGTAGGGATTGATGGTTCAAAGCAATCATTAGCTGCTTTTGATAAAGCAGTTTTATTAGCAAAGCAAAATCAAGCTACCTTACATCTATTAAGTGTGGTTAATGGTGAGCGCTACCCAACCGCTGATACGATTGGGTATGGCTTCATCGACCGGGATGTTTACCAAGAATCTATTCAAAAGATGGAAGCAACCTTAGCTGACTACAAGCAACGGGCTTTGGATGCTGGGGTTCCTGATGTTTTGACAAAGGTAGTTATTGGTAACGTTAAGTTAGAATTAAGTTCAGGTTATGCTGAAGATCACGACATCGACCTCTTAGTTGTTGGGGCGACTGGATTGAACGTGATTGGTAAGATGTTAGTTGGTTCAACCGCTAATTATGTCATTGGTCATACGGCATATGATGTGGTTGTGGTTAAGACTGACATTAATAACGATCCCTTAAAGATTGATCGGACTGCATATCCAAAACTATAAAAAATCATAAATGGGTATTTTTTTGAGAATCATGTACTATTTATAGAATAGTAGGCATGGTTCTTTTTTTTAAAAGTTTTTGGTGGTAAGATTAGCTAGTACTAATACTGAGGAGTAACAAAATGGAAAAACAAACAAAAATTGTTAGTTCGGTAGTTGGGGCGGTTGTGGTTGTCGCAGCCGTTTTAGCTGGGATTAATCATCACCAAAATACCTACTTTAACAAGAATACTTCAATCAACGGAGTTAACGTAGGTGGACTAACGAGTCAACAGGCTTATGAAAAGGTTAAGAAGACCAAACTTTCCAATGATGTCTACTTCAATGGTCAAAAAATCTATGATGGGACGGAAACGAGTTCTGGAATTACTGCAAAGGATAAGAGCAAGTTTACAGCAGCTTTAAAAAAGCAAAAGACCTTCTTTCCATCTAGTAAGACTAGTAATTTAACGGTTAAGGGATCAGCAACTGACACTTCCCAACAAACCGCGATGAAGGCAGCAGCGACGACGGCCATCAATGCCTATAATGCTGATAAGACGATTGCTGTGGATGCCCAAGCAGTGTTGAAGAATGGTAAAATTTCCGTTACTAAGGCGAAATCGGGGAACGGTTTGGATGTTGATAAGATGCTCCAAGAGTTCAACGACCAAAAGTATAGTAAATCAGTTAAGTTAACCAAGATTGTGAAAACACCGGTTAAGGCTGATAGCCAGACCGTGGCTAAAGAAAAACGGAAGTTAGAAGCATTACAGAATAAAACGGTTGACTTTAAGGTTAACAACACGACGGTAAAATTATCCGCTAAGAATTTAATCACCAGTGCTACTTATGCTAATGGTCAATACAATATTGATACTACGGCAATCAAGAAGAAGATTGCCCAAATCAATAGTAAGTACGCCACTTTAGGTAAGTCCTTTAAGTTTAAGACCCATTCTGGTAGTACGATTACGACCAGTAATTCCGGGACTTATGGTTGGAAGATTGACCCCGACGCTGCGGCGAGTGCGATCGTGAGTGCCTTTAGCAGCAATAAGTCGACGACGCTGGATGCTAAAGACTTTATTTATGGGATTGGCTATAACGAAAACGGGACTGGCTATGGCGTCACAGCCAACGATGGGATTGGTGATACTTACGTCGAAGTTTCGATCTCCGCTCAACATGCTTGGTGGTACAAAGATGGGAAACTAGTCTTCGATGCGGATGTAGTTACTGGGACGGAAGATGGTAGTAATGCTACGCCGAAGGGTGTTTACTACATTATGTACAAGCAACAAAATACCACCTTACGTGGACAAAACGATAATGGTTCAAGTTATGCTTCCCCAGTTAGCTACTGGGCACCATTTACCCAAAGTGGGTGTGGTTTCCACGATGCTAGTTGGCGGACCGATTGGTCAAGCACGGCCTACTTAACCGGTGGTTCACACGGATGTGTTAACATGCATACTTACGATGCCGGAACGGCTTACGCTGATATGGAACAAAACGAACCAGTTGTGATTTACTAACTTCAAAATGACTTTTGGAAAATTCCAAGAGTCATTTTTCTTTTTCTATAAAATTTTTCGTATATTTTCCTAGGAGGAAGATCAAATGAAACAATTTTATGGATTAATGATGATGGGAATACTTGTTGGCAGCCTGAATGCTAAACCGGTTAATGCCAGTAAGAATGTACCTGCTTCATCAATATCATTTAGCGATCAATCGAGCAGCACTCACCAGCAGGATCAATTAACTTGGTTTTACGAGGGAATTGATGATTATTTACATGATCGCAAACGAGATTATCATGATGAAACGGCTCATCGATGGTATGAACGAGGACGCCAATTAGCTAAAGACTGGCAAAAAGAGCATCCGCAAGTTAAGTCACCGACCCTCAATGACATTCAACCGTCCCAAACTGAACCTACTCAAGTTGAATCAAAAGCTCAGGTGATTGAAACTACTCCACCCCTACCAATTCAATCAGCGAATGATCTTAACCCAATTGAAGAAGCGACTACTAGTAGTTCTTCAGAAGTGCAAGAGAGTGATGATGCAGAAGTTTATCCACGATTAAAAGCACCGCTTAGTCATGAGCAAGCAGAATTCATAAAAACATTAGCTCGAGATGCAATCCCGATTGGGAAACGATATGATTTATATCCATCGATTATGATGGCGCAAGCAATTTTAGAAAGTAATTGGGATCAAAGTAAATTAGCGCGCCAAAGCCATAATTTATTTGGGGTGAAAGGTGACTTTCAGGGGAATTCAGTGATGATGCCGACTAATGAGCATCTTGACGGAGCTAATCAAGTTATTAATGGGCAATTTAAACATTATCCCAATGTGGAAGCGGCCCTAATTGACTACGCCATGGTGATGGACCAGCCTATTTACCAAAATGTTCATCGCTCGCATAGTAAAAACTATCAGTCTGCGATCAAATCCTTGACTGGAGTATATGCAACCGATCCGCATTATCATCAAAAATTAGATCAATTGATCCGTTCATACCATCTAGATAAATACGATCACGATCAACAATCATCAAGTACCAATCGTTATCCAGCCACGATAACGACTGATGATCATAAAAAAGTCAGTTCATCCCTCTCAAAGACTTCTTGGAACTGGCAATGGCCAATGCTGGGTGGAATGGGATCAGTGGGTGTGATTGGCCTCATTCGCCGCTTCTGGTTTTAGACGACTAGTCAAACTGATCATCTTCAGGTAAGATGGTAACAATCATATGAAGGAGATCAGGATGGATTTATCAGCAATACGGCAAACATTAGTAATTAATCAACAACAAGGGACGCTCGTTGAAGTCTATAACTTTAATGATGATGATATGTTTGATGTTGGGTTTGTTGTCGCTATCGACGAATTATTTGTTCTATTGTTAGGGCTTGATTGGGATGGAAAGATTAATGGTTTAACGGCGATCCGCTTAACCAGCATTCATCAAGTGCGCGAACAAACCGATTATTTATTAACGGTTTCGACGAAAGCAAAGGTGGCCCAAAATCATGGTTACTTTGATATTTGGCATTTGCAGGAATATCTGCGTCAGCATACCTTTAAGCAGGTAAATATTTTGAGAACCTTATTAGAGGAGTCCTATCAGCAACACCAAGCTGTAGTTTTGGGGACTGACCAATATAAGGGCAGTGATGATTTTCAAGGCTATCTGACTGATTTGTCAGCCATTAATTTGACCTTGCATTACTACAATTCTCATGATTTATCTTCCTTATGGGAATATGAAATTTTAATTGCTAAAGTTGATTATCTCCGGGTACATGGCTATCAAGCAGCTCAAACCAAGGCCATCTTTGAAGAAGTTTTTCATGAAGGGAGTGGCTCATGAATAGTAGCAACAAACAGTTAAGTTTAAGTCAACGAATTTTGATCATGGTAGCCCTGGCTTTAGTGATCCAGTTACCACCAGTGATTGAACTAATGATCGGATCGGGATTACGCAATCTCAATTATCACTGGATGCCCTGGATCGTGACTTTTGGCGTCATGTCCTATACAATTTTGTTTTTTGTCATTATTCTGTGGGCCTATCAGCTGTTTAAAAGATATCGTCGGTGGCCAGTCCAAACGAAAAATTGGGGCAGTCAAATTGGGTGGATCCTAATTAGTTATCTGGTTTTGTTGTCCGGTGTTGGAGCCCTGTCGACTTTAAACCAGCTCTTATATCATCAGGCGACGACATCCAATAATGATACCATTCAGTCTTTAGCCCAATCGAGCCCAGTCTTACTAGTTATCACGGCGCTTTCAGGAATCTTTTTAAGCCCCTTGGCGGAGGAATTGATCTTTCGTGGGGTATTGATGAACTTTTTCTTTAAGGCTAGTTCTTTTTGGCCACCAATCTTGTTATCAGGACTGATTTTTACGCTTGAACATAGTAGTACCACGATTGTCAGTTATTTAATTTATTTCTTTATGGGGGGAGTCCTGGCCTTTGTTTATCGGGCTACTGGCCAATTGAAGATTTCGATTGGCTTGCACTTTCTTAATAATTTAATTGCCATGCTTGAGCTGATCATTCCTATTCTAATTAAGTAATGAGGCTGGATAATGTCTCCAGCCTCATTTTTTAGTGATGGAAGGTTAATTGCTGACCAGGATTAGTTAAACCATATAAAATAATTTGAATAATATCAGCGGCCCGTTGGGGATCAGGTTGGGCTTTACCAGTATTATCGCGGAAAATTAATAGGGTGAATAAATCTATAATGGCTTGATCGCTAGCAGTTGTTTGAATATAGTTTGATTTCCGCCCCTCAATAATAATAATTTGGAAGAAATTTTTGATCCGTTCTTGCAGAGTTCTTAATAAAAGGGGCGAATCAGCAATCGTCTTAATCAATTCTTGGACGATTTCTTCAGGCAGCTCTTGATTTAATTTATCAGGACCTGGGATTTTTTCAATCCGTTCAATAAAAGGTAAGTCTTGGGTCTTAATCAGGGACTCGGCTTGCTCAAAACGCTCCTCAATCATTTGGCTAATGGTGGCATTTATTAAGTCGGTTTTATCAGTGAAGTACTTATAAATCGTTACGACTGAAAGACCAGATAATTTACTAATTTGCCGAAGATTAGTCTTGGCGACGCCAACTTGATAAATCATCTCCGTAGTCGTAGTTAAAATCAGCTGACGATTACGGGCTTTTTTTTCTGCACGTTTCATAAGAACCTCCTGTGTAAGATGATGCCTCCATTATAGCAAAAAGTTTAACATCGTCAAAAAATGTTAAACTTAATTGACAAATGAATGGGTTTCGGTAAAATTAGCAAGTATAGAAATATATGGAGGATTATTTATGGCATATTTAGAATTAAAAGATATTCGAAAGTCATACTATCTCGGGAAAGAAGAATTCCCCGTTTTAAAAGGAATTAATCTAGAATTCGAACTTGGTGAATTTGTTTCAATTCTAGGTGAATCTGGTGGTGGGAAATCCACCTTAATGAACATTATCGGGGGCTTGGACCGAGAATTTGAGGGCCAAGTCATTGTTAATGGGAAGGCCTTAGACCATAGCCAAGAGAAGCGGATGGATGAATATCGCCGGGATGAAATTGGTTATATTTATCAAGCCTATAACTTGATTAATCACTTAACAGTTTTAGAAAATGTCAAACTGTCCTTGGATATGACTACTTTGTCCAATCAAGAGCGGGAACAACGGGCTTTAGATTTGTTGGAGCGCGTGGGCTTAGCTGAACATGCCAAGAAGTATCCCAATCAACTATCGGGAGGACAAAAACAACGGGTCGCAATTGCCCGGGCTTTATCTAGTGACCCCAAGGTGATCATTGCCGACGAACCGACGGGGGCATTGGATGCCGAAAATACCGAAGATGTATTAAAAATCTTAGATGAAATTGCTGCCGAAGGTCGATTGGTCATTGCGGTGACTCACTCCCAACACGTGGCAGATGCTGGAACGCGAATTGTTCATTTGGCAGAAGGGCAAATCGATGGTGATGAGCGGATTCGACCGGCCTATCCGGTTGATGATGCTAATCATCGCTTGACCTCTAAAGAATTGTCTTTTGCTGTGTCAATGCGAACGGCTTATAAGCACTTTAAGTTCCACTTTGGGCGGAATTTACTAATCGTAATCGGGACGGCCATTGGCCTATTTGCCGTGATGCTCTTTAGCGGTTTAGGAACTGGGGTCAATGGATATGTGAATAAGCAAGTCACGGACTTAGTTAACCCGAAAGCGGTAGTCGTTACTCAATATCAAAAAGGAAGTAGCTCATCTGGTGGGACTGGTGCTTCTCAACAACAAGCCTATGCGCAGATGGCTGCTGGAACCAGTAAGACGAATTTCAAAACTTCTGATATCAATAAGATTAAGAAGTTAGCTCATGTGTCGTCAGTTCAAAAACTCTACTCAGCAACGTCGGTCACGGTAGCCTATAAGGGAAAACAAGCGACGGCTCAGTCATTAAGTAGTTGGACTTCTTCCAACTCCAATGGCACAATTAAAAACGGCTCCAAACCAGGGGTGGGTGAAGTAGTCTTAGATAAGTCTTCAGTGGCCAAGAATTTAACGAAATCCAAGGCGAAGAGTTTAATTGGAAAAACCGTTACTTTATCCTATCAAGCTCAGGATCAGTCAGGTAATACGGTCACAGTTAGCTTCAAAGCCAAAGTCTCAGGGATTTCTAGCAGCCAAAACTCGGCAAGCTATGTAAATGCCACGACCTTGACACAAGCAATGCGGAATGCTGGCGTGAAACCAGCCGCTACTGCCTTGGCGGTTAAGGCTGATTCGATGAATTCGTCGAAGACTGTGGTAAAAGAGATTAATCGGATTAAAACCAATGGTGAAAGGGTCTTTACCGCCACATCAGTTTCAAGCATGATCTCGACTATTCAAACTTATATTGATCTGATCACCAATATTTTAGCTGGAATCGCAGCAATTTCATTATTAGTTTCGGCATTGATGATCATTGTTACGATGTACATGTCGGTAGCTGATCGGACCAAGGAAATTGGGATTCTACGGGCTTTAGGTGAAAGTAAGCGCGATATTCGACGGATGTTCATTGCTGAATCCTTAATCATCGGAATCTTCTCAGCCGTAATTGCAACAATTGTTGCCTTTCTGGCGGAAGTGGGCGCGAATGCCTTATTGGCCAACATTGCGAAGTATGATTTCATTCAAATTGGCTTTAACCACGTTATTTTAGTCTTTATCATTGCCATTATTATTTCATTATTGGCAGCTTGGTTACCAGCTCGCCATGCCGCGGCATTAAACCCAATTGATGCTTTAGCAGCTGATTAAGTAAAATAACTAAAGAAACCCTTGAAGACATGGGCTTCAGGGGTTTTTGAGTGTTTAAAAAGCTAACCATAAGCAACCAAAAATCATTAAAATTAAAAGGTACCAGTTTAAAAAGGGATTACCAAACCCAGTCCTTTTTTGTCGATAAGTGGTTTCGGCGAGTAAATATAAGATTAACAGAAAAATAAATTGAACACATTTAAGGGTTTCAAAAGCTGGAAGATACCGTAAAAATTCAGCAATTTTCTCGGCAATCAGTAATAATAATAAGCTGCGAGTAATAATTAACGCGTCCGTAACCCGTTTTTCCTTACGGGCATGGGTTCCATAGTAAGTAGTGAAAACTAAGATGAGTAAAATGATGACATTAGCAATAAATTGGTAAAATCTCATGAGCACTTTCCTTATCAGTTTTAGTTGTTATTATTTTAGCACTGATAGCTTCAGACTTGAAATTATAACTGAGGATGAGTAAAATTGGTTTTATGATTAAAATGAAGGGGTAAATTAGCCATGACTTATTTTAAAATTGGAGATTACGTTAAGTGTAAGCAATTTGGCCCACTTGAACATGACTTCACGGGTGAGGTTGAAAAGGTTTATGATAATTCCGTTCTAGTTGCTATTCGGGAATTTGAACCGGCTGATCAAAGTGGGGTTAATGAATTGAATAACCGGGCCGTATTGCGCAAGAGTGAAACAGAAATCATCAAGGCGGTTCCACGGACCGAAGAGGATGAAGAGTTAGCGGCTGAAGAAGAAAAGGCGGCGGCGGCAAAAGCGGCTAAGGCAAATAAATCATCACGGAAGAAGAAGTCAGAAAAAAGTGATGACAAATAGTTAAAGTGTGATATGATATATAAGTAATCTTTTTACTTATATTTTATGCGGGTATAGTTCAGTGGTAAAACACAACCTTCCCAAGGTTGAATCGCGAGTTCGATTCTCGTTACCCGCTTTGATGATCGTCGGTTACCCGGCGATTTTTTATTTTTCGTTAAATTTTCGTGGGAAAAGAGAAATCGGACTCGTTTATAACGGGCAATATGATAAAATATTCGCATTGTCAGATGACGGAGGAAATCATGAAAATTTTTAAACAATTTCTGACCTGGTTTAAACAACATCCAGGGCCAGTTCTCAAAAACTGGTGGAAAAAAGGATCGAATGTGGTTTTCCATCAATGGCGACGATTTAACTTGACTCGTTGGTTGATAATCGTCTTTTTAACACTCTTCTTAGGAATGAGTATTTATTTGACCATTGTTGCTAAAACGGCCAATGTGAAAGATTTAAAGGCCCGTTTAGAAACAAATACCCAAATTTATGATAAAAATGGATCATCAGCGGGGAGCCTCTATGATCAAAAGGGTACTTATGTCCCCTTAAGTAAGATTTCTAAAAATGTGCAAAATGCGGTTTTATCAACGGAAGATCGTAACTTCTATCATGAACATGGCTTTTCTTTTAAAGGGCTCGCCCGAGCGGCCTTTCTGTTAGTCCGGAATCGGTTGACGGGAAGTAGCGCTATTTCTGGTGGGGGAAGTACTTTAACCCAGCAATTAGTCAAGAATGCCTTTTTGACGCAGCAGCAAACTTTCTCGCGAAAACTAAAAGAAATCTTTATTTCAATTGAGGTAGAGAATCAATACAGTAAAAAAGAGATTTTAACCATGTATCTCAACAATGCCTATTTTGGTAATGGGGTCTGGGGGGTGCAGGATGCAGCGGAACGATATTTCGATACGGATGCTGCTGATTTAACGGTTCCGCAAGCTGCAACCTTAGCGGGAATGTTGACCTCACCAGGGATTTATGATCCGGTTAAATATCCATCCGCTACTAAAAAACGGCGAAATGTTGTTTTACAACTGATGGTCGAGAATAATAAATTAAGTCAATCAGCGGCTAATCAGTATAAGAAAACTTCGTTAACGGTCACCAATGGTTATCAAGCCTCGGAGGATACTTATAAATATCCCTACTATTTTGACGTGGTGATCAGTGAAGCTATTAATGATTATGGCCTGACTGAAAGTGAAGTCATGAATAATGGCTATAAGATTTATACGACCCTAGATCAAAATCAACAAGCCGCGATGCAGTCGACCTACGATGATAGTTCTAATTTCCCATCAGCTAGTTCAGATGGGACCATTGTCCAGTCTGCTTCCATTGCTATGAATCCAAAGACCGGTGGGGTTACTGCTGTGGTCGGAGGTCGGGGGACCCATGTTTTCCGTGGCTATAACCGTTCCACGCAAATGCGGCGACAACCTGGTTCAACGATTAAACCGATTGTGGTTTACGCGCCGGCTTTAGAAAAGGGGTATTCATATGATTCAACTGTCCAAGACAAATTACAATCATATGGGACCAACAAGTACACGCCCAAAAACTATGATGGAACATATAGCGGGAGTGTCCCAATGTATGAAGCCTTGTATAAGAGTTTAAATGCTCCAGCAGTTTGGCTCCTAAATAAAATTGGGGTGAATGCGGGTTATAAATCAGCGCAAGACTTTGGCTTGCCGGTTGAAAGTGGCGACAAAAACTTAGCCCTCGCGCTTGGTGGGATGACCAAAGGGGTTTCTCCACAACAATTAGCACGTGCATATTCAGCCTTTGCTTCAGGCGGGACTTTGCCGACGGCCCATTACATTACTAAAATTGTGGATGCTTCAGGCAATGAAGTTCCTCGTAAGACCAAGTTGACTAAGAAACGGATCATTTCTACCAAGATTGCCAATCAAATGACAAGCATGATGATCGATGTCTTTAAGTTGGGGACGGGTAAAAATGCCAAACCGGCAAACTATACCATCGCCGGGAAAACCGGGACGACAAACTCGGGCTTATCAAATGACAACGACCGGGATAAATGGATCGTAGGTTATACCCCAGACTTAGTAGTAGCGACCTGGGAAGGTTATGACTCCACGACGGATGAACAACAACTGAGTGATTTGGAAAGTAGTGATATTTACTCCTTGTACAAGACAGAAATGTCGAGCTTGTTACCATATACCAAGGGGACCAGCTTCACGGTAAAAGCGGCCTCAACGCGAGCCAATTCGGCTTCCAGCAACAGTGGAACGCAAAAGCTATGGGAACAAGCAACTAGCTGGTGGAATAAATTAACTGGTAATAGTAGTAGTGATTCAACTGACACCACTGATACTACTGACACAAGCGATACCACGGATGAAAGTTCTAGCAGTGGGATTGGTGATCAGATCTCAAATGCCTGGAACCAGTTGACGTCGCTCTTCTAGTGGTTGAGAGCTAAAAAACATGTTACAATCAGAACAGATTTTTAATGGAGGACCAAATTAAGATGGTAGTAAATATTTTTGATACGGCAAATGAAATGTCGCGCCAAATGGTGGAAACACAAGAGTACCAGGATTTAAAGGTAGCTGTTGAAGAACTGATGGCAGATGAAGCGGCAGTAGCTTTATTCCGGGATTTTCAAAAGCAACAGGCGGAAGCCCAACACAAGCAAATGCAGGGCCAACAACCTAGTGAAGACGAAATCAAAGCCATTCAAGACATGGCGAAAAAGGTTAGCGCGGAAGCATCCATTATGAAGTTAATGGAACAAGAAAAACGGCTTGATCAAATGATTCAACAGATTAATCAAAATCTGACGAGTCCGATTCAATCCCTATACAATGATCTTTTGAAGGATCCAGAATAATATTTAACAACTCCAAGGATGCCTAAGACAAACTTGGAGTTGTTTTTTCATGAGGAGTAATGATGCAAATTAGTCAAATTGAAGTCGGTGAACCAGTCACCCTCTTTGTTTTACTCAAAGATGTACAATCCCGCACAGCGCGTAACGGAAATCCTTATTTGAATATTACCTTTTCCGATCAAACTGGGGAGATTAGTGGTAATCTTTGGGATGTCACGCCGATTCAGATCGATGAGTTCCAACCAGGACGCGTTGTTTATCTGCAGGGCTTGGGTGATCAATATCAAGGCCAAGCTCAGGTTAATATCCAGGGCTTACGATTGGCAACGAATGATGAACCAGCTGATCCCAATTTATATGTCCAACGGGTTGACCTAACCGATCAGGAGCTACGAGAAGCTTTACGACCATTTTTTGCGGCCATTAAGGTAGATGAATTTCGGATTATTGTCACTGATCTAATGAATCATTATGGTGATCAGTTCTTTCAATATCCGGCTGCGAAAGTTAATCATCATGCCCTAGTTGGAGGACTGGCTTTTCATACGCTATCGATTCTGAGATTAGCACAAGCTGTGGCCGAGCAATATTCAGGAATTAATCGCTCGCTTTTGTATGCGGGAGCGATGCTACATGATCTAGGCAAGGTCATTGAATTATCAGGCCCAGTGGCCACTCAATATACGATTGCGGGAAGTTTACTGGGGCATATCTCAATTGTGGATGGTGAAATTGTCCAAGCCTGTCAACGAAAGTACTTAGATGCCGAGAGCGAACCGGTCATCTTATTACGACATGTTATTTTAGCTCATCATGGTTTGCTAGAATATGGTTCTCCGGTGCGTCCCCAATTAATCGAAGCCGAAATCTTACATCGCTTAGATGAATTAGATGCTTCGATTGTGGAAATTAATCAAGCACTGAAGAATGTAGAAATTGATGATTATTCGGAACGTGTTTTTTCACTAGAAAACCGGCGCTTTTTTAAGGATGAATTGCAAAGAGATTTTAAAGATTCCGAGTAAATCCAGAGTTTTCCTTTAACATGTGGTATATTAAACAGGTATCAATAAAAAGGATGTGAATAGTTTGAAGTCCAAGAAAATTTTGGCTTTAGTTGCGGGGGTTGCACTCGCACTACCACTAGCAGCCTGTGGGAATAAAGCGGTTGCGACTACTAATGGGGGAAAAATTACCCAAAGTGAATATTACAGTAGCATGAAACAAACGACGGCTGGAAAGCAAGTCTTGCAACAAATGATCCTCGATAAAGTTTTAGAGAAACAATATGGCAGCAAGGTTTCATCCAGTGACGTTAACAAAGAATATAATGCAGCGAAAAAGACTTATGG
Organism: Limosilactobacillus gastricus DSM 16045; assembly: GCF_001434365.1. Lineage (GTDB taxonomy): Bacteria > Bacillota > Bacilli > Lactobacillales > Lactobacillaceae > Limosilactobacillus > Limosilactobacillus gastricus. Next base: position 59,677 of record NZ_AZFN01000009.1, on the reverse strand, counting down.
AAGTTCCTTCTCATCAGTCCTTGCTCAACAGGGGTATACTACTAGTACCTTCAAAGACCAAATTCGGTCGCGCTTATTATTAGAAGAAGCTGTTCGGGCAAGTTCATCCTTCTCAACTTCTGCTTTGAAGAAGCAATGGAAGGAATATCAACCAAAGATCTCAACGGCGATGATTACGGTGGGTAGCGAATCGGATGCTCAAAGTATCATTGATGATTTGAACTCAACTTCTAGTAATAAGCTGAAAGAGTTTAAGAAGTTAGCTAAATCCAAGTCGACGGATAGTGCGACGGCTTCTTCTGGTGGGGTTATGCCAACCTTTGATAATACGGACACGTCCTTGCCAGATGCTGTTAAGACAGCCGCTTATAAACTGAAGAATGGTGAATACACTACCAGTCCGGTGCAAGGTGACGATGATACTTACTATGTGATTTATATGATTAAGCACCCAGCGAAAGGGAAGTATGCTAATCACATCAGTGACCTGAAAGACCAGATTGTCACAGAAAACATGAATGATAGTGATTTCGTCAAGAAGGTCGTTTCCAAGGCTTTGAAGAAGGGTGACGTCTCAATTAAGGATAGTGATTTGAAGAATATTCTAGCTGATTACTTGAATACTTCTTCATCTAGTTCATCCAGTTCTTCAAGCTCATCTTCTAGCAGCACTAGTTCAAGCTCATCCAGTGATAGTAGCTCAACTGAATCGAGTTCGGCTTCCAGCAGTAGTGCAGAATAATAAGCTAGATGTAAGTCTAAGAGTTTTTTAATAATAATTGTTGACAAATAGTAAGAGATCAGGTAAAGTTACCTCAACAAGCAAACGAAGAAAGGAGCTGAGATTATGTTAAGAAATGTATTTTGTTGTTGTACTCGTCAAAATATCCGAACTGACATGGTCTCAGTTGGGTCTTTTGGGGTACGATAGGATCTCGAAAACCTTGATCTAAAAGGTCACTAGCCATGTTGGTTAGTGACCGTTTTTGTTTGTAAAGATAAAGGAGGGTGACAATAACGACTACCATTGGAATTTTAAATTTAATGCATGATAAGCTTGATACTCAAAAACGATTTCAAGAAGTTTTAAAGTTCGCTGACCCCCAAGTTCAAATTGAATTCTTGTATCCGGTTGATCATTATCTTGATCGTCCCGTTCCAGAGTTAGTGGCTAAAATTTCGCAGCCCTTGGCGGTTAATCAAGTTTATCGCTATGATGCTTTTATTATCACCGGAGCGCCATTAGAACAAATTGATTTTGAAGAAGTGACTTATTATGATGAGATAATCGCACTATTAGAACAATTAAAAACTAAGCGCATTCCGACCCTCTTTGTCTGTTGGGGAGCCATGGTCGCAATGCATCACTTTTATGAGATTGATAAGTACCCGTTAGCGAACAAATTATTCGGCGCTTATTCTCATCAAATTACTCAACCAACCGCCTTGTTAAAGGGACTGCAGTCAGGTTTCATGGCTCCGCACGCTCGTTACGCGGAAATGGATTCAGATCAAATTGTCGCAACTAAAGATTTGGTAGTGAATGCGGTAGCTTCTAATCATCGGAACTTTTTACTCACTAGTCGTGAATTTCCGTTTACCTTCTTGTTTTCGCATTTGGAGTATGGTCAACGCGCTCTATTAAAGGAATACCAACGGGAAGTGCAAGCGACCAAAAGTTCGCCCGGCTTAATCGCCCGGCCGGTAAATTATTATATGCAACTAGGTGAGCCAGTTTATCACTGGCAAACCGTTTCACAACGTTTTTTTGAAAATTGGTTAACTCAAGTCAAAGGAGAAATAACAATATGACAAAGCAAATCTACAACTCAATTAATGAATTAATTGGCAATACTCCAATTGTTAAACTTAACCGAGTGGTTCCAGAAGGGGCCGCTGATGTTTACGTTAAATTGGAATTCTTTAACCCAGCCGGTTCAATTAAGGATCGGATTGCCTTAGCCATGATTGAAAAGGCGGAAGCAGATGGCCTTTTGAAAGCGGGGGATACGATTGTTGAACCGACTTCGGGGAATACAGGAATCGGATTAGCAGCCGTTGCAGCTGCAAAAGGTTATCACCTAGTCATTACCATGCCAGAAACCATGAGTGTAGAACGACGTAAATTAATGCAAGGTTATGGGGCTGAACTAATCTTGACTCCTGGAGCCGATGGAATGAAGGGTTCGATTGCTAAGGCTCAAGAATTAGTAGATCAAAAAGGCTACTTTATGCCGATGCAATTTGAAAATCCAGCCAACCCAGCGGCCCATGAAGCAACGACTGGGAAGGAAATTATTGCTGCATTTGGTGAAGATGATTTACCAGACGCCTTTGTTGCCGGGGTTGGGACTGGTGGAACTTTGACAGGAATTGGTCACGACTTAAAGGCGGTTAATGATCACGTCAAGGTTTATGCTTTAGAACCTGCTGAATCACCATTACTAAAGGATGGTCAAGCTGGTAAACACAAGATCCAAGGAATTAGTGCTGGTTTTATTCCAGCTACTTTGGATCAAGATGTTTATGATGGTATCGTTGAAATTTCCAGCGATGAGGCGATTGCGACCGCCCAAGCGGTTTCCCGACAAGAAGGATTTTTACCAGGGATTTCGGCAGGGGCCAATATTGCCGGAGCAATCCAATTAGCTCAAGAGTTAGGAGCAGGTAGGAAGGTCGTTACGGTGGCACCGGATGGTGGTGAACGATACCTCTCAACGGATTTATTCAACTTTGAATAAGTAGACAATAAGCCGGAAAAAACATGAAGGAACTCTATCGAGATAGCTTGAGACTCATGGAGCACTGTTACCAGTATGATTAAAGAAAATGAGGATTGGAGGAACCATCATTAGGTTCTTCCAATCCTCTTCTTTTATGATTGATGATATTTTTCTAAAATATGATTGATCCGGTCCAAATGAGCTTGATTACGGAAATTAAACAATTCCAGATCGTGATTAATTTCTGCAATCACTTGAATTAAATTAGCCAGTTCATTCGTTAAAGTTTGGGCATGGTTACCTAAATCTTGACCGGCCTTTGTGATTGCTGTTAGATGATTCTGATAATCTTTAACTTCCGCTTTTACTTTGGTAAACATGATTAATCCTTGAACTGAGCTGCGATGGATTGGCGAACGGCTTCGTAATCTTCGCTAGCATAATCGTTAGAGTGGTCAGTAAAGTTAATCTTGAAATCATCATCACTGGAATAGCGTGGTAAGAGATGCCAGTGACTGTGGAAGACGCTTTGATAAGCCACTTCACCATTATTATTCATAACGTTCATGCCCTTGATATCAGGATTTGACGCCTTGATGGCCCGGGCAATCTTAGGAATCCGTTTAAAAACTTCGGCCGCTAAATCTTCATCGTATTCAAAAATATCTTTTACATGCTTCTTAGGAATCACTAGCGTGTGACCAGGTGTATTTTGAGAAATGTCCAAGAAAGCCTTGACGACATCATCTTCATACACGGTATAGCTAGGGATCTCGCCAGCAATAATTTTGCAAAAAATACAATCTTCCATCTTCATAACCTCGCTTTCATTTCCATTAGTATACCGCAACTGGGGTGATAATTGCATTTTGATCTTTGGATTACTATGATATAATCAGTGAACTAATAAAAGGAGCGACAAATGTTAACAATTGACCAACTGGTCGGTGGATATTCCCAAGTGCCAGTTTTAAAAAATATTAGCTTTCAAGTTCAACCCGGCGAATTAGTGGGGTTGATTGGCTTAAATGGGGCTGGTAAGTCAACCACGATTAATCATATTATTGGTCTGTTACAACCATTCTCGGGTTCGATTCAAGTTAATGGGGCCACCTTAGCCAATGATCCGCTTACCTACAAAAAAGCCATCGCTTATGTTCCAGAAACACCGGTTTTATATGAAGAACTGACCTTACGGGAACATCTCCAATTGACCATCAATGCCTATCAATTAGATCCAAGTTCAGCTTGGCAACGGGCCAAGGAGCTATTAAAGACTTTTCGGTTAGAAAATAAATTGGACTGGTTTCCAGTTGATTTTTCAAAGGGGATGAAGCAAAAGGTCATGATTTGTATGGCCTTTATGACCGAGGCGAAGTTATTAGTAATTGATGAACCTTTTTATGGCCTGGATCCCTTAGCCGTCCACGATTTGTTGACAATTATTGATCAAAAGAAAGCTCAAGGAGTGGCTATTCTTATGTCAACGCACGTTCTCGATACGGCCCAAAGATATTGTGATCGATTCGTCTTGTTAGCTGACGGGCAGGTGCAAGCTCTAGGTAGTCTACAAGATTTGCAGGCTTTGAGTGGTCATCAGGGAGAATCCTTGGATGAAATCTATTTGCAATTAGCGCAAGGAGATCACCATGCTAACTAAATTATTTTGGCAACGTCAGCAAAGTCGTTGGGTCCATTATCTGCATTACTGGCGACTGGTTTTTAATGATCATTTTATTATTGCTCTTTTCTTTATGGCAGGAGCGATGGCTTACAGTTATGATCAGTTGTTACCGCAGGTTAATACGCAACCATGGTGGCGAATGGTACTAATTGGATGGGTTACGTTAGCTATGCAAGTCGGACGCTGGGCCCTGTTTGTTGAACAACCTGATCCAGTTGTTTTATTGCCCTTAACTAGTCAAATCAAGCAGTATTTAAAACCAGCAAGCTATTATAGTGCGAGCCTAGGTTTAATTATGACTTTGGCCCTAACAGTTATCGCACTGCCCTTGGCTTTAACTATCATGAAAATTTCGCCCCTTACTATGGTTGTGATCGGTTTGACGGTGGTAATTTTAAAATTAAATTGGTTAGTTTGGGAAAAGCAACGCTTCTTGAATTTTACGAAGAACACACGATTAATTAATTTCGTACAGTGGGGCATGACCCTGGTGGTTGCGGCGACCATGTGGATGGGGTGGTCATTGATGGCCTTGGTTCTTAGTTTAATACTTTTGCTAACTGGCCAATATTTAAATTCGCGGGGTAGCTTTGATTGGCCAGCCGCCATTGCTTATGAACAAGCACGTACCGAATCGATCTATCGGTTTTTTAATCTCTTCACGGATGTTCCGCAAGTGCAAGGACGAGTGAAACGTCGGGCTTGGGCGGATGGAATTATCAAATATTTAGCCCACCAAGATGGTCAGTGGGGCTATTTATATGCCCGAGGCTTCGTACGAGGTTCCGATACCAGTGGATTGGTAGTGCGCTTAACATTAATCTTAGCAATCATTACCTTTTTCATTCCTATCAATTGGTTGCAGACGGTCGTATTAGCATTAAGTTTATATGTAATTGTCAGTCAACTAGGACCTGAGTATCATCAATTTGACAATAAGGTCTTCACTTATCTGTATCCCCTGGAAGCCAAGCAACGTCAAAATGCTTATCTAAGCTTGACTCGACGGGTGCTATGGCCGGTCGCAATTATTTTACTATTGGCGACGGTGATGAGTTCAAACCTTGTCTTAAATGTTTTCATTATTGTAATTGAAGGTGAATTATTAGTGCATTGGTATTTGCCAATGCGAGTTTTTAAGGAGAAATAAATGCGTGTAAAACACAAGAAGTGGGCCGACCCTTATTTAGAAAGTCATCCCGAAACCGTGAGTATCAATCCGACAGAATACAAAGGTAAGTGGCAAAATCGCTTTGAAAAGGATCAACCTTTGCATCTAGAAGTAGGAATGGGGAAAGGACAATTCATCATTGGGATGGCTCAAAAATACCCCCAGTTTAACTTCATTGGCTTGGAAATTGAGAGCACGGTGGCGGCGATTGCTGCTAAAAAAGCAGAACCCTTAGCTTTACCTAATTTGACCTTTGTGCGGGCCGATGGGGCAGGATTAGATACCTATTTTGCAGAAGGCGAAATCCAACAGTTATATTTGAATTTCTCCGATCCTTGGCCTAAAACGCGACATGAGAAGCGACGCTTAACTTATAAGAGTTTCTTGACCAACTATCAACGGGTGCTGGTTGACCAAGGATGTATTGAAATGAAAACCGATAACATGGGATTATTTGAATACTCACTCCAGAGTTTAAATAATTATGGGATGCTTTTTGATGGAGTTTGGCTGGATTTACATCATAGTGATGAGCAAGAAGACAATGTTGAAACCGAGTATGAACAAAAATTTGCGGCGAAGGGCCAACCGATTTACAAATTGAGGGCTCATTTTAAGTAACGAAAAGGCAGGTAAACACCTTGATTGCACAACGTGTTTTGCCTGCCTTAATATTCTTATTTGGCTTCTGTCGAGTCCGTTAATTGTAACTCTACGACGGTTCCAGTTCGCCGATCTACAAAAAATTCATAGGATAAGATTTCATATCCAACTTGTTGACGAAATCCTCCATGGTAAACTCGGAGAATCGAATCCTGATAAGGGTACTTTTCGGGGTGTTTGTGGATCCAAGTCCCGATAATTTCACCATTGGCTTCAAAAGTATTAATAACATGTCGCAAAACCTGTTCGGAAGATAAGCCACGATCAGCTAAAAGGTACCCAGCTGAGTAACCGGCAAGACCAGCTAAACCAAGGACTGAAACCACGACTAGGGGATTTAGATGTGATGATTTTTCTGACATATTGAGCCCCCACATATCAATTTAGTAGTTTTATTTTATCATAAATTCGCTTGAGGTGCTGATGAGCGTTTAATTGGCATTTGAAGATTAAATTCAGTAGACTAAACAAAAAGCTTTCTGGAGGTTGGCAATGAAAGATTTACCAAAAACTAATTTAACTGATTTAGAAGCGCAATTACAAAACGGTCGCTACATCCTCTTTTTTACGGCTGATTGGTGTCCAGATTGTCGTTTTATCAAGCCTGCGATGCCGGAAATTGAAGCGGAATTTGCTGATTTCACCTTTATTAAAGTTGATCGCGATGAAAACATTGATTTAGCCGCTGAAATGGGCATTATGGGGATTCCGAGTTTTGTTGCTTATCAAGATGGTCAAGAAATTGGACGATTTGTAAACAAGGATCGGAAAACCAAGCAAGAAGTAGAAACTTTTATTAACGGATTGAATAAGAATTAAACAAGGGATTTGGGATCGATTGATATTTGACCCAAGTCCTTTTTATAAGCAAATGACTATGGTAAACTAGACCCTGATTTGAAAAGAAATGAATGAGGTTAGGAATGTTAATTTCAAGTTACAATCAAGCTGGGATGGGGGACGTCCTAGTCACAATGGTGGCTCCAACAGTTGGTGGGCAAACCGTCCACAAAGCAGGTCAAGTAGTGCAACTAACATCGAGTGAGGATGGTAGTTTGTTAGGGTATAACTTCTTAGCAGCAAGCGAACTTTTACCAGAATTAACCAGTCAAGCTGCTGGACAACTATTCTTAACTGATGACCAGGTTGCTAAGTTGAACCAGGCAGTACAAGCGGCCGGCTTTGATCAATTATTAGTTGCGGATCATGATCCAAAATTTGTGATTGGCTATGTGGCTGAAATGGAAGATCATCCTAAGTCTGATCATTTGCATATTACGAAAGTGGACGTTGGTGATCAACAGTTACAAATTGTTTGTGGTTCACCTAACATCGCCAATCATGTAAAAGTGATCGTCGCCAAACCAGGAGCGATGATGCCAAGTGGTCAGATGATCTGGCCGGGTGAATTAGTTGGGGTACCTAGTTTTGGAATGATTTGTGCCGGGAGGGAATTGAACCTGGCCAATGCACCGCAACAACCAGGCTGTGTGATTCTACCAGATGACTTTGGCCAAGCTGGGGATGCATTTGATTTTGAAAAAGGAAATCAATTATTTGTCTAAGGGAAGTGACAAAAATGAGTACATATTACTTTGTGGGAATTAAGGGAACCGGAATGGCTTCCTTGGCACGATTATTAAAGGATCAGGGACATGAGGTGCTTGGATCTGATATTGAGAAGGAAACGTTCACTCAGGCTCCGCTTGAAGCTGCGGGAATCAAGATTCTACCATTTAATCCTGACAATTTAAAGCCAGGCATGATTGTGGTCCAAGGGAATGCCTTTAATGATGATCATCCTGAAATTGTTCAGGCGCATGCCATGGGCTTAACGGTCCAAAGTTATCCCGCAACAGTGGAAGAACAAGTCCGGAGATATACCAGTATTGGGATTGCCGGAGCCCATGGAAAAACCAGTACGACCGGATTGTTATCGCATGTCTTGGCTAAGCTTGCGCCAACTAATTATTTAATTGGTGATGGGGTCGGGCGTGGTGTTGCCGATGCGCAATTCTTTGTTTTTGAAGCCGATGAATACCGCGATCACTTCTTGGCTTACCATCCCGACTATGCCATTATGACGAATGTTGAATTTGATCACCCCGATTATTTTAAAGATTTAGTCGATGTAGTTGACTCATTTAAAGCCTACAGTCAACAAGTAAAAAAGGCTGTTTTTGCCTGGGGAGAAGACCCACAATTACGGCAAATGACGTTTGATGTGCCGGTTTATTATTATGGAACGAATGATCAAGATGATTTTCGGGCAGTAAATATCCAACGGACAGCATCGGGCTCAGCTTTTGACGCCTACCATCAGGATCAATTAATTGGTCATTTCAATATTCATCTATATGGACAACACAGTGTGTTAAATGCTTTGGCTGTGATTGCCCTAGCCTATACGGAACAATTAGATATGGCGGTCGTTGCTGAAGTTTTGCAAAGCTTTAATGGAGTCAAGCGGCGGTTTAGCGAAACCGATAAAGGTGATATTGCCATTATTGATGATTACGCTCACCACCCATCGGAAATTAAGGCAACACTGGACGCGGCCCGCCAAAAATATCCAGATCGTGAATTGGTAGCGGTTTTCCAGCCACATACCTATTCTCGGCTTAAAGCTTATTTAAATGATTTTGGGGAATCGCTAAAAAAAGCCGATCAAACTTATGTGACCCCGGTCTTTGGATCGATTCGGGAACAAGCTGGGGATATTTCAAATCAAGATCTGATTGATCTGATCCCCAATGGACATGCAATTGATCAGCATACCCTTGATCAGTTACTCCAATATCACCAAGCAGTAGTGGTCTTCATGGGAGCCGGTGATATCGAAAAATATGAAGATCAATATGAGAAATTGCTAGGTTAAATTACTTGCTTGAAATGGTAGCATTTGCTACCATTTTTTTAATCAATCAAGAATAATTTGGGAAAAATTTAGGAGGTAAAATAGTGAACAACTATACACAAGAGCCACAACGGCGTGAAGTCAATGCTTCAGTGGGCTTAAATGCCTTTTTGACACGTATGTATGGGATTATGACCTTAGCCGTTTTAGTTTCGGCGGCGACGGCTTACTTGTCCATGACAGCCTTTCGGACAACTTTAATGCTTTTCGCGGCACAACATACGGGAATGATTTGGTTAATCTTATTATTACCAATTGCATTATCTATGGGAGTGAGCTTTAGTGCTACTCGAAACCCTGCGGGGGCCTTTTTGATGCTCATGTTAACGGCAATTATTTATGGCTTTGAGTTTGCTTTAATCGCGGGGGCCTTTACGACTGCCAATATTGCGGCAGCTTTTGTTTCCTCGTCGGCGGTATTTATCACCATGGCTTTTTACGGAACGGTTACAAAGCGTGATTTAACCCGAGCTGGTAGCCATGCGATGGCAGCATTAATTGCTTTAATTATTGCCACCATTGTTAATATGTTTTTACGTAGTGCGGCAATTACTTACATCTTTTCTTACATTGCGGTGATCATTTTCGTTGTTTTAACCGCTTGGGATGCTCAAAAGATGAAAGCAATTTACGTAAATTATGGTCATGAGGTTTCCATGACAGGTTTAGCAATTCAGGGAGCTTTGCAACTTTACCTTGATTTTGTTAACCTATTTATCCAATTCCTTCAAATTTTTGGGATGAGTAATCGAGACTAATTGAATCATGAACCGGCGATCCAATGAGATCCCGGTTTTTTTATTTATCAGGTAATTAGGCATCAGATTAAAAATTCTGATAAATGTTTGGTACAATTGAACAATGAATACGAACGGTAAATGGGGAGTTAAAATGGCAAAACAATTATTATTGATCGATGGTAATAGTATTATGTTTCGGGCTTTCTTCGCCATGCATAATCAATTAGAGCGATTTACGAATCAAGATGGCTTACATACCGCAGCGATTTATGGATTTAAACTAATGCTTGACCATGTCTTAGCAGAATATCATCCGGATGCAGCGTTGGTGGCTTTTGATGCGGGAAAGGTTACTTTTCGAACTCAGTTGTTTGATGATTACAAGGGGAGTCGTGATAAAACGCCTAGTGAATTAACCGAACAGATTCCCTATGTTCGGCGGCTGGTTCAGGATAGCGGAATTCAAAGTTATGAGTTGTCTAATTATGAAGCCGATGACATTATTGGCACCTTAGCCCAAGAAGCTGATCAAGCGGGATACGAAACTACGATTATTACCGGTGATCGGGATTTAACCCAATTAGTGACTCCGCAAACCACGGTGGCGGTAACGAAAAAAGGGGTAACCCAAACGAAAGATTATACGCCCGAATATATGCAAGAAAAACTGGGCGTGACGCCGGTTCAATACATTGACGTAAAGGCGTTAATGGGGGATAGCTCGGATAATTATCCTGGCGTTACTAAGATTGGTGAAAAAACAGCAGTTAGTTTGATTCAAGAGTATGGCTCTCTCGATGGCTTATACGAGCATGTTCAAGACATGAAACCAAGTAAGCGAAAGGAAAACCTAATCAATGAGGAAAAGATTGCTCGGGAATGCCAAACTTTAGCGACGATCAAACGTGATGCCCCAGTCGAAGTGCAGCTAACAGATTTAACCTATCAAGGACCTGATCAGGAAGCCTTAGCGGAGTTATATCGGGAATTAAACTTCCAATCGTTTTTGTCTCAAATGGGCGTTGAAGCTCCCGTACCGACTGTTAAACCCGTTCAATACGTAGAATTAACGGCGGATAATCTATCCTTACTAGATCAATTTAAGACCAGCTTGGTTTTTCATCTAGAAATGTTAGAAGCAAATTATCATTTGGCTCAACCAGTTGGCTTTGTCTTAGGTAGACCCGATTGTTGGTTAGTGAGTCGGGATATTAACCTTTTGCAAAAACCAGAAATTAAGCAATTATTAGCTAATGATGGAATCAAAAAAGATGTCTTTAATGCGAAGGCACAACTGGTAGCCTTGCATCGATTAGGGGTGTCGCTTCATCACGTAGCATTTGATTTATTATTAGCCTCTTATCTGTTAGATACAAATGAAAATAGTGATGATCTAGGTTTATTAGCCCAAGTTCATGATTATCATGATGTGCAACCTGATGAAGTAGTCTACGGCAAAGGGGCGAAACAGGCTGTGCCAGAGGATAATGAAGTTTTTTACACGCACTTAGCTAATAAGGCTCGCGCCATTTATGAATTGCGGCAGCCACTGTTTGACCAGTTAAAGGCGAATGAACAACTATCCTTATACACTGATATTGAACTGCCACTGTCAGCGGTTCTGGCTCAAATGGAAATTGATGGTGTAATGGTGAAAACTAGCACTTTAACTCAGATGCAAAGCCAACTAACGGAGCGGTTAAGTGAACTAGAGCAAGCAATCTATCAAGCTGCTGGTGAAGAATTCAATATTAATTCAACTAAACAATTAGGGGTAATTCTTTTTGAAAAGTTAAAATTACCAGTAATAAAGAAGACCAAGACTGGTTATTCAACAGCGGTGAGTGTTTTAGAAAAGCTACGTGACCAGGCCCCAGTAGTTGATTTGATTTTACAATATCGGCAGATTGCCAAAATTCAGTCTACCTATGTGACCGGGTTGCTGAAGGTTATTCACCCTGATGACCATAAGATTCACACTCGCTATCTACAAACTTTGACGCAAACAGGACGGCTGTCTTCAGTCGACCCCAATTTACAAAATATTCCGGTTCGTGTCGAAGAAGGTCGACGAATCCGACAGGCCTTTGTACCGAGTGAGGCGGGTTGGGAAATCTTCTCGTCGGATTACTCACAAGTGGAACTGCGGGTGTTAGCCCATGTTAGTGGCGATCAAAATATGCAAGCAGACTTTATCAATGGTGAGGATATTCACGCAGCAACTGCCCGACGGATCTTTCACCTCTTACCTGACGAAGAAGTTACCCCTAACATGCGGCGTCAAGCGAAGGCCGTCAATTTTGGGATTGTATATGGAATTAGTGATTACGGACTAGCCCAAAATATTAATGTCAGTCCTAAACAGGCGAAAACTTTTATTGAGAGTTATTTTGCTGAATTTCCAGGAGTCCATGACTATACCAAGTCGATTGTCGAAACTGCTCGGCAGCAAGGTTATGTTGAAACCATTACCCATCGGCGTCGGTATTTGCCAGATATTCATGCTAAAAACTTTAATTTGCGTTCTTTTGCTGAGCGGACCGCTATGAATACACCTATTCAAGGGAGCGCGGCTGATATTATTAAAATTGCCATGATCAGAATGGGACCAGCGCTTGCTGCACATCATTTGCAAGCTCGGATGCTCCTGCAAATCCATGACGAATTGGTATTTGAAGCACCGAAAGAAGAGTTAGCCACCCTTCGTCAAGTTGTGACGGAGGTGATGGATTCGGCGGTTAAGTTATCCGTTCCGCTAAAAGTTGAAAGTAAAGTTGGACCAACTTGGTATGATTTAAAGAAAATTGAGGATTAACAATGCCTGAATTACCAGAAGTAGAAACAGTTCGTCGAGGATTAATGCGAATTGCTGCCGGGCGGCAAATCAATGGGATTGATGTTTTGTATGGGAAAACCATTACAAATGATGTTGAAGAATTCCGCCAAGCTTTAATCGGACAGACCATTACGGATATTGATCGTCGAGGAAAGTATTTGCTCTTTCGGTTTACGAATCAATTAACGATGGTTTCCCACCTCCGAATGGAAGGGAGTTATTTTAACCAACCTACAGGCGGTGAAGTAGATAAACATACGCACGTCATTTTCCATTTTACGGATCAAACAGATCTCTGTTACCGTGATACCAGGAAATTCGGTCGGATGACTTTGGTTAAAACAGGAACCGAAAATGAAGTGGGAGGCTTAAAAACGATTGGACCGGAACCGACGGAGCAAGATTTTAAGTTAGATTATTTTATCGATATTTTGAAGCACAGTCGCGGCAAGATTAAGCCGTTTTTATTGAACCAATCGCATGTAGCGGGCTTGGGGAATATCTATTGCGACGAAGTCTTATGGATGGCCAAGATCAATCCTGAGCAACCGGCTAACTTCTTGTCAGATACTCAAGCAAGTATATTGCGAAAAAGTATTATCAGTGAGATTAAAAGGGCAACGAAGTTACATGGAACGACCGTCCATACCTTCAAGAACGCTTTTGGTAATGCGGGAGAATTTCAAAATGAACTCCAAGCCTATGGGCATGCTGGCGAGCCTTGTCCCCGGTGTGGAACGACGATGATTAAAATTAAGGTAGCTCAACGTGGCACCACTTACTGCCCGCAGTGCCAGCCTTTACGAGGCCAAGATGACTAAGGTAATCGGCCTGACCGGCGGAATTGCCACTGGTAAATCAACCGTTAGTCAGTATTTAAAGACTAAAGGGTTAAAGATAATTGATGCTGACATAGTAGCTCGCCAGGTTGTTGAACCAGGAACCAAGGGGCTCGCTTTAATTCAAGAAGCCTTTGGTAATGAGGTCATCAATCCTGATGGTAACCTTAATCGAGCACAATTAGGTAAGGTTGTGTTTGCTGATTCACATGCTCGCCAGAAGTTAAACCAGATCCTCCATCCGTTAATTTTTCGGACCATTTTAGGGCGTTTAGAAGATCTAAAGGCCCAGCGATGTCCAGTAGTGGTCCTGGATATTCCCTTATTATTTGAAACGGGCTGGGAGCAAAGATGTGACTTGACCTGGGTGGTCGCTTGTTTTCCTCAGCAACAACTGACCCGTCTAATGGCTCGGGACCATTTGGATCAAGCAGCGGCTCAAGCCCGGATCGCAGCTCAGTATCCCTTGACCGAAAAGATGGCTAGGGCCGATGTGGTTTTGATGAATGATAATGATCAAGCTGGTTTATATCATCAAGTTGATCAAGCCCTGGCTAAATTATCGTAAATGATATTCATGTGATATAATTAATAAAACAAGTTGAGAGGGGATAGAGCAATGATTTGTCCACATTGCCGACAAGAAGGATCACGGGTAATTGATAGTCGACCAGCCGATGATGGCTCGAGCATTCGGCGGCGTCGGGAATGCCCTAACTGTGGTTTCCGATTTACGACCTTTGAACGTTATGAAGAAATTCCTTTGTTAGTGATCAAAAAAGATGGCAGTCGGGAACCCTTTAATCGGCAGAAGTTATTGAACGGCTTGATTCGTTCGGCTGAAAAACGACCAGTTGGGATGCAAACCTTAACTGAAATTGCTGATAAAGTTGAGTCCCAAGCCCGGCGGTTAGGGGAAACTGAGATATCCACGCAAGCGATCGGTGAATTTGTGATGAACGAATTAAAGCCAGTTGATGAAATTGCCTATATTCGCTTTGCTAGTGTTTATCGTGAATTTAAGGATGTTGAAGCTTTTCGTAAGGAAATTGAATCAATGGAGAAGAAGTGAGTGTCATGGGGAACAATCTGGTTCGATTACAGTCTCAAACGGGCTATGTAGTCTCTTTGAGTCCTGATTTTGGCAAATTTGACCAAACGACATTTCTTAGTTTTTATCAACCATTGATGAGTCCCACTGCTATGGGGCTTTTTTATGCTTTACAGTTAAATCCCTCTGTTCACCCAGTGCTAACGGACCGGCAACCGCACCAAAAGCTAATGGTGCAACTTGGGGCCGGGATTCAGGCGATTGATCAAGGAAGACAGCAATTGGAAGCATTAGGCTTGCTAAAAACTTTTCAGCAAATCGATGATTTAGGTGAAGTGCTCGTTTATGAGTTACATCCGACCTTATCGCCAGATGAATTTTTAGCTGATGATTTACTAAGTGTTCTATTACTACAAATGGTAGGTGAACAAGCCTTTAATCAGTTATCTCAAAGGGCAAACCAATATTATTTGAAGTCTAGTGAGCTAGCGGAAGTCACCACACCCTTTTTAGACGTTTATACGATTGGTAAACAAGCATTAAAGCAAGTTGATCCAGTGATCAAAACTGCCCGGCAAACCAATGCACTAGTTAAATCCAAGTCTTCGAAGGTGAGTGATCCAGCTTTTGACTGGGAATTATTAGGCCAACAATTACAATTGCAGGGAATTGATCATCAGGTCATGACTGATTATCATCAAGTGATTATGGCGGAGCATCTCTTATATCAATTGGATGAGTTTCAATTAGCCGAATTAATGATTAAGGCAGTTGATGTCACCAATAATCAATTTGATGTTGACCGCTTTAAGCAATTGGTCCGTCAACAAGGACAAGCGAGCCGTCAGCCTAGCGTCCAAACGTCAAATTCCAATGAAGATCTACATGATTTATCGGAAGTCGAAAAGCAATTAGTTCAACAGGTGCAAGCTTACTCGCCTTTAGATTATTTAACGGGATTAAAAAATGCGACCAATAGTGGCTACGTTAGTAGCAATGAACGATATACCTTAGAACGTTTGGTGGAAGCGCAAACCTTACCGATTAGCGCTATTAATGTTCTTTTACATTATGTTATAGTAGAGCAAGGGAAGGCTTCTCTGAATGCTAATTTAGTGGATGCCATTGCTAATGCCTGGACCCGAAAAGGGGTGCAGTCGGCTAGTGATGCCATTCGAGCTTTAAAAGACTTTCGAAAGCAACGCCAGACTAAATCGCGTCAATCAAGGCGTACTAGTAATGGGAAGCACGTTAAAGAACAGTTGCCAGAATGGGCAAAGAAGGCCGATTACCAACCACGACCAGCGAAAAAAGCGACGGATGAAGGCAATTTATCTAATATTGAAAACCTGAAATCTAAATTACGTCAACAACAAAATAATCAACCCTAGAGAGGAGGTTCAATATGCAATCATTAAGTGTGGCAATGATGAAGCGGATACAAGCCCAAGGTAATAATCAAGAATATCAAAAAACCGTTGAGCGAGTTTTTTCGGATCCACAGATTCAAGCCTTTTTAAATCAGCATCAAGCAGAATTGACCCCCGAAAGTGTGCAACGGGACTACTCCAAGTTGTATGAATTCTTCCACGAAAATCAGTTGATTTTACAAAATCAAACTTCTATTGCGCCTGGTTATCAACCCAAATTATTAATTAATGCTGGTCAAATTGACGTGGCTTATGTCCCAAGCGCCCAATTACGCGCCGAACAACGAGCTAAAGAACTACGCGATCGTGTCACGATAATTAGCATGCCAAAATGGCTACCAGCAGCTAACTTTGACGATTTCTATACGGATGATCAGCAGGGGTCACCGTCGCGGAACTTGGCCCTAGAAGAAGCACTAAAATTCTGTATGAATTATTCAGTTGATCATTTTCAGCCGGGGCTTTATTTGTCAGGAAGTTTTGGAGTTGGTAAGACTTATCTGTTGGGTGCAACAGCCAATGAATTAGCGAAGCGCAATGTTAAAACAACCATTTTGCATTTTCCTTCCTTTGTCGTGAAAATGCGTCAAGCCATCCAAAACCGAACCTTAAACGAGGAACGTGATCAGGTGAGTCAGGCACCGGTCCTAATGATTGATGATATTGGAGCCGACGTTATGACGTCATGGGCGCGGGATGATTTATTAGCGGTGATTTTAGAATACCGGATGCAAGCAGAACTGCCGACCTTCTTTTCATCTAATATGACTATGAATGAGTTGGAAAATCATTTGGCCGAAGACAATAAGGATAATGTTGAACCGTTGAAGGCTAAACGAATTATGCAACGGATCCAGTACTTATCGCGTGAGATTGATGTACAAGGAAATAATTTGCGAATGTCCTAAGGAATGATTGACAAATGGTCGAAAGTTAGTTAAAGTAATAATCGTTGATAAAAAGCAGAAGCACCCGCTTCTCGCCTAGGTTACTAGAGTGACCGGGCAAATCACTTAATTACTGGCATATTTATATGTTTTAAACTAGTAAATTAATGGTGCGGGGTGCAAGATTGCACGTCGCTTTTTTGATGCCAGATCATTAATATTGGAGGTGTATTAACATAGCTCAAGGAATGTTTGTCAACGATGGAATTCGTGCCCGTGAAGTTCGGTTAATCGATCAAAACGGGGAACAATTAGGAGTAAAGACGAAGGCGGAAGCATTGCAATTAGCGGAAGCAGCCGACTTAGATTTAGTCCTAGTTGCACCAAAGGCACGTCCAGCAGTTGCGCGGATTATGGATTATGGTAAGTACCGTTTTGAGATGCAAAAGAAGGAACGGGAAAACCGGAAGAACCAGAAGACCACGGCGGTTAAAGAAATCCGCTTGAGTCCCACAATTGATACGAACGACTTTAATGTGAAATTAAGTCGGGTGCGGAAGTTTATCGAAAAAGGTGATAAAGTCCGTGTCTCACTTCGTTTCCGTGGTCGGGCGATCACACATAAGGATATTGGTCGAGACATGATCGAACGGATGGCAGAAGAAACAAAAGATATTGCCACCGTTGAACAACGGCCAAAGATGGAAGGACGGAGCATGTTCCTAACTCTTGCTCCCTTGTCCGATAAGCAGAAAAAATAAAATTAAGAAGGTAGGATATAGTTATGCCAAAGATGAAGACAAAGAAGTCTGCTGCTAAGCGTTTTAAGCGTACTGCTAATGGTGGATTCAAGAGTGGTAACTCATTTACTAGCCACCGCTTCCACGGTAAGACGAAGAAGCAACGTCGTCAATTACGTGGCTTAAGCATGATGGACAAGAGTAACGTTAGTCGTTACAAGAAGATGGTTCCTGCTAAGTAATTTAGTAGGCGAGATTTAAATAATTAAAATTACTAGGAGGACACCACAATGCGAGTTAAAGGTGGAACTGTTACGCGCGCTCGTCGGAAGCGCATTATGAAATTAGCTAAGGGATACACTGGTTCAAAGCACCGTCTTTTTAAGACGGCCAAGGATCAAGTGATGAAGAGTGGAACTTATGCTTTCCGTGACCGGAAGGTTAATAAGCGAAACTTCCGTCAATTATGGATCACGCGGATCAACGCTGGTGCACGGATGAACGACATTAGCTACAGTAAGTTAATGCACGGTTTGAAGTTAGCTAATATTGATCTTAACCGGAAGATGTTGGCTGATTTAGCTGTTAACGATGCCGATGCGTTTAAGGCATTAGTTGACGAAGCTAAGAAGGCTTTAAACTAAATTAGATCAAGGACTGGCATGGTCAGTCCTTTTTATTTTGGCCCTACCGATAAAGATTGATCCACTTTCTAACAATCGGTATAATGGAAGGATCAAAGAAACGAGGAAACAAGATTGTTAGCACGATTTAAACCAACCTGGATGATTGAACGGTTTAGTGATATTGATCCGGACCAATTAAAACAAATGGGAATTCATGTGGTATTTAGTGATTTGGATAATACCTTAATTGCTTGGAACAATCCGGATGGGACTCCTGAATTACGGGAATGGATGCGTAAATTGGCTGACGCACAAATTCAATTAATTGTGGTTTCTAATAACAGCCATGACCGAATTGGGCGTGCCGTTGAAAAGATTGGATTACCATTTGTTTCACGCGCTTTAAAACCACTTCCGGTTGGTATCAATCGGACCTTAAAAAAGATGCAGTTAGCACCTTCAGAAGTGGTGATGGTAGGTGATCAGATTATGACAGATATTTTAGCGGCGAATAGTGCTGGAATTCGTAGTATCCTAGTTAAACCACTCTTACCTAGCGATAAATGGATTACGAAACCAAATCGTATGATGGAGAAGCAAGTGATGCGATTAATGCAAGGTCAAGATTCCCAAATGCAATGGCAAAAGGAGTTAAAGTAAATGACAACGGTTGATGAAGAATTAAGATGTATAGGGTGTGGGGCAGTAATTCAATCTGATGATCCGGACGAATTAGGCTATACTCCGGCATCAGCAGTTCAAAAAGGGTTAGAAAGTGGTGAACTGTATTGTCAACGGTGTTTTCGCTTACGTCATTATAATGAAATTGCGCCAGTGTCATTAACGGACGACGACTTCTTGCGGCTCTTAAGCCATATCCGTGATACCAAGTCTCTAATCGTTTATGTCGTGGATATTTTTGATGTTAACGGGAGCTTAATTCCAGGCTTACATCGCTTTGTCGGTGATAATCCGGTAATGTTAGTCGGGAATAAAGAAGATTTATTGCCAAGCTCATTACGTCGGAACAAATTACGTGACTGGTTACGCCAACAAGTAAATCAAGCCGGAATTCGACCGATTTCAACGGTCTTGGTTTCAGCCAAAAAGAATCATCAGATTGAAGACCTCTTGAAAGAAATTGATCGCCGGCGGAACGATCGGGATGTCTATGTGGTTGGGGTTACTAATGTCGGGAAATCAACCTTAATTAACCAAATTATTAAATTACGGACGGGAATTAAGGATTTAATTACGACTTCTCGCTTTCCAGGAACCACCCTGGATCAAATTGAAATTCCGCTGGATGATGGCCATCAATTAGTTGATACCCCAGGGATTATTCACCAAGCCCAGATGGCGCATGTTCTGCCAGCCAAAGATCTAAAAGTGGTGACACCACAAAAGGAAATT
This sequence comes from Limosilactobacillus gastricus DSM 16045, assembly GCF_001434365.1. Taxonomy (GTDB): domain Bacteria; phylum Bacillota; class Bacilli; order Lactobacillales; family Lactobacillaceae; genus Limosilactobacillus; species Limosilactobacillus gastricus. Next base: position 39,957 of record NZ_AZFN01000009.1, on the reverse strand, counting down.
AAACCACGAACCTACCAATTACAAGATCAACAAACGATCTTTTTAGGTGGGGTAGCACGGTTTGATTACTTAAAGGGACAAAAGGTGGGAATTGTCGGCTATTTTGATAATAATCTGCCAATGCATCGGACTAAGTTAGCCCATGCAGATGATTTTTATCATAAGCATTTAGGCGGTTTATTAACACCACCAAGTACTGACGATCTGGCTGATTTTCCACCATTAGAACGGTTTGAATTTGCTATTAAACAAAAATCTGATTTAGTCTTTGAAGGTTTGGGTTGGATGACAATTCCCGCTGGGACAGTGGTAGCTGGATGGGCACCAAAGGGGGTTGCCGTACTGATTCGTCCAGCCATGATATAAGGAGAACAAAATGCATTTACGAGGGAAACAAAAGCGTTTTTTACGAGCCCAAGCTAATCACTTACAACCCCTGTTTTCGGTGGGGAAAAATGGTTTAACACCAGCTTGGCTTGCTCAACTATCGGGGGCCTTAGATAAACGCGAATTAATCAAAGTCAGCATTTTACAAAATGCGGATGAAACAACTAGTGAAGTCAAAGCATATATTGAATCGCAAAGCGATATTCAAGTGGTCCAAGAAATTGGCCGAGTATTAGTTTTATTTAAGGTTGCTAAAGATCCAGAGTTACGCCAACTCTCGGAACAGGTTGAAAAGATTTAAAGGAAGTGACGGGGATGCCGGTTAAGTCTGCAGTTCGGATGATTCCAAAGGTCGAAGTACAACTATTAACTAGTTTTCGGCATCGACGAATTGGTTTGTATGGCGGGACCTTCAACCCGGTTCACAATGCGCATCTGTTAGTGGCCGATCAAGTTGGTAAAACCTTAGGCTTAGATCGGGTCGATTTTTTGCCAGATCTTATCCCTCCCCATGTTGACCAAAAGTCTGCGGTGGCGGCTGAATATCGGGTTGATATGTTGAAATTAGCGATTGATGACAATCCATATTTAGGTATTGAAATGGCGGAGATTAACCGGGGAGGAATTTCGTATAGCTATGATACGATTAAGGAACTAAAAGAACGCCATCCTGAAAATGATTATTATTTCATCATCGGAGGCGATATGGTTGATTATTTACCAACCTGGTATCGCATTGATGATTTAATGAAGATGGTTAATTTTGTCGGGGTCCGTCGACAAGGAGCCGAGAATAATACCAATTATCCCGTTATTTGGGTCGATGTCCCGACCGTTGATTTTAGTTCGTCGGCCATTCGGGACCGGATCAGGAATCGACAATCAATTAAATATATGGTTCCAGCAGGTGTGGAAAATTATATAAAGGAGCATCAATTATACCTTGACTAATAATGACCAACAATTTAAGTATAGCGGTGAATTTGCTTACTTAAATCGGGATCAATTAGTAACCAAAATTCAAGCCGCTTTGAGTCCGGAACGTTTTAAGCATGTTTTACGCGTTGAAACTACGGCACGACAATTAGCGCGCCAGTACGGAGTTGATGAACAGTTGGCTAGCATTGCCGGGCTTTGTCATGATTATGCCAAGGAACGACCAGCTGAGGATTTTATACAAGTAATTAAGGCAAAAAAATTAGAGCCTGATTTACTATCCGCTGGCAACGCCATTTGGCATGGAGTAGTGGGAGCTGAGATGGTCGCCGATGAATTGTTAGTTCATGACCAACGGATTTTGGATGCTATTCGCCAGCATACGGTTGGGGGGACTGTCATGACTAAATTATCGCAAGTGCTCTACATGGCTGATTATATTGAACCTGGCCGTGACTTTCCAGGGGTTGATCAGGCGCGCCAAATCACACAGCAGTCCTTAGCAAAGGGAGTGGCCTTTCAAACCTGGCACACCTTAAATTACTTAGTTCAAAAGGGTGCCTCGGTATATCCAGCAACCATTGATACCTATAATGCATGGGTCCCGCAATACAGAAAGGAATTTTTACTAGATGAATAGCGAAGAAATTTTAAAAATGGTGGTAACGGAGGCGGATGGTCGCCGAGCAGAAGATATTGTAGCTTTAAAGGTTGATCAAATTAGCCCTATGGCCGATTACTTTGTAGTAATGACGGGAGGATCAAATCGGCAGGTTCAAGCCATCGCTGATGCCATTGTAAAAAAGTCGTATGAACTAAAATTACCAATTGGCAGTGTCGAAGGAAAAAATGCAGCCCAATGGATCTTAGTTGACTTAGGTGAAGTGGTGGTGCACATTTTCCGCGAAGAAACGCGCCAATTCTACAATTTGGAAAAACTTTGGTCGGAAGCACCCTTAGTTAATATTAAAGATTGGATTAATGATTAATGATCTACCAAACTTTTGCGCGTCTGTATGATGAATTATTTGATGATGAGATGTATCAAGCTTGGGCTGATTTTGTTCAAACCATTGTTCCACAACCAACGGCAATCTTAGATGTCGCTGGTGGGGCCGGTCGATTAGCAATTCTACTGGCTCAACGAGGCTACGAAATGACGGATCTTGATTTATCACCAGAGATGTTGAGTTTAGCGGTTGAACATCGGGAAGCGGCGCAAGTTGATCTAATGCTAGTTGAGGGGAATATGTTAGCGCTTGGTGATTTGCCACAGTACCCGGTGATTACTTGTTTTGCCGATTCCTTATGTTATCTCAACAATTTTGCTGAGTTCCAACAGGCATTGAGTGAAATCTATGCCCATCTTGAGGATGGGGGTTATTTCATCTTTGATATGATGTCACCTTATCAAATGGATCAGGTCTATCCAGGATATATGTTCAATTATCAAGATGAGGATCAGCAACGTGCCTTTATGTGGCAAAGTTTTGCAGACGATGATGTTGAACATGGGGTAATCCATGATTTAACTTTCTTTGTACAGTCTAATAATGGACAATATGATCGTATTTCTGAAATGCACTTTCAACGTTCGTATCCCCTCGAATGGGTACTGAAGGCTTTGGAAAAGTTAGGATATCAAAAGATTGAAGTACGAGCTGATTTTGGGAAAGCAGCGGTTGATGAACATACCACTCGCTGGTTCTTTGTTTGTCAAAAATAGGAGAATTGGATGCAAGCACTGGGTTTAGTAGCTGAATACAATCCATTTCATAATGGACATCGCTATCATCTTCAACAAGCACGACTGCTAACAGGTGCTGATGTAGTAGTGGCTGTAATGAGTGGGGATTTTACCCAGCGTGGGGAGCCAACCATTTTAGACAAGTGGCAACGCACCCAAGCCGCTTTGGCTAATGGGGTGGACCTAGTGGTCGAGTTACCAGTTTTTAATGCCGTCCAACCAGCGCATCGTTTTGCGGAGGGGGCGTTAAGACTATTAAATGATCTTCAGGTAGCGACCGTGGTCTTTGGTGCTGAACATCCAGAATGGAACTTTGACTCCTTGGTTGCGGCAGAAACTAAGTTTAAGGCCAGCAATTTTAAGGATTATCATGCAACTTATGCCACCCAATTTAATCAACAATTGAGTGCTCAAACTGGTTATTCGCTGACTGATCCTAATGATATTCTAGCTTTTGCCTATTATAAAGCGCGACAAGAGGGGCACTATACCATGAATTTGTTACCAATTCAGCGACGAGGCAATGATTATCATGATCAAACCATTACTGGCAAGCTCGCTAGCGCAAGTGCGATTCGGGCGGCTTGGTCAGATCTAAAAACTATTAAAAATACAGTTCCTGCAGCTACCATGAATGAATTAGCTCAGTTACAGCGCTTACCATCGTGGGAACTTTTATACCCAATCTTACGAAATCAATTGATTCAAACGCCTGTTGAATGGCTTCAACAGATTTACCAAATGGGTGAAGGAATTGAATATCGTATGAAGGAAGCAGCCCAACGTGCCTTAACCTATGCTGATTTTATTCGCTTAGTGAAAACCAAGCGCTATACTTATGCTTATTTAAGTCGCTTATCTCTATATGTCATTTTGAATATTAGCAAGGCTGAACACGATCGCCATCAACAAGTTCCATATCACCATGTCCTGGGTTTTAATCAAGTTGGTCAAGCTTATTTAAATCAAGTGAAAAAGCAGCTCGACTATCCCTTAATTGTAAAGGTGAATCGGGATGAACGAGATGGGCGCTTTAACCTGGATTATCGAGCGGGGAAATTATACCAAAACTTTACTAAGGTAGAACAAGATATGAAACATGCGCCAATTCGCACTGTCAAGGAAATAACATTGACAAGCGAATAGGGGATGCGTATAATAAAAAATGTTGCATTAGGAGGAAAAGCTATGAAATGGTCTCTGGAAGACTTATCACGTTACCATGATGAACCACTTCATCTGGCAACCACTTTTGATCTCAACGTAATGATGACGAAACGATTTCCAGAACAGATTTTGGCAGTCGCGCCAATTAAAGTTGATGGTTATTGGTCATTTGATAAAGGTGATGCGACGATCGGGATGCATGTTGACACTACGGTGACAACACCATCGAGTCGTTCGCTAGAACCAGTGGAATTACAACTTTCTTTTGACATTACTGAGTCTTATACCAATGAGCACAGTCATTTTGATCGATATGATGACGATGAAGTAGTCTTCTATTTGGAAGATGATGAGTTAATTGATTTAGATCGAATCTTGTCAGAAAATATTGTGGAACAAATTCCATTAAAAGTTTTAACTGCTGCTGAGAAAGCTGGCGAGGCGCTTCCTAAAGGGAAGGATTGGTCAGTGATAACTGAAGATCAGTTAGACCAGCAACAGCATCAACAGGTTGATCCACGTTTCGCTAAGTTAAAAAATTTATTTCCTGATCAGGATAATGGTAAATAGCGAACGGCTAAAAACCACTAGTGGATAAGAAATTTATAAGGAGGTGTTAAGCATGGCTGTTCCAGCACGGAAAACATCAAAAACGCGAAAGCGTAATCGTCGTGGACACATTAAGTTAACTGTACCTGGTTTAACTGCATGTCCAAATTGTGGTGAATTACGGAAGTCACACATGGTTTGCCCAAGTTGTGGATACTACAACGGTAAGCAAGTGGCTGCTAACAATTAAGATATGGTAAAAGCTTCTCTTCGGTGCCGGACCTGGAGAAGCTTTTTCTTTTATCATAAAATCAGAGAATTAATTAGGGTTTTATGATAAAATATTCAGGATTATATTATTTTATCCTTGAAGGAGTAGAAATTTATGAGTCGAGTACTAATTATTGAAGACGAAGAAAATTTAGCACATTTCGTTGAACTAGAATTGAAACATGAGGGTTATGAAACCAAAGTAGCCTTAGATGGTCGTGAGGGGTTAGAAGCGGCGTTAGCAGATGATTATGATGTCATCTTATTGGATTTAATGTTGCCGGAACTGAATGGGTTAGAAGTTGCCCGGCGGGTTCGGGAAGTTAAGAATACGCCTATCATTATCATGACGGCTCGTGATTCAGTGATTGATCGGGTTTCGGGATTAGATCATGGGGCGGATGATTACATTGTTAAGCCGTTTGCAATTGAAGAATTGTTAGCCCGGGTCCGGGCCCTCTTACGACGGATCAGTATTGAAGAAGATAACGCTTCTGACCACCAAACTAAGGTGACCTATAAAGATCTAGTAATTGAAAAAGAAAATCGGATCGTTCGACGGGACGAAGAAGTAATCAACCTAACGAAACGGGAATACGAATTATTGTTAATCCTAATGGAGAACATTAACGTAGTTATGTCTCGGAAGGACTTGCTCAGTAAGGTTTGGGGATACGATACAAATGTTGAGACGAATGTCGTTGATGTTTACATTCGATACCTACGGAACAAGATTGATCGTCCGGGAGAACCAAGTTACATTCAAACAGTCCGGGGAACTGGGTATGTAATTCGTTCCTAAAAGTGGTGAAATGAATGGAAAATCAAGCTTCAACCAAGCGCTTTCTATCATTGAAATTAAAATGGGCCCTCGGTACTGCCGTGGGCTCTTTGCTTATTTCAATCCTATTGATTGTCATTATTTTTAGTTCATTCACGCAAGATCTGCTCCGTCAAGAGCGTCAGACACTTTCGTCGACGATGACTTCGGTTAGTGAGCAGGTTAATAATCATTTGGATACTTTATCCTCACAACAGATTAAGCAAGAGATCAATTCGGAAGTAGGATCTACCTCCAGTAAAGCAGTTTTCTCACGGGATATTGTTCGAGGACTAAGTAATTCTCAAATTGAGATGGCAATTTATAATCAGCAGGGGAAAGTAATTTATCAGCTTGGTAAGATTCAAGTCAAATTTAAAACCAGTAACCAACGTTCGATTTCATTAATGCGGGGTAACGACCATCAAATTTTGGTAGGACGGATGCCAATCCGTTCGAAAGATCATCAAATAATTGGTTATTTACAGATTGAAAATAATCTGAATACTTATCACCAGCGCTACCAGCGCCAACTTTTAGTAGTCGTGATCGCATTATTATTAGTAGTAATCCTAAGTGGTTTGATGGGATATTTCTTATCGTGGTTCTTTTTGCGGCCCCTCAATGATATTGAAGATACGGTGAAGGCGATTAGTGATGATCCAACGAAAGACGTGCGGGTTCCCGAATTAAGGCAAAATGATGAATTAAGTGAACTGTCAACCATGTTTAATCAGATGTTGGATCGCACGCAACGGTATATTGACCAACAGTCACAATTTGTGGGTGATGTTTCTCATGAACTACGAACTCCTGTGGCTATTATCCAGGGACATATGCAATTACTGGATCGATGGGGAAAAGATGATCCCCAAGTTTTAGCTGACTCGATTCAAGCTTCACTAAAAGAAACGGAACGGATGAATAATTTGGTTCAAGAGATGCTGGATCTAAGTCGTGCCGAACAAGTGGAATTAAACTTCCGCGATGCTACTACGCCGGTTAAAGAAGTGGTAATGCAGGTTTATAATAACTTTAAGATGATTCATCCCGATTATACTTTTGTGATGGATGATGATTTACCAGGCGAAGTGATTTCACCAATATATCATGATCATTTGGAACAGATTATGATTATCCTTTGTGATAATGCTGTCAAATATTCTACTAATCGTCCTGAAGTTGATTTTTCCTTATCCCGAAGTGCTAATTTTGTGGAAATTGGGATTCAGGATTATGGAGAAGGAATCGCGGATGAAGATATTGATAAAGTCTTTGATCGCTTTTATCGGGTTGATAAAGCGCGGAGCCGAAAGAAGGGGGGCAATGGGCTGGGATTGGCCATTGCTAAGCGATTGATCGAGGGGTATCATGGTATGATCACCCTAGAAAGTACCTTGGGATCGGGGTCAGTATTTACGGTTAAATTACCAATCATTGAGGAAAAAGATTAGTAGCTAAAAAAGAGACCAGTGGCACCTAAAATGGAATTTTTCCATTTTGGTGACGCTGGCCTTTTTTAGTTAATGCTTCCGCCAAAGGAAATCAACTAAGATTCGATCAACTTTTAAATTGTTGTGGAGCCCGCTATGGTTAGCATGGTATCCCGTGATCTTAATCACCCGGTATGATTTGGCGCGATTATTTAAGAGATATTTTAAAGATAGGGTTGACGCGTTAGCAACGTGTCCATCGGTTCCAGAATGATCATAATCACCATAGATATTTAAAATTTTGATTTGTTTTTTAGGGAAAGTCTGACGTAGCTTTAATAATTGTTGGTAAGCGGGCAACATTTCTTGGGGCTTCATATTTGGGTGATTTTTAATGTGGATGGGCTGATGCTTCTTTCCTAAAATCCCATTATAATTGCCGGCAATATCAGCAATCTTCTGTAATTTTGGGAGCTGATGATCATTTCCATAGACCAAAATAAAGTGATAAATGGTCATATTGGCCATTGAATGCCCAACTAGGTTATAGCGGGTGAAGTGATAATGCTGGCGAACTTTGACAATTACGTTACGTAACCATTTGGCGTCGGTATGGTAGTCGCGCATATGGTTATCATCGAAATTAATCATAACGATGGGGTTTTTGGCTGCAGAATTTAGATTTTTGGAAAGGGTCACTCGTCCTGAACGATGAACCCGAGCCACAATGATATTGGTAGTAACACCTTGTTTTTTAGCATAATTAACCATTTGTTGTTCAGCATGATAGGATGATTTCCAACCATGGAGGAAAAAGGTTGGGACTGATGATTGGATAAAATCAGCGTCAGAACGAGCTGGACGATCTTGGTGAAGGCTCCCGATGAAGAGCCAGATTCCACTAATGCTCACTAGAGCAATCAGACTAGCTAAAAGATACCATTTTAAATTTTTCATGATTAATACTCCTGAATAGCTTATGAGATAGCTTACGGGAGTTTTTTACTTTTCACAAGTAAATTCATAATTTCTCTTTGGAATTCATATTTCATTCCGAAAACGACCAGAAAAAGTAGACTTTTTCATTCATAAATTGGTCGAAACCGTTCGGTAAACTAGCAATCATGATAAATCGAAAGGAGCTGAAGCCATGGCAACCACCAAAAGAAAATATTTATACGAAGTGGATTTGATGCGTTGTATTTTTATTTTTGGAGTTTTAGCTAACCATACAACTTCGACTTTTACGGCGGCAGCTGCAAGTAATAGTTGGGCCTACAATTTTTTGGTTTCTACCCACTTGATCCTTCATTTTACCCGGATGGGTTTCATGTTCGTTACCGGATTGGTTTTATTTCTGGTATATTATTACAAACCAGAAATTAACTACTGGGTCTTTTGGAAGAAACGATACAAGGGATCTGGGATTCCTTATGTTTTCTGGATGGGATTCTTTTTAATAATGACCGCTGTTTTTACGGGAAGTACGATCACTTTTTCATCATGGCTGAGTGAATTGGGCTTGGGATTGCTACATGGAAATTATTTCTATCTTTACTACATCCTGGTCACAATGCAACTTTACCTAATCTTCCCAATTATGGTATGGATTTATCGAAAGACAGAAGGGCATCATGGTTTGCTCTTAGTCATTAGTGGAATCTTACAGTTGGTATTTTTATACTTTGTCAAATATCAATTACCACATTTAGATACTAGCAACTGGCCATATTGGATCCGCAATTATGGGATCAATGTTTTTGCCTACCAGTTTTACTTCATGGCCGGGGCTTATGTAGCGATTCATTATCAAGCCTTTACTAACTGGCTTCAGACTCATCGAAAAAAGATTTATGCGATCACTGCTCTTTTGGCACTCGGAACTTTGGTTCTTTATCAATATAATGTTCAGGTTCTACATCTTAATCGCCATTATGCAAACCTGATTCATCAACCATACTTGATGTTTTATGCAAGTTTCATGATTTTGACAATCATTGCTTTAAGTCAACAATATGCGCGACGTCGTCAATTACCAAAGTGGCAACCCTTTACCAAGGCCGTGGATTTGTCTTCAAAATTATCCTTTGGGGTTTATTTGACCCAAACGGCTTCGCTATCCTTGTTAGCCGGTTTGTTAGAGTTAATCAAAAATAATGTGTCCAGTTGGGAATTAATTATCCTTTTACCATTTGGGTACTTGATTGCCCTTGGAGGAGCATGGCTAATTTCATTCTTCTGTTACAAGGTGCCACCATTCGGTGTGCTTGTCGGTCGACCACAAAAAATAAATTTTCGAAAGAAGGTAAGAAACTATGACCAAGTTAACTCATGATTTAAAAGCACAATTAACTAACAATTGGCGGCGCCCCGTTGTGAAAGACATTCGGTTAGGGCGCTGGTTTACGGGTGAAGATCTGGAAAATGATATTCAAACTTTGCAAGCCGTCTTTCAGACCATAAATTTGTCAGTTGATGATGTAGTCTTTATGGCATTGGCCAATACGGCAGCTTATTTACCAATTAATCAAGCCCTATGGCGTTATGGGATGACGGCCCACCCGGTATCTGCAACCTCCACGGCGGCAGAGTTAGTGGCTGATTATGAAGAACATCAATATCCAGCAATGATTTTTACGGCCGAGATGGCCACAGCTTTCGCGGGACGTGATGATTTGGATTCGGTGTTAGTGAACTTAGAAACCTTTCCAGAAGGATTGGTGATTCTGAGCAAAAAAACGAATCAAAACGATGGCCGTCTACTGGAGCCTAATGAAGAAAGTTTGGGCTGGATTTTAAATACTTCTGGAACCACTGGAAAGCCCAAGCAAGTTGGATTACCACATAAGTTTATGTGGCAAGCGGCCCAAGATGATGCCTATACCCACCGCATGACATCGGATGATACGGTTTTGATTGTAATGCCAATGTTTCATATCAATGCCCAAGAGTTAATCATTAATTCGATGCTCCTAGTTAGTGGCCGGATTGTGATTGCCCCCAAGTTTTCCGCTTCAAAATTCTGGCATTGGATTAATGAAGATGATTGTACTTGGTCGTCGGTTGTTCCAACGATTGTCACGATTCTTTTGAAAAATGAAGCCTCAAAAGCCGAATTTAATCCTAACCATCATTTACGGTTTATCCGTTGTGCATCAGCCATGTTACCAGTGGGGCGGCATGAACAATTTGTAAATGAATTTAAGGTGCCGATTCTAGAAGGCTACGGCATGACAGAATCATGTAGTCAATGTACCTTGAATCCATTAGATGCTATTAAATTGGGATCTGTTGGAATCCCATATGGTTCCGAAGTTAAGATTATTACTGACAATGGTTATACAAGTGATCCCCAAGTTGAAGGAGAAATTGCCATTCGAGGTCCCCATGTTATTACGGAATATTTAAATGGTGACGAACGCGCCCAAAAAGATTTTCATGATGGTTGGTTCCATACCGGTGATTTAGGTTACTTTGATGAAGATGGCTATCTATGGTTAAACGGTCGGAAGAAACATTTAATTAATCACGGGGGCGAAAAAGTTAATCCTACCCTGGTTGAAGATGTGATCGGGGAACTTGATTACGTTAAAAATGTGGCAGTCGTGCCAACCCCTGATGAAATTTATGGGGAAGCCGTGACGGCCGTGGTTATTTTACAAGATGGTCAAAAGAAATCTAATTTCTTAAAACATCAAATTATGGAATATGCTGCCGCTAAATTAGCTAAATATCGGCGGCCAACGGCAGTTTACTTTGTAGATGAATTCCCATTAAATCCAACTGGTAAAATTATGCGACCACAATTGTCACAACAGGTAACACAGTTAATGCAAGCCGAATTAGCCGTATAAGGAGCGTGAGTTAATGAAAGAAAATCGTTCAGTCCGTAAAATTGTTACCTTAGTCCTATTAGTGGCCTGGCTAGTTGTTGCATTTATCGGTTACCGCTTAACCTATGCAGATTCATCTAGTAGTTTAAAAACCATTACGATTGGTTATCAGGCTGGGGATGAGTTTGATATTTCAAAAACCCGTGGTGAGTTTGCTAAGAAGATGAAAGCCAAGGGCTACAAAGTCAAGTTTAAAGAATTCTCCAACGGATCGGCCGAAATGCAAGCACTGGCCTCGGGTAGTATCGATTATGCTCGAACGGGTGATACCCCTGGAGTAACCGCCTTAGCTTCTGGGACTAAATTAACTTATATTGCTGCCGGAGCGGATAAAGCAAATGGCTCGGGAATCTTAGTCAAAAATGATTCCGGCATTGATTCCTTATCTGATTTGAAGGGGAAGACGATTGCCTATACAAAAGGAACCAGTTCGGAATACATGTTACGGATGGCTTTGAAGAAGGCAGGATTATCAACTTCCGATGTTACCTTGAAGAATTTGGATCAATCGGCAGCTAGTGTCGCTTATAATAACGGCGAAGTGGATGCATGGGCAAACTGGGATCCAGCAACTTCACAAGCAGAAGTAACCGGTAATTCAAAATTACTAGTTAACGGTAAGACCTTAGGGGTTAATAACCGTTCATATTTGATGGCTAGCACCAGTTTTGCTGAAGATAATGAAGAAGCTTCCCGCTTGATTATTAAGTATGCTAATCAAGATATGCAATGGGCTAACAAACATAAGTCCAAGGTTATTAAGATGATGGCTAAGAAGCTGAAATTAAGCACCAAAGTAGTTACCAAGATGGTTAACCGGCGGTCCTATAGTTGGGAAGCGATGACGAAAGCTACCGTTAAGGAAGAACAAGAAATCGCAGATCTATTTTATCAAGCTAAAGTGATCACCAAAAAAGTTGACATCAGTGATCATGTGCAATATCTGAAATAAGACGAGGGGTGATGAAGATGGAAATGGTTGAAAGTAAACAAATTCAAGTACAAGAACCTATCTCGCCCAAGGTTAGTCAACGAACCTTGGAGGATCGGTTAATTAAAATTCTACCGTGGGCAATTCCCGTTCTCTTAGTAGTTGCCTGGGAAGTAGTTGTCGATACCAGAATCGTCACTTCGACGTTTTTGCCCTCACCAGTGGAAGTACTGCAACAAGGCTGGAAATTAGCACTCTCGGGTGAATTATTCACTAATATTTGTATCTCACTTTATCGGGCCACTTCTGGTTTACTAATTGGTGGTGGGATTGGTTTTATCTTAGGGTTTGCCAATGGTGTTTCCCGGCTCTCCCGGGCAGCTTTTGATTCCACCATCCAAATGGTCCGGAATATTCCGCACTTAGCTTTAATTCCCGTAGTAATCTTGGTATTAGGGATTAATGAAGGAGCTAAAATTTCATTAGTAGCTGTTGGATGTATGTTCCCGGTCTATGTAAATACCTTTCATGGGATTACTTCAGTCGACCCTAATTTAATTGAAATGGGTAAATCTTATGGGTTAAACAAGCGGCAAATGTTTACTAAGATAATCTTTCCTGGTGCCTTACCAACTATTTTAATGGGGCTTCGGTATGCGCTTGGGGTTATGTGGACTACCTTAATTGTTGCTGAAACGGTTTCTGCTGATTCAGGGATTGGTTACATGTCCACCAACGCCCAACAATTAATGAATATGAAGACAATTTTCCTATGTATTGTGATTTATGCCTTACTCGGAAAATTATCGGATATAATTGCGAAAAACCTTGAAGTGATGTTCTTGAATTGGCGCCAACAAGGCTAGGAGGGAAAATGATGTCTGAATTATTAACGATCAATGATGTGACAAAAGTATATGGACAAAAAACCGCCTTAGGCAATGCTAATTTAACGATTAATCAAAATGATTTTGTCGCCTTAGTTGGGATGAGCGGTGGCGGGAAAACGACCCTATTACGGATGATTGCTGGTTTGGAACAGCCAAGTACTGGTAAGATTGAACAATCTGGTCAAGAAATTAATGGCATTAACCGTCAGTCACGAGTGATGTTCCAAGATGATCGTCTTTTACCATGGATGACGGTGCGGGATAATTTGACCTTTGGTAATCATCAAGAAGATAAAGTTCGACAAGCGGATGAATTGTTAGCAGCGGTTGAATTAGCTGATTATGGTGATTATTACCCGAGTCGCCTTTCAGGAGGACAGAAGCAACGGATTGCTTTAGCGCGAGCATTAATGGATAATCCACCATTATTATTGTTGGATGAACCGCTCGGCGCCTTAGATGCCTTAACGCGACTAAAAATGCAAGATTTAATTATGGATCTAACGCAAAGTCGTCAGTTAACTACGGTCCTCGTTACNGCAAAGTCGTCAGTTAACTACGGTCCTCGTTACTCATGATGTCCATGAAGCAACTCGGATGGCCAATCGAATTGTGGTTGTTAAGAATTCACATATTGCCCAAGTCTTTGAGAATCCTTATCGTGGCTCAGGTGATGATAAAAAAGCTCATCAAGCGGTCTTGGCTGAACGAATTTTAGATGAGATTTATGCCGAAGAAGTAGTTTAAAAAATCCCTTGGATGAATCTGAGTAGGTTCATTCAGGGGATTTTTGCATTAAATGATAATGCCATGGCAATGATCGATCTCGTGTTGCACAATCTGTGCGGCCCAGCCATGGAGGGACAATTTTTGTTGGTGTCCAGTTTGATCTAGATAAACAAGGGTAATTTCTTGATAGCGCCTGGTTGTCCGTTGACCAATCAGGCTGAGACATCCTTCTTGAGTTTGATAAGGATACTCCTTAGCGGTAATCTGTGGATTAAGCATGGCGATATTAATTGGTCCCAGGCTAATCGCAATGATTTGTTTGTTAATCCCAATCATATTTGCGGCTAGCCCGACACATTCTTTTTGGTGAGCAACTAGCGTATCGAGAAGATCTTGGGCGATTGGCCAATCCTGAAGGTTAGCTGGTTGGCTAGGCTGACTTAGGACCTGAGGATCTTTACAAATGGGTTTAATCATAGGTTTTCCTTTCAAAAGAAAAGTCGGGCGAACCCGACCTAGTTTTATGATTGATGATGTTGTTTACCCGCATTCCGCCCTTTATGATGATGTTCGTGATCCGATTTTTGGCGATCATTCCGTAATTGATCAATGGTTGATTGAACATCCGATTGAGAATTAGCGGGCTGGATTGGATCAGGTACCTTAATAGGGTTATCTTTTAATTCTTCTTCAATTTGTTTCCGAATTCTTGGACGATAGAGATTAATTAAAACGGTTTGCAAAATGGCAAAAATTCCGCCAGCAAAGAAGTAGAGTCCTAAACCAGCTGAAGAAGTCCAAGAAATAAACAAGATCATAATCGGACTAATTAACATGGCACTGCGCATTTGAGCTCGTTGTTCTTGAGGAACTCCTTGCAAAGACAAGACCCCTTGGATTGCGTAAGTAACAAAAGCTAACAGAGCCATAATGATGCTTGGTTTACCAAGTGGAATCCCAAAGAAAGGAGAACTTGATAATTCGGGAGAATAACGAATTGCTGCATACAGGGCGGCAAAAATCGGTAGTTGAATCAATAATGGTAAACAACCAATGCCACCCGTTAAAGAGACATTATTATCACGATAAAATGACATCATTTGTTGGCCAACTAGAGCTTGTTCTTCTGGAGTCTTGGCATTTTTTTGCCGTTCCTGTAGTTCCTTTAAATGCGGTTGGAGTTTAGACATCCGCTCTTGCATCATGGTCGACTTTTTCATCTGGTTAAACATGATGGGAAACAAAATCAACCGGATAATTATGGTTAAGGCAATGATAGCTAAGCCGTAGTTCCCACCAAAGATTCCCGCTAACCATTCCATAAAATGTTGCATTGGTTTCGCCAGGTAATCATAGATGATCCCATAAGGCTTTCCGCTTTTAGTGGTCCGAACACAACCACTGAGGACCAAGCCGAGAAGGGTTAGTCCGGATAAGGTAAACAATCGTTTATGTTTCATGCTAGACTTCCTTTAAATAAAATGTACAAATGCTATCTTACCGTAAAAGCGGGTTAAATACCACTCCTAACCTACATGGTAACTTGAAAGTTATGGAAGTCGCCGATGTTCTTTTGGCTAACATAGACGTGGTCAACTTGACAGTATGGATTCGGTCCCTGTTTGAGTTGATTAACAAATGTGGTCATTTGCTCTTTGGGACCTTGAGCAATAATAAAGACTTTACCATTTGGCAGATTACGGACTAGGCCGACTAAGCCCAGTTGATCGGCAAGTTGTTTTGTAGCCCAGCGGAAGCCAACGCCTTGGACAATACCATCAACAAGAATTTCATAATTAATCATTCGATTCATCTCCAGTTTCTAACTTATGGTATGATTGAACAAATTAAACAAATAGGTGACAAATGGTGGAAATAATTACCTCAACCCAAAATCAACGGGTTAAACAATGGAAAAAATTACAAACTAAAAAAGGGCGTCAACAAAGTCAAAGCTATCTATTAGATGGGTGGCATTTAGTTCAAGAAGCCCTGCAAAGCCAAGTTCAAATCACGGCTTTAATCGGAACGAAAGCGGAATTAGCTTTACATAATGATATTGTAGCACGCGTTAATCAAGTCTATCAGGTTACTGGTGGAATTATGCAAGAAATCACGGCTACAGTAACCCCTCAAGGTATTGCAGCAGTTGTTGAGTTGCCCCTTTTACAATTGAAGACAATTCCAAAATCGGGCAAGTGGTTATTACTAGATCGGGTCCAAGATCCAGGAAATGTGGGTACCATGGTCCGAACGGCAGATGCGGCTGGTTTTGATGGAGTAGTTGCTGGAAAGGGAACGGTAGATTTTTTTAGTCCAAAAGTTATGCGTTCAATGCAGGGAAGCCAATTTCATATTAGTTTAGCAACAGCTGAGTTGAGTGATTTAATACCCGCGATGCAAGCAAATGGCATTCCGGTTTATGGGACGGAATTAAATCCCCAAGCCATTAGCTATCACGAGCTACCACAAAGTGATCAAGTGGCTTTCGTAATGGGGAATGAAGGACAAGGAATGGCCGATAACCTGTTACAGTTAACGACTAAAAACGTTTATATTCCCATGCCCGGACAAGCTGAATCACTGAATGTGGCGGTGTCGGCCGGGATTTTAATGTTTTCCGTGAATTAGTTCTTAAGTTTGTAATAATTTAGATGAAATGGCTTACTTTTCGCTAGCCAAACCGGGTAAAATATAATAAAGGACCTGGATTTAGAAAGGACACGACCCATTATGAAGACAGATCAAAGTTGGCGAAAAGATCCAGAATATGTAGCGATTGTAGAAGATCTTTTAGCAAAACCAGAAGTAAAAGCATTAGCAAATTATACTCAACACCATCATTCAAACCGGCTCCAACATTCGATTGCTGTATCATATGATAGTTATCGGGTTGCTAAAAAATTGAACTTAGATTATGAAAGTACGGCGCGGGCCGGGATCTTACATGATTTATTTTATTATGATTGGCGTACGACTAAATTTGATTTAGGAACCCACGCGTTTATTCATCCGCGAGTTGCCTTACGAAATGCAGAAAAGTTGACAGACCTGAATGATAAGGAGCAAGATATAATCCTGAAGCATATGTTTGGTTCGACTTTAGCAGTGCCTAAGTATTGGGAAAGCTTGATTGTTTCTTTGGTGGATGATTATGAAGCCGAACACGAATTTTTCCGTCCTATGCGGAAAAAATTGCGTCATCAAAAGCGAAATCTACAGCGTCGTTACCAAGCTAGTCGACGTCAAACACGTCATCAAATGAGGGGAGAGCGAGTGAATGGAACAGTTATCAACAACCACCAGTGACTTCAGTTTGTGTCCACATTTTGCGAAAACTTTTGAAATTTTAGGCAAGAAGTGGAATGGCCTAATTATTGAAGTGCTCTTAAATGAACATGAAGCGCGATTTAAGGATTTAGCCTGTCAAGTTGAAAAATGTAGTGATCGGGTCCTTTGTGAACGGTTGCGAGAATTAGAAGATGAAGAAATTATTGAACGGGTGGTCGATGGTGGTCATTCATCTCGACCAGCCTATCGATTAACCCAATCGGGGTTAGAATTAGCCCCAATTATGGATGCCGTTCATGATTGGAGTAAGAAATGGCGGTAAAATCTTAGGAGAATTCTTGAAAGATCTTGACCATTGTTAACCAGTTCGATAGAATGGCAATGTTAATAACCAAGATGGAAACTAGTAGTTGATGTCGGGAAACAGGGACAATGGCCATGGACTGAAAGCCATTGAGTACCAAGTCAATGAATTTCACTTCCGGAGTTGATACTTTGTATCCGGTTGATTATCGTTACCAATCACCAAGTGTTTGATATAGTTATATCATGAATTAGGGTGGTACCGCGAAGCCTCGTCCCTTGTGGACGGGGCTTTTTTCGTACCCTAGTAAGGAGAATGAAATGAGTTTAAAAGACCAATTAACTGAACTGCGGGCGCAAGCCTTAGAAGCAATTCAAAATAGTACTGATGATCAGGCCATCAATGAGGCACGTGTTAAGTTCTTAGGAAAAAAGGGACCAATAACCGCCGTTTTACGGGGAATGAAGGATTTATCAAAGGAAGAACGTCCAAAGGTTGGCCAATTTGCAAATGAGATCCGCGATCAAATTCAAGTGGCTTTAGATGAAAAACGTGCTGCAATTGAAGCCGCTCGGTTGAATCAGCAATTAGTTAGCGAAACTTTAGACGTAACTCTACCTGGACGGCCAGTGATTCAAGGACAACCGCACGTTATACAGCAGATTATCGATCAAATTATCGATTTGTTTGTTGGGATGGGATATGAAGTTGCTACCGGGCATGAAGTGGAAGAGGAAGTTTATAATTTTGAAAAATTAAACTTACCAAAGGACCATCCAGCCCGTGACATGCAAGATACTTTTTACATTACCCCTTCCATCTTGATGCGAACTCAGACTTCCCCGATGCAAGCTCGAATGATGGAAAAGCATGATTTTTCACGGGGGCCTTTAAAGATGATCTCGCCCGGGAAAGTTTACCGACGGGATACTGATGATGCTACCCACAGTCATCAATTCCATCAAGTCGAAGGAATCGTGATTGGTGAGCATATTACGATGGCTGACTTAAAGGGAACTTTAGAAGCGGTTGCACAAAATCTATTTGGCGACGAATTATCAGTTCGCTTACGACCAAGCTACTTCCCATTTACAGAACCTTCAGTAGAAGCAGATATCACTTGTTTCAATTGTCATGGTCAGGGTTGCAGTATTTGTAAGCAAACCGGTTGGATTGAAGCTTTAGGGGCCGGGATGGTTCACCCTAACGTTTTAAAAATGTCAGGAGTAGATCCCGAAGTCTACGGTGGGTTTGCCTTTGGATTGGGACCAGACCGTTTTGCAATGCTTAAGTATGGAGTGGAAGACATTCGGAACTTCTACTTAAATGACATGCGCTTCTTAACTCAATTTGATCAGAAAGGATAATTAACATGAATTTATCATATCAATGGCTTAATGAATATTTACCACTGGCAGACCATCAGATTGAACCAGCTGAATTAGCTGAAAAACTGGCGCGCACTTCTGTGGAAATTGATGATGTTTATTCACCAAGTACGGGCTTAAGTAAGCTGGTAGTTGGTTATATTGAATCATGCCAACCACATCCAGAATCAGATCATCTAAAACTTTGTCAGGTTCAAATTAGTTCAGATGAGACGGTGCAAATTGTTTGCGGAGCACCTAATGTAACGGCGGGAAAAAAGGTGATCGTAGCTTTACCGGGAGCACGAGTGGCTGATAATCAAAAAATCCGGAAAGGCAAAATTCGTGGCGAAGTATCTAATGGCATGTTATGTGCCTTACAAGAAATTGGCTTTAGTGAAAAAGTAGCGCCAAAGGACTATGAAGAAGGAATTTGGTTCATGGCTGATGACGCCCAAGTGGGTGACAGTGTTTTCCAATATTTAGGGATGGACGATACCATCATTGCAACGGATGTAACGCCTAATCGGGGTGACATGTTTAGCATGTATGGGAACGTTAATGATATTGCAGCCATGTATAACTTGCCAGTGAACTTTAGTATGCATACAGTTAAAGAAGCCAGTGCAGAAAAGACGACCGACCTATTACAAGTTGAAATTCCTGATCCTGATTTAGCTCCAACCTATAAGGCGCGGGTGATTAAGAATGTGACGATTCAAGATAGCCCTATGTGGCTTCAGATTCGTCTTTGGAATGCTGGGGTTCGGCCGATTAATAATGTTGTCGACGTAACCAATTATATTTTGCTGAAGTATGGACAACCGCTCCACAGTTTTGATTTTGACAAACTCAATCAAAAACATTTAACGGTTCGTCATGCGCAAGCTGATGAACACTTAGTTACTTTAGATGGTGAAGATCGGGAATTGTCTAGTCAGGATCTCGTAGTTGCCGACGGTGATCATCCGGTAGCTTTAGCCGGGACAATGGGTGGTGACGATAGCAAAATTGATAATCAAACAATTAATGTAGTTCTTGAATCGGCCATCTTTGATCCTATCTTAGTACGGAAGCAAGCCCGGCGTTTAGATTTGCATAGTGAATCCTCCATGCGGTTTGAACGAGGCATTAACCCAGCAATGTGTGAGCAAGCATTGAATGAAGCCGCCTACTGGCTGCAAGAATTGGCGGGCGGACAAGCGACCCAAGGAATTGCCACGGGGAGCGAAAAAGTTGCACGCGACGTTAACATTGATTTATCGCTTACCAAGACAAATGATGTTCTTGGAACTGATTTGTCAATGACCGATTTACAACAGATTTTTAAACAACTGCAATTCACGACTCAAGTGATGAATGATGATCATTTGGAAGTAGTAGTTCCACCACGGCGCTGGGATATTGAAATTCAAGCTGATCTATACGAAGAAATTGCTCGAATTTATGGTTATGACAATTTACCGTCAACTTTGCCAGCAACCGGCGATACGGAAGGTGGCCTTACTGCTTGGCAAAAATTAGTTCGAGAGGCTCGGCGCGTCTTAGAGGGCATGGGATTAAATCAAGCAATCAGTTATTCCTTGACTACCGATGAAAAAGCGCGTCAATTTAAGATTAATCCTTCTGAAACTGCCCCAGTGCAATTGGATTATCCAATGAGTTCTGATCACACTGCTGAACGGATGAATATCATTAGCGGCCTATTAAACGATGTGGCTTATAATGTCGCTCGGCAAGTTGAGAATGTAGCTTTGTATGAGGAAGGACGGGTCTTTTTACCCCAAGCAGGGCAAAATCGACCAGACGAACCTGAGCATGTAGCCATTGCCTTAACTGGTTCCTTAACGACTAATTCTTGGTTAGATAATGCCCAACCAGTTGATTTCTATACGGTTAAGGGGATTTTAGAACAACTATTAACTAATTTAGCTATTGCGGGGAAAGTTTCCTACCGAGCAAATGATCAACGCGCTGAAATGCATCCAGGACGGACAGCGGATGTTTATTTAGATGATCAATTAATCGGTTTTCTTGGACAAGTACATCCAATGACTGCCCAAGCCTATAAGATTCCTGAAACTTATGTGATGGAGTTAGATCTGAGTCAGTTAGAAACTGCACCACGCTTAGACCATCACTATGAACCAATCAGTAAATATCCAACCGTTACCCGCGATGTGGCCTTGTTAGTTGATCAGACCGTTACGAATGCTCAAATTGTGGAAGCCATTCAGGCTAAAGGTGGTCAATACTTGGTTGACGTTCAACTCTTTGATTTGTATGAAGGAGCTCATTTACCAGCTGGGAAGAAGTCACTTGCCTACACGCTGACTTACCAAGATCGGCAGAATACTTTAACCGAAGACCAAGTTAATGCGGCCTTTGAAAAAGTAGTTGATCATCTTCAAACAACCTTAGCGGCGGAAATTCGTTAGGAGTAGGTCATGGCAAGAAAACGACCCGTAGTAATTGGGGTAACAGGCGGTTCAGGTAGTGGTAAAACCACGGTTAGTCATGCTATTTATGATCTCATGAATGGTCAATCGATGGAAATTATCACGCAAGATACTTATTATAATGATCAAGCTTCTATGACGATGGAAGAGCGCAAAGCGGTTAATTACGATCATCCGTTAGCCTTTGATAATGATTTGTTATATCAACAATTAGATCAGCTCCGTCATAATCAAGCAATTGAAATGCCGGTTTATAATTATGCTGAATATACCCGTTCAAATGAAACTCGCCATGTAGAACCGCCTGAAATCATAATCCTAGAAGGAATTTTGATCCTTGATGATGAACGGTTACGGAACCTGATGGATATTAAGGTTTATGTTGATACGGATGATGATATTCGGATTATTCGACGAATCCAACGAGATATGGTGGAGCGTGGCCGGTCAATTGAGTCAATCATTGATCAATATTTAACGACCGTCAAACCGATGTATCATGAATTTATTGAACCGACCAAACGCTATGCCGATATTATAGTTCCAGAAGGGGGCAAGAATCAGGTGGCAATCGATCTTTTAGCCACGAAGGTTCGCGATATTTTGGTACAGCGAGGGCATCGGATCTAATAAATTAGTTGAAAAAAATTTCCGTGAGTGGTACAGTTTAAAAACTGTGAATACATATAGTAAGGAGTGCTTTAATGGCAGATGAAAAAACTTATCCCATGACATTAGAGGGAAAAGCAAAGTTAGAAGAAGAACTTGAAAACTTCCGGTTGGTTCGTCGCCCTGAAGTTATTAACCGGATTAAGATTGCGCGGAGTTATGGGGATCTATCAGAAAACTCTGAATATGAATCTGCTAAGGATGAACAATCTTTTGTCGAAGGACGTATCGCGCAAATTGAAAATATGCTTCAATATGCCGAAATCATTGACAACGATAATGTTGCCGCTGATGAGGTAGCATTGGGACGTGAAGTAACTTTTAAGGAGCTTCCAGATGAGGAACCCGAATCGTATGTGATTGTGGGAGAATCAGAGTCAGATCCCATGTCAGGAAAAATTTCCAATGAATCACCAATGGCCAAGAGTTTAATTGGTCACAAAATTGGCGATAAGGTTAATGTTGAATTACCAAATGGCGGTTCCATGGAAGTTGAAGTTTTAGATGTTAAATAATTTTTTTAAAGTCTTGCCATTGGCAGGACTTTTTTAATAGATTATATTGACAGCGCTTACACACGTGTTTTATTATTGGTGTATCGATAAACCAAAAATGAATTCGAGGGATGAAAATGAAATATTATATTGGGGTCGATATTGGAACAACCAGTACTAAAGCAGTTTTGTATGATCAGAATGCGAATGTCATAAATAAGTTTCAACAGGGCTATCGTCTGTATCGAAATCAGGATGGGATGGCGGAACAAGATCCAGAAGAGATTGTTCAAGCGGTTTTACAAATGATTCATGATGCTGCCGGACTAACTCATGAAGACGGTAATCAACTGACTAGCGTGTCTTTTTCCTGTGCTAATCAGAGTTTGATTTTGCTTGATCAGGATCATCAACCAATCAGTCGCGTGATGACTTGGGCTGATACTCGAGCGCGGCGACAAGCGGAAGCGTTAAAGCAAAGTTCAAAGGCTAAAATAATTTATGAAAAGACGGGGACACCAATTCACCCAATGTCACCCCTAATCAAGTTAATGTGGTTGCAAGAAACCAAACCAGATTTAATAAAGCAAGCGGCCTTTTATGCGGATATTAAGTCTTACTTATTTTGGCGCTTATTTGGCCAATTTCGAATTGATATTTCGATAGCTTCTTGTACCGGTTTAATGAACCTTACTACTCAAAATTGGGATTCAGATATTCTGGAGATGTTGGAGGTATCGGTTGATCAATTACCAGAGATTGTTGACTCGATTGATCAAGCTGTGGGTTTGTCGCCTGCAATGGCTGACCTAATGGGGGTGGATGCGGAAGTACCTTTTGTCTATGGCGCTTTTGACGGGGCCTTATCCAATCTTGGGGTGGGTGCTATCCAACAAGATACGGTAGCGATCACGATAGGTACCTCGGCGGCGGTTAGGGTGATTTGTGATCATCCAGTCATCGATCCCCATCAGCGTTTGTTCTGTTATTCAGTTAATCGTCATTTATGGGTGATTGGTGGTCCAATTAACAACGGCGGGGATGTCTTCCAATGGGCGGTTGAAGAGTTAGTTGAAGATCAGATTCAAGCTAAATATGATGTTGCCAATCAACTCATTGATCAAGGGCCGGCGGGGGCGCACGGTTTATTATTCCATCCGTTTTTAGGTGGTGAACGGGCCCCAATTTGGGAGGCAAATGCGCGCGGGAGCTTTGTCGGTTTAAATCCGTTACACACGCGGGCTGATATGTTACGTGCAGTTATGGAAGGCATTTGTTTTAACATTGCTACGGTTTTTGATGCGGTCCAGGCAATGGTGGGCAAACCTAAGCGCATTACCGCAACCGGGGGGTTTGCTAATTCCAAGGTTTGGCGACAAATGTTAGCTGACGTGTTAGATTGTCCGGTAAACGTACCGAAGTCATTTGAATCGGGCTGTTTAGGGGCCGTCGTGATGGCAATGCAAAGTTTGGGGGAACTATCAAATTTGGCAGACGTTACGTCCATGGTGGGAGAAGTAGAAGCCTATTTGCCAGATGAAGCCGTGGCTGATTTGTATCAACGGTATTTACTAGTATTCAAGCAAGTTGAGAAGCAGTTACTACCAACCTATGCGGCCTTAGTTGAATTGCAGGAAGATCAAAAATAGAGGAGAAAAATCATGCCATTATTGATTGTATTAATTGGGGTTTTAATTCTTATTTTCTTAATTATAAAGTTAAAACTGAATACCTTTGTTTCACTAGTCGTTACTTCTTTTATTGTAGCCTTACTTCTACAAATACCAGTTACCAAAATTCCAACCACCATTGAATCAGGAATTGGTTCTCAATTAGGTCACTTAGCCATTATCTTTGGATTCGGTTCTATGCTAGGTTCTCTAGTTTCTGAAGCCGGTGGTGGTTATCGAATTGCCACCACCTTAATCAATAAATTTGGTCGTCGTTGGATCCAAGTAGCGGTTATCTTGGCATCGTTTATCATTGGCTTAGCCTTATTCTTTGAAGTCGGGTTAGTAGTAGTCTTACCAATTATTTTTATCATCGCCCGTGAATTAGATATGCCATTAATGTATTTAGGTGTTCCGATGGCAGCGACTTTAAATGTAACACATGGTTTCTTACCACCCCACCCAGCACCAACCGCGATTACGGAAGTTTTACATGCGCAATTAGGTCATGTTCTATTGCTCGGGATCGTCGTTTCCATCCCAACTATTATCATTGCGGGTCCCTTGTATAACTGGGCCTTGCAGAAACTTTATCCTAAGGTCTATCGGAAAAATATTGATATTTCAGTTTTGGGTGAATATAAGGAATTCAAGTTAGCTGACACACCTGGATTTGGAATCTCGGTATTGACGGCGATGATGCCAGTAATTTTAATTGCTATTGCGACAATTTGTTCCTTTGTTTTACCGAGCAAGAACTTAGTCAACCAAGTAATTCAATTTATCGGGGCGCCAGATTTTGCCATGTTACTTTCCATGCTGATCGCGGTCTTCACTATGGGGATCTTCCGGCAGAAAAATATGAAAGAAATTTCTGATATCATGGTATCGTCGGTTAAATCAATTTCAATGATGCTGTTAATCATTGGTGGTGGGGGAGCCTTTAAACAGGTCCTGGTCGATGGCGGAATTTCCAAATATGTGTCCGCGCTTTTCTCCAGCACTAACTTATCACCAATTTTTGCGGCTTGGTTAATAACCGCTATTTTACGGGTCTCTTTGGGATCATCAACGGTGTCCGGAATCACGGCGGCCGGCTTATTAGCACCGATGGCTGAACAATATGCTCCTGGGTCGGCAATGCCAGCCTTGATGGTCTTAGCAGTTGGTGCTGGATCAATCTTTTGCGACCATGTTAATGATGCTGGCTTCTGGATGATTAAAGAATATTTTGGACTATCTTTGAAAGAAACCCTATTATCGTGGACGACCTTAACGATTGTAATTTCCTTAGCTGGCTTAGCAGCGGTTTATACCTTATCTTTGTTTGTTTAATTGGATGATTGGTAAAAAAACTTGATGTTATAATGATTAACATCAAGTTTTTTTAAAGGGTACGATTATGGGAAAAAGAGCGACTATTTCAGACGTAGCCCGACAAGCACATGTGTCGGCAACTACAGTATCTAGATACTTAAATCAGCATTATCAAAAAATGAGTGATGAAACTAAAGCACGGATTGCCCAAGTAATCGCGGACTTAGACTATTCACCATCTTCTTCAGCCCGCCAAATGCGCCAAAAATCCAGTCATTTGGTGGGAGTCTTGGTTGGTGATATTGCCAATCCATTTTCATCTTTGATGGCAAAGGGAATCTATGATGTTTTACAACCGGCGGGCTACGACATTCAATTAATGAATTCAAACGATTCTAAGGAAGCGGAAAGTCGGCATCTCGATCGTTTAATTGAACAACGGGCCGATGGTATTATTGTTCAACCCAGTGCAGCATCGTTTGCACAATTTGAACGGTGCCGAGCCAACGGAATTCCAATCATTATTGTCGATCGGACGATGAAAAATTTACCTACTGATGTTGCTTATGTCACTAGTGAAAATTTTGATGCCTGTTATCGGTTGGGCCCAATTTTAGTTGATCATGGTTATCAAAATGTCATCTCGGTTAGTTCCCGCTTAGCCGAAGCCTCTGGTCAAATTTTGCGAATTAAGGGATTAATGCAAACGGCCAATGATCATCAGCTTCAATATATTAACTTAGAAATGCGGGATGGCAATGTGGAGTGGCTCAAAGCTGAATTACAGCAAAATCTGCAAGAACTAAGTGGGCGAACCGCTGTTATTTCGCTAATGGGCCCTTTACTATTTAATTTGTTGGATATTTTTAAGAATTTAAGCATAACTTTTCCTCAAGATATTGGCTTAATCTCTTATGACGATTGGGATTGGTCACGGTTTATCGGTGATGGGATTTTCCTATTACGTCAAGATATGGAGTTAATGGGATCTCAAGCAGCCCAATTCTTATTAGAAATGATCCATGATCCGAAAAAAAAGTTAGGAACAGAATACTTACCAGTGACCATGGTGGAGCGACCGTCGATATAAATAATATTTTGGATATTTTAAAAGCGACTGAAGAAGAAATGGGGTTCTTGCTCAGCCGCTTTTTTGATAACATTTTAAGCTTTTCGTTTAGTCATAATTATCGCCCCAGTCAAACTAATGATAGTCATGACCAGGCCAGTAAATAAGAATGGCGGAATAAAGAAGAGGGTAACTCGATGAGTTCTACCTGGACTTAATTTTAGGGCCCAGAAGGTATTAATCACTTTGGTTAATTTAGCGGGGTGACCGTCCACGATTGCGTGCCATCCTTGAGCTGCAGGAATGGTTGTCATCATTACTTTTTGATTCCGGGCTAGTTTAATCGTTCCAGTCAAGTAATTGCTACCCGACTTGATAATCTTAAATGGCGATTGACTTAATTTCTGATAGTCCGATTGAAAACCAGTCTGGTTAAGTTGGTAGAGACTGACGTTTTGTAACCATAAAGAGGCTTTTTTAAGGGTGAAAGAAATTTTAATGGATTGGCCCTTTTGATGATTGGCAACATTCATGATAATGGTATTGCGGAAGCTTGAAACATTGGTGACGGGACGTCCGTTGACTTCAATCGTGGCATTAGCTACGGCAGATTCGCCTAGGGTTAGATAATAGGGATCGTTTGTTTGTGGGGTAAAAGTCAATTCGACCTTACCGACTAGGAGGGGATCATTTTTAACGATCATTGCTCCCGTAATTTGTGTTGTTTCATTTGTGTTAGTATAAGTGACATTACTAAAGTTTTGAACTTTAAAGAGGGACTGATTAGTTGACTTACCAGCTAATGCTTGATAAATCATGGATTGATACTGAGTTGGATCAGTTGATGATGATTTAAGATTTAAGATCTTTTGACTGGCCCCAAAGGCAATTGGCAGGGCAGTTGAATTTTGCTTAATGGTGATCTTGCCATTTTTGGCAATCGTTTTCCCAGTCCAATCAGGTCGAATGGTGTTAACTCCTAGCGCTGAATCATTGGTTGCGGAGGTGGACAGATTGTACTTAAATCCTAAAAGTGAATCTGTAATTTTGGTTCCGTTCGCATATGAGATCACGTCGTCCCCGGCTGGTTGCCCAATTAAGGTCATAAATTTAGAGACACTTGGTTCTAAAGTGGAGCCAAAGTGGTCACCACTGTAAAAGCCTGCTTGAAAGGGGTCATCTTTAGTCCGGGAAAAACTCTTAGCGATCCGATAAAAGCTCTGATCAGCTTGTTTGATTTTTTTGATTGATTGCTGAAGTTGGGTCGTGTAGTTACCGTAGTCACTCTGGCTGACATATGAAATCTGGTTCAGGGATAAGATGGCGCTAACACTAACATCCACGCAAGCTAATAAGATTAAGAAACCATGGTAAAAATAGTCATGCCGGCGGATTGATAATGCGATAAGAGCTAATAATTCGAAACTATAGCCGATCCAAATTTGGGTGGTGTTGATATAACTTAAAATCGAATTGACCTTAGTTAATAGGACAACCGTAATTAAGGAACTGATTGCTAAGATAAATAGTAATTGAGGCCATTTAAGTTGAAAATCGGGTGTTAAGGTTCGAGCGGCCAGCCAGATTACCCAAAAAGAAAATAGGAAAGAAAATCGTGAAGGATACCAAACCGGGAATTGACCTAAATGCCAAAAGAGATCTAGTGGTTGCACAACAAAAGAGGCCACTAAAAATATAGAAATCAGAGCCGCAATGATGCGTGACCATTTTCGATCGCGACGATTAAAGAAATACAAAAGGAAGCCAGTCATCATCAACATGCCCACGTATATGTTAGCTTGACCGCTAGGCATCTGAGAGAAATTAAAGGAACCAGGCACTAACTTACCTAAGAGTTTTAACGGATTGTATTCTAACTTCCAAGTGTAGTCAGTATTATTATAAGTTCCTTTACTTTGGGTCAGGGCATAAATGGTTGGTAATAAGATAACCGCACTGAGTAATCCGGACCAACATGAATAAATTACGTACCGGAGAAAGCGCCGGATCTTTTGTTTCCAAGGGTGACGGCTTAAACTTAAATGCCACCAGGTAAATAAAATCGTGAAGACGCAAACCATCCAGGCCATGTAATAGTTGACAAACATGGTGATGGTTAACCAACTTAAATAAAACCAGGGACGTCCATCGTCCAGCAACTGTATTAGTCCCACAATTACTAAGGGGAGTAACCAGAGGACATCTAACCAGATCATATTTAATTGATTAGCAATCATCCATCCCATTAAGGCATAAGGGGTACTAAACATTAAAAGTCGGCAACCGGACTGTAGGTTTGTACGATCCAATAAATAAGCCATGGATAAACCAGCTAAGCCATATTTAATTAATAGTAAAAATAAAATTCCACTACTCAGGGAGGCACCGGGGAAAAATAAGAGCAATAAATTTAAGGGACTCATTAAATAATAAGCATTAGTACCCCACATTTCACCGCCGAGTCCTTTAGAAAATGAATATAAAAGGCTCGCCGGATGGTGCAAGATGGATGAGCGGAGATAAGCGTAAAAATCAACGTATTGTTGACCCAAATCAACCGTTAGGATACTACTTTTCCCAAATGGTGCCATGCCACGAATGGCAAAATAGCATTCCATAATCAAAACGGGAACTAGGAAACTGAGTGCTAGAATATTGCGACGCTGATTTAATTTCGTTAACATAGATTCATTCTTCTCCCTCAATCTAATCAAATTTCATTATAACTGGTCAGACTTTGCATTTAGATTAAATTTATGTGATTTAAAGTGAAATTTTATTTTCAACCATTGTAAAATAGAGTATTATCAAATGGTTAGGGGAAACTTTTAAAAGGAGCGTCAGTTAATTGAGTTTGCTACATAAAAATTCGAATCAATCAACTCGATCGCGAGAACGGCGCCGTCAACGGCGCAGAGTTAAGTCGCCAACTTTGCCAATCCGATTACACGTTTTATTATGGATTTCCGGAATTTTAATGGTAATGTTAGGGGCCCGTTTATTTTATATGCAAATTTTGCAGGGGTCTTATTATAAATCAGCGGTCCGCAATTCAAATACCTATACTAGGACGACGAATGTTCAGCGGGGCTTAATCTTTGATTCTACAGGTTCCGCCCTTGTGACTAATCAAGCTCATAAAGCCGTTACTTATACCAAGAGTTCGGGGACCAGTAGTTCTGATGTTTATAAATTAGCTAATCGTTTGAGTAAATATTTAACGGTTGATACTGATAATTTATCAACGGCTGATCAGGAAGCTTACTACCTTGCTAATACTAAAAACTACCAAGCTGTTTTAAAGAAAATTAAGACTTCGGATGCTGATAGTTCAACAGAACAATACGAAAAGGCCTTACGTTATCTTGAAAAACACCCTTCGGTATATAAGTTGACCGCATCGCAGAAAAATAGCGCACAATTATATACCACGATGAATAGTTCTTATACTATGTCGACCACCTACCTGAAAAAATCAGGGGTTACATCAAAGGAAATTGCTGAGATTGGTGAACATTTAAGTCAACTGCCGGGGATTAAATTATCGACGGCATGGACGCGAAAGTATGCCGATGATGATATTACTTCACTGACGGGATCGGTTTCGACGAACGGCTTACCGAGCGACCAATTAAAGACCCTATTAGCCCAAGGATATTCACGCAATGATAGCGTGGGAACGAGCCTATTAGAGAAACAGTATCAGTCCGCATTGGCGGGGATTAAAGGCACAACTAAGATCACTACCAATGGTAATAAGGTCACTAAAGAAAAGACGACCTATGCTGGTCAGCGAGGATCAAGTTTAGTCCTTACGATTAACTATAACTTCCAAAAGAAGGTCCAACAGATTCTGTCAGATAATTATTCTTCAGCTGGGAATACGTATTCAACCGGAGTTTACGCAGTTGTAATGAACCCTAATACAGGGGCTGTTTACGCCATGGCTGGTATTGATCGGGATCCATCAACCGGAAAAGAAACTGTAGACGAAACGGGAGCGATTACTCAGGCGATGACGATGGGATCGGTTGTTAAGGGGGCTACTTTAATCGCCGGTTTCCTAGAAGGGGTGATTACGCCGTCGAATAATACATTAACTGATATGCCGATTAAATTAGCGGGAACGAGTGCCAAGACTTCTTGGTTCAATAAGACCGGGAGTGCTAATCAGTCATTAACGGCGGCCCAAGCTCTGCAAGTATCATCTAACTCTTATATGATGCAGATCGCCATGAAAATTGGTGGCTTTACCTACCGAAGTGGCGCTCACTTAGCCTTAAAATCTAATATTTTCTCTAAACTTCGTTATTACTACAACATGGTTGGTTTAGGAACGAAGACGGGAATTGATTTGCCAGGTGAAGTCTCAGGATATGAAGGGTCATCAACGAGTTCCGATCAAGGGAAAGCGCTTGATCTTTCCTATGGTAACTACGATGAATATACTGTAATGCAATTGGCTCAGTACATGTCGACGATCGCTAATGGTGGTAAGAAGATGAAACCGTACCTGGTTAAACAGATTCGGCAAACTACTTCGACCGGATCCTTGGGCAAAGTTGAGTACACAGCTCACCCGACGGTTCAATCGACGCTTCCAGTTACGAAGAGTGAGTTAAATATCATCAAACGTGGATTGTACTTGGTTACTCATGGGACCGATTCCAATACCACGGCCAAATCGTTAGGTTCGGAAACACCATCAATTTCTGGAAAGACGGGGACGGCCGAAACCTATTATAATGGGAATTCAACAACGACCTTAAGTTTTGCTGGATATGCACCAAGTGATAATCCACAGGTAGTGGTAGCGTTAGGGATTAATGGAGCCACGGATGATGATAGCGGGGCCAATATTACCATGGCCAAGGAAATATTCTCAGCTTACTGGTCAATAGTCAAAAATAATAGTTCTAGTAATTAGAAACCTGTCAAGGGAATATCCTTAACATATTCCAAGAAAAAGACTAGTCAAAAGCTGACTTTAATGGTATAGTTATACGAGTTAGGTTACGGATTGTACGAAAACGTATAACCAATTATAAAATAGCAACGGAGGTTAAAATAATGCGTGTTAACATTACTTTAGAATGCACTTCATGCCACGAACGGACTTACTTAACGAGTAAGAACCGGCGTAACAACCCAGACCGTCTTGAATTAAACAAGTACTGCCCACGGGAACGTCAAGTGACATTACACCGTGAAACTAAGTAGTTTTATACTTGGTGAGATAGAGGATAGCGTTTAGCTGATCCTCTTTTTTTGACCAATAATGGAGGCCTTTAATGGATAAACTATCGGTACGTTCACGTCACCTGGAGTTGATGACAATTAGTGCAGCGAATCGCCAAAATGAAGAAGCAGCCTTAGTTGATAAATTAACGGCAACATCAGCTTGGCAGACTGCCCAAGTGATTGCGACTACGATGAGCCAGAGTATGGAATTGCAAACGAAGCCAATTTGTCAAGCTGCTTGGCAAGCCAAGAAAATCGTCGTCGTCCCGAAAACTTTTTCCCATCGTCAGATGAAATTTTATCAATACGATCAGGAAACACGCTTTGAACAAACTAAATTTGGGGTGATGGAACCAGTTAATGGTCGCTTGTATCCTGCAGACCAGATTGATTTAATGATCGTGCCCGGAGTGTCATTTACTCAGCAGGGAAAGCGACTTGGCTTTGGCGGGGGCTTTTATGATCGTTATTTAGCTAATTTTCATGGTCGAACGATCGCTTTAGCAATGCAATGCCAGTTAGCCCAAGAGGATGAATGGGAACGTGATGCCTTTGACATCGATGTCCAGATGGTATTAACTAGCGGAGGAAGTTATGATTGAAGCTTTTAAACGAACCCCAGTAACGATTACCATTATCGTTATTCAGGTACTCGTATTTATTGCCATGGAAGTGAATGGCGGTTCAACCAATACGGTAACTTTACTAAATTTTGGTGCCGAATATGCTCCGCTGTTGGTGGCCGGACAATGGTGGCGATTAATCACATCCGCTTTTGTACATATTGGTATTATGCACCTTTTATTAAATAGTATTGTCCTATACTATATGGGGAATTACATTGAGCAATTATTTGGACACTGGAAATTGATCCTAATCTATTTAATCAGTGTCATCAGCGGTAATTTACTAAGTGCTGCTTTAAGTCCGACAAGTATTGCTGCAGGGTCAAGCACTGGAATTTTTGGTTTGTTTGGTGCTTTTATTTTTTTAGGTGCTGAGCATCGTCAACAACCTTTTTTGCGGATTTTGACCCGACAATATATCATTTTAATGATCATTAATTTAGTGTTTGATTTGATGAGTCCGTCGATCGATATATGGGGCCATTTAGGAGGCTTGTTAGCCGGTTTCTTAGCGGGTGCCTTGTTTGATCCCGAACAATTTGGTAAAATTCGTGTAGTGAAGCGCTTACTAAGTGCGGTGATTTTGATCTTAATTTTGGCCAGCTTAATGCGGATGGTATTGTTAAATGGATAATCAACCTCGACTCAGAACCCTATACGATGTTCAACAATTATTAAAACGATTTAACGTTTTTGTATATGTTGGTAAACGATTGTGGGATATTGAATTAATGGCATTGGAAGTTGATAACCTTTTTCGTGCCGGCGTTATTGATCGAGATCTTTACATGCAAGCTAAATTAGTTTTGCGAAAAGAACATCGAGAAGAAGAGCAAGCCAATCGATCAAATAAATAGAAAGTGAGAAGAAAGATGAGTGATAAGAAGTTAATTGGTGTTGATTTAGGTGGAACGACAATTAAATTTGCCATTCTAACTGATGATGGAAAGATTCAACAGAAGTGGTCAATTCGGACCAATGTTTTGGATGAAGGATCCCACATCGTGCCTGATATCATTGAATCAATCAACCATCACATTGATTTATACAAAATGGATAAATCTCAATTTGTTGGGATTGGGATGGGTACTCCCGGAACGGTTAACCGTCAATTAGGGACGGTTATTGGAGCTTATAATTTAAATTGGAAGACATCCCAACCAGTTAAAGAACAAATTGAAGCGGGAACTGGTCTGAAGTTTGCCATTGATAATGATGCCAACTGTGCTGGTCTTGGTGAAGCCTGGAAAGGCGCCGGTAATGACGGCGATGACGTCGTATTCATTACCCTCGGAACCGGTGTTGGTGGTGGAATCGTGGCCAATGGTGAATTAGTTCATGGGATTAATGGAGCCGCTGGGGAAGTTGGTCATATGTGTGTCGAACCAAATAATGGTTACCAATGTACTTGTGGTAACTATGGTTGTTTAGAACAGTATGCTTCAGCTACGGGAATTGTACACCTAGCCCAAGACGCAACCGAGGAATATGTTGGTAATAGTCCCCTTAAGGAAATGGTCGATAACGGTGAAGAAGTTACTTCTAAGGATGTTTTTGAGATCGCCCAAACCGGTGACTATTTAGCAAATCAAGTAGTTGATAAAGTATGTTTCTATTTGGGATTAGCTTGTGCAAACATTAGTAATACTTTAAATCCTGAATCTTTGGTGATTGGTGGTGGTGTTTCGGCTGCTGGAGCCTACCTACTTGATCGGGTTAAGAATAATTTTGAAAAGTATGCTTTCCCAACGGTTCGGACGTCAACCGTTTTGAAGTTAGCTCAATTAGGTAATGATGCTGGGGTTATTGGGGCCGCTTCATTAGCCAAGCAATTTGATTAATTGTTGGAGGGGCATTAAGCATGAATTCATTTTTATTAGTTTTTGATTTAGTGGTAACGGTTTTACTAGTTTTTTGGCTAGTAACATATGTGATCGGTCGTTATCGGCGGAGTCACTACGCCACAGTCCTTTCGCAGGATGAATTTCAAAAGGGCTCCCATAAGGCGCAAGTGATTGATCTCCGACAAAAAGCCGATTTTGACCGGGGCCACATCTTAGGGGCACGGAATTTACCATACGCATTTATGAAGCAACAATATGGAGAATTGCGGTCGGATTTACCCATTTATATGTATGACCAAGGAATGTCAATGAGCACTAACGCAGCGGCCTTTTTAGGACGACGCGGTTATAAAAAGTTGTATATTCTTGATGGTGGTTACGCTAAGTGGGATGGTAAAACTAAAAAAGCCAAATATTAAATAAAAGGCCTCCTGATCCGTTGTCGGAACCAGGAGGCCTTGTTTTAAACAAGAGGTTTATAGTTGGTGAGCTGACCGATTTTTCCGGTTAGCTTGCCGCCGATTTTGATCAAATCGTTCTTCTTCTTGTTCAATGGGTTCAATAACTGATTTGTGGAAAGCAAAGATGCCACTGGCCAAAGCACCAATAGTAGCTAAACTTCCTAAAAAGAATCCTTTAGTAAACTGTTTCATTTTGAAAACCTCCTCAAACTAATTATCCTTATTATGCAAGATAAAATGTTAAATTACCAGCCTAACGGATATAATGAAAGGATTTTGTGATGGTAAAAGTAGTCGCAATCGTCGGCCCAACAGCCGTGGGGAAAACGGCTCTATCAATTCAACTAGCCCAAAGATTAAATGGTGAAATCATTTCAGGTGATTCCATGCAAGTGTATCGCCACCTTAATATCGGCACCGCTAAGGTTACTCCTACCGAAATGGCAGGGATACCGCACTACCTAATTGATATTAAGGATGTGACAGAACGATTTTCGGTCGCTGAATTTAAAGATTTAGCTCAGACAAAAATTAACGAAATAAGTCAACGGCAACACCTACCGATAATTGTCGGAGGCACTGGTTTTTACTTAAAAGCCCTTATGGAAAATCTCACTTTAGGTGATGATCATTTTGATGACCAATCAATGATCATTCGACAACGGTGGCAAGCTCGTTTACAAAGTGAAGGTTCAGAAGCAATCTGGCAAGCATTAAAGAGGGTGGATCCTCAAGCGGCTCAGCAAATCCCAGTGCAAAATAGCCGTCGGGTAATTCGGGCACTGGAGGTAGTTGAAAGGACCGGTAACTTATTTTCTGCCCAAAAGCCAAAACAAGCAAAAGATGAATTTTTAGTAATTGGTCTAACGACTGAACGCTCAATTTTATATGAACGAATTAATCATCGAGTCGATTTAATGATGGAAGCAGGTTTGCTCGATGAAGTGAAATGGCTGCAAGAGCAAGGTGGAAGTGAACTGCCCGCTGCTAAAGGGATTGGCTATCGTGAATTCTTTTCATATCTAGCTGGTGATGATGATTTAGCGTCTGCCGTTGAACGGGTTAAATTAGACTCACGTCACTATGCCAAACGTCAATTGACCTGGTTTAGAAATCAAGTAGCAACCAATTGGTATGATCTCGTTAGCGGGGAAAATTCTACTAACGAAATTGAAGAAAGTATAGTGGCGTGGTTAAAAAAATAAAGTATCTTTTCGAGATAACTTTAAGTGTTTCGAACTCTGATCATCTAATTGATTTTCCCTAGCAAGATTGTTATAGTTATATGCAATTGAAAGACGACTGTTAGACGTTGTCAGTTGAGGATTTAGCCTAAAAATCCGAACATTGACCTTTTAGCCGCCGTTAAATTTATAACCGCAAATGCGAAAGGATTTAAGTTTATGGCAAAACACGTATACACAAATGATGAAGTTCGTGAACTAATCAAAAAAGAGGACGTTCGGTTCTTACGTTTGATGTTCACTGATTTGTTTGGCACGATGAAGAGCGTGGATCTTCCAATTAGTCAATTAGATAAGTTATTGGCTAATAAGGTGATGTTTGATGGCTCGTCAATCGATGGGTTTGTTCGGATTGAAGAAAGTGATATGTACCTATACCCAGACATGGGTACTTGGTTAATTTCGCCATGGGGCGCTGAACATGGGAAGGTAGCACAAGTAATTTGTTCCGTCCATTTAACTAATGGGGAACCATTTATGGGTGACCCACGGAACAATTTGAAGCGGGTCTTATCTGAAATGAAGGACGCTGGGTTTACTGCCTTTAACATTGGACCAGAACCAGAATTCTTCTTGTTCGAAACGGATGAAAATGGAGAACCAACCTTAAAGGTTAACGACGAAGAGAACTACTTTGATTTAGAAGCAGCCGATAAGGGTGAAGATTGTCGCCGTGACATTGTGTTAGCTCTGGAAAAGCTGGGCTTTGATGTGGAAGCTGCGCACCATGAAGTGGCACCTGGTCAACACGAAGTTGATTTTAAGTATTCGGACGCCCTTGAAGCAGCTGATAACATCCAAATCTTCAAATTGGTTGTGAAGACAATTGCGAAGAAATATGGTTTCCATGCAACCTTTATGCCAAAGCCACTTTCTGGGATCAACGGTTCAGGGATGCACATGAATATGTCAGTCTTTGATCAAGATGGAAATACCTTCTACGATGAAAACGGAAAGTTACAATTATCTGAGACGGCATATAAGTTCTTAGCCGGGGTTATGAAACACGCTCGGGCTGTGACTGCAATTTGTGATCCAACGGTAAACTCTTACAAGCGTTTGGTGCCAGGTTATGAAGCACCGGTTTATGTTGCTTGGTCAGCTCATAATCGGAGCCCAATGGTTCGAGTCCCAAGTGATCGGGGCATGGGAACGCGGTTGGAATTACGGTCAGTTGATCCATCAGCTAACCCATATTTAGCCATTGCTGCTATTCTAGCTGCTGGTTTAGATGGTCTGAAGAATGATCTAAAGCCGGCTGACAGTGTGGATGAAAACATTTATACCATGACCGAAGAAGAACGAGTTAGTCGAGAAATTTTAACCCTTCCGGATACTCTTCACAACGCATTGAAGAGTCTGGCGACGGATGAAGTGGTTAAAGCAGCTTTAGGTGATCACTTGTTCTACAACTTTATGGAAGCGAAGACGATGGAATATGATGCTTATCGGCAATCAGTATCTCGTTGGGAACAAGATCGCTACATGTCTACATACTAAAAATTAAAGTCGGTCTTAGTGATCGACTTTTTATTTATTCTTTAAAGAAGAATTGAAAATCAATAGACTTTTTGTTCATCTGACTGTTATTTATGATAATGATTGTCTAAAATAAAGGTACTAACGTTAAAAGGAGTATGAACGATGGCAAGTCCACAAACACAAAGCGCCACGGGGGATTTCATTCAATCTCAACTTGGTATTAAGGTTAATTATCTTAATGACCTTAGTTCAGCAATTGATCAACATCAAGATCGTAAGGTCTATCAATTATTAAATCAAAGTAGATTTGATCACGAAGTATTAGGAAAAGAGTTAACGCCCAATCATCCTAGTACGGTTGATTTAGTTGATAATTTGCATGATGAATTAAGTAATTTCTTAAGCACCAACTTAATTGATTATTTAGGTAAGGCTTATCCGTTTTTCTATTACCAAGAATATACCAAGGGACACTTTCGAATTTTCTTTGGTAACTGGTGGGATCGCCGTGAATTCGGTGAGTTAGATGTCGTAAATGTTAAATTTGATTTTAACGAAGAAGAATACACTAAGCTGGCTAAAGCGGTTGAGTTAGCTAGAGAAAATAAACGTTACAACAGTGAAAAAATTAATGAATTATCGGAAGAAAATGAGCATTTGCAAGCTCTCTTAGATTCAGAAGAAGAACGGGAGAGTAAGCGTGCTCAATTGGAAGATGATTTACGGGAGGCTAGTTCCCGTTCAGGAATTTTTGAATCTAAGGAAAGTCGCGAAAGCCGTGAAGCAATTGTTCAACAAATTAGTCAATTAGATGAGGAACAACAAGCTACTCATAATGCCTTAGACAACATCAAACGTAACGAAAAAATAATTTTGGATTTATCCAAAGAAAATACGATTTTAAGTTACGAACAAAAGAGTATTAATGACGTTTTCGGGTCCTTTAACGATTTTGAAAAGGCTAACGACCAATTGTATGTAGCATATTTGAATCATCTGGCAAAGACGAAAGTAGGTGAAAACCATGAGTAATCAGACACCGAAAAGCTCGCTAGCCTTAATGAAACAATTAAGTCATTCGATCAAACAAGGATTAGAAACTGGCGAACGCTATGTCGAATTGTTAAACGTTTTGGCCAATGATCAAGATCCAGCGGTATTATTGGATGCAACTAAGGATTTAACCAAACTTAATTTAACCAGTAATTATGTGAAGTTACCAGAACATTATAATTTTGCGGATTACTATTTGATCTTTATTGATCGTCTATTAGGTCTCTTAAAAGCGCAAAATACTCGTTTGCAAGGGGATCATAATGATCTGAGAATGCAAATTGCAGAGTTGGGTGAAGATGTTGCCTTTAAGTTTGAGCGGCGGATTGAAACCAATGAAGTATGTTTTGCTGATCAAGAATATCATTTAGCTCTGTTCTCATTAGATTTAGAACATCGGGTATTGGGATTTAATAGTCAAGCCTTGGTGGATTTCTTTGTCGTTAATCATAGCTATCAAACGGCTAACGATTTGCAAAATGCCGTGGCACCACTAATCAATTTGGCTAAGTTTGTACAAAATGAACTTAATTTTACGATTGATTTGGGAATCCTTGATACCGACAATCAATTTGGCTATTATCTAAATCGGCCTGATCTACATACGACCGTCATCGATAAATTATTTGTGGCAACGGCGGATACAGGTTATTTCTTAATGAACTTACCGAAAAGTAATGGGGCCGAATTGGAATTAGAGGATCAAGTTAAATTACAAATTAAATTTGATCCACAGCTGGAAGAACCGCAATGGTACTTTATGGTCCAAGATCAAGCCAGCCGAGTTTCTTTCTTCGACTTATTGTTAAACTCCGATTTGATTCAAAAATGGTATTTGGATAATCGTGACGATTTAGCGGTTCGACCATCCAATCTAGGTGGTTTAAAGTAAAATGTTAGACATTACTAAATTATTACAGTCGTCAATTAGTATTGATCGTCAAATGACGGAGCAAAAAGATATTTTGCTAGGTCCGGAGGCACGGCAGATTAATGCGATGACAACCTTAGATGTTGAGTTAGCTAAACTCTATCAATTAAGTCATTGGAATGAAGTATGGCACGATCAAGAGGCCGAAAATTTGACTGAACTAACCCGTCAGTTTGTCAAAGTGATTTTCTGGCTATTATTATTTAGTGCGCAAAAACAATGGACCCACTTAGTTGTGATGACTCCAGCCGATTATGAACATATCAAACAACTCCCGTCACAAAGTAAAGTTGCCGACCAAGATAAGCTTTACCTTGCTATTAAAAATTTCCTTTATGGCGCATATTTTGAACACCGTCAAGCTGATTTTAAGCATGCTTGGCATTTACTTTTAAAATTGGGGTTAGTTGATCTAAAATTAGATGATCAGAAGATAATGATAAGCTTTGTCGAGTGGCAAGCAGCTTTGTTAAAAAGGTAATCGAAAAAAATGTTCCTAGGTAATTCTTTGAGTTCCTAGGAACTATTTTTCTTTGGGACGACAAAAAGCGAAAAAATATTTAAAAATTGGCCAAAACAATAAATTTTAGCGTAAGTATATTTGTCAGGTAATTTAAAGTTGAATAATAAAAAAGTCAGCTGATAACAGGCCAATGAAGTGAACCCTTAAAGTTGGACACTTT
>NZ_AZFN01000008.1 GCF_001434365.1 Limosilactobacillus gastricus DSM 16045 | reverse complement strand
CCTGCTTAATGGGGAAATTCGGACCCTACCTCGGGAAGCGGTCAAGGCCCCGGCTCGGCGCTGTTTAATTTGTGATAAGCCGGCAAAATTTTGTCAGGCTCAGCAAAGGCATTCAATAGAAGAGCTCCAAACGCAAGCGGATCGGCTAATTCAATTACAATTAGAAG
Organism: Limosilactobacillus gastricus DSM 16045; assembly: GCF_001434365.1. Classification (GTDB taxonomy): domain Bacteria; phylum Bacillota; class Bacilli; order Lactobacillales; family Lactobacillaceae; genus Limosilactobacillus; species Limosilactobacillus gastricus. Next base: position 84,255 of record NZ_AZFN01000008.1, on the reverse strand, counting down.
CGGATAGTCAAGGCCAAATGGCACAACAACTTGGAAAATTGGCTACACAAGCATTGCTAGAGGAGGTAGCTATTTGGCCAAAGCCGGGTTTGGTTGATCCCCTTGAACATTTATCCCATCCCGATATGGACCAATTCACCTTTATTAAAAGCGCTTTAAGTTTGCAAGATTATTTCACCAAATGTGCCTTTGTCGGGCTAACCACTCATGAAGATAATTATCAATTGGTTTTTGATGAAATTCGCCAATTTGGACTGGTGGCAGAGCAAGAAATGAATTTGGCAACGGCTGGAGTTAATACCCATAAAGGGGCAATTTTTACCTTAGGCATTATTGCTACGGCTGCTGGAATCATTATTAATCACGATCAGTGGTCATTAGATCAATTGAAGCTCACAATTCAGCAAATGTTAGCAAAACTTATGCATGATGATCTACAAAGCCAAAAGGAACCGACGGAAGCAACGGCGGGTCAACAGCAATATCATCAGTATGGCTTGGGTGGTGTGCGGGAAGAGGCTGCCTTAGGCTATCCGACGGTGTTTAATTATGGTCTGCCAGCTTACCAAGCGGCCGCTGATCAATCTAGCAATGACCGAGGAGTGACGACGCTCTTAGCCATTGCCCGCCACACGATGGATTCTAATCTGATTAAACGTGCTGGTAGTTTGGATATTTTACAAGAACGTGATCATTGGATTGATGAGATTGATGCTGCTGGTGGAATCACAACAGACCTTGGTCGCCAAAAGCTTAATGAAATGGCGGTTGAGTTTGCTCGTCGACGGTTAAGTATGGGCGGCAGTGCTGATTTACTAAGCGCTACGCTATTTATTGCCATGATCGATAATTTATAAAAAAAGATGTGATTTTTATGATCACATCTTTTTAAATATATTGCTCAAATTCAATGGGTAAAGGAGCATTAATCGTTAATTTTTCACCACTGAAGGGTAAGATTAAATGAAGCTGAAAGGCATGGAGCATCATTCGCGGTCCTGGATTCATTCCGTATAAGGGATCACCAATAATGGGGTGGTGCTTGGCCATTAGATGAACTCGAATTTGATGGGTCCGGCCAGTGGCTAATTGTAATTTGAGTAAAGAATGAGTTTGATGAGCTTGGATCAATTTTAAATTAGTTTGGGCGGGAAGAGCATCGATTCCATTAACCTGGCGTTTTCGTTGGTCATTGGGATCGTGGCCAATTGGTAAATTAATCATGCCCGCATTTTCTTCCCACTGCCCACTGACAACTGCTAAATATTCACGGTTGATCTGATGGGTGCTTAAAAGCCGATTAATGATCGGAACCACAATGGGATGCTTACCAATAATCATTGCGCCCGAAGTCGCTTGATCAAGTCGATGAATCATTTGGGGATGCGCAATTTGAGCAGCCATATAATTCATGACGGTATCTAACTCATTGGGTTGATTGGGGTGGCTTTTGAGACCAGCGGGCTTATTGATGACTACCAAATCACGATTTTCATATAGGATTGGGAGGGTTTGGTGATTATTTGGCAAATAGCCTTGCTGAGTCCGAAATTCTGCTTCCGAAAACTGCATCTGAAGCTGATCGCCAGGATTAATAATGGTATTCATCGGCACGTATTGACCATTAACTAACACGTTTTGCTTGATTCGCAAAAAATGAACATAACGTTTTGGTAATTGCCAACTAGTTTGGAGGAGGTGACGCAGTGGCTGAGCAGGTTGATTGGAAATTTCAGTAATTGAATAAGTCATAATAAAAAACCGTTTCCGAATTCAGAAACGGCTCCAATAATTAGTTTTCTTTACGTGAAGGGTTAGCATGAGAAGTAATCGCAGTAATTACATTCACGAAGATAACTGCTAAGATTGCTCCCAAAACAGCAACTGTGGTGTAATTAACCGTGGTTTGTTCTAGTTGGCTTGCAATGTAACCAAATACTAATCCGTAAATGCAACCCCAGAATAGGGCCATGACATTTTTCCAGAAGAATCGCATATTAATCACCTCTCAATTAAATCTCAATAATTATAACATAATTTAGGATGGGGTTGAAGAGAAAGCATGACATTCCTAATTATTGAAAGCTTTGCTATACTGTTAGCAGAAAAACTTTAGGGGGCTAGTTCCGTGTTTGTACCTTTACAAATTAAAAGTTCATATAGTCTATTACAAAGTACGATTCAACCACGGGAGCTGGTAAAAAATGCTAAAGAACGAGGTTACCAGGCAATCGCCATTACTGATGAACAGGTTATGTATGGCGTGATCGAATTTTATCAGGCGGCTCAACAATTCGATCTTAAACCATTAATTGGCCTAGAAATGACGGTTTTGTTTGGTCAGTTAGCGACCCAACAAGTCAAATTATTATTCTATGCCCAATCATATCATGGCTATCAATCCTTAATGCAACTGTCGACATTACGGATGACAAAGCAAAGTGACCTAACTTGGCAAGATGTTCAGACTCATTTAACGGATGTAATCGTGATTGTGGCACCACAATTAATGGCAATTGATGCTGTGCAAATTGCCCTCTTACAGTCGATTCGACAAGTGGTTACTGATCGTCTCTATATGGGGATCAACCTGAGTCTCGATCCCGTCCGGCGGCAAGTAATTGTTGATTTAGCCCAACAAATCAAGACCCCAGTAGTTGCTTGCGAATCGGTTGAATATCTAGAATCTAACCAATATTTCGCAAGTCAGGTTTTACGATCAATCGGCACCAAACACATAATTGAAGATCCCTTAAATGGCGTTCAACATCAGGGAACCCATGAGCTAAAGCCAATGGTCGATGTCGAGCAAGCATATCAGGTTGCGGGATTAGCTGATGCCGCAAGGGAAACTGAGCGAATTGCTCAACGATGTCAATTAGAGTTAAATTTTCAAGCTCCGATTTTGCCACAATTTCCAACGCCTAATCAAGAAGATGCCTATACTTATTTGAAAACTTTATGTCAACAAGGCTTGCAAAATCGTCCGATTGCTAAAGGTCATACGGTTAGTGAATATCAAGCCCGACTCGACCATGAATTATCGGTGATTCATGACATGGGTTTTGATAATTACTTCTTAATCATTTGGGATGTAATGGCTTTTGCTCACCAACATCAAATTACGACGGGTCCCGGAAGAGGATCAGCCGCGGGGTCACTTGTGGCCTATGCTTTAGCAATCACCGATGTTGATCCGATTCAGTATCAATTATTATTTGAACGATTTTTAAATCCGGAACGGCAACAAATGCCCGATATTGATTTAGACCTGCCTGACAATCGACGAGAAGAAGTGTTGACTTATGTTCACCAAAAGTATGGTCACCAACGAGTTGCTCAGATCATCACTTTTGGCACTTTGGCTGCCCGGCAAGCGGTTAATAGTGTTGGTCAGGTATTAGGGGTCCCTAAATATCAATTGGCAGAAGTCCAACAGGTCGTTCGGCGACAGACTCCGACAAATCAAAAATATACGCTCAAACAAGTGGTGCAAGCATCGCAAGCCCTTCAAAATTTGATGCAAGATGATCCCTTGATCAAACTCTTAATTGAAGTTGCAGAAGATTTAGAAGGGTTACCACGGAATGTATCGACACATGCTGCCGGATTGGTCTTGTCAGAAGAACCGTTAATCGATACTGTCCCACTCCAAAATGGTAGTAGTGAAGCCGGGTTATTGATGACCCAGTATCCAAAAGATCCAGTTGAAACCCTGGGTTTATTAAAAATGGACTTTTTGGGCTTACGTAATTTATCAATAATGGATGAGGCAATGCGCTTAATTCACCAAACCAACCCGGACTTTTCCTTAAACCAAGCTGATTTAACGGATCCATTGACGATGAAACTTTTCCAAATTGGTGAAACGGACGGGGTTTTTCAGTTCGAATCCAATGGTATTCGACGAGTTTTGCAACAGTTACAACCTGATTCCTTCGAAGATATTGTGGCGGTTAACGCTTTGTATCGTCCTGGTCCTATGAACAATATTGACCATTTTATTGCACGAAAGCATGGTCAAGAAACAACAAATTATATTACCCCAGCCCTGGAACCGATTTTGAAAAATACTTATGGTATTTTGGTTTATCAAGAACAGGTAATGCAGGTGGCGGTAACTATGGCAGGCTTTAGTCTAGGACAAGCCGATAGTTTACGGCGAGCGATGAGTAAAAAGAAAGCTCAAGAGATGGAACGAATGCGGCAAAGCTTTGTCCAAGGAGCCCTTCAAAAGGGATATCAAGAATCAGTCGCCCAGCAAGTTTTTGATTACATGGACCAGTTTGCTAATTATGGCTTTAACCGTTCTCATGCAGTTGCCTATTCCAAGATGGCTTTTGAGATGGCTTATCTAAAGGCACACTATCCCTTAGCTTTTTATGCTGCCCTGCTGTCGATTGAACCTAATCCTGAAAAAGAAATTGAACATTTTCAATCTGCTAAACGGATGCAGGTTACGATTAAGAATCCTTCCATCAACCAGAGTGATAGTGATTTTACGGTTGAAAACAATGGGTTGCGAATTGGACTAGGCTTTATCAAAGGAATTCGAGGCGATTTTGTGAAAGCCATTTTAACTGAGCGGCAGGCCCGGGGACCCTTTGAGAACCTGAATGATTTTATCAATCGTTTAGATGAACGCTGGCAAAATGAAAAGCAGATTTTGCCTTTGATATACGTCGGCGCTTTTGATCGCTTAGGCTATAACCGTGCCGAGATGGTGCAGGCCTTACCGGGATTGATTGAAGGAGCCTCTAAATTCCAAACCTTGTCGCTATCGGATGAATTAGCACCGGTGATTGATCGACGACCGGAATTAAATATCAATGAGCGGTTAGCTAAGGAAAGCGAATATCTCGGTTTATACATTTCTGGTCATCCAGTAAATCAGTATGCTAAGTTACAAGCGCGCCTCCAAAGCCAAGTGATTAGCCATCTCAAAGCTGATCAGATAGTTACTTTAATCGTTCAAATTAATCGAGTCCGGGTGGTGAAAACCAAGCGAGATCGTCGTGAGATGGCTTTTTTAACGGTTAGTGATGAAACCGGCAATTTAGATGTCACCGTCTTTCCCAGCCAATATCAACAATTTAAAACGAACCTGCAGAGTAATCAGATCGTAGTTATTAACGGAAAAGTCGAACAACGCAATCAAGAATTACAACTAATTGCTAACCGAATTGCCTTAGCGCGACAGGTTCAAGTTGAAACAACGCCAAAACGGTGGGTATTACGGATTACGCCGGGAGTTTCTGAGCAACAAATTATCAATTTGTTAAACCAATTACAACGGGAAGCGAGTGGAAACTATCCGGTAATTTTTTATGATGCAGCAACTAATCAAGCCCAACAAAGTCGCTATCATTTGGATGGTGAAAACAAGGTTATTGACCATCTGAAAGAATTATTAGGAAATGAAAACGTTATCTTACAAGAAATGGGATAAATCTGATTAAGATGACTACCATTTTGACTTGATTGTGATATGATTACCATTGGTCGACTGGAAGTTACAGTTGAATTCGATATAGAGAAAAAAGGAGTATTTGATTTCTTATGAAGAAAACAAAGATTGTTAGTACCTTAGGGCCAGCAAGTACTGATGTTGAAACGATTACTAAGTTGATCGAATCAGGAGCCAACATTTTCCGTTTTAATTTTTCCCATGGTGACCATGAGGAACATTTAGGACGGATGAATAATGTCCACGAAGCTGAAAAGCGGACGGGGAAGAAAGTTGCGATCATGCTTGATACCAAGGGTGCTGAAATTCGGACTACCGTTCAAAAAGAAGGTAAAATTGCTTTTGAAACTGGTGACCAAGTACGGATTTCGATGGACGATTCAATCGAAGGTACTCATGATAAGATTGCTGTGACCTACCCAGGTCTATATGACGACGTTAAAGAAGGCGGTCATGTTTTATTTGATGATGGTCTTTTGGACATGTTAGTGGAAGAAAAAGATGAAGCTAACAAGGAATTAGTTTGTCGGGTGCTTAACGCAGGTATATTGGGATCACGGAAAGGGGTTAATGCTCCAGGTGTCTCCATTAATTTACCAGGGATCACGGAAAAGGATACTTCTGACATCCTCTTTGGTTTAGACAATGGCATTAGCTACATTGCGGCATCATTTGTGCGGAAGCCTCAAGATATCGAAGACATTCGAGTGCTCTTGAAGCAAAAGAACATGGAAGATGTGTTAGTCTTACCAAAGATCGAATCTCAAGAAGGGATCGATAATTTTGAAGCAATTATGGAAGTTTCTGATGGATTGATGGTACCTCGTGGTGACATGGGGGTTGAAATTCCAGCCGAAAACGTGCCATTGATTCAAAAGATGATGATTCGTCGTTGTAACGAATTAGGAAAGCCAGTTATCACGGCAACCCAAATGTTAGATTCAATGCAAGAAAACCCACGTCCTACGCGGGCTGAAGTTTCTGACGTTGCCAACTCTGTCTTTGACGGGACGGATGCGACGATGCTTTCTGGGGAAAGTGCCAATGGGGACTACCCAGTAGAATCTGTGGCAACAATGAACCGGATTGACATTAAGGCTGAAAATAACTTACTCCAATACGGTACTGAAGAATTTAACTTTGATACTTCAGACGTTACGGAAACCATTGGTTCAGCTGTTTCACGGGCTGCTCGTGATATGGGAATCAAGACCATTGTAGCAACGACCACTAGTGGTTATACTGCTCGGATGATTTCCAAGTATCGTCCTAATGCTGATATCGTGGCTTTGACTTATGATGAACGGACTCAAATGAGCTTGATGCTTAACTGGGGGGTTCAACCATACGTCATTGACCACCCAGAAACTTCAGATGAAATGTTTGAAATGGCTTCGCAAAAAGCTAAGGAATTAGGCTTTGCTCAAGCTGGTGACCAAATTATCGTGGTATCTGGTTTGCTTCACGGTGGTGCCGGAACTACCAACTTAATGCGGATTCAAACTGTTAAATAATTATTATTAAAGTGCAAGGGTTTCACAATTGCGGATTGTGATCCCTTTTCTTTTGGGCTAAATACCGTTAAAATAAGGTGGTTAAGAAAAGGAGTGCCATATGAACACTGATCTAGGAAAAATTGTGACCGCAGTCATGATTGATGAAAATGAGACCGATTACTTTGTCCAACCAGCGCGGAATGGGCAAACTTATCGCCTGCCTAAAGATGAGGCGCCACAAGTCCTACATATTGGTGGTCAAGTTCAGGGTTTCGTTTACGAAAACGACCATCATCAGTTGCAAATGACCTGTGATCATATTCCAACCGTTCAAATTGACCACTATGATTTTGGGACGGTGGTCAATGTTCGTCGTGATCTTGGTGTCTTCGTCGATATTGGTTTACCCAATAAGGATGTCGTGGTCTCACTGGATGATTTACCGACTCTAAAGCATTTGTGGCCGCAACCCGGTGATCGTTTGTTAATTGCCTTGACCGTTGATAAACATGACCGGATTTGGGGGAAGTTAGCTGATGAAGCAATTTTTCAAGCAATTGCCAGACGTCCCCAAGCCAAGATGAAAAATTGGAATGTAAAAGGGACCGTTTATCGATTAAAGATGGCGGGATCATACGTTTTGACGGATGATTATTGTTTAGGATTTATTCACCCGAGCGAACGAGATCAGGAGCCACGCTTAGGGTCGAAAGTGTCTGCACGGGTGATTGGTTTATCCAGTCATGGCGTTTTGAATTTATCCTTAAAACCACGATCATATGAAGCAATTGGGGAAGATGCTCAGCAGATCCTGATGATTTTAAAGCATGATCCAAATCATGAACTGGCTTTAACGGATAAGAGCGATCCTGAGACGATTAAAACGATTTTAGGGATTTCGAAGGGACAATTTAAACGAGCAATTGGTCATTTAATGAAGGCCGGCTTAGTAAGACAAACGGATGGAGTTACTAAATTAATTAGCGATGACAACGGAACTCAGGACCTTAACAAATGAATATTTAGTCAACTTAGCTGATGCTAAAAACTTAAATGCTGCGACGATCCAAAGTTATCGTCATGACTTGGCTGTATTTGTTGATTGGTTAGAAAGCCAAGATATCAATGATTGGCATCAGGTTGATCAAAATACTTTATTGGCATGGCTTACCGAACAAACTCAAGCCAAGGCCACCATTCGTCGTCACTTGTTAAGTTTGCAAAGGTTTTTTCGTTATTGGCAAAGTCGCTCGGTATTAGACGATAATCCGGTGGACTTAGTGGAGCTACCTGTTAACGATGTAACTAACCCTGATCAACCATTGACCAAAGCGGAAATGGAAAGGTTGTTAGGGCGGATTAAATTAACGGAATTTTCGCAGGTCCGTACTCGCTTAATGATCGAATTATTATATTCTACAGGGATGCGGGTGAGCGAACTTTGTAAATTGAAAGTTAGTGCTTTTCAGTTTGATTTACAGACGATTCAACTAAGTGATCGCGTTGTTCTTTATGATGATCAAACGGCAATGGTTTTAAGATGGTATCTAATGGATTTGCAGCCCCAGGCGGATCAATATTTGTTTGAACGAACGCCTAAGCAACCATTTAGTCGCCAATTGATTTGGCAATTAATCCGGCAAGCTGGCACGGAAGCTGGCCTTGACAATGTTTCACCACGGCGGATTCGACAAAGTTTCATTGCTCGTTTAACTGAAAACGGTGCTCCGTTGACCCTGATTCAGACTTTATTAGGTCGACACGTGTAGGAGATGTGAGATGTTAAAAGCCTATCGGAAAGAAAACCGTAAGATTGCTTTGGGTTTAATGTCATTTATACCCGAATGGAAGAACGATTATGAACGCCTAAATCATGAACTTGATTGGGCAACATCAGGTAATCGCCAGGTAATGTTATGGGAGAATCCATTTACCAATCAATTAACTGGGATTATCATTTTTGAACAAGGTGAACATTATATTTTGGTTCGGCATTTATCTTTTTCACCGAGTGATCGGTCGGGACGTAATGTTTATGATGTCTTTAATGATTTACACCAGCAATTTAGCGATTGTCGTTTAATGGGGACTTTAGCGATTCAACCCTTAATTAGTAATTGGGAAAAAGGATTATACTATCAGCGACAACAGGTCAAAGCGAAGGAGTAGTGCATGGCCCAAGCGAATTTACCAGAATATTCGGACCAACCAACCTTGCGACTTAATGAATTCGAGGGACCGTTAGAAGTTCTTTTACAACTCATTAAACAAGCCGAAATGGATATTTATGATATTGAGATTAGTTCTATCACGGCTCAATATATGGATTTTTTGCGGCAACAGCAAGCCCGGCAGTTGGATATTGCGGGGGAATATTTTGTCATGGCAGCGACTTTAATGGCGATTAAAAGCGAGATGCTATTGCCGAAGCCACCGGTAATTGATGATGAAGTTGATGAAGAAATGGTTGATCCCCGGGATGAATTGGTTCAACAATTATTAGAGTACCAGCGCTATAAACAGGCGGCCGAAAAGCTGAAGGATCGTGAAGAATATCGACAACAAGAATTTACCCGCGAAGCGATGGCCGTTCCTGAGAACTTTATCCAGGCGACCTTTGCGCCCGGTGTTTCGCTGGAACAATTACAAACAGCCTTTGCCAAGGTGGTTAAGCGCCATCATTTAATTGAACCCGCTCGGCAAACCGTCAGTTCAGAACCGATCACGGTTGCCCAACGGATTGACTTTGTCATGGAAAAGGTTACACAATCGACCCGGTTTGAAGACTTGTTTGCAGATGAGTACTCACGGAATAATCTGATCACTACTTTCATGGCTATCTTAGATTTAGCTAAACATCGGGCGGTCCGAATTGAACAAAGTACCTATCTGGGACCGTTAATCGTCCTTCCAGGTGAACGAAAGGCAGAGTATCAACATGGATAACCAAGCGCAAATTGAAGGCTTGCTTTTTATCAGTGGCGATGAGGGCATTAGTGTTGCTGAGCTAGCTAGTGCAACTGGTTTTATGAAACCAGCCGTTTTAGAAATTTTAAATCAGTTAGCAAGTCAGTATACTGAAAATGAAAAATCAGCCTTAACTTTATTACATAGTGGTGAGACTTATCGTTTGGCTACTAAAGCCGCCTTAGCTCCCGTCATGAAGCGATACTTTGAAACTCCCTTAACGGTGCCACTAACTCCGGCAATATTAGAAGTACTAGCAATCATCGCTTATAAGCAGCCGATTACCCGGATTGAAGTTGATGAAATTCGCGGGGTACAAAGTTCTGGATCAATTCAAAAATTAATTATGCGAGGATTAATTGAAGCTAAAGGACGGCTGGAAGTCCCTGGGCGACCATATCAATATGCCACTACAGCTGCTTTCCTTGATTATTTTGGTTTAGATTCATTAGAACAGTTACCACCACTGGACGATGAGCTAGATGAAGCGAGTTTAGATGGAGATATCTTCTTGCGGGCGCTTCAATCAAGACAAGCAATGAATGAAGAAAGTGAAGACTAATGGAACGTTTACAAAAAGTAATGGCTCAAGCGGGCGTGGCCTCACGACGGGCATCTGAAAAACTGATCACAGAAGGTCACGTGGAAGTTAATGGTCAATTAGTAACGGAATTAGGGACGAAGGTAAGTGTCCATGATTTAGTTAGTGTTGATGGCGTACCAATTGAGCCAGAACCAACCGAATATTATATGTTAAACAAGCCGCGGCAGGTCGTCAGTACTGCCCATGATGATAAGGGACGGCGGACGGTGGTCGACATTTTACATGATGATGGGGTGGAGACCCGAGTTTATCCAGTCGGCCGCTTAGATTACGATACGACTGGTTTACTAGTTTTAACTAATGACGGAGGCTTAGCCCAATCCTTAATGCATCCGAAATATGAAACTGATAAAGTTTATATTGCTAAGATTAAGGGGAAGCTATCCCGTGAGCAAGAAAAACAGTTACGTGATGGGGTTAAGTTTGACGGTCATCGTGCGCGCGGCGCTAAAGTTAAGGTAATTTCAACGGATGACAGTCGGCATACCCAGATTATTGAAATAACGATTCACGAAGGTCATTATCATCAGGTTAAGAAAATGCTACAGGCCGTTGGCCATCCCGTCATGAAACTGCACCGTGAAAGCTATGGCCCGTTATCTTTAGGTAACTTACAGGCTGGCGAATGGCGTCCCTTGAAACCACATGAAATTCATGAATTAAAGCAAGCTCACTAGTTGTACTTTGACCGGGATCGTGATAAAGTTAACATGTAAATTTAATAGATTTGTCTTCAAGGCAGGGTGAGATTCCCGACCGGCGGTATAGCCCGCAACCCGCATGAGCGGTGGAATCCAGTGCAATTCTGGATGCCGACAGTAAAGTCTGGTATAGAGAAGATTAGAAATGATTTGAGGACATATTTGATATGGTCCTCTTTTTATTACCAAGAAGATAGATCTCAGAATATTCGGAGGTTTATTGTCATGACAGAATCACATCGACGGATTCAACAAATTACTTTTATTGCGGTTTTAAGCTGTCTTGCTTTTATCCTAATGATTTTTGAACTACCCAATCCTTTTTCGGTCGCTTCATATTTAAAACTAGACTTTTCAGATATTCCGGTGCTTTTAGCTACTTGGATGTATGGACCATTGAGTGGCTTTATGGTGGCCTTTATTAAATGCTTTTTACATGCATCCATGAATGGTTTTAGTGATTGGCTAGGGGTGTTAAGTAGTCTTGCCTCATCACTTTGCATTCTCTTGCCATTTGCTTGGGTCTTTAAAAAAGCTAAATGGAAATTTGCTAAGCAGTTATACTTAGGGGGCGCGGTTTCTACGGCATCTTTGACTGTTGTTATGTCGGCCTTAAACTGGTTAGTTTTAGTCCCGGTTTACATGAGTTTGTGGGGGTGGCATCCATCGGTTCCAGTACCCCAACTAGTAGCTTTAGGGGTTGTTCCATTTAATATCCTTAAAGGAATATTAATTGCCGTGATTTTTGCAATTATCGCTAAACCGTTGCAATCAGTGTTAAAACACTATAATCTATAATTAACTTATTGACTGGGTTTGAACCCAGTTTTTTATTTGGTATCCGGGGAGGCTCTGATGAATCCATATATACTGACCCTGTTTAATCGCCAACCACGGCGAATTCGAGTGATTGAAAATATTTTGAAGAACCGCCGTTCGGAAGCCAATTTGTTTTGGGGTTATAACTATCAAATTCTCGGCGCGCTTGGTGCTGAACGGCAATTAAAGCGGCAAGATTATGATCAACAGCTAGCTCAGTGGGTTAAAGATGGTTTGCTGAAAATAGACGATCAGCAAGCTAGTTTAACGGAAGCGGGGCTTGAGCAAGTGAAGACCTTTTGGGATCATCATTACCAACCTCATTTTATTCAGTGGGCCTGGGTAACCAACTATCAGACCTTTGCTAATCGGGTTTTGTTAGCCTTGCAAGTGATTTCCCAATATCAACATCAAGACCACCAATATCTACCCTTATCATTATCAGAATATGAAATGAATCGGGTTCGCCAATGGGTACGAAGTTTAAAGCCGAAAGATATAAGGCTGATTATTAATTGTTTACAGAAAATTACCGAGGAGCTTGCATCGGTTGACGAACGCTTAGCTATTCTCTTGACCTATCGTTTAATTGGTTGGCTGGACTAATCAGCAAGCGGCGCAACACTTGGCGGTAACAATCGATGAGATCCCGGTGATGTGGCGCGATTTGTGGTTAAAGATGGCGGCGACTATAGCTAGCCAATCCGGTCCGTTAACAGCTTTAACACAAGATTTGATTAGTCCGAGTCCAGCTAGTCAAAGTGCCATGAAAACTATCCAAACTTTTCAAAGCGGGATTTCAATTGCGGAAGTCAGTCAGCGGCGGCATTTAAAAATTAGTACGGTGCGGGAACACATTTTAGAGATTGCGATTTTAAGGCCGGAATTAATTTCAGTATCCGCCTTAATTCCAACATCGAACTTAGCAAAATTAAAAGCTACTTATCAAGGCTCGGCCTTCAACTGGCAATTTCAAGAAGATTCCGATGAAGCAAGTGCTTTTTTTGAATTTCGGTTATATCAAATCATGAGGTGTCATCGAGAAAATGGCGACTATACAAGCACAACTTAAACAGATTTTGCATGATAAATTTGGCTTTGATCACTTCCGTCCAGGTCAATTAGCGACTTTGGAAGCTCTTTTAACCGGTCAACCAACCTTGGCAGTGCTACCAACTGGGGCAGGGAAAACCCTTTTATATCAGTTGCCAGCTTATTTATTGAAGGGACCGATTTTAATTGTTTCGCCCTTAATTTCCTTAATGCAAGATCAATTAAATCGGCTCCGCCAACAAGGGTTGAAAAAGGCGGCGATGTTGAACTCCACCATTGGTTACCAAGATCGGCAGTTAATCCTTAATCATTTAAGTGATTATCAATTTATCTTTACCTCACCAGAAATGTTAGCTAAGGAGACTAACTTAGCAGCTTTTAAACGGCAGGGGGTGGCCATGATGGTTATTGACGAAGCCCACTGTATTTCACAATGGGGGCCAGATTTTCGACCAGAGTATCTCTTGCTCAAAGAAGTTATTAAAAGTTTACAACCCGCAAAATTATTAATGTTAACAGCCACAGCTACTCCGAATACCCGCCAAGATATTATTGATCGATTGGGATTAACATCTCAGCAGGTGCACCAGATCGTTCAATCGGTCAATCGGGAAAACATTTTTTTAGCCGTCGAAAAAGTTTTTAACCCAGATGAAAAACGACAACGATTGGTTGAGTTATTACAGCAACTCGGTGGCCAAGGGATTATTTATTTTTCTAGTCGAGCTTTAGCTAATGAAATGTCGGCTTATTTATCGGCGGTAACTGATTATCAAGTCGCCGCTTATCATGCTGGTATCTCGGATGTAGATCGTTACCGAATTCAACAACAATTTATGCATGATGAACTACAGATAGTATGCGCAACCAGTGCCTTCGGGATGGGGATTGATAAGGATAACATCAGATATGTCATTCATTATCATTTACCCAATAGTTTAGAAAATTATGTCCAAGAAATCGGCCGTGCTGGCCGTAATGGGCAACAGGCGCTTGCAATCTTGCTCTATGCGCCAGGAGACATCCAAATTCCTCGATTGTTAACCTCGGTAGAAGTGCCACCAATTAGTGTAATGGAACAATTTAATAAAGGTGGCGTACCAATAGAAGCACTGGGACCGCAAGCTGAAGTGATCGCTTTTTACCTTAGCCATCAAACCAGTCCGCAAGTAATTAAACAATTGTTCCATGAACAGGAACAAAAAGTTCAGGCACGATTGGATAAAATGATGGAATATTTGCAGACACAAACTTGTCGTCGCCAGGTCATTCTTAATTATTTTGGTGAATCAAAAATTGAACAAGGTCAGCTTTGTTGTGATGTTGACCTGCCACATTGGACGGTATCAAATCTAGATTTACCAGCAGAAGTTAGTCGATCCTTACCAAATAGTCAATTAGATTGGCGAAGACGACTAAATTCATTTTTTAATCTTTAATTCCTAGACCCATCATTTGAAATAAGATAAGATAATAAAGAAATAAGATACGGAGGGGTATTATGAGCGATAAACAAGAACCTCAAAAAGATCAATCCAATAACCAATCTCAATTATGGAATAAAACCTTTACGGATGAACGGGCGGACCAAAAAAAGCAGTCAGCACCTAAACGAGTCCAAAGTCGGCGTTCTAATCGGCGGCGGCGGACCTTCAGCAATCAGTTGCTAACGGTTCTTGTCATCTTAGTAGTCTTATTAGCGGCGACCCCGGTCGTTTATTGGGTTAACCATCAAAATAGTTTTAGTCATCCACAAACTGAGGCAACTTCTTCATCTAGTTCAAAGAAGTCGTCAAGCAGTCAAAAGTCATCTAGCAAGAAGACTAGTTCCAAATCAAGTTCGAAGACGACCAAAACCAGTAAGACAGCTAGTGCTAGTCAAAAGTCAACGTCTACTTCCAGCACGAAAACTAGTAGTTCCAGTTCCAGTTCTTCCAGTGGTAAAAAGTATGTTACTTTAGAGTCTGGGCAAGGACTTTATCGGGTGGCTATTAATAACGGGACGACCGTCGATAAGATTATGGAGTTAAATGGTTTCAGTAGTACGACGGGCTTACAACCGGGACAAAAGATTCGGGTTAAATAATTAGGGGATAGCATGACAAAAGGATTTCAAGTAGCAATTGATGGACCGGCCTCAGCTGGGAAGAGTACGGTCGCTAAGTTAGTGGCGCAAAAATTTGGCTATATCTACTGTGATACAGGCGCCATGTACCGTGCGGTTACGCTAGCGGCGCTCCAACAAAAGATTGATTTGAATGATCAAGTTAAGGTTGCAGCAATTGCTGAAAATTTACCATTACGTTTTGAAACGGGTGATCCACAACAGGTTTGGCTTGGTGATCAAAACGTTACCCAGTTAATTCGAACTAATGAAGTGGCACAAAATGTATCAACGGTGGCGGCAATTCCAGCAGTACGCCAAGCAATGGTTAAGATGCAACGTGAAATTGCGAGTCAGAATAATATTGTCATGGATGGTCGTGATATTGGCACAACCGTGCTACCACAGGCACCTGTAAAGATTTTTATGGTTGCTTCAGCCCATGAACGAGCCCGCCGGCGGTATTTAGATAACCAAGCACGGGGAATTGCCACGCAATCGATCGAAGAATTACAAAAAGCGATCGAGTTACGGGATCAAAAGGATTCAACGCGTAAGGTATCGCCATTAGTTCAAGCGGCGGATGCAATTCGGTTAGATACCACCGCATTGACCATTGATGAAGTCGTTAATGAAATTATTAAAAAAGTAAAAGACAATTAAAGTAAATGCTGGTCAAATCATTTTTTTTACTGTAAAATGGTGTTCAGAGTTAATTGTTGCTAGGAGGATTATTTTAGATGGCTGAAAATGAAAACAATAACGCTATGTTAGAAGCACTTGACAGCATTAAACCAGTTAACGTTGGTGATGTTGTTAAGGGAAAGGTATTGCAAATCGATGACGATCGCCAAGCAGTCGTTGGGATTGAAGGCTCAGGTGTAGAAGGAATCGTTCCTGCTAACCAATTGTCAACGAAGCCAGTTAACGACATCAATGAAGTCGTTAAAGTTGGTGATGTATTGGATTTAGTCGTGATCTCAAAGATCGGCAGCGATAAGGAAAACGGTAGCTACCTTCTTTCTCATCGGCGCTTAGAAGCCATGAAGGTTTGGGATGAAATCCAAGCTAAGTTTGATAATGGTGAAACTTTGACCGCTACGGTTACTCAAGCTGTCCGTGGTGGTTTGGTTGTTGACGCTGGTGTACGTGGTTTCGTGCCAGCATCAATGATTACTGATCACTATGTTGATGACTTAAACCAATTTAAGGGTCAAGAACTTGAATTCAAGATTGTTGAAATTGAACCAAGTGAAAATCGTTTGATCCTTTCTCACAAGGAAATTGTTCAAGAACAACATGCTGAAGCAGCTGCTAAGATCTTCGGTGAATTAGCACCTGGTGATGTAGTTGAAGGTAAGGTTGCTCGGATGACCAACTTTGGGGCCTTCATTGACCTTGGTGGGGTTGATGGTTTAGTTCACGTTTCTGAAATCTCATACGATCACGTTGATAAGCCAGCTGATGTATTAGAAGTTGGTGAAGATGTGAAGGTTAAGGTCTTGAGTGTTGATCCAGAACGCGAACGGATTTCATTATCAATCAAGCAAACCTTACCAGGACCATGGGATGATATTGAAAGCAAAGCGCCTCAAGGAACTGTCTTGACTGGTACTGTTAAGCGTTTGACTAGCTTCGGTGCCTTTGTAGAAGTATTCCCTGGTGTTGAAGGTTTGGTTCACATTTCACAAATTTCACATAAGCACATTGCTACTCCAGCTGATGTACTTAAAGTGGGTGAAGAAGTGCAAGTTAAGGTCTTGAATGTTGAAGCTGACAAGCAACGTCTTGGCTTATCAATCAAGGCATTACAAGAAGCACCAAAGGATGCTGAAAGCAACAATGGTGGTTCTCGTCGTCCACGTCGTCGCAATAACAATAACAATTTTGCGGCTGACGCTCCCGAAGAAGAAACTGGTTTCACCCTTGGTGATTTAATCGGGGACGAATTAAAGAATGCTGGTAAGTAATCTTTTACTTGCTAATATCTAGTCGGGGCTTCCCCGGCTTTTATTTTGGAAAAGAAAGGAGCAAAAAATGGCAAATCCAATTGTAGCAATTGTCGGTCGACCAAACGTCGGTAAATCCACGCTTTTTAATCGGATTGCTGGTGAACGGATTTCAATTGTTGAAGATACTCCTGGTGTTACTCGTGACCGTATCTATGCCCATGGCGATTGGCTTGGCAAAGAATTCAGTATGATTGATACTGGAGGAATTGAAATTTCTGACCAACCATTAACGACTCAAATTCGTGAGCAGGCAGAGGTGGCTATTGATGAGGCTGATGTCATTGTCATGGTGGTCAATGTTGAAAATGGGGTGACTGATGCTGATGAGCAAGTTGCTAAAATTCTCTATCGATCCCATAAGCCGGTTGTTTTAGCGGTTAATAAGGTTGACAATCCAGAACGCCGGACTCAAATTTTTGACTTTTATTCCCTTGGCTTAGGTGAACCATATCCGGTTTCGAGTGTTCACGGGGTCGGAATTGGGGATTTGTTAGACGAAGTGATTAAACATTTCCCTGAGAGATCTAATGCTCAAGATGATCAACGTATTCGGTTCAGTTTCATAGGCCGTCCCAATGTTGGAAAGTCATCAATTGTGAATGCTATGTTAGGAGAAGATCGGGTGATTGTTTCTGACATTGCTGGAACCACCCGTGATTCGATTGATACCAACTTTAAAACACCCGACGGCCACGAATTTACCATGGTTGATACGGCTGGAATTAAGAAAAAAGGGAAACTCTATGAGAATACCGAGCGGTATGCCTTGATGCGTTCTATGCGGGCGATTGATGATTCTGATGTCGTAATCTTTGTATTGAACGCTGAAGAAGGGATTCGGGAGTTAGATAAGCACGTTGCCGGTTATGCCCATGAGGCCGGGAAGGCGATCATTATTGCGGTTAATAAGTGGGACACGATTCCTGATCGGGACCAACGCACGATGACTGACTTTACTAATTTAATCCGGCAAGAGTTCCAGTATCTGTCCTATGCCCCAATTATCTTTGTATCAGCTAAGACCAAACAACGGCTATTTAAATTACCGGAGATGGTCTTAGAAGCGTATGAACATCACACCCGGCGAGTCCAATCGTCAGTATTAAACGATGTTATTATGGACGCCGTTGCTGCCAATCCGGCACCATCGTTAAATGGTCGCCGCTTACGTCTATATTACGCAACTCAAGTGGCTATTCAACCACCAACATTTGTGGTGTTTGTCAATGATCCTGACCTGATGCATTTTTCTTATGAACGGTATCTTGAAAACCGGATTCGAGCCGCCTTTGACTTTACCGGAACCCCAATTCATTTGATAAAACGTCAACGAAAATAAATGTAGCAATATATACCTAATATCTGATAAAAGAATTGATATATATAAGTTAAGATAAAATTGTGATAATGCTTGTCATGACGGGCATTGTATGATAATCTTGTTTTTGAAATGATGCGATGGTTCGTTATTATTTCGTTAATTTTGGACCACTCAAAATTAACTATCACATAGCAAGTTATTTGCTAACCGTGGGAGGTGAAATTTGACATGGCAAACAAAGCTGAATTAGTTAACAATGTTGCAGCATCAACTGGTTTAACCAAGAAGGATGCTACTGCAGCTGTTGATGCAGTATTTTCATCAATCGAAGCTTCATTAGCTAAGGGTGAAAAAGTTCAACTTATTGGTTTTGGTAACTTCGAAGTTCGTGAACGTGCAGCTCGTAAGGGTCGTAACCCACAAACTGGTGAAGAAATCCAAATTCCAGCAAGCAAGGTTCCTGCATTTAAGCCAGGTAAGGCCTTGAAGGATGCTGTTAAGTAATCTTAACTAATCCGATGGCGCGAGCAACATTGTTGTTCGCGCCTTTTTGAACTTCATTGATCATGCCAAATTTTGATAATAAAGAGGTAACTATGTCCTATTCTGAAAAAATGTTAGATCAACTTGATCGTGGTCAGTTGGCAGACGCCAAAAAATCTTTTGCCTGGGCGCTCCGTAAAGATGATGATGAAACGCTATTTAATTTAGCCGAAGAATTATATGGACTGGGTTTTTTAAATCAGGCGCAACGGGTCTACTTAAAGCTATTAGAAAAATATCCTGATGAAGACGTCTTACGGACTGCCTTGGCAGAAATTGCGATTGATAACGATCATAATGATGAAGCCTTGACCTATTTAAATCAAATTACTGAGGATTCTGACGCTTATGTTCCAGCACTTTTGGTAGCGGCTGACCTATACCAAACTGAAGAACAGTTTGAAGTGACGGAAAGCAAATTACTGGAAGCTTATCAATTAGCACCAGATGAACCAGCAGTTTTGTTCGCTTTAGGGGAATTCTATAATCTGATTGGCAAGCCTGAACAAGCGATCCGATATTATTTTGCTTTGATTCAAGCTGGCTACCTAGAATTTGCCAAGGTTGATATTGCGGGTCGCTTAGGGACTGCTTATGCCCAAAGCGGTCATTTTGACCAGGCTTTAGGATATTTAGAGCAGGTTGATCCACAGTATCAATCTAGCGATATTCGCTTTCAAACTGGTTTTACCCAATTACAATTAGGAAAACTAAATGCGGCGGAGCAAAGCTTACAAGCTTTAATTGATGATGATAGTCAATATGCCAGTGCATATCCGGCCTTAGCAACAGTTTATGAACAAGAAAATGACTACCAACAAGCACTCAAAACTGTTCAAGAGGGTTTGAGTGTTGACCAATACAATGAGAATTTATATGCGCAAGCGGCTGATTATGCTAGTCATTTAGGTGATGATCAGTTAATGGATCAATATTTACAACGAGCTCATGAAATAGATCCAGACAACTTAACGATTACGATTCAATACAGTAATTTTTTATTATCCCAGCAGCGTGATCAGGATAATCTTAACTTATTAGCATCTGTAGAAGATGACGAAGTGGTTGATCCCCAAGTTGAATGGAACCGGGCCCAATCGTATTGGCGTCTGGAACAATTTGACCAGGCAGGGCAAGCATTCAGTGCTGCTTTGCCGGCTTTTGAAGATAATCCTGACTTTTTATATCAATTAATTGATTATTACCAAGCCGTGGGGGAACGGGACTTAATGTTCGATCAACTACAAAGATATGTTGAATTAGTCCCGACTGATACAGAAATGGCGGAGCGGCTTGCTGAATTTGAAGATCAAATGTATTAATGGTTTGTTGGGCTCCCTATTTGCGGAGCTAGCAAACTTTTTTTAATTTAAATTCTTTGTTAGAATATGTATTGGATTTACGTTAAAGGGGTAAGAATATGATCATCGAGCAACTACCAACAGAATTTAAGGAAGCAGAACCAGTCTTAGCACAAATTGAAGCAGCTGGTTTTGAGGCTTATTTTGTTGGTGGTTGTGTTCGAGATACGATCTTGGGTCAACCTCTACATGATATTGATATTGCAACTAGTGCTTATCCGAGTGAAATTAAAGCGATTTTTTCACGGACCGTCGATACCGGAATTGAACACGGGACGGTTATGATTTTAGATCATGGGAAAGGATATGAGACGACTACTTTTCGGACTGAAAGCGGCTACCAGGATTTTCGTCGCCCCGATGAAGTGACCTTTGTTCGCTCCTTGGCCGAAGATTTACAACGACGAGATTTCACCATTAATGCCTTGGCCTTAAAACGGACAGGGGAAGTAATCGATCTTTTTGATGGTTTGCATGATCTCACTAATTGTCTCATTCGTGCAGTCGGCAATCCTGATGAGCGTTTCCATGAAGATGCCTTACGAATGATGCGGGCCGTGCGTTTTGCAAGTCAACTAGATTTTGAGATTGATCCCGAAACGATTCAAGGAATCACTGATAATGCAACATTGTTGTCTAAAATTGCGGTTGAAAGAATTCAAGTCGAATTAGAAAAGCTATTCATGGGCACAAATCCCACGAGGGGACTTCAAGTAATGTTGGAAACGAACCTGTTTAAGTATACGCCCACGTTAGCCGATCAAAGAACGACTTTGCAGGATTTGGTAGCTTTAGATAATTGGTATTTGACGTCCCCAGTATCTGCGTTGGCGACTTTAATGTTTGCGGGCGGATATGCTGATGAAACCATTCCAGACCTACTAAAGCAGTGGAAATTATCTAATGATTGCATTAAAGAAACGCGTCTAGTGGTTCAATTTTTAGATGCGCTACAAAAACAACAAGTGACCCCAGAATTGTTATTTAGAATGAACGCTAAGCGACTCCAATGGGCTCATGAGGTCGCTCAAGTGCTTAATATCGAGCATGATCAAGCTACTATTTTGCGTGATTATGAAGAATTACCAATTCATGATTCACATGAATTGGCAATCAAAGGTGGCGATTTAATTACCACAGTAGGAATTAAACCTGGGCCACAGTTAGGTCAAATAATTAGGCAATTGCAAGTTGCAGTCTTGACTCAAAAGGCCAAGAACCAGCCAATAGATCTAATTGCGTTAGCAAGCAAATTGAAAGGATAGTAGTATGCAGACCTTACGGGCCGACAACTTAACTAGTACTTATGGTGAGAAAACCTTATTTAAAGATGTTTCCTTTATTATCAATGAAAATGACCGTATCGGTTTAATTGGGACAAATGGGAGCGGGAAAACTAGTTTATTAAATGTGATTGCGGGACTGACGAATGCTGAGCAGGGGACAATCACAAAGCCGAGCGACTATACAATTGGTTACTTACAACAGCAGCCCAATCTTGATCCTCAAAAGACTGTGACTGAGGCTGTTTTTGCCAGTGATCAGGCCGTTTTTAAGCTGATTCGGCGGTATCATCAAGCTTTGGATGAATTTAGTCAACATCCAGAAGATCCCCAAGCAATCGAAGCTTATACTAAGTTACAAGTTCAAATGGACCAGGCGAATGCTTGGGAAGCCGAAAGCCAAATTAAAACAATTTTGACCCAATTACATCTAACGGATTTGGATCGAAAAATTAGTGAACTTTCGGGGGGACAGCTAAAACGAGTTGGTTTAGCCGTAGTTCTAATCCAGCATCCCGATCTCTTAATCTTAGATGAACCAACTAATCACTTGGATTTAGATTCAATTATCTGGTTGCAAGATTACTTAGCTACTTATAAAGGAGCGGTTTTGATTGTCACGCATGACCGCTATTTCTTAGACCAGGTTACTAATCATATTTGGGAATTATCGTTTGGCGATCTTTATCATTACGATGGTAATTATCAATCCTTTGTGGAACAAAAAGCTAACCGCATTGAATTGGCGCGGGAAACAGAAAAGAAGCGCCAGAGTCTCTACCAAAAGGAATTAGCTTGGATGCGAACGGGGGCTAAAGCCCGGTCAACGAAACAAAAGGGTCGGATTAATCGGTTTAATGAATTAAAAAGTCAAATCGGTCATTTACAAGAAGATCAAGATCTTGAAATTGCTTTAGGTTCCCAGCGATTGGGTAAAGACGTTATCGAGTTTAAAAATGCCAATCTCACTTTTGACCAACTGACGATTTTGCAAGATTTTAATTGGTTAGTCCAAGCAAATGACCGGATCGGGATCTCCGGAGAAAATGGAGCCGGCAAAACCACCTTATTCAAAGTAATCATGGGGCAATTACCGCTTGATTCCGGGGTACTTAAGATTGGTGAGACTGTTAAATTAGGTTATTATTCCCAACAAACCGAGCCAATCCCTGAAGATAAGCGGGTGATTGAATATTTGTCCGAAGTCGCAGAATCCGTCTTTGATCGTAATGGTCAACGAATTGAGGTTACTGGTTTACTAGAGCGCTTTTTATTCCCACGCTTTATGCATGGGACGCTGATTCGAAAATTATCCGGTGGTGAAAAACGGCGCTTGTTCTTATTGAAGATTTTGATGCAGCAACCAAATGTCTTGTTATTAGATGAACCAACTAATGACCTCGATATCGGAACGCTTGCTGTTTTGGAAGATTATTTAGATACCTTTGCTGGAACAGTAATCACGATTTCACACGATCGTTATTTCTTAGATCGCGTTGCTGAACAATTGCTGATTTTTAAAGGTCAAGGGAAGATTGATCGTTACGTGGGGCGGTTCACCGATTATTTAAATCAGTCGGATGAGTCTAGTTCTAAACCGACGGATCAATCAAGGGTTAATCCTGCCCCCCAAGCCACGCCAAAGGTCACCAAGGACAAAACCAAATTAACCTACGGAGAACGGTTAGAGTGGGATCAATTAAACGAAGATATTGATCAATTAACCGATCAACAACAGGCCTTAGAATTAGCAATGAGTGAAAACGGGGATAATTACGAAAAATTAGCCCGTTTGCAACAAGAATTAAACGAAGTTGTTAAGACCCTAGACGAGAAAACAGCTCGTTGGGAATATTTAAGTGAATTTGTAGATGAATAAAAGAGGATTCAAATGTCAATTAACGATAATGAACAACAATATTTAGATTTTGCACGCTATGTTTTGGAACACGGCGATGAAAAAGGTGATCGGACGGGGACGGGAACGCGGTCCGTTTTTGGGTATCAAATGCGCTTCGATTTACAGGCGGGTTTCCCTATTTTAACTACCAAAAAGGTGCCGTTTGGTCTAATTAAAAGTGAACTCTTATGGTTTTTACGTGGTGATACAAATATTCGTTTCTTACTTCAACACAAAAACCACATTTGGGACGAATGGGCATTCCAACGCTGGGTTGAAAGTGATGAGTATACGGGTCCAGATATGACGGACTTTGGGCGGCGGTCTTTAGTTGATGATGATTTTAATCAGGCCTACCAAGAACAAAAACGACAATTCTGTGAACGAATTTTAAATGATGATGAATTTAGTGCCAAATATGGTGATTTAGGATTAGTATACGGTAGTCAATGGCGGGCCTGGCAATCACCAGAGGGTCCGATTGATCAAATCCAAAATGTGATTGATCAAATTAAGACTAATCCTAATTCACGGCGTCTAATTGTCTCAGCTTGGAATCCGGCCGATGTACCTTCAATGGCCTTGCCACCTTGTCATACGATGTTCCAATTCTACGTCAACAATGGTAAATTGAGTTGCCAACTATATCAACGGAGTGCCGATATTTTCTTAGGGGTACCATTTAATATTGCTAGTTATGCTTTATTAACCCATATGATTGCTAATCAATGTGGCTTAGAGGTTGGGGAGTTCGTTCACACTTTTGGGGACGCTCATATTTACAGTAATCATATTGAACAAATCAAAGAACAACTCAGCCGACCAATGCATCAAGCACCACTGTTGATCTTACCGGATGAGGCTAAACCGGTTGATGAATATGAAATGAGTGATATTAAACTTGAAGGATACGAAGCCGAACCAGCTATTAAGGCTCCGGTAGCGGTTTAGGAGGATACGATGGCGGAGATTTCATTTGTATGGGCTCAAGATGAAGCAGGTTGGATTGGCAAGGATAATGCTTTACCGTGGCACCTACCGGCGGATCTAAAGCATTTTAAGGCGGTAACCATGGGTAAACCAATTGTGATGGGCTACAATACTTACCTATCGATTGGTCGTCCTCTGCCGCACCGTGAAAATATTGTGATCACGCATCGCGACCTTAAGCTACCAGGAGTGACAGTCTTACATTCAATTGATGAATTACAACAGGTCTTAGAAGATCGATTAGCTGATCAAGCCGTTGCCATTATTGGTGGGGCTGGCCTGTTTCAACAAACTTTGTCCCTAGTAAATGTTTTGGAGCGAACGGTCATCGAGGGAGATTTTCAAGGCGATAAAAAAATGCCCCTGATCAATTATGATCAGTGGACATTAACCAAACGTGAATCAGTCATCAGCAATGATCCAAAGATTCCTTCATGTCATTTTGAACACTGGGAAAAAGCTTAGACGTAAAATAGAATTGAAAAGTACATTAAAGCCGACCCAGCCATGACAAAGAAGTGCCAAATAAAATGAGTGTAGTCAGTTGGAAAGCTATATAGTAAGGCTCCCAGGGTATAAACAACCCCACCAGCAAAGAGTAAACCAAAACCAGCTGGACCTAAGCTATGCCACAAGGGCACTAAGGCAATGAGACACATCCAACCCATGATTACGTAGATCATGGTTGAGAGGTGGCTCTTTTTATTTAACCAAATACTTTTGTAGACGATTCCGGCAATCGCCATGGCCCAAATAATTCCGAAAAGCGTCCAGCCCAAGGCTCCCCGAATAGCGACCAGGCAATAAGGAGTGTATGAACCGGCGATCATCATATAAATCATGGAATGATCAAAAACCTGAAATACGTGTTTGGCTCGCGTGAAAATGAGCGAATGGAATAAAGTTGACGCTAAATAAAAGAGAACCATGATACTGCCATAGATAGCAAAAGTAGTGATCCGCATGGCGTTGTGTGCTTGCGGATGCAGGGCGGCATGCACGATTAAAACCACGAGACCAGCAATTGCTAAAGCGGCGCCCAGTCCATGGGTAATAGCATTACCAATTTCAATTAAGAGGGTTTTATAATGTCGTTTGGTAATCGTCATAAGAAACTCCTTTTTAGCGATGATTCATGAAAAATGGCGACGGCTTTGTTATAATATGAAAGTCGAAGTTAACCGTTCAGGTAAAATTAGCTTCATTATATATCAAATCGATTGAAAGAGTGAAATCAGACTATGGCAAACATTAAATTAGTAACGGATTCTTCTGCGGGCTTAACTGATGAGGAAATTAAAGAATACGACATTACGATTGTTCCTTTGAGCGTGATGATTGACGATCAAGTATACGTCGAACGTGAAGATATTACTAATGATGAATTCGTTGCCAAAATGGCAGAATCAGCTAATCTTCCGAAAACTTCGCAACCACCACTGGGGAAATTTGTGGAAGTCTTTGATCGGCTAGGCGCGGATGGCAGCCAAGTTTTATGTATTGATATGATGGCCAGTTTAAGTGGAACAGTTCATGCCGCCGAACAAGCGGCAACGATGACCGAGACAGACGTCACTGTGATTGACTCTTTGACTACTGATCGAGCCTTAGCTTATCAATTAATCGAAGCGGCAAAAGCCATTAAAGCCGGAGCAACTATGGAAGAAGCAGTCGCTAAGGCGCGGGAAACGGAAAAAAAGACGACCCTGTATTTAGCAATTGATAATGTTAAAAATTTGGTTGCTGGTGGACGAGTAAGTAAATTTGCGGGAACTTTATCCGGCGTTCTAAATATTAAGCCAATGCTTAAGGTAGGCAATGGGGAAATTGAGATTCCGGCAAAGGTGCGTGGGAATAAAGGAATGCACAAATTATGGTCGCAAATCGTGGCGGATATGGTTAAAGGTCCCGAAATTGTGGCGATTGGGATTTCTCACGTGGCTGCCGGCAAGGAAATGGAATGGTTAAAAGCCCAATTAAACGAAGCTTTTCCTGACATTCCAGTGCTAGTTAGGACTACGGTTCCAGTGATTGCTACCAATACAGGATTCGGGGCTAACTGTTTAATCTACTATACTAAATAATTAATGATTAGGCCTCCAGAGTTGTCACTTGGACTTTGGAGGTTTCTTATTGGATTGAAAAATGAAAAAAAGAATTTGGTTATTTTTGATAATTATTGCTCTCCTTCTGATTGGAGGAGGGGGCTACCACTATTGGCAACAGGAAGCTAGCCATAATAGTCCTAAGAAAGTTTTGAAATCTAAGGTTAAATTAGTCGCGATTGGTGATTCCTTAACCCAAGGAGTTGGTGATCAAAAGCAACAAGGTGGCTATGTAGGCATCATCAAGCAGTTACTGGCTAACCAGTACCATAACCAAGTCATCACTTATAATTATGGGAAGAGTGGGGATCGATCGGATCAAATCTTGCAACGCTTGCAGCATCAATCAGTCATTCAGCACAATTTAAAATCGGCGGACGTAATTGTGATGACCGTGGGCGGAAATGACTTATCCCAAGTCCTGTACGCTAAAGCGCCTGGAAAATCCGCTAACCAAGTTGAAACTGCGGTTCAAAAAGCCGGCATTAGTTATCGAAAGAAATTACGACAATTAATGCGCGCCATTCGCCAAGAAAATAAGACGGCTCCAATATTTGTGATTAGTATCTATAATCCTTACTATGTCTATTTCCCAAATGTCACCACTATGGAGAATTCTGTTACCATTTGGAATCATTACACCCAGGCAACCGTTCAAAAGTACCAACAGACTTATTTTGTAAACATTCAAAAGTTAATGTCTTATGGTCAATATACCAGTGCCAGTTCGCGATCCTCCTTAGTATCGCAAACGGAACAGGCTAATCAATCTTCTACCAAACAAAGTGATCTCATTCAGGTAATGAATACTTCGTCTAATTTAAACAACTATATTTCACCGTCAGATAATTACCATCCTAATTACCGTGGTTATACGAAAATGGCGCAGGCCTTGTTAAAGGTGATGAAGCAACATAATCAATTTGAATATCGAATTGTAAAGGAATAAAAGTAATGAAAAAGATTAAACCTTCTCTTTGGAAATGGTTGTTTATTGGTTTGTTAACCATTAATATTGCCGTAATTGGTACGGTTATCTATCAGGGAACAGCGCCTTTAACCAATGTGGTTGAGACTAAAGCCCCTAAGTCTAGTGACTCCTCATTAGAACTGGTGCTGAGCCGTAATCAAGTAAATACTTTATCCTCAAATTATCTCAACCAATTTTTAAAAGATAAAACGATAAAGTATCAATTTATTGTCGGTAAAAAATATGCATCTGTTATTGGGGTGACTAAATTTATGGGTGTTCAAGTAAAATTTGCCCTTAATTTTGTACCCGAAAAAACTAGTCAAGGAAACGTCATTTTACATGCGAAAAGCCTTTCGGTTGGTCAGTTAAAATTGCCAATGTCATACATCATGAGATATATTAAGAAAAATTATACATTGCCAGATTGGGTCAGTTTAAACCAAAAAAAGCGAACGATCTTGCTGGATCTAAACAAATATAGTCAAAAGAAAGCCATCAATTATCACGTGAATGAAATTAACATGGATCAGGGACAATTTAGAATTGGTCTGACCATCCCTAAAAAATAGGAGGACTTTATGTACCGGGAATCTTTTTATCAATTTTTAATGACCCAGCGAAATCCTAATCAACCTAATGAAATCGAGCAGTTTGCTAATGATGCCTTTTTTGATTGGGCCTTTCCTAAACAATCGCAAGACTTTGACGAAATCTCTAAGTATTTAGAAGAAAACGCGACTTATTTGTATTCGATGACGATTTTTGATGATGCTTGGCAGTTATATCTAGCGAAAATGAATTAGGAGGAAAGATAGATGGCAGTAATTCAATGGTTCCCCGGTCACATGGCAAAAGCCTTACGCCAGATTCGGGAACAAATGCCCTTAGTGGATTTAGTTTTTGAATTAGTCGACGCTCGAGTGCCATATTCGAGTCAAAACCCTGAAGTTGATTTAGCAGCTGGTGATAAACCACGTCTATTGATCATGACTAAAACCGATTTAGCTGATCCAGAAGTCACCAAAGAATGGTTAGCCTTTTTTAAAAACCAGGGTCAACCAGTTTTGGCATTGGATTCGCGGGAGCAACAAGTTGCTAAAAAAGTGACCAATGCGGCTAAAAAAGTGTTAGCTGATAAAATGGCTAATGAAGCTGCCAAGGGCATGCAAAAACGGGCGATTAAAGCGATGTGTGTGGGGGTACCAAATGTCGGGAAATCGACATTGCTCAATCATTTGGTACACAAAAATGTGGCCGCAACCGCCAACCGACCAGGGGTAACGACCGGACAGCAATGGCTACGCTCATCAGCTGAATTAGAGTTGTTAGATACTCCCGGAGTTCTTTGGCCAAAATTCGCGACGACCAAACAGGGGACGATGTTGGCCCTTTCAGGAGCTATTAAAGATAGCCTCTATCCCAAAGATGATGTCGCAATTTTTGCTTTAGATTATTTACGTCAACAGCGGCTAGTTGAATTAAAAACCCGCTATCGGTTAACGGATGTAGAAGTCGATGAGGCCGTGCCAACTCCCGAATTATTATTAACGATCACCCAAAAACTGGGAATGCGCGATGATTATGAGCGAGCAAGCGAACGGATCATTTTCGATATGCGCAAGGGCAAATTAGGTTCCTTTACGCTTGAAAGACCAGCTGACCTCAATGCGGAGGGGTTAAATGAATGATCGTCAATTAACGGTAAGTGATATTAAGAAGCGTCTACAAACTATTTCAAATTTAGAAGATCCATTTGTTTTAGCCCTTTGTAATGATCAGCGTAAAGGAGTCCAATCGGCTCTTAATCAATTAAAAAAACGGCTAGAAAAGCAAGCCCAGGCAAAAGTAGCTTTTCAGGCCCGCTTTAAATATGAACGTGAATTATGGTCACACGGGCATCAATGGGTAGCTGGGATTGATGAAGTTGGTCGTGGTCCACTTGCCGGGCCAGTCGTTACCTGTGCTGTCATTTTAAATGAAGACTTTAACCTGATTGGAGTAACGGATTCTAAACAGTTAACCCCACATGAACGCGAGCAGCTCTACTTACAGATAGTTGATCAAGCAGTTGAAGTCCGATTAGCAGTTAATTCAGCGACCGTCATTGATCAAATGAACATTTATGCGGCGACTCAAGATGCCATGTTGCATTGTGTTAATTCCTTACACCATCAACCAAGCCATTTAATTGTCGATGCCGTTCCACTAGACACATCAATTGGTCAGACGACCTTGATTAAAGGTGATCAAAAAAGTATTTCTGTGGCTGCAGCTAGTATTGTCGCTAAGGAATATCGGGATCACTTAATGGCCACCTATGATCGACTATATCCAGGCTATGACTTTAAGGATAATATGGGTTATGGGACAGCCAAACATTTGGCGGGTCTAGCTAAATTAGGTGCTAGTCCGATTCATCGGCGGACTTTTAATCCCGTGCCGAAATATTTATAAAGACAATCTGGAGTTTTAAAACCTGCGTACTTGATAGTATGGAGGTTATTTATGAAATTAAATGATTTTATTTTTCGACTTAGTCTGTGTGAACATCTGGGGGCAGTTAATCAACTTAAAATAATTCGGGCTAAAATTGCTAGCCCAGAGGCTGCATTAGCTACTTTGTTGAAGGCTGCTAGTATATCACTCCAACAAGGACAAGCTATTTTAAATCAATGGTCCTCACCAGAACTAGATCGGCGAGTGCGACTCAATCAAGCGGTACCACACATACTCATTACTGATGAAGCTTATCCGGCAGCCCTAAAGGAAAGTTATGGGGCGCCGACGGTCTTGTATTATCGCGGTAATCGGGAACTATTAACTACGCAGATGTTAGCAGTGGTGGGAGCACGTCAAATGTCCTCATACGGGCAAATGGTGATGGATCAATTACTACCCCCAGTTATTTATGCGGGAATTACGATTGTTAGCGGGTTAGCTCGGGGCGTTGATGGTTATAGCCATCATATTGCAATTGATCATGCCGGAAAGACGATTGCCGTCATTGGAACCGGGTTAGATCGGTTCTACCCACGGGAACATCGACAGTTAATGCGACAGATGATGCAATCGCAATTAGTATTAACGGAGTATCCATTAGGTACGCCGCCATTGGCGAGCCACTTCCCAGCTCGGAATCGGATCATCGCTGGCCTTTGTCAGAGTTGTTTAGTCGTGGAGGGGCGGCAACGAAGCGGAAGTTTAATTACGGCTAATTTAGCCTTACAGGAAAATCGCAATGTCCTAGCAGTTCCTGGAGCAATTAATCATGAATTATCGACCGGCTGTAATGAATTAATTGCCGAAGGAGCCAAACCAATCCTTAGGGCGCTTGATATTCTGGAAGAGTTTACATAGCTGTTTCTACTATTAATATTACGATTTGATTTGACAGATTGAAATGAACTTGTTAATAATAGTATGCATAAATTTATAGAGGAGTGCCTCAAATTGGCTACTAAAACAACAACGAAGAAATCAACAAAAAAGAAAACCACTCGGAAGGCTCCGCAAAAGAAATTAGTGATTGTAGAATCACCTTCAAAGGCGAAAACGATTGAAAAATACTTGGGACGTACTTACAAGGTCGTGGCCAGTGTTGGTCATGTACGTGATCTGCCAAAGAGTCGGATGGGGGTTGATATTGAAAATGATTATCAACCTGAATATATTTCAATTCGGGGAAAAGGTAGTGTCATCAAGGAATTAAAAAAGGATGCCAAAAATGCTAAAGCCGTTTATTTAGCATCCGATCCCGACCGGGAGGGGGAGGCAATTGCTTGGCATATTGCCACTCTCTTGAAAGATTCCAATGAAAATTTAAATCGCGTGACCTTTAATGAAATTACCAAGGACGCTGTTAAAGAATCATTTAATGAACCGCGACAAATTAATATGAACTTGGTTGATGCTCAACAAGCACGTCGGGTTCTTGATCGGTTGGTTGGGTATTCAATTAGTCCCATCCTTTGGAAAAAGGTCAAAAAAGGATTGAGTGCGGGGCGTGTCCAATCAGTGGCCTTAAACCTGATTATTAAACGCGAGAATGAAATTAATAATTTCAAACCCGAAGAATATTGGACTTTGGATGCTGAATTCAAAAAAGGTCGTGAAAAATTTGCGGCCAGTTTTTATGGCATTGATGGTCAGAAAACCAAATTACCTAATAATGAGGCGGTCCAACAGGTCTTGGGTCAATTAGATCGGAAGGCGCCATTTTTAATTGAAAATGTGGAACGTAAAGAACGGCGGCGCGCTCCGCAACCTCCTTATACGACTTCTACCTTACAACAAGACGCCAACCGTCGGTTAAATTTCCGGACACGGAAAACGATGATGGCAGCCCAACAGTTGTATGAAGGGATCAATATTGGTCAAGGTGCGGCAGTGGGGTTAATCACCTACATGCGGACGGATTCCACGCGGATTTCGGAATTAGCTAAACATCAAGCGGCCGAATTTATTCATGACCAATATGGGGCTGAATATGCGGCCACCAAACCTCGAAAAGGAAAATTACCGGAAGGGGCACAAGATGCCCACGAAGCCATCCGACCAACCTCAGTTTTGCGAACACCGGCTTCAATTAAGCAGTATTTAACTAATGACCAATATAAATTATATAACTTAATCTGGTGTCGCTTCGTCGCTAGTCAAATGACAGCGCAAGTGACCGACACCATGACGGTAACTATTACGCAAGGTCAAGTTAATTTCCGGGCTAATGGCTCAAAGGTTAAGTTCCCTGGTTTTACCAAGGTTTATAAACGGGGGGATGAAAAGGACAATTTGTTACCAGATCTTGCGGTGGGGGACCAGGTAACAATGGTGAAAGACGATCCGGCCCAACACTTTACGCAACCACCGGCCCGCTATACGGAAGCGGCCTTGGTTAAAGCCTTAGAAGAAAATGGGGTCGGACGCCCATCAACTTATGCGCCAACTTTAGATACAATTCAACGCCGCTACTATGTCCGTCTAGTATCTCGGCATTTTGAACCGACTGAATTAGGCGAAATCGTCGATACGATTATTTCGGAACAGTTCCCCGAAATTGTCAATGTAAAGTTTACGGCTGATGTTGAACAAAATTTAGATGCGGTGGAAGCAGGTAAAGAGAATTGGGTCAAAGTAATTGATGACTTTTACCAACCATTTGCTAAAGAAGTTGCTCAAGCTGAAGATCAAGTCGCTAAAATTGAGATGCGCGATGAATTAGCTGGACAGGATTGTGACATCTGTGGTGCTCCTATGGTTATTAAAATGGGGCGATATGGTAAGTTTTATGCTTGCTCTCGTTTCCCGAACTGTCGCAATACCAAAGCAATCGTGAAGGATACGGGGATTACTTGTCCCAAATGTGGTCAAGGAACCGTTGTGGAACGTAAGTCGAAACGGAACCGGACCTTTTACGGTTGTTCGCGTTACCCAGATTGTGATTTCGTATCATGGGACCGACCAATTGATCGTAAGTGTCCTAAAGACGGTCACTTCTTGGTCGAAAAGAAGGTCAAGGGCGGCAAACAAGTGGTTTGTCCGAATGGTGATTACCAAGAAGAAGTGCAAAAATAGGCGGTGAGACCAATGGCAACGAATCAACAGTTATTAGCGCAATTTTTAAATTCACTCGCGACTAGTAAGAGCCCATCAACCTTAAAAAACTATCGACTGGATTTACAAAAATTCGTTCATTTTATTGGATCCAAGCAAGTAACCAATCTTGATACGGTTGATATCCAAGCCTACTTTAACCACCTAACGAAGCAAAAGCGAGGTGCCGCAACCATGCAGCGGCACCTTTCTAGTTTACGGCAATTCTATAAATACTTGATTAAACAAGGCTTAGTTAGCAAGTCACCATTGATGGAGATTCAGTTAGCGCAACCTAAAACTTCTAACCAGGTGATTGCATTAAGTAAAGATCAGCAAGTGTCCTTGGTAAGATTAGTTAGCGATCAATTTAGCTGGCGAGAAATGATCATCATTCGTTTGCTAATGGAAGTAGGTTTAAAACCACAAGAGTTACTAAATTTAAAATGGGATGATTTTGATGTTAATAGTCGTACCTTACGAATTAAGTCAAACCAAAACGAACGGATTGTCCCCATTTCAAAAGATTTAGTTGAAATGCTGGTTGATGATAAACGTTTATCAAAATATGATATAATTATCACAAATCAATTTGGTGAACGGTTAAGTATCGATGGCCTTTATTATCTAATTCGACAAATCGAAGCGGTTTGGGATCATCCGTTAACAATGAGTCAATTAAGAGAAACGGCTCGACAAACTATTAGTAAAAATCACCCATCATTATCGGAACTACAGAATCAATTTGGCGATCGCAGTTCTATCACAACGATGAGGCATTTACCAATAACTGTTCAGCATTTGAAAGAGGATTACCAACGCTACTTTAGACGGTAATGGTAAAGAGAGAGAACAAGTTAGATGATCACAATTGAAAACAATCGTTTAAGCGTATCAATTAGCGAACTTGGGGCCCAATTACATAGTATCAAACGCCTTCCCGATCAAACTGAATATTTATGGCAAGGTTCACCTGATTCTTGGGAAAGACAGGCACCAGTCCTTTTTCCTTTTGTTGGCAAATTAAAGGACGATCAATACACATATCAAGGGCAAACCTACCATCAAAGTCAACACGGCTTTGCTCGTGATATGGTTTTTGCGGTCACTAAACAAAGTGACCATGCGGTGACTTTTCAATTAAAGGATAACGAAAAGACCCGTCAAGTCTATCCATTTGCCTTTGAACTTAATATTTCATATCGACTAATTGATGATCAATTATTAGTGAATTACCTAGTGGTCAATCCTAGTCAGGATCAAACTTTGATCTATGCACTTGGTGCCCATCCGGGCTTTAGGACGCCGTTAAGCGACTCTAGTCACTTTGAAGATGTTGAGATTTCTACCGAACCGGCCGAAGAATTAGATCGCTTTAAGTTAGTTGGTCCCTATAATGATCGTCAACACCCCTTTAAAATGGATATGCACCAACCCATCATGGCTAATCATGACTTATTTGATGAAGATGCCATTATTTTTGAAACGCATAGGGAACCCTTTGCTGTTAACTTAACTGACACGAAAACTCAGCATGGGGTTAAAGTATCAGTGATTGACACTCCCTTTGTTGGGGTTTGGTCTGCTTATCCGCAGTTGGGTAATTTTATTTGTATCGAACCTTGGTGGGGAGTAGCCGATGCTGTTGATGCTGATGGGCGCTTGGAAGATAAAGATGCCATGCATCGTCTAATACCACAGGACTCTGATACGTATTCCTTCTCAATTAAACCATTTTAATCGCGAAATAGTTTAGGCGCTCCATGGGATTGACCTGGAAATGATCGTTGATCCATTCGAGTTAACGTGACTTTGCAGGCCAACCGATGGAGCGTTTTATAAGCTTGAAAGGAGATGACCAGGATGGATCAAACTTCTCTATTCGACCAAGCAATGGACGAAAACGCCCCATTAGCCAGTCGTGTTCGCCCAAGGGACTTAGACCATTTTGTCGGTCAAGAGCATCTCGTGGGTCCCGGAAAATTCTTACGAGAAATGATTGAAAAAGATCAGTTATCCAGCATGATTTTCTGGGGACCGCCCGGAGTCGGCAAAACCACCTTAGCTGAAATTATCGCTCGCCAAACTAAATCCCACTTTGTAACCTTCAGTGCCGTGATGAATGGGATTAAAGAGATCCGTAAAATCATGCAAGCGGCGGAGAATGATCGTCAAGTGGGCATCAGAACCATTGTCTTTATTGATGAAATTCATCGTTTCAATAAGGCGCAACAAGATGCCTTTTTACCTTACGTTGAAAAGGGTAGCATTATTCTCATTGGTGCTACGACTGAAAATCCATCCTTTGAAATTAATTCTGCACTCTTATCGCGGACGCGAGTTTTCATGTTAAAGCCCCTGTCAGATCAGGATTTGATGAAGCTTTTACACCAGGTTTTAAGTGCCCCCCAGGCTTTTGGGGAGATCAAAGTATCAATTACGGATGGACTTTTACATGAGATCGCTATCTACTCCAATGGTGATGCCCGATCTGCCCTTAATACTCTGGAAATGTTAGTGATCAATAGTGATATGCATGATCACCAAGTGACAGTCGACCAAAATTTATTAGCGGAGTTAACGGATCATAAAACCCAATATTATGATAAAGATGGAGAAGAGCACTACAATATTATTTCTGCACTTCATAAATCTATGCGGAATAGTGATGTTGACTCGGCCATTTATTGGTTGAGTCGGATGCTAGATGGTGGTGAAGATCCCTTATACATCGCCCGGCGCTTAGTTCGATTTGCTAGTGAAGACATTGGTTTAGCCGACAATAATGCCCTCAATTTAGCGATTAATACTTTTCAAGCTTGTCAATTTTTAGGTTTGCCCGAATGTGATGTTCATTTAACTCAGTGTGTGATTTATTTGGCGCTTTCACCAAAATCAAACGCAAACTATCAAGCGCGGGTTGCCGTAAAAAAAGATATTAAACAAACTATCAACGAGCCAGTGCCGATGCAACTCCGCAATGGTACCACTAAGTTAATGCGTGAAATGGGATATGGGAAGGGTTATCAATTGGCCCATCACTATGCGGACAAGTTAACGACCATGCCAACGCGACCTGCATCAATTAATGATCATATTTATTACCAACCAACCGAACAGGGGAATGAAGGAAAAATTAAACAACGACTTGAATATATTAAGCGTTGGAAAGCTAGTCATGATACTAATTTCAAGTCATAAATAAAAAATAACCAAAAAAGCAATAAGGGTGGGAAGAAATGCTAATCAACGTTTCTTCCCACCCTCTTAATTTTTGGTATGTTTTTTTCTAAGATATTGACCTAAGCCAAAGGAGACCATCGATTCTTGACCATGGATAATTCGTTGAATGTTGGACCGGTGTAAATAATAGACCCCAATCGTAATAACAATTCCTAGTAAAGATAATATCCAGTCATGTTGAATTAGGGCAATAATTGTAATCGAAAGGACTACCACTAAGCTACCTACGCTGACCATACTAGTCAAGAGCAAAGTTATCGCAAAAATGACGACCCCAACCAAAAATAATAAAGGGTTATAAGCTAATAAGACCCCAGAACTCGTCGCAACCGCCTTTCCACCCTTAAAGTGGTCAAAGATTGAAAAGACGTGACCGACTGCTGCAAAAAAGCCAATAAATAAAGGATTAATCGGACTATGAAATAAATAAGGTAAACAAGTGGCCAATGATCCTTTTAAAACATCCATGATAAAAACAATAGTGCCGGCTTTATTACCTAAGATACGGAAGGTATTCGTGGTACCAATGTTTCCACTCCCATAACGCCGCAGATCTTTATGGTAAAAATAAAGACCAATCCATAAACCAGAGGGAATAGAGCCTAAGAGATAAGCGATTAAGATCATGACTAAAGTTAAAACCAGCTGAGACAACATTGTATCGATCCTTCCTTTCAATAACCTTTTCAGTTTATCACGAATCGCACTAGGATACTATCTTCTTGCCATACAAGTGTTTGCAAAATAGGCGGAATTTGGGTATCCTAAAGATTGTGACCCTAGAAATAGGGAATTCGTTTAAATTAGGGGGCAATAGTTTGGCTAATAAAACTACTGAATATGATGCATCCTCAATTAAAATTCTGGAAGGCTTAGAAGCGGTCCGGAAACGGCCAGGAATGTATATCGGTTCAACTGATACCCACGGCTTACACCACTTGGTATGGGAAATCGTGGATAATGCCGTTGATGAAGCACTTTCAGGTTTCGGAAATCATATTGAAGTCACTATTGAAAATGATAATTCGATCACCGTTCAAGATCATGGGCGAGGGATGCCAGTCGGAATGCATGCTAGTGGGAAACCCACGCCAGAAGTCATTATGACCGTTTTGCATGCGGGAGGAAAATTTGGCCAAGGTGGCTATAAAACTTCTGGGGGATTACACGGGGTCGGTGCCTCAGTTGTCAATGCCTTGTCGACCCATTTAACTTTAACCATTGTTCGTGACCATGTCCGTTATCAAGAAGAATTCGCCGATGGTGGTCATACGGTGGGAACGCTTAAAAAGTTAGGCAAAACTAAAGATGATAGTGGGACCACCGTTAATTTCAAACCCGATCCCGCGATTTTCAGCACGACCGTTTATGATTACAATACCTTAGCCCGGCGTCTTCGTGAATCTGCCTTTCTCTTAAAAGGCGTAACCATTACTTTAACTGATCAACGCGCTGGTCAAGAACAAAGGGATGTCTTTTACTATGAAAACGGGATTGAAGATTTCGTAGAATACCTGAATGAAGATAAAGATACGCTAGGAAAAGTATTATCTTTTAGTGGAAGTCAGGATGGCATTGAAGTTGAAGTCGCCGCTCAATATAATGACGGCTATTCTGAAAATGTCTTATCATTCGTTAATAATGTGCGAACTCCAGACGGGGGGACTCATGAAGCTGGTTTTCGTGCGGCCTGGACGAAAACCTTTAATGATTATGCGCGTAAGATGGACCTGCTAAAAGACAAGGACAAGAATTTAGAAGGAAGCGACGTGCGAGAAGGTTTAACGGCAGTCGTTTCCGTGCGTGTGCCTGAAAATGTCTTGCAGTTTGAAGGGCAAACGAAAGAAAAATTGGGGACTCCTGAAGCCCGCAAAATTGTGGATAGCATTGTGAGCGAACAATTAGGCTATGCTTTGATGGAAAATGGTGACTTTGCTCAAATGTTAATTCGCAAAGCCATTAAAGCCCGGCAAGCCCGAGAAGCGGCTCGCAAGGCCCGGGATTTAACACGTTCTGGTAAACGAAAGAGCCGACAGGAACGGAATTTATCTGGGAAATTGACCCCTGCTCAATCGAAGAATGCGGCCAAGAATGAATTATTCCTAGTCGAAGGGGATTCTGCCGGTGGATCGGCCAAGCAAGGTCGAGATCGAAAATTCCAGGCGATTTTGCCATTACGGGGAAAGGTCTTAAATACTGAAAAAGCTAAACTTGATGATGTCCTTAAAAATGAAGAACTCAATACCATCATTT
Organism: Limosilactobacillus gastricus DSM 16045; assembly: GCF_001434365.1. Classification (GTDB taxonomy): domain Bacteria; phylum Bacillota; class Bacilli; order Lactobacillales; family Lactobacillaceae; genus Limosilactobacillus; species Limosilactobacillus gastricus. The sequence goes on along the minus strand of NZ_AZFN01000008.1, from coordinate 45,471 downwards.
ATACCGTTGGCGCTGGTGTAGGTTCGGAATTTAATGTAGAAGATTCAAACTACGACAAAATCATCATTATGACAGATGCTGATGATGATGGGGCGCATATTCAAATTCTGCTATTGACCTTCTTTTATAAGTATATGCGACCTATGATCGAAGCTGGGAAAGTCTATATAGCCTTACCACCATTGTATAAATTACAAAAAGGCTCGGGCGCTAAGACAACCATTACCTATGCTTGGACCAATGAAGAATTAACCCAAGTTTCGAAACGCGTTGGGAAAGGGGCCAGTCTACAACGTTTTAAAGGCCTGGGTGAAATGAACGCGGACCAACTGTGGGAGACGACCATGAATCCAGAAACCCGCACTCTAATTCAAGTCCGAATTGAGGATGCTGAATTAGCTGAGAAACGTATTACCACCCTTATGGGTAACAAGGTAGAACCACGACGGGACTGGATTGATCATCATGTCCAATTTACGATGACTGATGATGAAGAATCAGATCAATTAGTTGATACCAAAGGACAAGCCCTACCTGAAGTTGAACCAACTATCAATACTTGGGATCAAGGATAAATTAAGAAAGGAGGATGACCATGCCTGATTCAAAAATTGAAGTCATGAATTTAGAGGCGATTATGGGTGATCGCTTCGGCCGGTATTCAAAATCAATCATTCAAGAGCGGGCCTTGCCAGACATCCGCGATGGCTTAAAGCCTGTCCAGCGTCGGATTTTGTTTGCCATGAATAAAGACGGCAATACCTACGACAAAGGTTTTCGAAAGTCTGCCAAGTCAGTCGGGAATGTCATGGGGAATTTCCACCCCCATGGGGATAGTTCCATCTATGAAGCCTTGGTTCGTATGAGTCAAGACTGGAAATTGCGCGCGCCCCTAATAGAAATGCATGGTAATAATGGGTCCATGGACGGAGATCCACCTGCTGCGATGCGGTATACTGAAGCCCGGCTGGCGCAAATTAGCGGGTTGATGTTAGCTGACATTGACAAAGAAACGGTTGAAATGACCTGGAACTTTGACGATACGGAGAAAGAACCCACGGTTTTACCGGCACGGATTCCCAATCTGTTTGTTAATGGGGCAACGGGGATTTCAGCAGGTTATGCAACCGAAATTCCGACTCACAATCTAGGCGAGATGATTGATGCTAGCATCTATTTGATTGACCACCCCAATGCTAGTCTGGATAAATTAATGGAATTTGTACCCGGACCTGATTTCCCGACTGGCGGGATTATCCAAGGGGTCAAAGAAATAAAAAAAGCCTACGAAACCGGCCGCGGTCGCGTGGTTGTTCGGGCCAAAACGGCCATTGAAGATTTGCGTGGTGGTCGTCAACAGATTACCGTTACCGAAATTCCATATGAGGTTAACAAGGCCCAATTAGTTAAGCGGATTAACGATTTACGAATCAATAAAAAAGTTGAAGGGATTGCAGATGCTCGTGATGAAACTGATCGTAACGGTTTAAGAATTGCGATTGAATTAAAACGGGGAGCGAATGCTACCGGAGTATTAAATTATCTCCTTAAAAATACCGACCTGCAGATTAACTATAATTTCAACATGGTAGCGATTGATGATCAACGACCAATGCGGGTGGGCTTAAAACACTATTTAGCATCTTACGTTGATTTTCAAAAAGAAATTGTTACTAAGCGGACCCGTTTCGATCTGAATAAGGCCCAAGCTCGCCTTCATATTGTGGAAGGTCTGATCAAAGCTTTATCCATTCTTGATCAGGTGATTAAGACGATTCGGGCTAGTAAGAATCGACGTGATGCCCAGGATAACTTAGTAAGTGCTTATCAATTTACGCAGCGACAAGCCGAAGCAATTGTTGCCTTACAACTTTATCGGTTAACCAATACGGATGTAACCGCCCTTGAAAATGAGCTAGCTAATCTTAACGAACGGATTGCAAAATTCAAACAAATCTTGCTTGATGATCATGAATTAGCCCTTGTAATTAAGCAAGAATTACGCGCAATCAAAAAATCATTTGATAGTCCTCGCCAGACGCAAATTGAAAGCGAGGTGCAAAAGCTGACTGTAGATACTAAGATTACGGTGGCTAATGAAGAGGTCATGGTTTTAGTTTCGCATGCTGGTTACATTAAACGGAGTAGTATGCGGTCCTTTAATGCTTCTGACTTTAGTGATAACGGTTTACGGGAAGATGATTATCCGCTTTTGGTAACGAAGACCTCGACCTTAAGTCACTTGTTCATGTTTACTAATCAGGGGAATGTGATTTACCGTCCCGTCCATGAAGTTATGGATGCCAAATGGAAAGAAACCGGTGAACATATTTCACAAACAATTGGTTTAGCCGACGATGAAGAAATTATTGCGGCTCTGGTTGTTGATCAACTCGAACAAGCCGGTTCAATCTTGATGGCTTCTAGTGATGGTCAGGTCAAACAATCAGCTTTTGCGGACTTCAAACCTGGTTCTCGATACAAATCTCGACCAACCTTAGCTTTCAAATTAAAATCCAGTGATGCTAGAGTCGTAGCAGTGCATTATTATGATCCACTAGGTCCTAAACAGTCCTTAGTAGCGATTTCTAAAGCCGGTTATGGGTTACGATTTGCCGTTGATGAACTTCCAGTTACTGGTCTCCGTACTTCTGGAGTAAGGGCCATTAATTTAAAAGATGATGATCAATTGGTTGATTTGGCCTTAGTCGAAGAAAGTGATCATTTGGCCCTGATTACGCAACGTGGGGCCTTTAAAGAGATGTTGGCTAGTGATTTGGAACTCGGTGCTCGGGCCCGTCGTGGTAACCTTATTTTGTATAAACTTAAGAAAAATCCACATGAAATCGCGGACTTTATCGGTCATGCTGCTGATTACCAAGGAGCCTTGGAAATCATTACTTCACGACCAGTCTTTCAAGATGTTTTAGTAGCTGACCATCATTTAGGAACAGCTAAATCAAATGGTACCTTTGTAATCGATACTGATACTCAAGGGGTTCCAGTTTTGATTCGGAAAAAAATCATCATCAGTCAACCTAACGATGATGAGCATGAAAATGATCAATCCGTTGAACAATTAACCTTATAGTTGTGTGGGCAAATCGACCTTGATCGTGATATGATAAGAATGTTAAATTAAAGCTTTCCAGGAGGAATTTCATTTATGAGTAAAGAATTAGTTTTCGGTCATCAAAATCCTGATACTGATACCATTGCTTCAGCGATGGCTTATGCCTATTACCAAAACCAATTAGGCTACGAAGCGGAAGCTGTAGCCTTAGGGGAACCTAATGATGAAACCAAATTTGCTTTAGATAAATTTGACTTTGAACCATTACGGTTGATTGAAACGGCTGCTAACGAAACTGACCAAGTGATGTTAGTTGACCATAATGAACCCCAACAAAGTGTTAGTGATATTGATCAAGTTACGGTAACTCATTTGATTGACCACCACCGGGTTAACGGTTTTAATACTTCTGCTCCTTTATTCATGTCAGTTCGCCCATATGGGTCAGTAAGTACTATTTTGACAGAAATGTTCCAAGCTAAGAACATTAATATTCCAGCTAATTTAGCAGGAATGTTGTTATCTGGTTTGATCTCTGACACCTTGCTCTTAAAGTCACCAACAACGACCGATCATGATCGCGAAGCATTGACTTACTTGGCTAACTTAGCCCAAGTTGATGCTAACGACTATGGGATTCAAATGTTGAAGGCCGGGACTAATTTAGCTGCTAAATCAGACGAACAAATTGTTGATGGGGATGCGAAGACCTTTGAATTGGGTTCATCTAAGGTTCGGATTGGTCAAGTTAACACTGTTGACCTAGCTGACGTGTTCTCTCGTCAAGCTGACCTAGAAGCAACAATGAAGACTTTGATGGATGCTAATGGTTATGACACCTTCTTGTTAGTAGCTACTAACATTTTAGATAGCGATTCCGAATTACTCTTTGTGGGAGCTAATGCTGATAAGGTTGAGGCCGCCTTTGAAAAGAGTTTAAATGACCAAAACCGGATGGATTTACCAGGAGTTGTTTCCCGGAAGAAGCAAGTGGTACCACCATTAACAGCCGCTTTTGAAAATTAAAGATTGATTATTGAACCACCATTGAGCCAAACTAGCTTAGTGGTGGTTTTTATGTAAAAGAGAATTTGAAAATCTGTTTGATTCATGCTAATCTAGAACTAGTAAGAAAACGCTTTCATAGCGTTTGAAATAGATTGGAGAGTGTATTGAACTATGACATATTACTTTAAAGGATTTCCCCAAAGCGACCAAAACAAGTCCCTCAAGATGATTTATGTTGATGAACTTGAAGAACGGGCGAAGGAAGTAATGCCTGAACCAGCTTATTACTATATCGCTTCAGGTTCAGAAAATGAGTGGACTTGGCGGAATAATACTGCGGCTTTTAACCATTTTCAAATTATCCCACGTTCATTAACGGATATGGATGATCCACAAACGGAGACAGAATTTTTGGGTAAGAAATTAAAGACGCCAATTATGATTTCGCCAATTGCTTGTCACGGGATTTCACATAAGGACGGGGAAGTAGCGACGGCTTTAGGGGCTAAAGAAGCAGGAGCAATGTTCTCATCAAGTACCTATGCTAACCGGAGTGTTGAAGATATCGCTGAAGCAGCTGGTGACGCGCCTCGTTTATTCCAACTGTACTTAAGTAAGGATTGGGACTTTAACCAAATGGTCTTTGATGCAGTTAAAGCAGCCGGTTATCAAGGAATCATGCTCACGGTGGACGCCTTAGTTTCTGGCTATCGTGAAGCTAATTTACGGACTAAGTTCACTTATCCCGTTCCATTGGACTTCTTTACTCGTTATCAAGGTGGGCAAGGTGAAGGACAAAGTGTCGCGCAGATGTATGCAGCTTCGGCCCAAAAGATTGGTCCGGATGATCTAAAGAAGATTAAAGAACGGTCTGGTTTACCAGTTTTGGTTAAGGGGATTTTGTGTGCTGAAGATGCCCAAATGGCAATCGATGCTGGTGCAGATGGGATCGTAATTTCTAACCATGGTGGTCGTGAAATCGACGGTGCCCCAGCTACCATTGATATGTTGCCAGAAATCGCAAAAGTGGTTGATCATCGGGTACCAATTATTTTTGATTCAGGTGTTCGGCGGGGGTCCCACGTCTTTAAGGCTTTAGCTTTAGGGGCCGATTTAGTGGGAATTGGTCGTCCATATCTCTATGGCTTAGCCTTGGGTGGTTCCAAGGGAGTCGCATCAGTTATCAATCAATTAAATGATGAATTAAAGATTGATATGCAATTAACGGGATGCAAGACCATCGAAGACGTCAAGCACGCCATGATTACGAACTTGCCTTACAGTAGTGACAACTTACCTTCATCAACGGATCCAACTGTTAAACCACCATATCCAGTAACTGACCATAATCAAATGAAGGCCAGTTATGTGACAGGTACCGATGGTGAGGAACCTGCCCCACAAGTAGCTGAACCAGTTGATACTGAAGGTGGCGCATCCCATTAGTTAAGATTCATTAGAGCTTGCTTGGTTAAAACCAACGAGCTCTTTTTTGATGCATTTATATTGATCAGACAATTTAATCATGTAAAATAAACAAAAAATAAGCTTAAGAAGGTGAAGAATATGCAACAAGAAAAACAAGCTGATTTAAAGGGTCGACTGACACCAGAACAATATGCCGTTACTCAAGAGTCCGCAACGGAAGCTCCCTTTAGTGGTAGATATGATGATTTTTATGAGGAAGGTATTTATGTGGATGTGGTCAGTGGTGAGCCATTATTTCTCTCGGCAGATAAGTATGATGCAGGTTGCGGTTGGCCGGCTTTTAGTAAACCCATCGGTAAATTAAAAGAGCAAATTGATACTTCTTTGGCACGAGTGAGGACTGAAGTCCGAAGTGAAGAAGCCAATTCCCATTTAGGCCACGTGTTCAATGATGGTCCCCAAGAATTGGGTGGACTTCGATATTGTATTAATTCAGCTGCCTTAAGGTTTATTCCTAAGGACCAAATGGCGGCAGCCGGATACGGTAAATACCTTTCCCAGTTAGAAAAATAACAATATATATTAATTTCGCTTTTACAATTTTTTAATTAGATGGATCGTTATCGATTCATCTTTTTTTATTAATAGCTTCTAATTTAGAGCTTAGTAACCCAATCTATGAACAAAATACCAAGTTATAAGGTCATTTTGGTAAATAAAATCCTGACATTATCGTCTGATAACTTCATATATACAATTATGTATGGTATGATTTTAGGTGTTATAGATATATTGAATATATGTAGAGGGATCTAATGTTAGGGAAGAATAATATTAATGGTAAACCAATGAATGTTTTGCGGGCTCAGCAAAGATTCGGTTTACGAAAGTTAAATATCGGGGTCGCTTCTGTCTTATTAGGAACGACCTTTTTATTTGTCAATGGAACAAATGCTTTAGCCGATAGTTCTAGCAGTCTAACAACTGCCGATACAACAACTACTAGTCTAAACAGTTCAGCAGCAAGTAATACTAGTTCGAGCGCTCAGGTGACTGACAATGCTAGCGCTAGTTCAACTTCTACTGCTACTTCTACACCCACTAGCTCCAGCACTGATAGCACATCTAATGATACGGCATCCGCTGTAGTAACAACGATGAGTGCGGCAGTGGATACGACTGATGATGGTGAAATCACGGCCGATTCCCAAGAGGTTTTTGATAATTCGATTAGCTTGTCGAAAACAACAACTGGAAACGATGGATCAACCAGTCCGATCACGATTAGTCTTAATTTAACGGGGAATGCTGGTGATACCTTCACTTTACAAATCCCCAAAAACGCTACTTATGGTCAGCCTAGTTATGGGAGCTTAACTGGTACCGTGGGGACTACTACGCTTACTAGTGATAACAATTACTGGTATGTTAAGTATCTTTTGACCGCCAATGCATCTTTTCAGGATAAAGTCGTTTTAAGCGAAACTAATAACTATGCTGCTCAAGCAAAGCCGATTAGTAATATTGGTACAAATGAATTAGTCATGACTTTGTCGGGAGTAAACAGCGACGGTGAATCGGTCGGATCTACTTCAAAAACCTATACTTCCATTATTACACCCGGTATGAATCCTCAGTTTACTCGAGATAATCCATCCACGAGTACAGCGAGTTCAATTGCGGTTAATACCAATTATCGTTATTTACTCAAAATTAACGAGGCCAACGGGGTCCAAGATAGTAACTCCTATGCATCTAATCAGATTAATTCGGCTGATAATTACGGAACCATTATTACTATTCCGGTACCATCATCGTTTCAGCTGGATGAATCAGCAACTGCAACGGCCAATGCCTTTACCGATCAGACTACCATTTCCCAACCAAACGGGATTGGTACTGATATTATCATCACGGTTCCCAAAGGATCAGGAAAACAGGGATATGAAGGGGCTGCCGGGTATTACTTAATTGGTAGTTATCAAACGACTACCCCCAGCACAGATACAGTTGTTAGTGCTAATGCCCCCATTACGATTGTCCAAAAATTAGATGATGAGGGGAGTCAAACCTTAACCGCTACGGCAGGAACTTGGACGGAAACCCTGCGTGGTGAAGATAATACGACTTCCAAAGGTGAACTTACGGTTTCCGCCTCCGGGGCGGCCTCAAGTAATACATTACTGTTAGATGACGATAGTTCTAATGATCCAACTTATATTAATGAATTTGGCTTTGGAAATAATTCAATTCTAAATCTTACTGATGCGGAAATTACGATTAAGATCGCCGATGGTTTGATGGCAACCGGAATCACTACGCCTGTTGATAGTAAGAATTTGACTGGAGTGACTAGTTATGATTACACCTTAACCTATGCGGATGGCACCACTTCTGCTGGGACGGTAGCGGCGGGAGAAACTGTTAGTGCGACGGGATCTAGCTCCATCCGGACGGCCGTATTTAAACCTAATTTAGTGAACGTTGGCGATACGACCGCCACGGCTACCTATAATAACGTCACTAGTCGGACCGATGAATTTAAAGTCTTAGGGAAAATTTCGAAAACCTATGATGACGGTTCGGCGGTAAAAAGTGGTGATAAATTAAGCTCTTCCATTACTGATACATCCGCCTCGCTATCTTATGTCAAGGATGGTTCGGTCGTTTACCCGAGCTGGGGAGCCACCAATACTCAACAAGTAATTGGTGAAGAAGATTTAGTCGCTGCTCAAAATATTTTCATTTACCAGGCCAATAAAACGCCTGGTACTGATAAGGCTGGTTATATTTCGGTCACAAACGAAAATAATAGTAGCGAGAATACGAATACCATTAAAGAACCCACCTATTACTATGTCTTACCCCAAGGGGTGACTTATAATGCAGCAGCCAGTGATTTTGTGGGTTCACCAACCGTCTCTACTTTCTGGGTGGGTAATCAACAAGTAGTTAAAATTGATTATTCCGGAACAGGTTACTATTTAGATACTAGTCAGACCGTCAACCGGGTTTGGGTAAACAACAGTAATACGGCCACCACTGGGACCTATACGATTCCGATCTATGTTACCACTGCGACGAACATGTTAGACACTAAAGTCAGTTCGTTAAGTGACTTCAATAGTGACTTTACAGAAGGTCAAACGGATAATACTTATTTAATTGGTTCAGGGAGTTGGACTATCACGCAAGCAGCCGCCCTTTATACTACGGGGATGGCAAAAGGGAATAGTAACGATTGGTATGTTAATAAGGGAACCTCGAATGATAAGGGGTCAACGGCCATGAGTTATGAAGTGGCAGTGGTGAATGCTTTAAGTACTACGGCTACTAATATTCATGTGTACATTAATGTACCGAAGACAACCAGTAGCACTAATTTTAAGTTTGATTTAACGGGTCCCGTTACGACCGATTATAGTGGTAACTATACTATTTTGTATTCAACCAAAGCTTTCTCTACCAGTGCTACAGCTGAACCGACTAGTTCCAATTATGTCACTGCCGATCAGGTGACTGATTGGTCGGCCATTAAATCGATCGAAATTCAAGTTGATGAAATTGCCGGAAATTCCAGCGCCGGTTATTTCTATTTAAATGGGACGGATGCTACTTTAGCTAGTGACGTCAACAAATCAGCAAGTTTAGCCTTTCTAGTAACGGCAACCGGCTACGACAAACCACAAATTGTGGCTGCAGGGTCTTCGGGATCGCCAAGTATTACCATTTCTGGGACTTCCACCATTAAGACGGTCCTCGAATACGTTGATGCTAACGGGGTTAGTCAGACCGTTAATCTTGATTACAGTAAGACTTATACTGATGGCACCTCGGTTGTTCGCAAAACCGATTTCCCATGGTCAACGAATTATGCTAGTTGGTTTGATGCCCATGATGTGGCAATTATCAATAACTTATTAAATCAAGGCTATGCCATAGACTCAGATAATTTCCCTGCTAATACCTTAGAAAATGGGTCCGTAACTTGGCAGGATGGTGAAAGCAATCAAACAGCCACTTTCAATGTCAAGGCCGCTTATTATTTCGATGATGATAAGGTGGTTTATAAATTACGGCAAGTCACTGCCAATGTTTCATCAGTTCCAACTGCTGGGGTTACTCAATTAACTGACCTCCAAACAGGGCAGACAACGACTTATCCAGCCAACACCCCCGTTAACTCACCAGTTAATGACGCTAATAGCTATACCAATCACGCTACGGCAACCCGAACGGTTCAATATGTCTTTGAAGGTAATGCAACTAATAAACCATCTGTCGCAGACGTGGTTCAAACCATTAATTATGAATCCTATAATACTTACACCGTTAATTTAGTTACTGGGGCCGTCTTAAGCACGACAACTTCGGATTGGACGCCAGTAAGTGGGACTACATCCGCTACTAATACGACGATTGATGAAAATGGTCAACTTACCCAAACGGGAGCCGGTGACATCACCGATTCAACCAGTATTGTCCCCGCAGTTTCTGGAACTTTTGCCGGCTGGTATCTTGATTCATCGTCAAATGCAGGGTCGACTAGTTTAAGTGTCAATCAAAATACAACTGGTCAATTAGTTTATAAGCATTATCAAGGAGCGACGATTAATTATCTCGATGCGGACAATAATGATGCAATCTTAACTACCATCAGTGTTTCTGGTAAGCAAGGGGACACGATTGATTTTGATTATTCCCAAAATTTACAAAACCTACTTGATCAAGGATATGTCTTAGCGTCAAGTGATTATCAAACCGGAGCCACCTTTGATAGTGATGACAATAGTGACCAAACATTTACGGTTAAATTAGTCCATGGGACCACTGATTCAACTGAAACCAAAACGATTACGCGAACTATCAAGGTGACTAATCCAGATGGCTCAGTTACGATTACGACCCAACCAGTTACCCTTAGCCGCACGGTGACAACTGATCAAGTCACCGGTAATAAAACCTACTCGGATTGGACAAGCGGCGAATGGGAAGATTATACGACGCCTAATATTGCTGGTTACACGCCTACTATTTCATCGGTAGCTGAAATGACGGTTACTAGTGACTTATCAGATCAAACCGTCCAAATCACATATACCCCTAATCAACAACAAGCGCAGGTTAATTTGATTGATCAAACTACCGGGGCCGTCTTAAGTCAAGATGCCTTAATTGGAAAGAGTGATCAAGCCATTGATTTTTCAACTCCCAACTCCCAATTAGCCTACTATCTAGCGCATGGCTATCAATTAGCCAGCAATAATTCGAATGTCACCGGTGATACCATAACACCGACCGATTATGATCGGGATGATGATGAAACCCAAGTGATCAATGTCTATTTAGTGCATGCGACTGTTGAAACAACGGAATCAAAGACGGTCACGCGAACGATTAATGTTCATAATCCCGATGGGACGGTCACTACTGAAGAACAACCGGTGACGATCACTCGTTCAGTCACGACGGATTTAGTTACGGGTGAGAAGACATACGGTGACTGGACTAGTGCTGAATGGCCGGTATTTGTTACGCCAACAATTGCTGGATACACGCCATCAACAGTTGTAGTGATGAATAGTAAGGTTGATGGAACTACTAATGACCAGACTGTTAATATTGGTTATCGAGCAGACCAACAATTAGCAGCGGCTATTATTATTGATGACACGACGGGCCAGCGCTTAAATACCTTTGGGATCTTTGGTCCTTCCGATAGTCAAATTGACTTTAGTGAAGCTAATGCGCAATTAGCCTACTATTTGGCTCACGGATATGTACTTTCGACGCAAAAGACATCGGATATCACTGAAGGGGTATTTAGTCCAAGTCAGTTTGATCATGATGACCAACAATTACAAACTTTTACGGTTTACTTATGTCACGGTACCTCCGAATCTACAGAGATGCGGACGGTCACAAGAATCATTAATGTCACGAATCCCGATGGATCACAAACTACCACTAGTCAACCCGTTGAATTGACGCGCACGGTAACAACTGATTTGGTTACTAATCAACAAACTATCGGTGACTGGACCAGTGGACAATGGTCGGCTTACCTGACCCCAACTATCAAAGGCTATACACCATCACAAAGTGAAGTTGATTCATCAACCGTGGATGGGACGACCCAAGATCAGATCGTTAATATTTCTTATACCGCTGACCCGCAAACGGCCATCGTAAAAATCTTTGATGAGACGACGGGGGTCGAATTAGGACAACGGGAATTAAACGGGACGACTGGCGCAAAGATTGATTTCACCAGCTCAAATAATCAATTAGCTTACTATCTTGCTCACGGTTACCAATTAGCAAATGATAATTCAGTAATTACGGATAATGCGATTACTCCAGCTAATTACAATAATGATCCTGATGATGTGCAAACATTTACGATTAATTTAGTTCATGCTAGTCAAATTAGCCAAGAAAGCAAAATCATCACCCGGACCATTACGATTATTAAACCTGATGGCACTAGTGATACGCTTGAACAGCCAATTACTTTGACTCGCCAGGTCGAAACGGATCAAGTGACGGGGGATCAAACCTATGGTGATTGGTCAACCGATGAGTGGCCAGCATTTGTAGTGCCAGTGGTTGATGGCTATACGCCGAGTCAAGCTTCAGTGGCTAGGGAAAATGTCGATGGAGATACAAATAATCAAACGGTCACCATTACTTATCAACCTAATACCCAAGTCGCTACGGTTGAATTGATTGATCAAACCAGTGGGAAGACTTTGCAAAGCCTAAACCTTACCGGTAATTCTGATTCGGCGATTGATTTTGCGGATGCAAATACCTTATTGACTGAATATTTAAAGCAAGGTTATCAATTAGCTAACCAAAATCCGCAATTAACCAACGGACTTTTAACACCTACTAATTATGATCATGATGATACAGTTGATCAGGACTTTAAGGTCTACTTAGTTCATCAAACGAGTCAGTCCGAGGAAAGCAAGACAATCACTCGAACAATTCGGATTCACAAACCAGATCAGACAACAGAAGTTATTGAGCAACCGGTGACCTTAAAACGCACCATTACCACCGATCAAGTGACGGGTGATCAGAGCTTTAGTGCTTGGTCAACGGCTGATTGGGAGCAATATCAACTACCAACGGTCAATGGTTATCGGCCAAGTCAAGTCATGATTGATTCGGCAGTCGTTACTGGTGACAGTAGTGATCAGACCATCGACGTTACTTATCAAGCTAACCAACAAGTAGCAACAATTAAATTTATTGACGATACGACGGGCGAGACTTTATCAAGCCAAACGATCACTGGTCCTTCCAATAGTGCCATGGATCTTAAGCAGACTCAGGATCTATTGGATAGTTATTGGAAACAAGGTTACATGCTATCAACCAACAATCCTGATGTGAATAATGGTCGTTTAATCACTCGTAATTTTGATGCTGATGATCAAGTTGATCAGGAACTTGTTATCCATTTAGTTCACTCAACAACTACCACTGATGATCCACGAACTATTACGCGGACCATTAACATTACGCAACCGGATGGACAAACGTCCACTGAAGTCCAATCGGTAACCATTAATCGAACCATCATTACTGATAATGTAACTAAAGTAGCCTCAATTGGTGATTGGACAACCGGAGAATGGTCACAGTATTCGGTACCAAGTATCTCTGGATACACGCCATCGCAAGGTCAGGTGGATGCGACGACTGTTGATTGCGAAACGAACGATCAAGTGGTCAATATTAATTACCTTCCTAATGCTCAATTGGTCCAGGTCAATTTCATTGATCAAACTACCGGCCAAACTATCCGAACTTTTGATATCAATGGCTTGTCGGATGCGTCAATCAACTTCTCAGCAGCTAATCAGCAATTAGCTAATTATTTAGAGCAAGGCTATGCCTTAGCAGATGACAATCATGATTTAACGACTGATCTTTTAAATCCAGCTAACTACGATCACGATGACCAAGTTAATCAAACTTTCAACGTCTACCTTGTCCATCAAACCGAGGTGACAACTGAAACTAAGACCGTAACGCGGACCATTAATCTAATGCTGCCTGATGGAACAACTAAGGTCATTGAACAACCAGTAACCTTAAGCCGCACAGTAACCACTGATCAAGTCACGGGTGATCAAGAATTTGGGGCATGGTCAACTGGTGACTGGGAGGCTTATCAAGTGTCCGCCATGTCTGGCTATCACCCAAGTCAATTCACCATTAATTCAGCGACGGTTAACGGTGATTCAAGTGATCAAACCATTACCGTGACTTATCAAGCCGATCCACAAATTGCTCAAGTCACTTTTATTGATCAAACTACCGGTCAAGAATTACAAACCATTAACTTAACTGGGGTTTCAGACGCCGCGATTGACTTTAGCGCTGCTAATGATCAACTAAATGACTATTTGAACCATGGCTATGTTTTGACTGCTGATAATCACGATTTAACTGATGGGGAGTTAGCCCCAACTGATTATGACCATGATGACCAGGTTAACCAAGGATTTAACGTTTACTTGAAACATGCAACGCTAACAACCACGGAAAACAAAACGTTGACCCGGACCATTAATGTTCAGTTGCCGGATGGTACCACGACAGTCATTAAGCAACCTACGACCTTGTCCCGATCGGTAACCACGGACCAAGTCACGGGTGATCAAGCATATGGTGAATGGTCAACTGGTGAATGGGATGCTTATCAGGTTCCGGACATTACCGGATATACGCCAAGCCAAATGACGATTGATCAAGTTCCGGTTAATGGTGATGCAAGTGATCAGACGGTTAATGTGTCCTATCAAGCGGATCCTCGAACGGCAACGATTGAATTCGTTGATAAATCTAATGGTACGGTCTTAGCAACATTAACAACTAATGGTGGAGTTAATGAAGCAATTGATTTCACCCAAGCTAATCAAACCCTTGCAAGTTTATTGCAAGATGGCTACATGTTAAGTTCTGATAACCAATCCATTACCAACCAACAGTTAAGTCCGGCCACTTATAATCTAGCTGGCGATCAGTTCTTTACTGTTAATCTTGTTCATCAACCGAAATCCGTAATCACGACGCAAGAGTCCCGGAAAATTACGCGGACGATTTTATTATGGTTGCCAAAAGGTGAGGTTGAATCAGTCGTCCAAACGGCGGTAATTTCACGGATGGTAATGACTGATGAGGAAACGGGGGAACAAACTTATGGTGACTGGTCTAATGCTGATTGGCCAGCCTACACTGTGCCAGAAGTTGATGGTTATACGCCAACTCAAACGAATGTGAGCGAAAGTGACGTCAACGGAAATACTAGTGATCAAACCATTACAATTTCTTATCAGTCTGATCCCCAAGTGGCAACCGTCACTTTCGTGGACCAAACTAATGGTAAGGTTTTACAAACTACTAATCTGACTGGTGAATCCAACGATAAGATTGACTTCTCCACGGTTAATGATCAATTAGCGACTTATTTGGAGCAAGGCTATGAATTGGGATCGCAAAATCCAGATGTAAGAGCTAACCAATTAATTCCTGCAGACTTTGATCAAGATCCGCAAGTAAATCAAAACTTTACGGTTTACTTGACTCACCAAACAGATTCTTCGACCGAAAAGCAAACCATTACGCGGACCATTAAGGTGCACTTACCGAATGGGACGGTCACAACGGTTGTTCAACCGGCTACGTTAACGCGCACTGTCACCACTGACCAAGTTAGCGGCCAGCAAACTACTAGTGATTGGTCAACTGGTGAGTGGGAGGCATATCAAGTGCCAACTATCGCTGGATACACCGCTAGTCAGTTAACTGTTGACCAAACATCGGTTAATGCTGACACGACAAATCAAGTAATTGATGTCAGCTATCAAGCTGATCCGCAGGTTGCCCAAGTTATATTTGTTGATCAAACGAGCGGGCAAAGCATCCAAACAGTTACCTTAACTGGTAGGTCAGATGAAGTAATCGACTTTACTTCAATTAATGAGATGATTAGAGCTTATCTGGCAGCTGGATATGACCTGGCGCTAGTTAATCCAGACTTAACTAATGATCAGGTTACATCAACTAAATATGACCATAACGATTCAACAAACCAAGCGTTCCAAATTTTCTTAGTTCATCAATTCAGTGAAGGACAAGAAAGCAAAACGGTTGCGCGGACCATTACTCTGCATCTTCCAGATGGGACCAATCAGGTTATTAAGCAACCCGTTACCTTAACCAGAAGCGTTACAACAGATCTAGTAACTGGTCAATCATCCTATGGTGAATGGTCAACCAGTAGTTGGCCAGTATATGCGGTTAATACTATTGATGGTTACACGGCTTCCCTTGCACAAGTAGAGAGCGAAATCGTTAATTCAACAACGGCAGATGAAGCAATTGATATTTACTATCTTGCAGATTCTCCAGCTGAGCAAGCAACATCAAATACAATTACAACTTCGCAAACATCAACTAATGCCAATCTTTCAAATGATAAGTTAGTTAAATTATCACCAACTAAAGCAAATTCCCAACAGACGACTTCCAATAGACGCATGAAGTTACCGCAAACTGGTAATAACTATGATGCAGCTTTATTGGGATTAGGATTAGCCTCCACGGCAGCCTTAATTAGTATGCTTGGCTTTAGTAAAAAGAAGGATGAACATTCATAGTTGAAAAGAAGGCCCTCATTTTTGAGGGCCTTTTAATATTGTTATAGTAAAAAATAAAAATATTTTTATTTGAATAAATACATTAAGAAATAGTTAAATACATTCATATATCTGTTATAATATCGTCAACATATATTTAAAATATATCTAACGATAAATGAATGAGGAGGAATATATGGATAATAAATTGCATTTCAAGATGTATAAGAAGGGAAAGCAGTGGATGATCGGTGGAATTGTCACCGCTGCGCTGTCCTTTGGGGTGGCTAACTTTGTCCAATCACCCGTGGCTTCGGCTGACGAGGTTAGTGACACAACTAGTGCCGTTAATTCTGCTAGTTCGGCTTCCGATACAACGAGCACATCTGCTAATGACAATGTTGCTAGCAGCGCCACTAGCACTGCAAGTACGAATACAGTAACGGCAACTAGTGCCGATGGAACCTCGGTGACAGATGATAATACTAACAGTTCCAATGTTACTTTAACGCATGGTGATAATAGTACACGCAACGTAACGGTATCAGTTTCCGTGAGTGAAGGGGACACGGTAACAGTGACGGTTCCTTATATTTTCTCCGCTTCAACGGATCAAGATACTACGGGTGAATACTATACGGTAACGACCGCTAGCGAATCAGTAAGTAACCCTGGTTATATTACGAGTAAGTCATTTGCTAATACGACCTTTACCTATACGATGACGGGGAGTCGATCAGTTGAATTTAACGTGAAATTAACGCCGACGGTTTCGGATTGGTCATTTTTAACTCCCGGATCACAATTCCAAGTTGTAGTACGGAAGAATGGTCAAGATGTTGGGTATGTTACTTACACTATTGATGATCCGGCCACCATTACTTCATCCAATCTTAGCTTAGATCAAAACCAAACGACGAATCTGGTAACGGGGCAAAAATATGCCATTGGGTTGAACTTAGCTAACAATGGGACTAATGATGGAGACAATTTTGCAGGAACCACAGTTGTAAATGTCCCTGATGGCTGGCTCCTTGATACTTCTGGTAATTATGCTTATGGACTGACTAGTAATACCACACAGGTTGGGGATACCTTAGATACTTTTAACGACTTATCGAATGGTGGGGTGACGGTAAGTCAAGATGGTGGCGCTGGGACGCCAGTTACCATTACTTTCAATACCGCTAAAAGTAGTTTGAATAGTGGTGAAATCATTCTCTGGGGAACCTACACCAAAGAATTATCAGCGGATGAAAATACTTTCACCACAAGTACCACTTACTATTCAACTAACACCAGTGGTGAACAGGCTAATAATGGGACTTTAACAACCAATAGTACAAATAACCTGGGGATTGCCGTAACTAATACTGAAAATGCATCCATTCAAGCAGAATTTAAGCCAAAAGATGGGGAAATTTTTACCGATAATGGAACGGCAGATGGTAGTCACCAGGCTGATGATAACCAATATGACTATCAAGATGGTCGAACTTTAGTTATCAATAATAATGGTAATGTTGCGCAAACCAACGTTAATGTTCATCTTGATTTAGAACCAGGTACGGTGCTCAACGGTGGTAATGGTTCCTATTCGCTTGCCTTCACCAGCACAAGCGAAAATCAACCGGGTATCATCACCATTACGACAACTGATGGTAAAACTTACTCCAGTAGTCCGGTTTATGTTTCATCCAACGTGAACTCTTGGGTTTGGGGCATTAACGATGATGCCGTTGCGGCTGGCGTGGCCAAAGATGGTTCCAACATTGCTTCAATTGATATTAGCTACAAGAATCTTGAAGCAGGGACTTCATTAAGGGTCTCCTTTGCCAATAATTCAATTTTATCGTCAGCTACTAGCAAACAAGCGGGGGATACTGCTACTTATGCTTATCAGGTTACATCAGATCAAGATACCACTGGTGTCTCTGGTCAGATGAATTTAACGATTGCGGATCCAGCTAACAAGGCAGTTGCCTTTACTGGTCAAGTTGAGAGCCAACCAAGTGGGTCCTATCAACCAACTAGTACGGATGGTGGGAATACTGCTACCATTGTTTACAATTTCCGCAGTGACAACACATCCGATGATAGTTCTTCTTACTTGGTAACAATTCCTGAAGGGTTTGATGTGACTGACACAAGTCAATTATACCTTTATCAAAACAATGAAGAATATACTGACGGGACTATCGAAGATCTAGGCTACGTTGGTGTCAATGGGGAACGGATGTTTAAAGTTACGCTGGCCACCACTCCTTCATATGCAAGCCCAATTTATCTAAAGGGGGCCACTGCTGATAGTCCAATCACAATTGTGGCTAATGAAGATCAACTGCCAGCCACATATTCATACCGAAATGGTGATACTAGTAATGGAACAGCAATGAGTTTGATCATGGCCATTAATGATCAGAATCAGTTCTCTAACAATAGCTGGGATGAAGAAACCTTAACCTTGAAAGATGGATCAACTTATAATGTTGTCTTATCATCAACCGGATGGTATTCAAATTATACGGAAGCTTCCTATAGCTTTACTTACCCATCAACTTATAGTCAATTAAATGGGATCAAGTCCAGTACTGATAACAAGTACACTACAAGTTCAAAACAAGCTGTTAGTTTAAACTACAGTGATAATCAAGATGTTACCAATACAACGGGGACGATCCGATTAACCAATATTCTGACTGATAAGAGTACTTCTGCTTACTCCAATAATGTTATTAATTTACCAAGTGTCGAAAACGGTGATAGTGCGACCTTACAACTGACTGGTCCAGCTACTGACACAACCACCAGTGGGAATGTATCGGACGTCCAAGTCCTTTACTCAACGTCATATGTAACTGATCCAGCTGATACATCTACTTTTGTTAGTGCGGATCAAATCACCGACTGGTCACAAGTAAAAGCCGTTATGCTTAAATCAGGAACGATGGAACCATCGGCGGTTGCCGCAACGTATCTGCATTTTGAAGTGACTGCTATGCAAGATGGTGTAACTAATACAACTGTTAGCCTTCCAGAATACTTCGTTGGTGACCACAGTGGCGTTACTTATAGCTTGAATACAAGTTTAAAGGTTAATATTCAACGGTATGTTGATGTAATTACTAACTGGGTAACTCAGGCTGATGACGGAACCCAAACTGCAATTAAAGACCCAACAACCGAAACTGTTCAATCTAATAGTGCTTATACGACAAGTGGCCTAGCAGCTATCGAAATTCCTGCAAACTATCATCTATTGGAAACACCAAGTAATGCTACCGGGACGACAAACGCTACGAATGTAAATGTTACCTATGTTTATGTAGCCAATACCACAACTAGTCCAGTATCGAAGGCTGTTTCGCAAAACGTTGAATATAAGGGAGCAGGATCAGCAACCCCTGCAACTAACACTCAATCATATACTTTTGCTGGAACCACAACGACCAATGATGTTACTGGTTCAAGTAGCACAGCTTGGAACGAAGATAGTCATAACTTTGATAGTGTGGCAACGCCAGTGGTCACTGGTTACTACGCTGATCAAGCCAGTGTTGATGGGGCAACTGTAACGCCTAACAGTGACGACGTCACTACCACGGTTACTTACCATCAACTTGGTTCTATTGTGCCAGTAGATGAGAATGGGAATGAAATTGCGACGCCGGTAACCTACAACAACGATCCGTCGGATCCAACTAAGGCTACTACTACCGACGTGCCAACCATTCCAGGTTGGACGACGACAACTACCAGTGTTGATCCAACTAATCCAGGTGCAGACACGAAGGTCGTTTACACTCCAATCGTAATGCCAAGTCCATCCAATGATAGTCAGGATAATCCAGATAATTCATCATCCAAGACGGTTACTGACTACACTGATTACACGACGCATACCATTACTACTTCTTATACTTACTACTTCTTATACTGACCAAGACCAACTTCTTACTACCACTACGAATTCTACTGCCGAATCAAATGGTCAAGAAAGTGCTCAATTACCTCAAACAGGTAATGATGAACATGCTCAATCACTATTAGGTTTAGCCGGAATTACAATGTTGGGATTATTAGGATATGGGTTTGCTAGTAAGAAGAAACGTCAATAAACTATTCAAATAATTGAATCCATAGAAAACGTTCAAATCTCCCGGAGATTGAACGTTTTTTTGGTATAATACTTTTTAAAAATGAGGATTTATAACGATGACCATAAAATTTGAGCACGCAACAAATAAGAATTTACCTAAAATTGTTGAAATATATGTTGAAATATATAATGAAGCCATTCCAACGCATCAATCAACGGCTGATCTAGAACCAATTACGATTGATGATCGGATTGATTGGTTTAATAGTTTTGATGACACTCATCCCATCTGGCTAATTAAAGCTAATGATGAAACTGTAGGGTGGGTAGCTTTAGAACAAATGTATGGTCGGGCTGCTTATCAAAAATCAGCCGAAATTGCCATCTACTTATCCCAAAATGGGCAAGGGAAAGGTATTGGACCACAAGCAATCCAATTTCTAAAAGACCAAGCCAAAGAATTAGGGTTAAAGGCGATCGCAGCGTATGTTCTGTCACAAAACCAGCCCAGTCGAAAAATGTTTGAGCGTTCTGGATTTACCGAATGGGGTCATTTACCGAAAGTTTGTATCTTTGATGATATCAAACGAGATATTTACATTTACGGTTACCATCCGAATGATTAAGCAAAAACTTCATTTGAATTTAACAACCGAATTTTGAATATCTCAATTTAAAAGTGATTGCTAGAATTATGTAATTAGAAGTCACATAATTAATCAATTTGTATCAAAAACAATTTCAGACAATAAAGCCCCCTTACCGAAAATTTGACATCCGGTATCATTAAAACTATAATTTTAATGACAGGTTGATCAGTGAATAAAACGGTTCCCTGTTAAAATCAAATTTAATTTAAGGAATCTTTTTTATGGAATCAGATAAATACTTCCACTTAATCAAAACCGAATTGGAAAAGCTACCAGATTACGTTAATGAATATTATTTAGGAACTAATCATTCGGTAACGACCACGTATCAGTATCTAACCGAAATCCGCCGGTTTATGGATTGGCTACGTGCTAGCGGCGTTTCTAAAGCGCTAACTAATCAGGAAATCCCGACTAGCGACCTGGAACACCTGAGTCGTAGTGATGTCATGCTATATATTGACTATCTTCAACATACAACTAATGCGCAAGGTCGTGTCAATTCGCCAACGTCCGTTAATCGTTCTATTAATTCTCTACGGTCACTCTTTAAGTTTTTAACGGTTACAGCGGATAATAACCATGGCGAGCCTTATTTTGATCGGAATGTGATGCTAAAGATTGATTCATTAAACAATACGAAGACCTTAAATTATCGGGCTCATGCCTTAGCTTCGCATATGTATCGAGGTCAAATGAAATTTGATTTCATTAACTTCATTCAAAATGAGTATGCTCATAAGTGTGACAAACGGGTTTTGCCAGGCTTTGAAATGAACCGTGAACGCGATATTGCGATTATTGCCCTAATTCTTGGAACGGGCGTTCGGGTTTCGGAAGCAGCTAATCTTAATTTGGCGGACTTAAATTGGCAACAAGCAATGTTAGATGTTACGCGTAAAGGTGGTCAACGGGATTCGGTTCCGATTGCTCCTTGGTCCATGGAATATATTAAGACTTATGCCGCTATTCGTGCCGAACGTTATCAAGCTCATAAAAAGGATCAAGCCTTCTTTTTGACCCTTTATCATGGTGAAACTCGCCGGATGACCACTAATTCAATTGAAAAAATGGTTAAAAAGTACTCGACGGCTTTTGGTCACCCCCTCACCCCTCACAAGCTCCGGCATACCCTTGCCTCAGAATTGTATGGAATTACCAAGGATCAAGTCCTAGTATCACAGCAATTAGGCCAAAAAGGGACCTCGGCGACAGATCTCTATACCCACGTTGATCAACAACAGCAACGCGCGGCCCTAGATGAAATTAGTCAAGAACGGAATTAATTATGTGTACTGCTCTTACTTATCAAGACCATGATAATAATATCTTTGGTCGGACCATGGATTTACCAACTTTAAATACCCCTTGGGAATTAACCTATTTACCCAGCAACTATCAATTCACTCGCTATACTGATCAAACAAAATTTCAGAGTAAATATGCTATCTTAGGCGGAATGCGTCAAACTAATGGCAAGTTTTTAATTGGTGATGGAATTAATGCTGCCGGGTTAGTGATTGCAGAACTGTACCTCCCTAACCTGCCCCAATATCATCAGCAAATTCAACCAAACAAGATTAACCTAGCCCCTCAAGACGTCACTGAATGGGTATTAGCAAACTATGATTCTGTTGCCTCTGTTCAAGCTGATTTAGCTAACTGGGCACTGGTTGCTTCAAAATGGTATGACGAAGCCATTATTCACCAATTCCATTGGATGCTAGTCGATCAAAGCGGGACCTATTTGATTGAACCTACGGACCTAAAATTAGAAATCCGTAAATTAGACATCCCGGTCATTACTAATACCCCTCAATATGACGATCATTTACATCGCTTGGCCAAATATATTAATCATGATTCAGATCAGAATTTAAAGACTGCTTTGAAAAAATTTGCGGGTGATTTACCAATTGACCCGCGAACACCTACTCAACGCTTTCAATATGCGGCCATCCGACAAGCTAAACTACAATCAACTTCCACCCCTGACGATCTCAATCAAATTTTACAAGCAGTTAAAATGGAGCATTTACCGGGTCATGAAGACTATACGCATTATATTGGGACCATTGATTTAATGAGCCAGACTTATGTTTATCATGATGTTGATCGCCACCAAACTAAAACGGTTCGTTTGGATCAATTGATGTCCTTGAAAGCTCCTTATATTTTCCATCCTCGTGACTATAAAAGGTCTTAACCGAGTTCCTTACGAAAATTGGTTAAGACCTTTTTTCTATACTTTCAACTGAAATCTGCAATTATTGGTGTTGGCGTCTCAGTAACCATTTTCTAAATTCATCAATCAAAATCAATGGGATTGGAATTGCCATTAAGAAGTACCAATCGTGTGCGTTTAAAGGCGCGGTTTGAAAGACGGATTGGAGAATTGGTACATAGGACAGGCATAAGAATAAGGCAATTTCAAAAATGATCCCAATTGTGATCATCGAATTATCCCAGAACTGCCTAGTAAACATAGTTTGTTGGTTATAACGAATGTTTAAAACAGCTGCGATTTGACAGAATATTATCGCCCCTAAAGTAATTGTCGTTGCCTGAACATAGACATTTCCGCTCGTTGGTAGATTGGCTAAACCATAACCATGCATCAGATTTCCATAGAAAAAGGCGATTACTGAAATAATGGATGACAATAAACCATACCAACCGAAGGCTTTGAAAACTAACCGGCGATTAATCAAATGTTCTGACATCTTCCGGGGTGGCCGATCCATGATCCCAGCCTCAACCCGTTGTTTCCCTAGACCAAGGGCTGGAATCATATCCGTACCTAAGTCAATTGCTAAAATCTGCATGACAGTAAGAGCTAAGGGAATTTTCCCACCTGATAACAAGAAGAGCACGGAAGGGATCGCTTCTGGCATATTGGAATTCAAAATATACAACAAAAACTTACGAATGTTGGCGTATACTCCTCGACCTTCACGAATGGCTTCCACAATCGAGGTAAAATTGTCATCAGTCAGAATCATATCTGCGGCTTCTTTAGCCACATCCGTCCCGGTCACACCCATTGCAACCTCAATATCGGCTTTTTTCAAGGCTGGCGCATCATTAACGCCATCACCGGTAACGGCTACGACTTCACCCATTTCCTGCAAGGCATTCACCACCCGATATTTTTGTTCGGGGGCCATCCGGGCAAACACAATTTCACCACTCAGGGCAGTTTTTAAATCATCATCCGTTATCGCACCCAATTCTTCACCGGTTACGACACGGAGAGGCTGACGAGAATCGACTAAACCAATTTTTTTAGCGATTGATTCCGCGGTTAAACTGTAGTCCCCCGTTACCATAATAATTTTAATGTGTGCTTGATGACAAAGTTTGGCTGCAGCTAAGACTTCCTTACGTGGCGGATCCAGCATGACCGATAATCCAATAAAGACTAAAGCTTGTTCCACCGTATCATTCGTGGCTTGAGATAAGTCATGGTATAAATTATCTGGTAACGTACGCCCAGCGACTGCTAATACGCGGAGCCCTTGTTTGGCATATGCATCATTAGCTGCCAGAATTTGTTGCCGAATATCATCGCCTAATGGTTTTACTTCGCCATTGACCAAGTAATACTCACAATGAGCAACTACGACATTGGGCGCCCCTTTAGTGTAGGTATTAAATTGATGGTTCGTGTCAGCACTTTGAATAACCGTCATCATCTTTCGGTCCGAATCAAACGGTAACTCCTTAAGGCGGACTGAATTAGTCCGTTCAGCCCTCAGATCTAGTCCACCCTTAGCTGCCACAACTTCCAGACAAGCTTCCGTGGGATCCCCTAAAACCGTATAGCGCGGATGCTGATCATCAGGTGGCATGATGCGCGCGTTATCAGCTAATAAGCCCCCGCGTAATAATTCATAAAGATCTGGACTGGACTGATAATTAACTTGATGGGGGCCATCGTAGATCTTGCCATTCACGGCATAGCCTTCCCCATCAACCCGATAGTGTTTGTCAACAGTCCATAAATCCGAAACGGTCATTTGATTTTGGGTTAAGGTCCCCGTTTTATCTGAACAAATTACCGAAGCCGAGCCCAAAGTTTCAACACTGGAAAGCTTTTTTACGAGGGCGTTCTTTTTGGCCATTTGTTGAACGGCTCCTGCTAAGGATAGAGTAACGGTTGGTAATAAACCTTCAGGAATAAAGGCCACGATCATCCCGAGAGCAAAGATAAAGGATTTTACTAAGGGATAATGAACAAAGAAAGTTGCCACCAAGAAAAAGATTAAACCAATTGAAACCGCCAAAATAGAAATCTGTTTGGTTAAAACACTTAACTCTTTTTGTAAGGGGCTTTGGTCATCGTGAACATTTTGCGTCAAAGCAGCAATTTTTCCAAAGTCCGTCGCCATTCCGGTTGTTACCACTATTCCAGTTGCATTTCCCTTCATCATCGAAGTCCCAGAAAAAACAATATTGGTTAATTCGAAGTGATTAGTTTTCGGATTGGTTACTGGTCGTTCATTCTTATGAACGGGGTTGACCTCGCCAGTTAAAGATGACTGGTTAACTTGTACATCCGTGGTTTGAAGTAATCGTATATCTGCCGGGATATCATCCCCCTCTTCTAACTTGATGATATCACCAGGTACTAAATCCTCGGCTAGAATTTTCACATCAACGCCATTACGAACGACCCGACTATGGGCTGGTAACATCTTACTTAATGCTTCGGTTGCTTTGCCAGCCTGATATTCCTGCCAAAAAGAAAAACAACCATTGATAAGATTGACCGCCCAAATGGCAATCCCTAGTTCTTGTAATTGAGCAAGAAAAGCAATGGCGCCCGAGATCCACAATAAGATCGTCATGGTAGAGCTAAAATTCTTTAAAAACTTTAACCAAATCGGTTCCCCAGCCTTAGTCTTTAGAATATTTTCCCCGTATTGGCGCTGACGTTGGCTGACTTCATCTTCATTCAGGCCCGTTGAGCGTGTTTGCATTTGTTGATAGATCAAATTGGGATCGTCAATTTGAGCAATTGTGATAATTTGATCATGATTCTCACTCATGTGACCCACCCCCTAATTTACTTATTATTGATTATTATAAATCAGTTATTTTCAAAAGCAGCAGACTTTTTGAAACATTTGTTTGATTATCAATGAATTCCTAAAGCAATCCGGGCATAGCGAGTCATTTTTGACGGATCCCAAACGGGTTCCCAAACCAGTTTAATTTCACACTCAACTACCCCTGCAACCGATAAAACGGCCTGCTTAATTAACGAATTTAATTCATCAACTAAGGGACAGCCCATCGTAGTCAAGGTCATCGTCACCAGACAGTGACCGGTTTGACTAACGTCAATATCATAAATTAAGCCTAAATTGACCAGATCGATTTGTAATTCGGGATCAATTACTTCCTTGAGTTGATCATAAACCCTTTGTTCAATTTTTGATAATCCCATACATTCTCCTAGAAAAAAGCGAATGCACGATACGAAACCATACCGTGCATTCGCCAGTTTAGTGCCAAAAACAAGTGATTACCGTTGCAAAAGAAAAGAAGACCCCGGGGAAGTTAGCCCAGAAAACTGGCCAATCCCGATGTTGTTTAAAGTAGGCATAAATACTCCATAAAGAGCAGTTTATTCCAGCTACAAAAGGCTGTTCCCATGACACGGGATTTCCGTGAAAGTTTTGAATAATATTAAAAACATACGACACGTACATTAAAATTGCAATAACACTCGCAATCTTACCCAACCAACTGATAAACGTTTTTTCTTCCATGATTCTTTGCTCCTGTCTAAATGACTTTGTTACAAGATTCAGGGTAAGAATAAAACGCTTTCATAAAAATGTCAACCGGTAACCTAAAAATTTTTATTTTTAGGCCGTCGTTCCTTCATGTAAAGTGACTGGTAAAATCACCGAAGCAACATTCTCTTCGCCATTAATCCGTTTAATTAATAAATCGACGGCTGTTGAAGCTAAATCATTAATCGGTTGTTTAATAGTGGTAAGCTCCGGCATTAGGATTTCCGTCGTGTCCGCCCCGTCAAAACCAATCACTTTTAATTGGTCCGGAACTTGATAACCAAGCTCTTGGGCCAAGTGAATAATCAAACTAGCGTTGGTATCGTTATCAGCCACAATCCCGTCGACCTCTGGATGTTCGGCAAAGATCTTTTTAAAGATGGCAACCTTATCTTCTACTGGTGAATCAAAGTTAACTTCGTAAGTAATCGGTTGCCGATGATGTTGAATCATTAAATCTTCATAGGCTTGTTGCCGGCGTTGGTTGGTTGACGATTCCAGCCGCGGATAGTTGGTGTGAATAATATTTTGACAACCATCGTCCAATAGTCTTTGGGTCGCCATTAAACCACCGGCATAGTTATCTGATGCCACAATTGGAATCTTGGGTGCCACCCAGCGCTCAATTGAAACAATCGGCAAATTTGTTTCTTGATATTCAGATAGGCCTTGATTATGGGCCCCGACGATTAAACCATCGATTTGCCCGTCAAGCAGGTAATGTAAAAAGCGTCGTTCTTTATCAGGATTATTTTGACTATTGCCCATTAAAGTCGCGTAGCCACGTTCATATAATTCATAGGCTAAGCGTGATTCCAAGTGGGCAAAAAAGGATCGTTCACCGTGGGAAAAACCAAGCCAACTTGATTAGTTTTTTGATGATACAAATGTCTTGCAACCACATTTGGGCGATAATGTAACTCCTCCATGGCCTGATGGACTTTTTTGATTGTTTGGTCACTTAAATACCCCCGATGATTAAGGACTCGTGAGACGGTTGTTTTGGAGACTCCTGCCTTTTCAGCAACGTCATCTAATTTTACTCGTTGGTTCATCAGTTTCCTATCCTCCTTAGAGTTCCATTATACAATGACGCCTAGGATTTGAACATTGATAATGGAAGCGCTCCAGGCAAATAATTAATTTTTTTAGTAACGATTTTATCAAAATGGTTATTTAAACATTGACAACCGGTTGACATAAAGATATGATACTAACCGTAAATGTTTGTATTTTTTATCACAAATGGAGGAATTATTGTGAAAGCATTAGTTTTAACTGGTTTAAAGCAACTCGAAGTTCAAGATTACGATAAACCAACAATTAAGCCAGACGAAGTATTAGTTCACACGGCTTTTGCTGGGATCTGTGGGACTGACAAGGCCCTTTATGCAGGTCTGCCTGGTTCAGCTGAAGCGGTGCCACCAATTGTTTTGGGGCACGAAAACTCAGGGGTCGTTGCGGAAGTTGGCTCCGCTGTTACTAACGTTAAGGTTGGTGACCGGGTGACCGTTGACCCTAACATCTACTGTGGTCAATGTAAGTACTGCCGGACCCAACGTCAAGAATTATGTGAACACTTAGATGCTGTTGGGGTAACACGGGATGGTGGTTTTGAAGAATACTTCACTGCCCCTGCTAAGGTGGTCTACCCAATTCCAGATAGTGTTTCTTTAAAGGCCGCAGCGGTCATTGAACCAATCTCTTGTGCGATGCACGGGGTTGACTTACTAGATCTGCACCCTTACCAAAAAGCCTTTGTTCTAGGTGATGGATTTGAAGGTCAATTATTTGCCCAAATTTTACAAGCTAGCGGAGTTCATGAAGTTACCCTTGGTGGCCGGAACGATGAAAAGTTAGCTAATAACCGCGAACACTTTGGCGTTAAGACCCTTAACACAGTTACGGATGAAATTCCAGAAGCTGAATACGACATCGTTATCGAAGCCGTAGGAACTCCAGAAACGCAAGAACAAGCCCTTCACGCTGCTGCTCGTGGGGCCCAAGTCTTGATGTTTGGGGTTGGTAATCCAGATGACAAGTTCTCTGTTAATACTTACGATGTCTTCCAAAAGCAATTGACCATTCAAGGGGCCTTCATCAACCCATATACTTTTGAAGACTCAATTGCCCTCCTGGCTTCTGGTAAGGTTGATCCATTACCATTGTTCTCACACGAACTTGAATTAAGTGAAGTCGAAGATTTCGTTGCTGGCAAATTAGGTAAGGTTTCAAAGGCAATCGTTAAGGTGGGTGGCGAAGAAGCCTAGCTTGATTACCGATTCATAAGAGAGAAGAAAATTGAATCATGGAAAATAAATCAGTCGATCCTACGCCCTTGAAAACAGAGCGGACGATCTCAATGTCAAAATCAATTGCTTATTTTGCACTATCAATTGTTATTAATTCGTTGGGAAATGTTTTGACTTTAGTTACCAGTTCGCATATTCATCCACAATTTTTAGGATCTGCTTACTGGACCGCGGCCGAAAATAACTTGGGGATTGCCGTTTTAGGGAATGAGAAATGGACGCTCTTTTGGGCCTTCATGTTACTAGGTTTATGTATTTCCTTTCTAAACGCCATTTTGTTAAGAAAACTGGATTGGAAACGAATTGGTGGTAATATCGCCTTTTTGGTACCTTTCTCCCTTTTCATTCAATGGTTTTCAAACCTATTTAACGCCATTATGCCGGATGCTCATGGAATTGTGATGACAATCGTGTATACGTTAGTTAACTTCTTCGGGGTTGCCCTGATTGCCATTGCGATTTCGATATACCAACGAGCTAATCTGGTGCTTCACCCGGCTGATGATTTATTTCAAATTTTACGCTTTAAATTTTTCAAAGGTAATTCTACGATTTCCATGTGGGTTTCATACTTACCGCCTACCATTATGGCGATTATTGCGATTATTATGACCCATCAAATTGATAATTTTGGACTTGGAACCTTATTCGCCTTCGCCTTTCAAGGATGGATTACTGGCTGGGGAGACCGCCATATCTTCCCTAGTTTAAAGCACCAAGCCCTTGACTTAGGATTTTAATTTAAGGAGATGTTCTATTATGGCTTTTAATAAGAGTTTAGCTGGTTATTTTGATGATCTACAACACGTTGGTTTACCAACCGATGATTTGAAAAAGACGGTCGACTTTTATGCCGGTCTTGGTTTCAAAATGAACGGAAACTTTGATACAGACGATCAAGGTAATCAAGTGGTATTTATGACGTTAGGTCATTTAACCTTAGAAATCTGGACTGGTGACGGAGCTGTTCGTCAAACCGGGGCCATCAACCACCTTTCCTTTAATACTTCTGATGCGGATGCAGCCTACAAAGCAGCTAAAGCCGCCGGCTACCAAATGAAGGAAAATGAAGTTCAACACTTAGACTTCTGGGATAAAGGAATCAAGTTCTTTAATATCGCTGGTCCCAACGATGAAACGTTGGAATTTTGTGAAATTGTTAAATAATTAACCAATCCAATAAATATGTGTTCATTAAGGTCTGCTTGGGATTTTTTCAAGCAGACTTTTTGATTCCAAAAAATTTTTTGAAAAATATTAGGTTCCATTCCCTCAAAATCGAATTAAAAGATGATGAAAACATTCGGGATTATCACGCTTTTTGCATGGAAAATGATGAGAATTTGTTAGGTAACTTTTCCAAAGCTAATCAAAGCTCTTAAAAATCACTAAAACCCGAACATCAAACTTGGCATGTTCGGGTTTTAGTAGTTTGTAATTCCGTTTTTTAAGTGCTATTATGCAAATAACGAACAATATGTTGTTTTGGTCTTTATATAGTTCGAAAGATGTATTTGGAAGGAGATCTTTAATTTGAAATCTGCAACTCGTTATCTTGTCGCTACGGCTGGAGTGGTTCTCCATTTAATGATTGGTTCGGTTTATGCTTGGAGTGTTTACAGTTCACCAATTATTAAAGAAACCGGTTGGTCTGAATCAGCGGTATCCTTTGCCTTTAGTATTGCTATTTTCTTTTTAGGCATGTCCGCCGCTTTTATGGGCCACGCAGTTGAAAAGTTTGGCCCTCGCGTTACCGGATCAGTTTCTGCCCTTTGTTATGGTTCTGGAATGTTGATCACTGGTTTTGCGATTCACTCCCACAGTTTGGCCTTGCTTTACTTAGGCTATGGTTTTATTGGGGGGATTGGCTTAGGATCGGGTTATGTTACCCCGATTTCAACAATTATTAAGTGGTTTCCTGATAAAAAGGGGCTCGCTGCCGGCCTGGCTATCATGGGCTTTGGCTTTGCAGCGATGTTAACAAGTCCGATCGCCCAAGCTTTAATGGATTCGGTCAATGTAGTAAATACCTTCTATATTTTGGGAGTTGCCTATTTTATCTTTATGATTATTGCGGCCCAATTTATTCGCAAACCGCGTCCTGGTGAAGTTCCAGAAGCTGAATTAGCGCAAATGGAAAGTCGCTCTCTAACTGGAGCGCAACTAACCGCTAATCAAGCGGTAAAAACGCCTACTTTCATCTTTTTATGGATCATGTTCTTTATTAACATTACCTGTGGTATTGGCTTAGTTTCTGCCGCTTCACCGATGGCGCAAGAAATGACTTCAATGTCTGCCGGAGCAGCCGCATTGATGGTTGGGATTATTGGTCTCTTCAACGGTTTTGGCCGTTTGGTTTGGGCTACTTTGTCAGATTACTTAGGTCGGCCTTTTACCTTTACCTTGATCTTTGTGGTTGATATCTTAATGCTAGGTTCGATGTTGCTTCTCAATATTCAATTCGTCTTTGTAGTGGCTCTTTGTCTCCTCTTGTCTTGTTATGGTGCTGGTTTCTCAGTTATTCCACCATACCTAAGTGATGTCTTTGGGACTAAACAACTGGGGGCCATCCACGGTTATGTCTTAACTGCCTGGGGAGTAGCCGGCATGGTTGGTCCAGTCATTCTTTCATGGACGCACCAAGTTCTCCATAGCTATACAGTCACCCTCATTACTTTCATTTTAATTGATGCTATTGCATTGATTATTGCCATTGCCATTCGCGCCACTTTCAAACACGTAAAAAATTATGAATAACCTAAAACATCCTCGGGTCAATTGACTCGAGGATGTTTTTTTAGCCTAATCAACTTTAACTACTACTTTACCAAAACTCTGTTGACTAGCCAGATACCGGTGAGCATCTGGTACTTCGGGAAGTGAAAAAATCTTTTCAGGCGTAACCTTAACCTGATATTGGTCAATAAATGCTAGTAAGTCGTTGAACTTCTCAGCCGAAACGTTGCCAGAATAACCACTCGTCAAATATGAATTAGGAGCTAAGTCCATAATTGGATCAAAATCATTTAACGTCCACTGACCACCTAACAGACCAGTAATACAAACGATTCCCCCTTCATAGACATGTTGGAAGGTGTCTTTAACGGTTAAAGGACCAATTAGTTCTAACACTCGATCAAAACTACGAGTCGTTTGAAGGTGATTTTGATCATCAATTACCACTTGGTCAAACCCGGCCGCTATTAACTGATCAGTTTTTTGAACTGAACGAGTGGTCCCAGACACTTTAATATCAGGAAATTGACTCTTTAATAAATTAGCAAAAGCCACCCCGACCCCACTTGTGGCTCCCCGTACAAGGACCTGGTGATTAGCATCGATTTTCAAATTTTTGAGAGAAATAAAAGCAGTATAGTAGGTCTCCGGTAAAGCGGCTAAATCCGTCCAGCTTAGCTGGGAATTGATAGGATAAATTTGTCGATTAGGTAATAAGACATATTCAGCATAGGAGCCATCAAAATCACGCCCCATTTAACCCATCAAGGAAACTACTTTTTGACCTACAGATAATTTTTGATCGGTAGATTCAACAATTTCTCCTACACATTCAATGCCTAAAATACGTGGAAAATGAACCGATGGAGATAATCCCTGACGAGTAAAAACCTCAGAATGATTGATCCCAAAGGCTTTAACTTTCACCAAGGACCAACCTGGTTTGACTGCTGGCTTTGGTACATCTTCATATTTTAATTGCTCAGGACCACCTGGCTCATGAATCACAATTGCTTTCATTTTTATCCCACCTTATCTGAAACTAATACTCGTTCAATCATTTTTAAGATTCCGGCACCGATCAAGGTTAACAGCACGGTGGCGATAATTCCCCAAAGAATCGGCGCCATTGCTTGTGATTGTAAACCTGCAAATAGCAATTCGCCCAGGCCGCCCGCATTAATGGTAGCGGCAATCGTTGCAATCCCCATCGTGGATGCTAAAGCAATTTGCAAACCACCAAAGATACTGGGCAAAGCCAAGGGTAATTGTATTTTGATCAGGATCTGGGTATCAGTCATCCCCATTCCTTTCGCGACCTCAATCAAAATCGGATCAACCGATTCGATGCCGCTAACGAAGGATCGTAATAAAACATATTCACAATAGACTACCAACACAATCACCGCCGTTAGACGTCCCAAGCCAGTGATTGGAATCAAGAGAGCAAATAATGCAAAACTAGGAATCGAATAGGCTAAGGAAAAAACATAATTTAATACCGTTAACCAACGATCGTGCCCTAAACAAAGCACAATTAATTCAGTCGCGATGATCAAGGCAATAATTAGCGCTCCACCCACTAATTGCAGATGCTGCCAGGTATCGGTTAGAATCATCGAACTATTAGCTTGCCAATAACTAATCATGTCGCTCCCTCCAGATTCGTTGATGATCGATCTCT
Organism: Limosilactobacillus gastricus DSM 16045; assembly: GCF_001434365.1. Lineage (GTDB taxonomy): Bacteria > Bacillota > Bacilli > Lactobacillales > Lactobacillaceae > Limosilactobacillus > Limosilactobacillus gastricus. The sequence goes on along the minus strand of NZ_AZFN01000008.1, from coordinate 12,019 downwards.
GTTTGTAAGAGGGCCTTTACGAAGGGGGTGGCTGGTTGATCAATAATGGTTTGCGGATCTGCAAACTGTTCAATATGTCCTTGATCCATAATCATAACCCGTTGACCAAGGAAGAAAGCCTCGTTAATATCATGAGTGACTAAGACGAAGGTATGATCATTTAATTGCTGATGCAGCTTCTTCAAATCCTCTTGTAAGTTTAACCGAGTCAAGGCGTCTAAAGCTCCCAGTGGCTCATCAAATAAGACAATGGGCGGGTTGGCTGCTAAAGCACGGGCCACCCCAATTCGTTGTTGTTGACCACCAGACAATTCACGTGGATAACGATTTAAATAGTCACCATTATCCATATCAACTAACTTGAGTAGTTCAAGATTACGTTGCTTGATTTGCTCTTGATTCCAGCCCATTAATTTAGGGGTAATCGATAAATTGTCAGCAATCGTCATATGGGGGAACAACCCAACCTGTTGAACCACATAACCGATTTGACGCCGTAAAGCCACTAGATCAGTGGTTTGAGGATCTAAGCCATTTACCAACACCTGACCGGAGCTAGCGGTCAAAAGGCCATTAATCATCTTCAAGGTAGTCGTTTTCCCACATCCGGAGGTTCCTAAAATCGTGATAAATTCACCCGCATTAATTGTAAAACTTAGATCCTTAATGACCTGATGATCACCAAAACTTTTAGAAACGTGATCGAATTTAATTACTTCTTTAGTCATGAATCGTCACCTTTTTTATCCAAAAATCAAATAACAGCATGGTCAATAAAGCGATCAGGGCAACACTAAGCCCGCCGATCACAACATAGCTCATCTCATACAAGCCCAACCCTGTAAAGACTAAGGTTCCTAAGCCACCAGCTCCAATATAAGTGGCTAAAGTTGCGCTCGCGATGACCTCAATTAAAGATAATTTGATGCCATTTAAGATGATCGGTAAAGCAAGCGGGAATTGCACTTGCCATAAAATTTGCCGATTTTTCATCCCCATCGCCCGACTAACCTCTAGATAGATCGGCTCAACTGTTGTTAACCCAATAATGGTATTAATCAAAATGGGTGGAATGGCTAAGATCACTAGTGCAATAATTGCTGGTAATTCACCCGTTCCAATAATTGGAATCAAAATAAATAGGAGTCCTAAGCTAGGAATGATTCGCAAAGTTTGCGCAAATAAAGTACAAATAGTTGCCACTCGTCGACTTTTCGAAGCCCAATAGCCAACCGGAAAAGCAATTACCATCGCTATCAGTAAAGTAATCAAACAAAGAGCGAGATGTTGACCAATCAGTTGCCAATATTGACCCTGATCTTTTTGGAAATATTGGATAATTTCTTGCAACATTTAATCGCCCTCCTTGAAGTTTTCTTGATACCAATGCTTAGCAACGGTGCGATAATTTTGCCCATCCACATCAACTTGTCTATTCAATTGCATCAAAGTTTTAGTCGTTAGTTTAGCATCAACTTGATTCAAAATAGTCGCAATCTTTGGATTTTGACTTAAAGTTTGTTCTCTAATTAAGGGCACTAAATTATAGGCTGGCCATAAGCCCTTATCATCTTTTAGCACCGTATATTTATTTGTTTCGGTTAGTTGTCCTTCGGTCGTTGAGACTGGGAAGGCATCGCCTTGACCTGCATCAACGACCTGGTATTTGAGACTATCATCATAATCTTTGACCGATTTAAAATTATATTTACCATATAATTTATTCATTCCCGGTAAAGCATCAGAACGTTGATCAAATTCTCCTTGGGAAACTAGACGGACTTTGCTAGCTTGCTTTTGCAGTTCACTTAAAGTATAAATATGATATTTTTTAGCGACACTCGTTCGAATAGCCATTCCCTGACTATCATTTCCAGGCGCATATTTCAACGTAGTTAAGCCATCTTTAACAACCCCATTTTTAGCCAATTGAGCAATTTGTTTAGCTGATTTACCAGTGGTTGATTTTTTTAAATAGGCTTGCACAATTGTTCCAGTGTATTCAGGATATAAATCGATTTGTCCTGTCTTTAATGCATTGTAAACCACTGAATTCGAAATGTTTTGCTTCCTGGTCACTTGGTAACCATGCTTTTCTAACGCAATGGCATAGATTTCACTAACCACTTGGCTTTCTGTAAAATTCTTTGATCCAATCACAATCGACTGGTGAGCACGATTACGAAATAGACTTAAGATGCCAACGACTATCATCGTCGCAATCAGCAAATATCCCCATTTAAACCAGGTTGATTTTTTCATGTTAGTCGCCTTTCATGTAATTTATATGGTCACAATAACACATTCATATTATTTGTCAAATGTTTGACTTATTGCATTTATCGTCTATAATTGTAATGTATCAAATTACACGAAAGGAGAAATTGTGATGCGTATATCAACCCGTTTTAGTGATGCCATTCATCTAATCTGTTTTCTTGATATCTATCAGAATCAAAAACTAACAAGTGATTTTATTGCTTCTAGTATTCAGACCTCGCCAGTCATGGTTCGGCAAATCATGATCCAACTCCGAAAAGCCGGATTGTTAAAAACCACTAAAGGCACTGCCAATCCTCAAATTACTCGGCCTTTAGATGAAATTAGTCTTTATGACGTTTATCTAGCAATTGAAGAAGCATCCGGCCCACACCCACTTTTTGAAATTGACTACGACACCAATCCTAATTGTATTGTCGGTGGTAACATTCAAGGCGTTCTCGAAAATTTTTATGAAGATGCCAAGCAAGCGGCAATGGCTAAGTTACAACAACGAACAATTGCCGACGTTGTTAATCAAATCAAAATTTCGCAGAGTAAGAAAGAACTAAAACAACGACAGGAGTTATAAAATGAATTATCTAGTTACTGGTGCCAGTGGACATCTGGGTCATCAAATTGTTGAACATTTAATCCCAAAATTGCAGAAGGATGATCACCTATTCGGCTTAGTTCATCGACCACGTCCTGCCGACGATATCGAGTATCGTCCCGCTGATTTTATGGACCTTGACTCATTAAAGCGTGCCTTTCAAGAAATCAACGTCCTCGTTTATATTCCTAGTAAAACCTACGTGACAGCTGATCGTCTCCAGGAACTTAAGAATGTAATTGCTGCTGCGCGCGATCAGCACGTTGATTCAATAGTGGCCATGAGTTTTATTGCCGATCAAGCCAATAATCCCTTTATAATGGCGCCTTTTTATCATCAAATGCCTAATTTATTAGCACAAAGTGGCTTAAATTATGTCATTTTAAAAGACGCGCTTTATGCTGACCCATTGATCCCTTATCTACCAGAATTAATTGACCGCCAAGCAATCATCTATCCTGTTGGCGATCAAAAAATGGCTTTTATCGCGATTGACGACTGTGCTGAAGCATTTGCAGCCGCGGCGACTAACCCCACCATTCGATCAAGTCGACAAACTTACACTCTTTCACAAAAGACTGCCTACACCATGCCAGAATTAGCCGCAATTATGTCAAAGGTAACTGGCCAACCCATCGGCTATCAACCAGTCACCACGAAAGAATTTGGTCAAATTTATGCTGAAGATGGTGATGGCGACGAACTAGCTTCCATGTATGCCGGCGGAGCTATGGGTTTATTAAGTACAACTACCAATGATTTTGAGTTCATAACCGGACGCCAGCCGATCGATATGGAAAAATTTTTAACGGCTAATTATCATTAACGATAAACCCAGCTTAGTTGATTGCTAATCACTAAGCTGGGTTTTCAATGCTATTTATGGTCTTTAATAATTTTTGCTGGACAGCCACCAACGACCGCATTGGCAGGAACATCCTTGGTTACTACAGCTCCGGCAGCGACAATCGCGCCTTCACCAATGGTAACACCCTGCGTGACTTTAACGCCTTCACCTAACCAGGCACCATCTTCAATAACAATCGGTTTACAATAAATAATCTGTAAATCATTTAGGTCATGATTGGCCGTCAATAAAGCCACATTCGGCCCAATTTGGACATGGTTACCGATGTGTATTCCACCCGTGGAAACCGAATTAAAGCCCCAGTTAATAAAAGTATCCTCACCAATGGTGATCGTTTTTCCGCGGTCGATCTGGACTGGCGTTAAAATGGTCGAGCTTTGCGGTAAGCGCCCTTCAAAGAGTTCATCAAACAAGTCCCGCACTTGCGGATCGTATGGATCCAACATATTAATCCGATGGCACAGGGTTCGTGAACGCACCATTTCTGGGCCTAAAACCTCGTGATATTCCTGATCCGTCCGCATATCCAGCGGTTCACCAGTCGCGGCTCGTTGATAAACATCCATTTCTGCACCTCCTATTTTAACCCTCGCTGTTTTGACCATTCGTTATGACTTGGTCGTTTATTCCCAACCTCAATTGGATTAGCAACAACCTTCGATAATAGTTCGACCACTTTAGGATCGCAATGGTCTAAGGCAGTTGTTTGACCAATGTTTAATTCTCTAATCATATCCATTTCCGTTTCGGTTAACGAGAAATCAAAAACATTAAAATTCGACGTGGCATGTTCATAGTTTGAAGTACGTGGAATGGCAACAATTCCCCGTTGGATCACCCAACGTAAAATGACCTGTTGAACGCTCTTTTGATATTTATTAGCTAGCCCCATTAATTGGGCATTATTAAACAAATCATGTTTATTCTCTGCTAAAGGTGACCATGCTTCGGTAATTATCCCATGTTCTTGATCGAATCCATGTTCAGGAATCATCTGGTTCCATGGGTTAACCTCAATTTGATTAACGGCTGGAACAATCTGGTTATGCAACATCAGATCCATTAAACGGAAAGGTTCAAAGTTTGATACCCCAATGGATTTGATTTTACCTTGCCGATGAAGCTTTTCTAAAGTACGCCATTCACCGTAAATATCACCATATGGTTGATGAATCAAATATAGATCAATATAATCAAGCCCTAAGTTCCTTAGAGAATTCTCGACTGCTGCAGTGGTATTTTTCGCTCCATCAGATAAAATTTGCATTTTCGAGGTGATAAACAGGTCCTCACGTTTAACAATTCCAGATTTAATTGCTCGATGAATCCCTTCACCAACCTCCTGTTCATTATCATAATTAGCTGCAGTATCAATCAAACGATAGCCACTATCAATTACTTGCGGAAGCAATTCTGCCAAACCTTGAACTCGCATCGTCCCAAATCCTAAACAAGGAATTTTAATACCATTATTTAGCGATAAATATTCCATTTGAAAATTCCTCCAGTTCCTTCTTTTCCAAATTATATTTAGAAAATGGTTGAAACAGAAGATCCCAATTAGTTACTATTGTAGAAACCACTAGTTTCTGCATGGAGGGTCAAAATGTATAATCAATTATTAGACACCTTTAAGTTGGTAGCTGAAGAAGGTAGCTTTACTAAGGCGGCCCATAAACTCTATCTCACCCATACAGCAGTTCGCAAACAAATTAATCAACTAGAAAACCTGCTGGAAACAAAGTTATTTATCCGTGATACGACTGGCGTTTCTTTAACTACCGCCGGACAAATTTTATATACTGAAACGCTTAAATTGATGAACTATTCAGCTGAGATTGTTAGTCGAGTACAAGCGGCTTCAGATATCGGAACGAAAGAAATTCGAGTTGGCTCATCAAATCTTTATCCATGTCATATTTTTATGGATCTTTGGGATCAAATCAGGAATCAAATGCCAAATTGGCTTTTAAAAGTAGTAACCGTAAACAAGGACAGATATCGTTTGAGTCAACTTGGCCGTGATTATGATTTTATTGTCGGTCCTTATGATTCTTTCCCCTTAGAGTCAAAATATGCTTTTCAGCAGATCGGCACCTATCGCTTCACTCTAGCTGTCCCGAGAACTAACCACTTAGCGAACAATGAGTCGCTTTCATTATCAGACTTGGCTGGAATGCCTTTGATGGTAATGAAAAAGGGTACCAGCCTAATTAATGACCAAATCCGCCAAACGATTATTGATAAGTACCCGAAGATTGATATTATTGATGTCCCCTCTCACTATGATATTCAAACCTTTAATCAGTGCGCTTCCACAGGTTCGATCCTTTTGTCACTTGAATGCTGGGATCGAGTCCATCCGGAGATTAAAAATATTAAATTAACTGATCATTTTGAACTTCCATACGGACTCACGTATCTTAAAGCTGATCAATTAGCCAATGATTATGTCACTCAACTAAAAAGCGTGCTAAGTAATGACCATTAAGTCGTTAACTAGCACGCTTTTTGTTGTCTATAAAATTCTTGCTCCAAGCACTGTCTTAAAGTGATTAAGGGCCCATTCCTGACCCGTTTCGGTCATGGTTGCGACTGCATCTTCGTAAACCGTGATTTGATATCCCAAATTATAAGCATCAACGGCTGTATGCAAAACGCAAATATCAGTGCACACCCCCGTTAAGGCTACCGAACTAACTTGTCGGGCTCGTAAATCTAAATCTAAAGTCGTCCCCGCAAAAGATGAATACCTTGTTTTATCCATCATCATCACATGGGGATCATTTTGATGGTGGTGATACCACTGATCTAACTCGCCATATAGTTCGCGACCCCAACTATCACGGACATTGTGGGTTGCAAAGAGCTTGGTTTCCGGATGATATGGATCATCAGCTACATGAACATCCGTCGGCAAAATCACCCATTTCCCTGCTTCTAAATATTGGTTAGCTAATTGAACCAAGTTAGCCGCAATCTTTTGGGCTGGTTCACCACAGGTCAAGGCCCCATGGCGGGCTACAAAATCATTCGTGTAATCGATAATTAATAAAGCATCTGCTAACATAAATCCACCTCATTAAATTTCTTTCTTAACAATATCCTGTTTCCGCACCCTTGTAAATTCTTTTATCTAAATAACAAATTAAAGCCGAATAAAATTCCATAAATCTTGATTATTGTTTTGAAAGCTAGTAAACTGGTCCCTGTTTGTTGGGGTAGGAAAGCCCGTAGTTAACGTCCAACGGAACGGAATGTGAACGTTGGAAACAGGATCAGGGTCCGCTTAAGCTTTCCGCATTCACCACAGGAAATTAGAACGGTCTATGTTTCCCTGACAAATAATTTCGAAGGGAGATGTATCAATGCATTTATTATCATGGCGCGGTCCCAAAATCACTGCCCGCGTTATTACCATTAGCGCTTTATTTTTAGCTCTTAAGATTGTGGTTGGATTTATTCCAGCCATTGGGAGTGCCCAATTAGTACAAATTGGGCTCGGCTTTTTAGTTACTGCCCCGATGGGTTATTATCTTGGTCCTTGGTTGTCCGGAATCATATTGGTCTTTGATGATATCATTTCTAATACCATCTTTAACTTTGGGGGCTCAATGTTCTTCCCTGGCTATACTTTCTCGTCATTAATTTCTGGAATTATTGCCGGTGCCTTTTTATATCAACAAAAACCTACCTTAAAGCGGATCTTCACCTACATGTTTGTGCAAATTTTGATTTCAAATGTTATCCTGGGAACCTTGTGGTTGGTTATGATGGGGGTATTCTCGATTCTAACGCCCGTTCCTTTTGCCATCCGGATGCTTAAAGAAGTGGTAACTTGGCCAATTGAAGCCATCGTGGTTTATTATCTGCTGAATAGTCTTCTAAAAGCACGGCTGGAACGTTATATTTATCAATAAATTTTGGAAGCTGCCCTGACAGCTTCTTTTTTACTTTCTTCAGAAAAATTTAAAATTTTGTTGACAACTACTAAGGATTAAATTAAGATAACTTCATAGAATTTTAATAAACGTTTTGAACAGCAGAGTAAAAGTAGTTGCGACCCCGAGAGAATCTTTGGTTGGTGCAAAAAGATGGCGCAGGTACTTTGAAGATGGGTTGGAAATAATGGTAATGGTGTCACAGCCATTAACGGAGTAGCGAACGTTATCATCGCTGGGTTATAGATTAGTAACTCAATGAGGTTAGGATTGTGAGGTCCTAACGAATTAAGGTGGTAACACGTTCACTCGTCCTTTTTGATCATTTTGATCAGAGGGCGAGTTTTTTTATGACTCCCTCACCTGTTGTTGAAAGCGTCGATTACGATTTTAGGAGGAAATAGAAGATGAGTAAGAAGACACGGAATTGGTTAATTGGTATTATTATTTTACTGGTTGTTGTTATTGGGGGCTACTTTAGCTTTGTGCGGCCCCAACAACAAGCTGCGAAGACAGTGACCATTGGGATTATGTCGGGAACTAAACAAGATGACCAACTTTGGGACTCAGTTGCGAAAACTGCTAAAGATAAGTATGGAATTACTTTAAAGTTTAAGAAATTTACCGACTACAACCAACCAAACAAGGCTTTGACGAATGGTGATATTGACTTAAATGCTTTCCAACACAAGCTTTTCTTAAAGCAATGGAATAAGGCTCATAAGACCAATATCGTTGCCATCGGTGATACTTGGATTACCCCAATCCGCCTTTACTCTGACAAGTACAAGAGTGTAAGTGACATTCCTGATGGTGCTACGATCGCCGTACCAAATGATGCTACTAACGAATCGCGGGCCCTCTTTGCTTTAAAGAATGCTGGTTTGTTCTCCTTGAAGAAGGGAACTACTCTAGCAACTGTTAGCGATATTACTAATAACACGAAGAACATTAAGATTAAGGAATTATCAGCGGAACAAGTTGCCCGTTCCTTGAGTGACGTTGATGCAGCCGTGGTTAACACTAACTATGCTAACGCAGCTGGTTTGAACTACAAGGATGCCATCTTTGTCGAACCTACTAATGCTGATTCTGCCCAATGGGTCAACGTGATTGCAGCTAACAAGAAGGACAAGAACAAGCAAGTCTACAAGGACGTTGTGAAGTCTCTCCAAACAGCTGAAACAAAGCGGTTAATTAAGAAGTTCTACGGAACGGCCGAATTGCCAGCTTGGGATATGAGTTTTAAATAAGCACATTAAAAAGGGTTGAGAAAAATCTCAACCCTTTTTTTGCGGCGTAAATTCGGCGTAAATTCTATGAAAATTCTTGGCGGATGGCTTTCCCTTGGGCATCTAATTGCGGTGAGTCCACTTTGGCTCCCCAGGAATTCCAAGTACTGAATTTCATCGGGGTCCCAATCACCTCACGCCCATCTGGTAAAGCTTTCACCATTCCCCGCTCGATAATTTGTGGGAGACGCCGGGTCTGATCAACATTTAAGACAATTCCTACTGGTACGCCCGCAGCTTCTAACTTATCCCGCCAATTCTCAGCCAAATCGGATTTTAAGACTCCTTCAAGCGCATCTTTAACGGCTTGCCAGTTGGCTTCACGTAAATCATTAGTCTTAAAGTTAGCTTGGTCAATCCATTCGGGATGTCCTAAAGCATTACACAAGAGTGACCAGAGATGGTCGTTCCCACAGCAAATTGCTAAGGGTTGATCCTGGCATGCAAAGGTATCAAAGGGATACATGTAAGGATGCCGATTCCCGATCCGGTGCGGGATTTGATGAGGACCCAAGGCGGTCATCAAATCTTGTGCCATCAGAGAAAAGGTAGTATCCAGCATTGCGACATCCACGGTCGTTCCCTGACCTGTCCGTTCTCGGGCCACCAGGGCTGTTGTAATAGCCGCATAGCCCATGATTCCCGCGACAATATCAGAAATGGAGGTTCCGACTCGGGTCGCCGGGCCATCTTGACTTCCAGTGGCGTCCATGATACCTGATAAAGCTTGAACAATCGTATCATAAGCCGCTTGCTTACTCATGGGTCCATATTGACCAAAGCCCGAAATTGAAGCCACGATTAAGCGCGGATATTCTTTTACAAGTTCTTCCGGATCAAGCCCTAAACGTGCCATTACACCGGGACGGAAGTTTTCGACTACCACATCTGCTTTAGCAATCATGCGTTTGAGCAAGGCAAAATCGTCTGGATCCTTAAAGTCGAGTGAAATCGATTCTTTGCCGGCATTCGCAATCCGAAAGTACTCACTTGATCCATCAGCCAGATATGGTCCCATGGAGCGAGTATCATCACCGCTCCCCTTTCGTTCAACGTGAATTACGCGGGCGCCAGCATCTGCCAACATTCTGGTACAAGTGGGACCAGATAAGACATGAGTAAGGTCAACCACCAACAAACCAGCAAGCGCATAGGGCTTATTGGGATCGAGATGTGGATTATGAATTTCTTGTCCCCGATAATTTGGTTCTGTCCGTGATTGTGTCATGATTGACCTCCTCAATAACTTAGTTTTGCTTACCTTTAATTACTTCACGGCGAGGGTTCTTCGGTCCCCGGGCCTTGGCAATTGTCCCGTCGTCTTCAAGGCCCTTGATTTGATCTTCACTGTAACCAAGATCTGCCAGGATTTCATTATTATTTTCACCTAAGTCAGGAGCCCGCTTGTAATCAGGCTTGTAGTTAGCCATTGAGAATGGTAACCCGATCGTCTTAAATTTACCCCGGTTACCACCTTGGTCAATGGTAATGATCGTCCCATCTTCGTTTAACTCGGGATCATTTTCCAGTTCGTACCAATCAAGCACTGGACCAACTGGAACCCCAGCAGCACCCAATTTTTCAGTTAATTCATACTTATCATATTGCTTAGTATAGGATTCAATCAATGGATAAATTTCTTCCTTGTGCAATTGACGGTGTTGCCAATCACTGAAGCGTTCGTCATCAATCCATTCAGGGTGACCCATGGTGTTGGCAATGGCTTCCCAAGACTTGTTGGCATCTTGAATAACAATGTAGACATAAGCATTTGGATCAGTTTCCCAACCTTTAGCCTTGTAAGTCCAACCAATAACTTCCCCACCTTCAGTGTTTTCGGCCCGTGGAACGGCCTTACCCCAATCGTAGTCAGGATAAACGGCGTAGTGTGGCAAAGCTCCTAGGTTGTCTAGCATCACTTGATCCCGCAGCTTAATCCGGCAAAGGTTCATGACGGCATTTTGCATTGATTGGTAAACGTAGGTCCCTTCACCAGTCCGTTCCCGTTGCATTAAAGCGGCTAAAATCCCGATGGTTAAGTGCATTCCGGAGTTAGAGTCCCCTAAGGCAGCCGCAGATTGAGTTGGCACATTATCTTCGCCCTTGTTCCAACCGGTTGCCGAAGCGGCCCCACCAGCGGATTGAGCCACTGGTTCATACGCCTTCACATTTTCAAAGCGGGAGCCCTGGTTAAAGCCCTTTAATGATCCCATGATCAAACGTGGATTGATTTGGTGAACTTGTTCCCAACCAAAACCAGCTCGTTCCGCTGATCCCGGACGGACATTTTCGACAAAGACATCGGCCTTCTTTAAAAGATCGGTCATGATCTGCTTACCTTCATCGGTCTTGATGTTTAAGGTTAGGGACTTCTTGTTAGCGTTTAATTGGAGATAGTACATCCCCCATGAATCTTGAATATCTAATAATTGGTTCCGAGTTGGGTCCCCAGTATCTGGACGTTCGATCTTAATAACTTCGGCCCCCAACCAAGCAAGTAATTGTGTACAGGAAGGACCTGATTGAACTTGAGTCCAGTCAACAACTTTAATTCCCTTTAATGGTGCAAAATCTGTTTCAGCCATGATCATATCCTCCTCGATTAGTTATTACTCTTATCACGAATATCAGGGTTGAGGTTACCAATGTGACCCGATTCAGCCCCCATATTTGGATCAATCTTGACGTTAATAATTGCTGGCTTTCCGGCAGCGTAAGCCTTTTGTAAGGCAACTTGGAATTCATCTGGTTTCTCTACAAAGTAACCATCGCCACCAAAGGCCGTCGCTAACATATCATAATGGGCATCGATGTCCAGCTTCGTTGGGTCAGGACGATCAACTTCGACAGCTGTACTGTGGGAAGTTCCTTTGTAGATCCCACCATTATTAATAACAACGACAATCACTGGTAAGTTGTAGCGACAAATCGTTTCAATATCCATTGCATCAAAACCAAAGGCCGAGTCCCCTTCAAGGGCAATCACTGGTTTGCCAGTTTCTACAGCAACCCCGGCAGCATAGCCCATGCCAATGCCCATGACTCC
>NZ_AZFN01000007.1 GCF_001434365.1 Limosilactobacillus gastricus DSM 16045 | reverse complement strand
TAACCTATGAAAACTTGACAGATACTAAAATAAAAATTAGCTTGACGATTTAAATTGAGATCGCTATAATCGAACGCAATGAGAGACATATTCACTGGGTGAAGAGCAATTCAGGGAATGGTACCTTGGCTGGAAGTACCTTTGCTTACCTAATGGAGACCACTTTCAGGATTGCTATCGAAATAAGATAGCCGGCTCGTGACCGTTATTTCACCTACGAGGGAGAATTTTTTGTATTCTCTAAATTTGGGTGGAACCACGCTAATTTTCGTTAATGGCGTCCCTAGTATCTATGTTTTAGATACTAGTGGGCGTTTTTTATTTTCTATAAAGGAGATTTTCTTATGCCACAAGTTGCAGTTATGTCACCAAATGGTGAAGTTGAAAAGATTGATCGCGATTCTCAAGCTGGTTTAGAAGCCTTACGCGCCCTGTCGGCGTTGCTCTTAAAAGCCGCTTTGCACCAACAATTTGACGGAATTCGTCTTGGTGCTGCCGTTGCGGAAGATGATCAATTCTACGTTGATTCTGATAAAGATGAACAACAGGTTTCGGCCGACGAATTAGCTAGCTTAGAGGCTACCATCAAGCAATTCGCCAAGGACGACGTCAAGGTTGAATTCGCCCAAGTAAAGGTTGAAGATGCTTTAGCCGAAGTTAAGGATGACCCATTCTCAACGGAATTGATCAACGAACACGCCCAAGATGGTCTGGTTGCCATGTACGAAGTAGCTGGAGTAAAATCCGTCGCTACCCAACCGGTACTGGTTTACGGAAACGTTGTAAAGAACTACCAATTACTTTCCGTTGCCGGGGCTTACTGGAAGGGGATGTCCTCTAACCCAATGTTACAACGGATTTACGGAACGGTTTTCTTCAAAAAGGATAACCTTGAAGCAGATCTCAAGGCACGGCAAGAAGCCCGTGAACGGGATCACCGAGTGATCGGAAACCAACTCGATCTCTTCTTTGTTGATCCTAAAGTCGGCGCTGGTTTGCCTTACTGGATGCCAAAGGGAGCAACTATCCGGCGGGTCATTGAACGTTATATTATCGATAAAGAAGTCGCCGATGACTACGAACATGTCTACACCCCGGTTCTAATGAACCTAGATGCCTACAAGACTTCTGGTCACTGGGATCATTATCGTGAAGACATGTTCCCACCAATGGATATGGGAGATGGGGAACTCTTAGAATTACGGCCAATGAACTGTCCTTCTCATATCCAAGTTTACAAGCACCACATCCGTTCCTACCGTGATTTACCATTACGAATCGCGGAATTAGGAATGATGCACCGTTATGAAAAGTCGGGAGCCCTTTCAGGTCTACAACGGGTCCGGGAAATGACCCTAAATGATGGTCATACCTTCGTAACCCTTGATCAAATTCAAGATGAATTTGCAAAAATTTTGAAGTTGATTATGGATGTCTACAAAGACTTTGACATTACGGACTATACTTTCCGGCTTAGTTATCGGGATCCAAAGAATACTGAAAAGTACTTTGCCAATGATGAAATGTGGGAACAAGCCCAAAACATGTTGAAGGGTGCCATGGACGATCTCGGACTTGATTACTATGAAGCCGAAGGGGAAGCCGCCTTCTATGGTCCAAAGTTGGATATCCAAACCAAGACGGCTTTAGGCAACGAAGAAACGATGTCCACCATCCAATTAGACTTCATGTTACCTGAGAAGTTCGACCTCCATTATGTTGGTGAAGATGGTCAACAACACCGTCCAGTGATGATCCACCGGGGAGTAGTTGGAACCATGGAACGGTTCATGGCTTACTTGACTGAAATTTACAAGGGTGCCTTCCCAACCTGGTTAGCCCCACAACAAGTTAATATCATTCCAGTTAGTGACGACCGGCATGGTGAATATGCTGATCAAGTTGCCAAGGAATTGAAACACTTAAATATCCGGGCAAAGGTTGACCATCGAAACGAAAAGATGGGTTACAAGATCCGGGAATCACAAACTCAAAAAGTTCCTTATACTTTGGTAGTTGGTGATGATGAAATGGCTAACGGTGCTGTTTCGGTACGGAAGTATGGTGAACAAGAACAAAACGGCATGAGTAAGGATGACTTCTTGAAGTTAATCCAAGCTGATATTGCTTCATACTCACGGGAAAACTAATTTAAAAATTAGGGGCTAGTGAAGAGATCAAACCTTCACTAGCCTCTTTTGCTTGATTGTGTTTCACATGAAACTCTTAAATAACGAACAATTTAAAACTACTAGGATATTGAATTCGTATTTAGTATAATAAACATATCAATAATTTGGAGGACCTAGATTTATGAAAGCTATTATCACCACGGTTGGTCAAGACCAAGTTGGAATTATCGCCGGGGTTAGCAACTATCTTGCCAAACAACACATCAACATTTTAGACGTTTCACAAACCATTATGGACGGCTTCTTTACCATGATGATGTTAGTCGATCTGGCCGAAGATGCTGATTTTGCCGCCCTAACTGATGATCTCAGTCAACTTGGCCAAGAACTCGGGGTAGATATCAACATCCGGAACGAAAAGGTTTATGCAGCTATGCATGAATTAAGTGGAGGGTTAGATTAATGGATAACCGGCGCATTTTCGAAACGGTCAACATGATCGCCAATGAAAATCTGGACTTGCGGACCACTACGATGGGAATTTCCCTCTTAGATTGTATTGACGGTGATAGCGACCGTGCTTGTCAAAAGATTTATGACAAGATCACCACGAAAGCCCAAAATTTAGTCAAAGTTGCCGAAGATATCGAAACTGAATTTGGGATTCCGATTGCTAACAAGCGGATCACCGTTACTCCAATCTCCTTAATTGCCGCCGCTTCTGGGGATGAAGATTACGTAAAGTATGCCCTAACGCTAGAAAAGGCGGCCGAAGCCGTTGGAGTCGATTTAATCGGGGGCTTTTCGGCCTTAGTCCATAAGGGTTACCAAAATGGTGATCGGACCCTGATTAAATCAATTCCCGAAGCCCTTAATCAAACGAGTCGCGTCTGTGCCAGCGTGAATGTTGGTTCTACGCGCAGCGGAATTAACATGGACGCCGTTAAAGAAATGGGTGAAGTAGTCATCCAAAACGAAGCTCTCGATCCTTTGTTGAATGGACGCTTAGTAATCTTCTGTAATGCAGTAGAAGACAATCCATTTATGGCGGGTGGTTTCCACGGCGTCGGTGAATCTGATGTGGCTTTAAACGTCGGGGTATCAGGCCCAGACGTAGTCAAAACGGCCTTGGAGAAGGTTCGTGGTAAGTCAATGGACGTTGTTGCCGAGACAATTAAACAAACCGCTTTTAAAGTTACGAGGATGGGTCAATTAGTCGGTCAAGAAGCATCTGAACAACTCGGGGTTGACTTTGGGATTGTCGATCTTTCCTTAGCCCCCACTCCAGCCCAAGGAGACTCGGTTGCTAACATCTTAGAAGAAATTGGTTTAGAAAGTGTTGGTACTCACGGTACCACCGCCGCCTTAGCAATGCTAAATGATGCCGTTAAAAAAGGTGGAATTATGGCCTGCAGCCATGTTGGGGGACTATCTGGGGCTTTCATCCCTGAATCAGAAGATGCCGGGATGATCGAAGCCGCTGAAAAGGGGATCTTAACCTTTGATAAATTAGAAGCAATGACCGCCGTTTGTTCCGTGGGGTTAGACATGATTGCCGTTCCTGGCGATACCCCAGCTACTACGATTAGCGGGATGATTGCTGATGAAGCAGCAATTGGTATGATCAATAATAAGACCACAGCAGTTCGCGTCATCCCTGTTCCTGGCAAGACAGTTGGTGAAGATATCGAATTTGGAGGGCTCTTTGGTCGAGCACCAATTATGGCCGTTCATGAAGCTAGTTCCGCCGCCATGGTTAACCGTGGTGGTCGCATCCCTGCTCCAGTTCATAGTTTTAAAAACTAACAAAAGAAACTGGGAAAAAATAATGAGGGTGGAAAGAAATGTCAATGAGCATTTCTTTCCACCCTCTTTTTAGTTCTTAAAATAATGTTTCCAGAATTGATTAATGTTGTAGCGCGTCGTTTTCGTCCCTGACCATGGAGCTACCTTAACAACCCCTAAGATCTTACTCTTTGGGACAAAGCCCCAATAGCGACTATCATTCGACACACTACGGTGATCACCCAAGACAAAGTAATAGCCTTTTGGAACCTTCGTCGCCCCATTGTACTTTAACCACCCATTTTTAATCGAGATGCTTTGGAGGGTCCAGTTGCCCGTTCCGGTTGTCCGTTGATAGCTACTAATGTAAGAATGACTAACTTTCTTACCATTAACGTAAAGATTACCATTTTTCGATTCGACTGTGTCACCGCCCACGGCGATAACCCGCTTAACATAGTTGGTCTTACTGGTGACTTGTGGATCTACCCCATTAGCGTCAAAGACAATTACGCTCCCCCGGTGAATTTTAGCCTGTTTAAAAGTCCATACCTTTTCATTGTTCTGTAGATTAGGTTGCATAGACGGCCCGTCTACTTTAACCCGTTGAACAACAAAGACGTTTAAAATTAAGGCTACTGCTAAGCCCAAAGCAACTGGAATTACCCAGCTCATGATCGACCGGAAGGTTTTCATGGTGTTTCCTCGTTTCAAAAATTAATTAACTATGGTTATCATACAACTTTTCCGGTGTCGACACCACTAAAGAAAACAAGGGTAGAAAGAAACACTAACATTTCTTCCTACCCGTATCTCTTTTGATCACACTCTTAATTACGGTCAAAAAGCGCGCCCCACGAGTCTAACTACGAACTCACGTCGTCCCTTTCGTACCAACATTCGTTCTAGGTTAGCCCTATGGGACGCCTTATGCTTTTTCCCAGCTTCACTTATTTATCATATTCAACCATCAACTTTTGCGATAATTGATAATCGCCAATGTATGGCTTATCACCATCCACGTCATGCATAAAGACCTCGCGACCTTTTCCGGCCATGAAAATGACATCGCCAGGTTTAACCATCGCAAAGGCCTGTTCAATCGCTTTTACTCGATCAACCTCAACAATTACTTGTAATTCAGGATTCGTAATATTAGCTTTAATATCGTCAACAATTTGGTATGGATCTTCCTTAAAGTTATCTTCACTCGTTAGAATCGCCACATCCGCGTATTCTGACAAGGTCATCCCGATATCATGACGACGCGACTCAGCTTTGCCTCCAGCCGCACCAATCACCACAATTAAACGTCCCTTTGGATACTCATGTTTCATAAACTTAAAGCTCTCCGAAAGGCTTAAATAATTATGCGCATAGTCAACATAGGCCACATACCCATGATGATTACTTAAAAATTCCATCCGGCCCGGAACGGTGGTGGCTAATAAACCAGCCTTAATCTGCTCCTGATCATTCGTTAATTGTTGGGCCACAGCGATAGCTGCCGTTGCATTAGCATAATTAAAGTCTCCAGGAATCTTAATTTGATAATCGCTTGTACCGGCGGTCGTTTTAACTGTAAATTGACCATGGGGGTGGCCTTGATATTGGTAATCAGCCGCCGCATCTTGGCCGATAGAAATCACCTTGGTTTGATAAGCTTGTGCCTTTTCTGCTAAAAAGGCATAGTCTTTAATTTCCCGGGAAATAATGACCGTTTTGCTATTAGCAACAATCTGACTCTTACAATATAGATAATCATCAAAATCTGGGTGTTCAACTGGACTGATATGATCAGGTGAAATATTTAGGAAAACACCGTAATCAAATTCTAGTCCATAAACCCGCGATTTCTTATAAGCTTGACTAGAAACTTCCATCACCAGATACTTCATCCCATGATCAACGGCTGCTTTTAGCATGCGGAATAAATCCAACGATTCAGGGGTGGTTAAATGCGCTTCAATAAAATGTTCACCATCTAAACATTCATCAATCGATGATAATTGAGCAACTTGCTTGCCAAAAACTGCTTGTAAGATGTGTCGTGTAAAATAAACCGAGGTCGTCTTCCCTTTAGTACCCGTAAACCCAATCATGGTTAAAGATTGATCTGGGTTACCGTAAAAAGCTCGCGCGACCGTTGCCATAGCTTTTTGAACATCAGTTACAATGATCGCAATCACTGGTAACTGGGTCTTTAAGATATCATCAACTTGGCTCCGTTCCGTAATGGTCACAGTTGATCCAGCTGCAACGGCGTCTTGTAAGTATTTAAAGTTAAAATTTAACCCCTTACAGAAGAAGAGCGCCTGTGACTTAACTTGGCGGGAATCATAGGTCACATCCGTTATTTCGGTTGCCCGAACGGATTCTGGAAGGGTGTAGTGCCGTTGGTTGTCACAAATGACCTCTTCGAACAGTTGGCGTTCTTTAAGCAAACGCACAACCTCATTAACTGTTAACATTGTTTGTCTCCTTGTCTAGCTATCTGAGAAAATTATACTAATCGCCTTTGATCCTTCTTTTTCAAATTCAAGAATATTTAAGGAAGTTCCCCATAAAAATAGTGGAGCCAACCTCCTGGATGGTCCACTATTAACTTACTTCGTCAATTCTTGCGCTAGTTGATAATCACCGAAATACGGTTGATTTCCACTTGCTACTCGCAGGTATTGCTCACGACCTTTAGCGGCGAGAAAAACGACATCTTGGGGTTGAGCAAGAGCAAAAGCTTGCCGAACGGCTGCTTCACGATCTAGGATCTCTAAAACCTCAACCGGCTTCGGACCTGAAAGATAGGAGTGGATCTCTTGAATCACCTTTTGTTGGTCTTCTCCATAAGTATCATCACTAGTTAGAATTGCAATATCTGCATATTCCATCAAAGCTTTAGCAATTCCTGATCGACGCGATTCCGCCTTATTACCAACCGAACTAACCACCACAATTAAACGACCTTGCGGGTATTCATGTTTTAAAAAGGCAAAGCTTGCCGTTAAACTTAAATAATTATGGGCATAGTCAACGCAGGCAATAATTCCGTTAGGAGAAGTCATCATCTCCATCCGTCCCGGAACAACCGTCTCCAATAAGCCTTGTTTAATCGTGGCCGGTTTAATCTTCAATTGAGCTGCCACAATCATCGCTGATAGGGCATTAGCATAGTTAAAGTTACCCGGAACCATTACCCGATATTGACCATCCAACTGTGGCAATAGGTTCCGATTGGTCTTAACTTTAAAATAGCCATGTTCTTCTGCTTGGTATTGATAATCACAGCCTGGACGAACACCAAAAGATATGACGGGAACATTCCTTTCACGAGCTTTTTCAATTAGTAAATCATAGGCCGCAATTTCCCGGGAAATAATGATCTGCTTACTGTGCTCAATAATTTGACTCTTACAATATAAATAATCATCAAAGTTTGGGTGTTCGACTGGACTAATATGGTCAGGTGAGATATTTAAAAAGACCCCATAGTCAAATTGTAAGCCATATACCCGTGATTTCTTATAGGCCTGACTTGAAACTTCCATGACCAAATACTTCATACCGTGGTCAACAGCTTCCCGCAACATCCGAAATAGATCTAAGGATTCTGGTGTTGTCAGATGGGATTCCACATAATCAGTCCCATTTAAACAATTATCAATTGATGATAATTGCGCTACGTTTGACCCGTATTGTGCTTGTAAAATATGACGTGCGAAGTAGACCGAAGTCGTCTTACCTTTCGTCCCGGTATAACCAATCATGGTTAATTGCTCATCAGGGTTCCCATAAAAGCCACGTGCTAAAACGGCCATCGCCTTTTGAACATCATTAACGACAATTTGGATCGCCCTTAGCTGTTGAGCTTTAACGATTTCAACTTGTGCTTGACTCGACAGAATAGCAACTGCACCTTTATGGATAGCATCGATCAAATACTGCGTATTAAAATGAAGTCCTTTGCAAATAAATAGTGCTTGTGCTTCTACCTGACGAGAATCATAAGTCAATTGGTTGATTGGTTGATCCTTAAGTGAGTCTGATAAGTCATAATGCCGTTGCTGATTGATAATGACTTCTTCAAACAATTGGTGAGCCTTTAATAGGTCAATGGCCCCTTGTAACGACAGCATGTCTTTACCCCACTTGTTGAGCTTGATCAATTACTGATTCATCCGGTTGATAATGATCAATAAAGTATAGTTTATACCAAACCAAGAAAGTATAAATGGTCCATAACTTTCGGCGCCCATCAATCTTCCCAGCAAAGTTATCATCAGCTAATTGCAATAACTTAGCTTGGTCAAAGAATTCGTTCACAAAATCTTCAGCAAACATTGCCCGAACTTCTTTGTAGTACTTTTCTTGATGCAACCATTCCCGAATTGGAACAGGGAAGCCCATCTTAGGACGCGTTGCCCATTCTTCTGGTAAGTGCCGATTAGCGGCCATTCTAAAGGCCCACTTCGTTCCCTTATAGTTAAAGAGATATTTACTTGGCGTCGTCCGGGCCACATCCATTACTTTTCGATCCAATAATGGAACCCGTAGCTCCAAGGAATTTGCCATACTCATCTTATCAGCCTTTAATAAGATATCACCTGGCATCCATTGGTGAACATCCATGTATTGCTTCTTAGCAACTTCATCAATATCCTTAGTAGCCACTTTATCATACAGTGGATCCATAATCTCAGCGATCGTCGGCCCACAATTATAATCCTCTTGCAATAAGTCTGCTGCTTCAGCAGGCGAGAAAATATAGGCTTGGCCGATAAAGTCCTCATTCGCCGGAGCGAGAGCGTGGTACAAATGTAAGCGCCCTGGGAAGTTAGGTGATTTCTTAAGGGCCTTACTTAAACTATGCCGTTGCTTTTGCGGCAGTTTCTTTAATTGATCGGCAAACCACCGGATCGCCTTAGACTTCGTATTAAAACCATAGTCCGTATATCCGGCAAACAATTCATCAGCTCCCTCGCCAGATAGCATGGCCTTGTAGCCATTATCCTTCGCCAATTTAGTTAAAAAGTATAAGGGAACTACGGACGGATTTGAATCGGGTTCATCTAAATAGTATTGAATCTTCGGAAAAGCATTGAAGGCTTCTTCATTCGTTAGGGTCTTATCAGTATTCTTTAACTCTAATTTTGCTGCTAATTCGCGCGCTTGCTTAGTTTCATCATACCCACTATCAAAGCCGATTGAGAAGGTATTATCAGGCTTCATCATCGCCGTGACATAACTTGAATCAACCCCCGCAGATAGAAAAGAGCCAACTTTAATCCCCTCATCCGCAAATGAGTGCGCCTTAACCGATTCATCCACAGCTGCTTCAATCTTATCAACCGCTTCGCCGAATGATTCCTCTTCGGGATCAAAGTCAACATCCCAGTATTGCGCCATTTCAAACTTGCCATCTTGGTAGTGGAAGTAATGCCCTTCTGGTAATTTAAAGACGCGCTTAAAGAAGGTTTCCCGCGTCGCTGGGTATTGGAAAGTCAAGTATGGTTTAAGCGCTGCTTTG
Organism: Limosilactobacillus gastricus DSM 16045; assembly: GCF_001434365.1. Classification (GTDB taxonomy): domain Bacteria; phylum Bacillota; class Bacilli; order Lactobacillales; family Lactobacillaceae; genus Limosilactobacillus; species Limosilactobacillus gastricus. Next base: position 75,305 of record NZ_AZFN01000007.1, on the reverse strand, counting down.
TTCAATTCCATCTTAAAGGAAGGATGATCTAAAAAGGCCTTAATTTCAGACCCTACAAAGAATGTTCCGTTCATTTGAGCATAATAAAGCGGCTTAATGCCAAAATGATCCCGCGCCCCAAACATGGTATTAGTTTGCCGATCCCAAATAATGAAGGCAAACATGCCCCGCAATTTTTTAGCGATATCTGCTCCCCATTCTTCATACCCATGTAAAATTACTTCCGTATCGGCATGGGTTCGAAAAATGTGTCCAGCTTCAACCAATTTTTCACGAAGCGACTTAAAATTATAAATTTCCCCATTAAAAATGATGGCTTTTGATTCATCCTCATTAAAAATTGGTTGCCGACCACTTTTGACGTCAATAAAACTCAACCGACGAAAACCAAGGGCCACATGTTCATCAACATAATGGTTGGCATCATCTGGTCCGCGATGAACAATCCGTTTCATCATCGTTTGAATTTCATTATCTTTTAATTGCGGAGCTTCGTCATTCACAAAGGAAACAAATCCACACATGTTTTTCTTCTCCTGATCTTATCGTTGCACAAAATATTTTTTGTAATTCCCTGGCATCAAATAGAAAGCATAATGCATCAGCATCCGTTGCTTCAAGGTATCGTCTTTATCAAAGGCCGTCGTGCCATATTTACCTGCCTTCAATAATTTCACTGCTCGATCCTTATATTCACTTTCTTTAGCATATTGATAGAAGATCTTTTTAGGTACCCCCAACCATAATTGATCGCCATCCGCATATTCAGTTTCCGTGAAGGGTTGGTGATAAATGACGTCTTCTACGACATACTTCGCAAGATTATAACCATTAAGGGTACAATAAAAACTACTCCGTCCCTGACGAAGATTAATTTCAAAGACCTTGTAAGTATCATCCCGACGGTCATACTTCAGATCAAAATCAGCAAAACCAACATACTCGATCTCTTCTAAAAACTTCTGAATAGTTTGATAAATCTGATCATTTTTTTCGGGCAAGATCACCATATAATTACCCACGGCCGCTGGTGATGGGTCTTCCAAGAGGGGATGACCTAAGGAAATCATCCGCACATGATGATCAGAATCCACATATGCATTCACTACGCGCATATTAGAATCATCACCAGGAATAAAGTCTTGGCAAATCATCTTCCCGGTATAACCAGCTTGATAAATTTTGGGTAATAGTTCATCAAATTGTTGCCGGGAATCTAAAATGAAGGCCTTCTTGCGTCCCTCAAAATCAACATCTAGCCAGGCGATACTATCCGAAGGTTTTAAGGCCACTGGGAAATCAAATGGTAATTCAATCTTTTCACCACGCTCAACCATTTCCCGGGAAATTAATTTCGTTTTTGGATATGGTAGTCCATATTCTTCAGCGGCCGCATAGAAGGTCTCTTTGCTACCTAAACGTTTAAAAAGCTCATTATCAACATAAGGACAAACAAACCATTGCTTTAATTCCGTTAAGTGTTCTGAAATTAATTCCGTATAGCCATCCCCACATGACAATAATAAGTACTTTTTATTTGGATCCATCGTCTTGGCAAAGGCCGTCAAGGTTTCCATAAAGACGGGATTACTATTAAATCCTTCTACCACACGCACATCAACTAATTTCGTGTAACGCGTTGGTGCCATATGCATAACCCCAAAAGCAATACTCTTAATCCCGTATTCGTGATAAAAGGAGCGGGCCATTCCGTAACAGTTAAAGTCCGTTCCTAGTAAAACGGGTTGAAAATCAACTTGTGTTTTCACTTTTCTTCTCCCGTAATCGTCGCTTGACGTTAATTTACTCTATCCAATCATACCATTTTGCACCCAATTGTACAGATTGATTAGTTATTCTTAAAGAATGATTTTACTTTAATTTTCCTTGCCGTAAGTAAACACTTAAAATTGCTAAATCAGCCGGATTGACCCCACTAATCCGCGAAGCTTGAGCTAAAGTTTCTGGACGAATCTTAGCTAATTTTTGGCGGCCTTCGGTGGCTAAGTCTTCAATTTGGTTATAGTCAATCGTTGCAGGAATCCGCTTTTCTTCCATCCGCTTCATCCGTTCAATCCGGGCTTCTTCTTTTTTGATGTAACCATCATATTTAATTTGAATCTCCACTTGTTCTTGCTCGTGCCGACTAAGTGGTTTTTCTAAAGCCGGAACAAACTGTTGCAAGGTCTGATAATCAACATATGGTCGCTTCAAAAAATCGGCAGCTACAATGGCATCTTTTAACGGATTGTCACCATTAGCTTTAATAAAGGCATCAACCGCTTGACCCGGTTTAATCCGGTAGTTGTTAAGGCGATTAATTTCATCTTGAATATGGGTTTGCTTAGCTTTCAAATGGGCAAACCGCTCATCAGAAACTAAACCAATCCGATGTCCATACTTCATCAACCTTAAATCAGCATTATCGTGCCGGATTAATAAGCGATATTCAGCCCGACTTGTCAAAAGTCGATAAGGTTCCTTGGTTCCCTTTGTCACTAAATCATCAATCATGACCCCAATATAAGATTCCGATCGTTTTAAAACTAGGGGTTCCTTACCTTGAATTTTCAAAGCCGCATTAATCCCAGCAATTAATCCTTGGCCGGCCGCTTCCTCGTAACCCGACGTCCCATTAGTTTGTCCTGCTGTATATAACCCTTGAATTAGTTTAGTTTCCAGCGTTGGATGAAGTTGATAAGGCGCCACGACATCGTACTCAATCGCATATCCCGGCCGCATCATTTCCGCTGTTTCTAAACCCTTAATTGAGTGAATCATCTTTTGTTGGATTTCTTCCGGCATCGAAGTTGATAGGCCATCCAAATAGAATTCGTCAGTATCCCGACCTTCTGGTTCCAAAAAGACCTGATGACGATCTTTGTCAGCAAACCGAACAATCTTGTCTTCAATGGATGGACAATAGCGTGGGCCAACCCCTTCAATCAAACCAGAGAATAAGGGCGCCCGATCTAGATTATCTCGCAAGATTTGATGGGTCGTGGGGTTGGTGTAGGTTAACCAACTTGAAATTTGATCTTTCAACGGTAAGTAGGCAGTATCCGGTGTATCAAACGAAAAATGGTGCGGTTCTGGATTACCCGGTTGTTCTTCGGTCACTTGATAGTCGATCGTGTTCCCATTTACTCTTGGCGGGGTTCCAGTCTTAAACCGTTGAATGTCAAAACCCAGCTCCTTAAGTGAGGCCGTTAATTTCATTGCCGGTTTTGAATTGTTAGGACCAGATTCGTACTGCAATTCCCCAATGATGATCTTTCCGCGCGCAGCCGTTCCTACCGTCAAAACCACAGCCTTGGCTAAATAACGGGCCCCGGTATTCGTTACGACCCCTTTGACCACGCCCTCTTCAACAATTAATTCATCAACTAACCCTTGTCGTAAGGTTAAATTCGGTTCTTGTTCAATCGTCCACTTCATTTGCCGATGGTAAGCATGTTTATCAGCCTGAGCCCGCAAGGCCCGAACTGCTGGACCTTTCCCAGTATTTAACATCCGCATTTGGATATAGGTTTTATCGATGTTGTGCCCCATTTCGCCGCCCAAGGCATCAATTTCGCGGACAACGACGCCTTTGGCTGGTCCCCCTAATGATGGGTTACATGGCATAAAGGCTACCATTTCCAAACTAATCGTAATTAACAAGGTCTTTTGCCCCATCCGGGCAGCGGCTAAAGCGGCTTCACTCCCCGCATGCCCCGCTCCAACAACAATCACATCATAAGTTGGCCCTTGATATTGAATGACTTTTGCTTCCATTTTCTTCTCCATTATTTTCCTAAACAGAATTGACTAAACAGTTCCGTTAATAATTCATCCTGATAAGAATCACCAGTAATTTCACCTAATAAATTCCATGCGGTCGTCATATCGATTTGAACTAAGTCGACCGGTAAGCCAGCGTCCAAGCCGGATAAAACCTCCGTTAGTGCACTTTCGACTTGTTTTAATAAACCAATATGCCGGGCGTTGGTTACCATCACTTGATTTTGCCGATTTTCGATACCTTCATTAAAGAAGCGGTGACTGATCGCTTGCCCTAGCTCTTGCATTCCTGACTGTTCCAAAATCGAAGTCTGAATAATCGGGTCCCCATTAACTAAGGTTTTTAAATCCTTTAATTCAATCGCACTTGGTAAATCCGTCTTATTTAAGATCACCATCCGTGGAGTTTGTTCAGTGGCGGTAATTAATTCCCGATCTTCTTCCGATAAGGGCCGTGATTGATCAATTAACAAAAGAATTAAATCAGCCGTGATAATCGCTTGGCGACTCCGTTCAACCCCAATTTTTTCCACCTGGTCATCAGTATGCCGAATTCCAGCCGTATCAATTAACTTTAAGGGGACCCCTTCAACATTGACGTACTCTTCGATAACATCTCGCGTGGTTCCAGCCACGTTCGTAACAATTGCTTTATCTTCATGTAGTAAGGCATTTAAAAGGCTTGATTTACCAACATTGGGCCGGCCGATAATAGCGGTGGCTAATCCATCTCGCAATACCTTACCTTGTTGAGCGGTTTTTAAAAGTCCACTAACCCGCTCCTTAACCATCGTCGCCTTTTCTCGCAACATTTGGGAGGTCATCTCTTCAACAGCATCATATTCTGGATAATCAATATTGACTTCCACTTGGGCTAAGACATCTAAAATATCTTGTCGTAATTGACGGATCAAGCGTGATAAATCACCATCCAATTGATGCAAGGCTACATCCATAGACCGATCTGTTTTCGCCCGAATTAAATCCATGACAGCTTCAGCTTGGGAAAGATCCAAGCGACCATTGATAAAGGCCCGCTGGGTAAATTCACCCGGATCCGCTAAGCGAGCACCATAGGATAAGACTAACTGCAAAATTCGATTCGTGGCTAAAAGTCCGCCATGACAGTTAATCTCAATTACATCCTCACGCGTATAAGTTCTCGGAGCTCGCATCACTGAAACCATAACTTCATCAACCTCTTGTTGATTACTTGGGTCCACGATATGACCATAATTAATGGTATGTGTTGCTACCTTGGCTAAATCCTTCCCCCGAAATAGCTTTTGAACCACTGGTAAGGCATCATCACCACTAACCCGAATAATGGAAATTCCGCCTTCTCCAACGGGGGTTGAAATTGCCGCAATTGTATCTTGATCCGTTTTTACCATACTTGTTTTCTTTCTCGTTTCAATAAAAAAAGCGCAAAGCCACCCGTATTATCGGAATGGTCAAAGCACTTTCACTACTCTAACGAATATTCACTTTTAAACAGTCATATTTTAAAAATAATTAAATCGAATGTCAATTATTTCCGTTTACTTTGGTATGCCTTTCGTTTAGCTTTTTCTATCTTCCGTTGATGATCACGTTCCGCCTTTTGTTTGGCTTCCCGTTCCCGCCGAATCTTAAATGGATTTTGCACTAGCAAGACCTGAACCACTTGAAAGGCATTGGATACAACCCAGTAAAGGGTAATGGCTGCCGAGAATTGTAAGGCCATAATGAAGATAAAGATCGGCATAATGTAAGTCATCGACGTTGTCATCGAATTTTTTTCAGGCATTGAAGCCATTGACAACCACGAACTAATAAAGGTAAAGACTGCCGCTAAGACCGGCAAAACAAAGTAGGGATCCGTTTTTCCTAACTGCAACCATAAGAAAGATCCAGTTTTCAAAACGTTAGTCCGCCAAATAGCCTGATACAAAGCCCACATAACTGGTAATTGAACCAATAATGGCAACATGGACGCAAATGGATTAACCCCCGCCTCACGATACAGCTTTTGCTGTTCCGCTTGAAGCTTTTGCATCGTTTCGCGATCCCGCGATGAGTACTTCTTTTGTAATTCTTTTAGTTTCGGTGCTAATTCCTGGGTTTTAACCATTGACTTTGATTGGTAATACATCAATGGCAAAATGATGATCCGAATCAAAATCGTGAAGATAATGATCCCCATTCCATAACCACCAAAGATCTTTGAGAGCCAGATAATAAATTGCGAACAATTATATACAATGTAATGGTCCCAAATTCCCGTACTATGACTCGTAATGGGCTTATTTGAACAAGCGGCCAATAAAACTGTTAGGCCTAAGACACTAAAAATACTAGCTAATTTCTTGTGTTGCTTTTTCAATCGACTTTCCTCGCTTTTTAATCTTCTTCCGTTAATAAATGAGCCAATTTTAAGGCATGGACTAGGTTCTTTTTGGTTTCAGCCATTGACATTCCCTGGGCCGCCGGACGAGCAATCACCAGAAAATCAACATCCGCCTTGATTTGTGGTTTCACTTCTAATAAGGTCTGGCGTATCCGTCGTTTAACCCAACCACGTTGAACGGCGTTGCCAATTTTTTTCCCAACCGAGATTCCAACACGGAAATGGGGTTGATTGGGCTTGGCAATTTGATAAATCACAAACTTATGATTGGCAACTGATTGATGTTGTTCAAACACTCGTTGAAATTCTTGTTCCTTTTTGACGCGATATGATTTCCGCATGGCCTAATCTCCATTCCCAGCTTTGCAAAAACAAAAAGAGGCGAGCAACGACAACTACAACAAATGCAGTAGACGGTTGCCCTGCCCCTTTACCAATTATTGACGATAATATCTTAAGCAGATAATACCTTACGACCCTTTTGACGACGACGCGCCAAAACTTTACGGCCGTTACTTGTGCTCATCCGTGAACGGAAACCGTGAACACGTGCACGGTGACGCTTCTTTGGTTGAAATGTGCGCTTCATATTTTTGCACCTCCTCAGCAGCTAATTTTTTATTTCATGGTCTAAAAAGACAATCTCTTTAAACATACTTAGAAAGTATAGCACACTTTTTAACGGGATAAAACCTGATTTTCTAAAGATTCACTCTGAGTAAAAATTATTTATCCACAAAATAATACACAGCGTTGTGCAAAACCACTTCTGCTTTCTCACTTTTCCACAACAGTTTTCACGGGTTTTCCGGTTTTCCACGATCAGTGGGTATAGTTTTCCACAATTTTGGGGATAACTTTTAAAAATACTAATTTACCAAGCTTTTGGGCCTGTGGATTTCCCCACTTCTCTTGTGGATAACTATGAAAGGGCCTAATTTTTTCCACTTTTTCACACCCGTGTGGACAATTTCCACACAGCGTGGTGGAAAAAATAAACTTTCTTGCTTCATCCTGTGGAAAACTTTTTTAACTAATGATAAACTTAATCACTGAAATCTTATCTTTGAGGAGGAAACATTTTGACTGAGCTCGATTCTCTCTGGGAAGCGATCCAAAATGCTTTGCGTGAGTCTACTGCAGAAGTAACTTACACTAACTTAATTGCTCCGGCAAAAGCTGTTTCACTCGTTAATAATCGACTTACGATTCAATTGCCAACCGAAAATCACCTCGATTTTTGGCAGGATAACCTAATTAATAAGGTCCGCCAGTTGCTCTATAGCCAAACCGGTCAACCAATTGAACCAATTTTCATATTAGCGAATGGGATCTCACAACCAGTTCCAACGGTTGCCCCTACGGCACAAACGTCATATGAAACCCCGTTAAATCCCGAATATACCTTCGAAAACTTTATCGAAGGACGAAGTAACCAGATGGCTTATGCTTCGGCTTTCGCGGCTTCGGAACAACCGGGGGGTCTCTACAACCCACTCCTAATTTATGGAGGAGTTGGCTTAGGTAAAACGCACTTAATGCAAGCTATTGCTAATAATATGTTGACCCATAATCCTAATGCGCGGATTAAATATGTTACTAGCGAAACCTTCGTAAACGACTACGTTAATTCCATTAAAAATCGAAGCCAAGAACAGTTCCGCCAAGAATATCGGAATTTAGATGCTTTATTAGTTGATGATGTCCAGTTCTTTGCCTCTAAGGGAGAGACCCAACTAGAATTCTTCAATACCTTTAATGTATTGCATGATAATAATAAGCAAATTGTCTTAACCGCCGATCAAAATCCCAAACAAATCCCGAATTTAACCGAACGGCTCGTTTCTCGTTTCGTTTGGGGAGTTCCAGTAGAAATTACTTCACCAGAACTTGAAACGCGAATTGCCATTTTGCAAAGTAAGGCCGAAGAAGAGCACATCCAAGCTCCCAACGAGGTATTAAACTACATTGCATCAAAAGTAAATACGAATGTCCGGGAATTAGAAGGGGCCCTGATGCGGGTACGTGTTTTTGCTGAATTACAAAAGCAACCTCTTACCCCTCAAATTGCTGCAGAAGCTCTTCAGGGACTAGGCTTTGCTACCGAAACAACCTTATCAATTGATTTGATTCAAAAGAAGGTTGCAGCTTACTTTAACATTAATCAAAGTGATATTACTGGTAAGAAACGTTCGCAAAACATTGTCGTTCCTCGGCAAATCGCGATGTACCTATCACGGGAACTAACTGATAGCTCGCTTCCTAAAATTGGAAAAGAATTTGGTGGTAAAGATCATACTACCGTCCTACACGCAATTGATAAAATTGAGAAAAATATCTCCTCTGATTCTGGATTAGAAAAAGATCTTAAGAATTTACGAGATGAATTACAAGTATAGACCTGTGGAAAACTCTGGCATCTTCTTTAAGTTATCCACAAGTTATCCACAAGCATCTTATCCATGTCTAATCAACTAGTAACGACTTTTCCACAACTTACACAGGCCCTACTACTACTGCTATTTTTATTTTATATTTATATATAAAGCACCACGGAGAGATAATTATGAAATTTACAATAAATCGATTAGCTTTTATTAATGCCTTAAACAATGTTTTACGAGCCGTTTCTTCCAAAACAACTATTCCAATTTTGACAGGATTAAAATTAGTGGTTGAAAACGATCAAATCATTTTAACGGGAAGCAATGCAGATATCTCCATTGAAACCACAATCAATCAAACTGATGGTGAATATGCGTTAGTAGTTAGCGAACCAGGTGCAATTGTGTTACCAGCTCGATTCTTTATTGAAATTATAAAAAAATTACCTGATCAAGAAGTATCAATTGCCATTAATGATGGTTTTCAAGCAGTTATTACTTCTGGAACGGCAGAATTTACGGTCAATGGTCAGGATGCTAATAATTTTCCCCATTTACCAGAAGTTGATGGTACCAGTCAGGTCATGATTGCACCTGATATCTTACGAGAAGTGATTGAACAAACGCGGATTGCCGTTTCAAAGCAAGAAAGTCGACCAATTTTAACGGGGATTCACTTTACTTTAGCTAATGGTCAGTTAACGACAGTTGCAACAGACAGTCATCGGTTGGCTCAACGGAATGTGGCTGTGCCAACAAGTGAAGGTCAACAATACGATGTAGTTATTCCAGGAAATAGTTTGACCGAACTGTCACGGATGGTGAATGAAGTTGATGGCGATGTCACAATGAACTTCACGGATAACCAAATCTTATTCACCTTTGGACAAACGAAGTTCTATTCTCGTTTGTTAGAAGGTAACTATCCAGAAACAAGTCGGTTGATTCCGACATCCTCGGAGACAACCATTGAATTGGCAGCAGATAGCTTTTTAGCTTCCATTGAACGGGCTTCCTTGTTATCCCATCAAAGTCGTAATAATGTAGTTAAGTTGACTATTAATCCAAGCCTGTCGGTTGCTAAGATTAGTGGTAACTCAGCGGATGTTGGGAACGTGGAAGAAGCAATCAATGCAGAATTAATGGCAGGGAATGATCTGGAAATTTCTTTTAACCCTGATTACATGCGCGATGCTTTGAAGTCCTTTGGCTCTGCTAAAATTTTAATGTCCTTTACATCGGCACTGCGTCCATTTACTTTAGTACCGGCCGATGATCATGATAATTTTGTTCAATTAATTACGCCAGTACGGACTTACTAATCCAGCTGCTTTAAGCTCCTCGATTGAGGGGCTTTTTTGATTGACGGAAAGCTTATTTTTGATTTTAGAGGGCATTTAAGCCATTTTAATATCAAAAAGTCATTTTTCATTCAATTAAGTTAAGAATGCTTAAAAGACATATGAGAAGGCCGTTCGTTGTTTTTAACCTTAAAAAAGGCTATAATAGAAATGTATTAATTAAAGTAGGTGAAGAACGTGGATCAGGTAAAAACAATCAACATTGACCGGGAATTCATTACCTTAGGTCAATTATTAAAGGAAGAGGGCATCATCCCAACGGGCGGGGCAGCTAAATGGTTTTTGCAAGAAACCCCCGTTTGGGTAAATCAAGAACAAGATCAACGTCGCGGTCGAAAACTTTATCCTGGTGATCAAGTTCGAATCGGGGATCTTGAAGAAGTTGTGATTGGTGGTTTAGTTTAGGTAATGAAGTTACTTGATCTCCAGTTACGCCATTACCGAAATTATGAAGACCTGGAGATCCAGTTTAATCCTGGGGTTAATATTTTTATTGGGGAGAATGCCCAAGGAAAAACTAATCTTTTAGAGGCCATTCATGTTTTAGCTTTGGCGAGGAGTCATCGGACTAATCATGATCGGGAATTAATCCAATGGCAAGCAAAAACCGCGATGCTCAAAGGAAATGTGGAAAGATTTCCCGGGAAATTACCATTGGAAATTCAGATCAATGCGACGGGGAAACGCGTAAAGGTAAATCATTTATTCCAACAACGATTGTCTTCTTACATTGGCAATTTAAATGTAGTCCTTTTCGCCCCCGAGGATCTGGAATTAGTGAAGGGCTCACCACAATTACGTCGGCGCTTTATGGATATGGAATTTGGCCAAATGAGTAGCCGTTATTTATACAATATCAGTCAGTATCATCGTCAGTTAAAGCAACGTAATCAATATTTAAAACAGGTTAAGCAGGCCGGCAAATTAGATTCGGTCTTGTTAGGGGTAATGTCAGATCAGCTGATAGCATCAGGAGCTCAAATTATTCATACGCGTTATCAATTAATTCAACAATTAGAAACCTGGGCTCAAGAGCTACATCAACATATTTCAAGGCAAAAAGAGACCTTAACTTTAAAGTATGTTACTCAAGTTTCGGTGAATGACCAAACAACAGTTGAGGAAATTCAAAGTCAGCTAAAAACTTTGTTAGAAAAAAGTCAGGCCAGAGAGCAAATGTTGGGAACGACTTTAGTGGGTCCCCAACGTGATGATTTGCAATTTTTGGTTAATGATCAAAATGTGCAAAAATTTGGGTCCCAAGGTCAGCAACGAACAACGGCTCTTTCAGTTAAACTAGCTGAAATTGAGCTAATGAAAGCACAGACCGGAGAATATCCTTTGTTGCTATTAGATGATGTATTATCGGAACTTGATGACAATCGACAAACCCACCTACTAACGGCCATTCAAGACAAGGTCCAGACTTTTTTAACGACCACTAGTTTGGATGGGGTGGCGAAACAATTAATTCAAGATCCATCGATTTTTCGGATTAGTCATGGGCAAGTAAGTAAGGAGTAAAATCGTGAGTGAAATTAATGAAACGAAAGCGGAAAAAGCAAGAGAATACGATGCTAGTCAAATTCAGGTCTTAGAGGGATTGGAAGCGGTTCGAAAGCGTCCGGGAATGTACATTGGCTCAACAACCGCTCAGGGATTGCACCACTTAGTTTGGGAAATTGTTGATAATGGGATTGATGAAGCACTTGCGGGTTTTGCAAATGAAATTAATGTCGTCGTCGAACCTGATAATAGCATTACGGTAACTGATAATGGTCGGGGGATTCCGGTCGATATTCAAGCTAAAACTGGCAAACCAGCTCTAGAAACGGTCTTTACGATTTTACACGCTGGTGGGAAATTTGGCGGTGGCGGATATAAAGTTTCTGGTGGACTGCACGGGGTGGGGGCCTCGGTGGTCAATGCCTTATCAACTGAATTAGACGTACGGGTCATTCGAGAAGGTAAAGAATATTATATGGATTTTGATCATGGTCATGTCAAAACGGCTATGAAAGTGATTGATGATCAACGACCATTGACTGAACACGGAACTATCGTTCACTTTACGCCGGATCCAGAAATTTTCCGGGAAACAACAATTTATAATATTAAAACCTTAACAGAACGGATTCGGGAATTAGCCTTCTTAAATAAGGGCCTGAAGATTACGATTACTGATAAGCGCCCGGATGAACCAACTAAAGATGAATTCCACTATGAAGGTGGGATTCGACATTATGTTGAATTTTTAAATCAAGGGCATGAAGTCCTCTTTGATCCACCAATTTACGTCGAAGGGGAATATAAAGGAATTGCGGTTGAAGTCTCATTACAATATTCAGATGATTATCGAAGTAATTTATTAACTTTTACCAATAACATCCATACCTACGAAGGTGGGAGTCATGAAACTGGATTTAAGACGGGTTTAACCCGGGTGATTAATGACTATGGTCATAAAAGTGATCAGATTAAAGGGAATACGACCCTTTCTGGTGATGATGTTCGGGAAGGTCTAACGGCCGTGATCTCGATTAAACACCCGAATCCCCAATTCGAAGGTCAAACTAAGACGAAGTTAAGTAATTCTGATGCTCGGACAGCTACCGACCGGATCTTCAGCGAAACGATGAACCGTTTCATGATGGAAAATCCAGAAGTGGCGCATAAGATCGTGGAAAAAGGGTTGTTGGCGTCGAAAGCTCGTGAAGCTGCGAAACGAGCCCGCGAAGTGACGCGGAAAAAGAGCGGCCTAGAAATCAGCAATTTACCTGGTAAGCTAGCTGATAATACCTCTAAGGATCCCGCTATTTCCGAATTATTCATTGTCGAAGGGGATTCGGCTGGTGGGTCGGCTAAGCAGGGGCGGTCACGTTTAACCCAAGCGATTTTACCAATCCGGGGAAAAATCTTAAATGTGGAAAAGGCAACCTTGAACCGGATTTTAGCTAATGATGAAATTCGCTCCTTATTTACGGCACTGGGGACTGGATTTGGGGACGAATTTAATATTGACAAGGTCAATTATCATAAATTAATCATTATGACGGATGCCGATGTCGATGGGGCGCACATTCGGACCTTGTTGCTAACCTTGATTTATCGCTTTATGCGACCAATGCTTGAAGCTGGTTATGTTTACATCGCACAACCACCTCTATATCAAGTGCGCCAAGGTAAATTTATCCAATATATTGATACGGACGAAGAATTGGAGCAGGTGGTTAATTCCCTTCAACCGAGTCCGAAACCGGTTATCCAACGGTACAAGGGGTTAGGTGAAATGGATGCGGAACAACTTTGGGAAACCACCATGGATCCAGAGAATCGGCGTTTGCTACGGGTCCAGTTAGATGATGCCAAGCAAGCTGACGAAATTTTCCAAATGTTAATGGGAACCAAGGTTGGTCCGCGACGAGAATTTATTGAAGCTAATGCAAAATTTGTGGAAAACCTTGACTTATAGTCAGGTTGAGGAGGGTTAATAGTGGCAGATCAAGAACTACCAGGTCGAATTACCGACGTTAATTTGACCAGCCAAATGCGGAATTCTTTCTTGGATTACGCGATGAGTGTTATTGTTTCGCGGGCCCTACCCGACGTGCGGGATGGTTTAAAACCAGTTCAACGGCGGATTTTATACGGTATGAATGAATTAGGGGTCACCCCTGATAAGCCATATAAAAAATCAGCCCGGATTGTTGGTGATGTGATGGGAAAATATCACCCCCATGGGGATTCATCAATTTATGAAGGTCTGGTCCGGATGGCGCAAGACTTTTCCTACCGGTACATGTTAGTTGATGGTCATGGTAACTTCGGCTCCGTGGATGGGGATGGAGCTGCCGCCATGCGGTATACTGAAGCCAAAATGAGTAAGATTGCGGTTGAAATGTTGCGGGATATCAACAAGGATACCGTTGATTTTCAAGATAACTATGATGGAACGGAAAAAGAGCCACAAGTGTTACCATCACGGATTCCGAATCTGTTAGTAAATGGAGCAACTGGGATTGCCGTGGGGATGGCAACGAACATTCCAACTCATAATTTGGGAGAGGTTATTAGTGCCATTCATTTACTGATGGATAATCCTGAGGCCACGACCGAAGACCTAATGAAGGTCTTACCGGGACCTGATTTTCCGACCGGAGCAGTGGTCATGGGTAAGTCCGGAATTCGGAAAGCCTACGAAACAGGCCAAGGATCCATTGTGGTGCGCGCTAAGACCGAGATTGAGGAATTAAAAAATGGTAAACAACGGATTGTGGTCCATGAAATTCCTTATATGGTTAATAAAGCCAAGTTGATTGAACGAATTGCGGAATTGGCACGAGAAAAAGAAATTGAAGGCATTACGGATGTAAACGATGAAACTGACCGTGAAGGAATGCGGATTGTGGTTGACGTTCGTCGAGATGCCAGTGCCGAAGTCATTTTGAATAATTTATACAAGATGACGTTGATGCAAACGACTTTCAACTTCAATATGTTAGCGATTGTTGATGGGGCGCCTAAGATTTTAAGCCTCAAAGAAATCCTAACAAACTACTTGCAACACCAAGAAATTGTAATTAAGCGACGGACGGAATTTGATTTAAAGAAGGCCCAAAATCGGGAGCATATCGTTGAAGGATTACGGATTGCGCTTGATCATATTGATGAAATTATCAATATCATTCGGAGTTCGCAAACTAGTGACATCGCCAAGCAACAATTAATAAATAATTTCGGCTTGTCAGATCGTCAAGCTCAAGCAATTCTTGACTTGCGGTTGGTCCGTTTAACTGGTTTAGAGCGCGAAAAGATCGAGGATGAATATAATAAATTAGTGGCCGCGATAGCTGATTATAAAGACATCCTCGCTCACCGGGAACGAATTCAAAAGATCATCTATGACGAATTACTGGAAATTCAAGCAAAATTTGGTGATGAACGACGGACGGAATTACAAGTTGGTGATTTGAATAGTATTGAAGATGAAGATCTGATCGAAGAAGAAGAAATCATCGTAACTTTAACCCATAGTGGTTACGTTAAACGATTACCAGTTGATGAATTCAAATCGCAAAATCGTGGTGGTCGAGGAGTCAAGGGAATGGGTGTTCATAATGACGACTTTATAGAGCACTTAATTTCCAGCTCCACGCATGATAGTCTTTTATTCTTTACTAATTCTGGTAAGGTCTTCGCTATGAAAGGCTATGAGATTCCAGAATATGGCCGGTCAGCTCAAGGTATACCGATCATCAATTTGTTAGGGATTAATGGTGATGAACAGATCAGCGCGGTAATTAATGTTTCACATGAAACACAAACTGACGATGATGATCGTGATCTTTTCTTTGTGACGAAGGAAGGGACCGTTAAGCGGACCTCTGTTAATGAGTTCAAAAATATCCGGAGTAATGGTCTTAAAGCCATTAACTTACATGAAGGTGACGAATTAATTCATGTTGAAATAATTGATCAAGATCAAGCAATGATCTTGGGAACCCGACTTGGTTACTCGGTCAGCTTCAAAGCCTCAGCGGTTCGAAAAATGGGACGTTCGGCAGCGGGAGTTCGGGGAGTTCGCCTTCGTGAAGGTGACTATGTGATTGGGGCAGCCCAATTAAGCCCAGATAGTAACGTGCTAGTAATTAGTGAGCAAGGTTACGGGAAACAAACCCCCGCCACTGAATATCCAATTAAGGGTCGGGGTGGTAAAGGAATTAAAACCGTAAACATTACCGAAAAGAATGGACCATTAGTTGGTTTAACCACTGTCCAAGGCGACGAAGATTTGATGTTAGCTACTAACAAAGGGGTAATTATTCGCTTTGGCGTCGAAAGCGTATCGGTTACTGGGCGATCCGCAATCGGTGTCCATTTAATTAAGATGAATGATGATTCGGTGGTGGCAACGATGGCCAAGGTTGATAAAGAGCCAACCACGGACGAATCAACTGCCGATCAAACCACCAATGAGACTGAAGAAATTAGTCCTCAAACTGAAGAATAATGAATTAAGATCCTAAGTTTTGCGTATGTAATAATAAGCCGCAACTTAGGATCTTTTATAAGTTATTTCTTGTTATTTTGGTCATTTTATGATAGTATTCTATTCTGTGAGTATACGTAATAACGTCTGCTCTCCTTGCTCCTACCAATGAGCGGGGGCCTGAGTCCATAAGGAGGTGTAATATACATGGAAACACGTACATATGAAATTACTTACATCATTCGTCCTGATATTGAAGAATCAGCTAAGAGTGCTTTAGTAGCTAACTTCGACAAGATTCTTTCAGACAATGGTGCAACAGTTGTTGATTCAACTGATTGGGACACGCGTCGGTTTGCTTACCCAATTGAAAAGTACACTGAAGGTACTTATCATATCGTAAACATCACGACTGACACGGATGAACCATTAAATGAATTTGATCGTTTATCAAAGATCAACGACGATATCCTACGTCACATGATTGTTAAGCGCTAATCGCTTAACTAAATAATAGAGAGGAGTGTGAATGCCCATGCTAAATCGTGCAGTCCTAACTGGACGTTTAACTCGGGATCCAGAGTTGCGGTACACAAATAGCGGAACGGCAGTGGCACGGTTCTCAATTGCAGTTGATCGGCAATTTAGGAACCAACAAACTGGGGAACGTGAAGCTGATTTTATCAATTGTGTCATTTGGCGGAAGTCTGCTGAAAACTTTGTGAACTTCACTCATAAAGGGGCGCTAGTTGGGATTGATGGTCGGATCACGACCAGTAATTACCAAAACCAACAAGGTCAACGAGTTTACCGGACTGAAGTAACCGTAGAAAACTTTGCTTTATTGGAACCTCGTTCAGCACGGGACAACCAAGCTGGCAATAACCAATATAACAATGGTGGTTACTACAATAACGGTGCCAATAATGGTTTTAATGCCAACCAAGGCCAAGCAGCTTTTGGTGGACCAGCCAATAACTTTGGTGCAACTCCTCAAGATAATGGAAACGCTAATGATAATCCGTTTGGTGGTCAAGGACTCTTTGGTGAGAACACGACCCCAATCGATACGGATAGTTTACCATTTGCTAATTCATCTAATGAAGGATCAGCTAGTGATGCCATTGACATTAATGATCAAACGGCTTTGAAGAATGATCAAGCAAATGATAAAGATGATGATCAAAATTCATTAAGTGATGTTCCATTCTAATCACTAGATTCGATAAAGGAGGTTAATTTCATGCCACAACAACGTCGTGGAGGTATGCGTCGTCGTCGGAAAGTTGACTACATCGCTGCTAACCACATTGAATACATCGATTACAAAGATACTGAATTATTACGTCGGTTTATCTCAGAACGGGGTAAGATTTTACCACGTCGAGTAACGGGTACGAGCGCTAAGAACCAACGTCGTTTGACGATTGCCATCAAGCGGGCACGGATTATGGGCTTATTACCATTTGTTGCCGAAGATTAATTTATTGAGAAGTTAGGTTTGGTCCTAGCTTCTTTTTTATTAGACTGATCAATAATGCTTCTAGTTAGCTTATGGTATAATAAAATCAGTATTGTCAGAAAGGAATCCGACTGTGAAACAAGTGATAAATAAACAAAATTTGGATCAATTTTTACGGCGGACGACGGTCCTGTGGATCTTAGTTTTTGCATTCGTGATCGCCATCATCGGGATTATCATCGGTTTGATGTATGATTGGCGAATTGGGGCTAGCCTAGCCGTAATCGTTTTAATTGGAATGATTTATTCTTTTGCACGGCTCCAGCGGATCAATAATGACACTGAAGCATATCTAAACCAATTGGCTGTCCAGGTTAATCAAAGCCAAGAAGAGGCCTTGTTAGAGATGCCGATTGGCTTAATCTTGTTAACCGATGAAAACATTATCAAATGGATTAATCCGTATATGGCGAAGTATTTTGATCCACAAGAAATGATTGTGGGACGGAAACTGGCAATGGTTGATGATGACTTAGCTAAATTGGTAGCTAAACATCGGCATGATGATCAGACTTCTGTGGTTGAATGGCAGGGTTATAAATTTGAACTTCAAGTTCAGGATCAATTTAATACGGTTTATTTAACTGATATTACGGAATATGAGGAAATCTCGGATCGTTATCAGCGAGAACAACTTTTCCTGGGAAATATTTTCCTAGATAATTATGATGAAATTACTAAGGGAATGAGTGATTCGATGGTTTCGAATCTCAGTAACTATGTGACTTCCCAACTGAGTCAGTGGGCCAAGGATCATGATCTTTTGTTAAAGGTGATCGATGATGATAACTATTTATTAATCGGTCATAACTATTCATTAAAAGCCCTCGAAAACGAAAATTTCGACGTTCTAGATACCATTCGCCAAAATACTTCCCAACAAAACTCTCCAGTAACGATTAGTATGGGAATTGCCTATGGACAAAGTAACTTAATTCGCTTAGCTAATATGGCCCAAAAGAACTTGGATTTAGCCCTCGGTCGTGGAGGCGATCAGGTAGTTGTGCGTATGGAGAGTGGTCAGGCACGGTTCTTTGGTGGTAAGACTAATCCGATGGAAAAGCGAACGCGGGTCCGGGCGCGGATGATTAGCCAGGCGTTACGTGATTTAATGAATCAGGCTGATAATATTTTCGTGATTGGACATACTCGCCCAGACTTAGACTCAATTGGAGCCTGTTTTGGAATTCGTCGCTTGGCGGAAATGAATGATCACGAAAGCTGGATTGTGCTGGATGATGATGAAACTAATCATTCTGATATTGAACGCTTAATGGGTGAAGTTGATAATTACCAAAGTATCAAAGAACACATTATTAACCCTGAGGAAGCCTTAAAAAAAGCCACGGATGCTAGCTTACTAATTATGGTTGATCATTCTAAACCAAGTTTGTCAGCGTTCCCTAAATTAACCGAACGGCTAGCTAACCGGCTCGTGATTATTGATCATCACCGTCGGGGAGAAGAATTTCCGGAAAATCCCTTGTTGGTTTATATTGAACCATATGCATCTTCAACTTGTGAATTGATTACGGAAATGTTTGAATATCAACCACGAGAAAGCAAGGGATTAAATAAACTTGAAGCAACCGCAATGTTGGCTGGAATCCGAATCGATACTAAGTCTTTCAGTCAAAATGCGGGAACGCGGACATACGATGCAGCTTCTTACTTACGGTCAGCTGGGGCTGATGGTAAGATGATTCAATATTTAACCAAAGAGACCCCCGCTAACTTCATTCAACGGAACCATTTAATTGATACGGCTGAATTTATCGATGATGCCATGGCGATTTGTGCCGGCGCTGATGATCAGACATATGATTCCGTGATTGCGGCCCAGGCGGCGGATATGCTCTTACAAGTGTCAGGAATTCAAGCGTCCTTTGTGATTACGCGGCAGAGTCCTGACATCGTTGGAATTTCGGCCCGCTCAATTGGTGATTTTAATGTTCAAGTCATTATGGAGCGTTTAGGTGGTGGTGGTCACTTAACCAATGCTGCGACACAGATTAAAGATACGACGGTCGAAGCGGTTAAAGCGCAGTTAATTACTGAATTAACCAGTGATCAAGAAGCAGAATCAGAAACGGAGGAAGAGTAAAATGAAGGTTATTTTTACTGAAGATGTTAAGGGACGCGGTAAGCGAGGCGAAGTGAAAGAAGTTTCTGACGGCTATGCCCAGAACTTCTTGATTCCACGCGGGAAAGCTAAGGCTGCAAATAAGGCCGCAATGAGCGAATTGGCAGGGCAAAAGCGGTCGGAAGAAAAGCATGCGGCTGAAGAGCTAGCCGAGGCAAAGAAACTTAAAAAAGTCTTGGAAGACGATAAAACTGTTGTTGAATTACAAGGAAAAGCTGGTTCAGATGGTCGGATGTTTGGTTCGGTTTCAACCAAGCAGATTGCGGCGGCCTTGGAGAAACAATATCAAATTAAGTTAGATAAGCGAAAGATGGAACTAGCTGCCCCGATTAAGTCACTGGGTTATGTTAATGTTCCGGTAAAACTCCATCATGAAGTTGAAGCAACCTTACGGGTACACATTGCAGAAAAATAAATGCAAGAACTGAGGGAATCATGGATAATACGGCAGAACTCACGCGGACACCACCGCGGAACCTTCAAGCAGAACAAGCCGTTTTAGGGTCAGCCTTATTAACAAAGGACGCCATTGTGGAAGCAATGGAATTCGTCCAACCTGATGATTTTTATAGCCGTCAACATCAAATCCTCTATGCGGCCATGTTGCACCTTAATGATCAAGATCAACCGATTGATGTCATTAATTTACAAAACGAACTCACGCGGACCAATCAATTGGACAATGTGGGAGGAGTGCAATATTTAGCCGAATTAGCAGCAGCAGTTCCAACGGCGGCTAATGTGGCTTATTATGCTCGCATCGTCCGTGATAAGGCAACGGCCCGGCGTTTGATTGAAACCGCAACTAAGATTGCGAGTGAAGGCTATGAGGATCGTCAAGATGTGACGACGATGTTGGATGAAGCCGAACGATCAATTTTAAGTGTTGCTGAGAGTAACACGCAAACTGATCTCCAAAGCATCAATACACTTTTAGGGCAATCAGCTGATCACTTACAAGAATTAGCACAACAGACGACGGATGTAACGGGACTTCCAATGGGGTATCAACAATTGGATCGAATGACGACCGGCTTACATGCGGACGAATTGATCATTTTAGCAGCCCGGCCGGCAATGGGAAAAACGGCCTTTGTCTTAAATATTGCACAAAATGTGGCAGCCCATAGCCAAGAACGACCAACTGTGGCAATTTTTAGCCTAGAAATGGGAGCTGAATCACTGGTAAATCGGATGTTGTGTGCCGAAGGAAACATCAACGCCAATCACTTGCGAACTGGGAACATGAATGCCGATGAGTGGGAACAATTTTGGGTAGCGTCACAGACCTTGAGTGAAGCCAAAATTTTTATTGATGACACGCCAGGAATTAAAGTTGCTGAAATTCGGGCGAAGTGCCGACGACTTGCCAAGCGCGAAGGAAATCTAGGTTTAATTGTGATTGATTATCTTCAATTGATTGAAGGATCCAACTCGGAAAGTCGGCAACAAGAAGTTTCGGAAATTTCGCGACAATTAAAAAAGCTTGCCAAAGAATTAAGTGTGCCAGTAATCGCCTTATCCCAATTATCACGGGGAGTGGAACAGCGACAAGACAAACGGCCAGTGCTATCAGATATTCGAGAATCAGGGTCGATTGAACAAGATGCGGATATTGTTGGGTTCCTATATCGGGAAGACTACTATACTCGTGAACAAGGCGCTGAGCAGCAAGATGAAACTAATAGTCTAAGCGAAGTTGAAGTAATCATTGAAAAGAACCGGAGTGGCCCGCGAGGAACGGTCAAACTCCTCTTCAATAAAGCTTATAATAAATTCGCTTCAATTGATTATGAAGAAGCTTAAATTATCAAAGAACCTGGGAGCTAATTGCTACCAGGTTCTTTTGGTATACAAAAAACCGACCACCTAAAGTGATCGGTTACAATGGGCAGTCAGGGGATCGAACCCTGGACACCCGGATTAAGAGTCCGGTGCTCTGCCAGCTGAGCTAACTGCCCGTGTCTCGTCTTTGACAACATAAATTATAATATCAGGTACCCTTTAGTTTGGCAATACTTTTTAGTAACTTTTTAAAAAAAGTTGCCGAATCAACGGATCACGATCTGCTTTGCTTATGTTGTTAAGACGAGTACTACTTAATTAGGCTTTTCGATAGTAAAAACTTCCAAATACTAAAATGCAAAAAATCAAATAAGCTCCCAATGAGACCCCATTTACCAGCGCATTAACAAAGATTACGGCTGTAAAAGTGTAACAAAAATATCGATAGAAATGAAAGTTAGCGGGATTTTTAAAAGCACCTCTAAAGGCAAGTACAATGAGCAGAATCACAAAACCAAGAAAAGCAAAAAGTTCTCGATAGTTATTACTAAGCGATAAATCGGTATGATTCATTAAACTAGCAAAAAAGATGAGGGCAATCCCAATTGTTCCCACCAATGATAAGAAGATTTTCTTCATGGTCACTACCTCCGTTATGTTTGTACAACATTATTATCTCATAACTATCAATTATTATAAATAAATTACTGAAAAAAAATAGCGCCCCTTGGTTTTGCCAAATGAACAGTCTTGGCTGTTCATGCTATAATGGACCTATCGCATAAGTGCCAACGAGAGATGTATTTTCGGAGGGGAAGCATGTCTAAAAAAATTTTGGTTGTTGATGATGAAAAACCAATTTCAGACATCATCAAATTTAATCTTGAAAAAGAAGGTTATGAAGTCGTTGTCGCCTTTGATGGCGAGGAAGCTTTAGAAAAAGTCGAATCAGAAAAACCGGACTTATTAGTCTTAGATCTAATGTTACCAAAGGTAGATGGCCTTGAAGTGGCAAAGCAGGTTCGGGCTAAATATACCACTCCTATTATCATGGCCACGGCTAAGGATTCTGAGCTTGATAAGGTGTTGGGGCTCGAATTAGGAGCAGATGATTACGTTACCAAGCCGTTCTCTAATCGAGAGCTAGTTGCTCGGGTTAAAGCTAATTTAAGACGTCAAGAAGTTGTGACTAGTGCGGTGGAAGATGGACGAGAAGCCGATATCCAAATTGGGGATTTAACGATTCATCCAGATGCTTACACAGTAACGAAACGTGGTGAAAACATTAATTTAACTCACCGAGAATTTGAATTGCTGCATTATTTAGCTCAACACCAAGGCCAAGTCATTAACCGGGAAAATTTGTTGCAAACAGTATGGGGTTATGATTACTTTGGGGATGTGCGAACGGTCGACGTGACCGTGCGGCGACTTCGGGAAAAGATTGAAGATAATCCAAGCCACCCGCAATGGTTGATTACCCGGCGGGGGGTTGGTTACTTCTTAGCTAATCCTAATCAGAATTAGGGAGTCAAACGATTGAACAGTAAAATTAAATTTTATCAATCGATCCAATATAAAATCGCCCTTGTCTTTGTTCTAATGTTGATTTTGACATTAGAAATAGTGGGGGCGCTTTTTGTGCGTCAATTAGAACACGAAAACTTAACTAATTTTAAGCAACAAATTGAGTTACCTTCATACGTTGAAAATTCTTTAACTCAAGAGTTAGTCCAGACGAATACCAAGACCGCTAATCGAAATATTAACTCCACCCTACAAAAGGTTGAGAATAATAGTATTACTGAAATCCGCGTGGTAGATGCTAAAGGGATTATTCGAGGGACCAGCAATCGGGATCAAAGTGTTGTTGGTCAAAAAGCTAATACCCAAATCGTCAAGAATACCCTGGTGAATAATCGAAGTCATTCCGAAACGGTTTATGACAGCGACAGTAAGACCCACTATTATATCACGACGATTCCTTTAATGAGTGGCGATACAAACAATGTGGTGGGGGTTGTATATATTCGAGCTAGCTTAGAGAGTGTATACAGTACCGTTACCAGTATCTCGTTAATATATTTATCGGCCACGGTGATTACCATCATCATTGGTTTGATTTTATCCATTATCATTTCCCGGGAAATTACCCGACCAATTGAAGAAATGCGGAAACAAACCTTACGGATCGCGCGGGGGGATTTCTCAGGGCGCGTTAAAGTTAATGGCAATGATGAGCTGGGGCAGCTGTCAGCGGCAATTAACAACCTGTCCATTCGGGTAGAAGAATCACAAGAATCAACGGATGCTGAACGGCGCCGGCTCGATGGGGTCCTGGCTCACATGTCTGATGGGGTTTTAGCAACGGATCGGCGCGGAAATGTAATCATCATCAACAATATGGCATTGCAGTTATTAGGGGTTGATGATGAGAAAGAAGTGATCGGTCAGTCGATTCTGGGGGTTTTAGATATTCGTCAAAATTACAGTATTCGTGACCTAGTAGAAAATGAGCAGGCCCAAAATGAAGTGATTCTAGATGGGTTAACCGACGATACGATTATCAGTGCTTCTTTCTCCCCAATCCAACGAGAATCAGGATTCGTAAGTGGGCTGGTTTGTGTTCTTCACGATATTACGGATCAAGTACAAGAAGAAGAAGAACGTAAACAATTCGTCTCGAACGTTTCCCATGAATTACGGACCCCCTTAACTAGTGTCCGAAGTTATGTGGAAGCGCTTAGTGATGGGGCTATCAATGATCCAGAATTGAGTCCCCGCTTTCTAAAGGTGGTTGAAGATGAAACCGAGCGGATGATCCGGATGATTAATGATCTGTTAAGTTTATCGCGAATGGATTCAGGGACCACCAAGTTAGATTTGGAATACGTTAACATCGGGGAACTTTTTAACTATATTTTGAACCGCTTTGACATGATCATTAAAAATGAAACGGCGGATGATTCCGATCAAAAGAAATATACTATTGACCGGCATATTACTAACAAGAGTTTATGGGTAGAAATTGATCCTGATAAGTTCACGCAGGTAATCGATAATATCATGAACAACGCGGTTAAATATTCACCGGATGGTGGGGTGATCACGGCTCGATTAACTGACACCCATAATCATGTCATATTGAGTATTGCTGACCAAGGCTTGGGGATTCCGCGCAAAGATTTACGACACGTTTTTGACCGATTCTTCCGAGTTGACAAAGCTCGTTCTCGTAAACAAGGAGGAACTGGTTTAGGGTTAGCGATTTCTAAAGAGGTAATTAACCTATTAGGTGGTCAAATTTGGGTTAACAGTACGGAAGGAAAAGGGTCAACCTTTTATATTGCTTTGCCATACGTACCATTTGAGGAGGATGATTGGGATGATCAAGTGGATGAAGACTAATTATTTACTGCCACTCGGGCTAATCATTGCGGTGGTGATTAGTGTGGTCCTATCAATTAGTGTCTGGATTAATCCTTATCAAGCCAATCGAATTCCAGCAAGTAATAGTACTAGTTCGACTAATGATTCACTTACTTCCATTGGGAGTGTCTATCAAGCTAATCAGGTAGTCGTGACGAAACAAGATGGGAGTCAACAGCTGTTATATAATCAAAAGCGCAACCCAGCGCTAACGATTCAACAAACCCTAACAAAAACCAAAATGAGTGGACTGAATCGAGTTGCGAATGGTGATAATGGGAAATATTTGGATTATTTACGAATGGCCAACACCGTGACAATTTCCTTCCCCGACCACGTTTCAATGACGGTGTTTAATCAAGTTTTTGATCAGTCCCTAGATGCCGATCGGTTAGCAACGGTTAATTATGTGGTGGTGCCCTTAAATGATCGTGGCCGAGTATATCTGCTCGCGGACCAGGGTAAGAAAGTCTATCGGGTCAAGGTTGATCAATTAAGTTTAAAGGCAATTAAGCAGTCCCTTAAAGGTGGTCGACGGGTGGATGTTGATCATAAGATTGTTAACTGTACGCCAATTTTATCTTATCCGCACGAATATACGCTACCCACCTATTCTTATGATGTTAGTCAACATAATGTTGATAACTTAGCCCAGACCTTATTAGCTACTGCTAATTCCAATTCAATTGATACAGAAAGAAATGGGAATCAAATCATTTATACGAATGGTAATTCGCATCGGATGACCTATAACCGTCAAACTGGTAGTATCCAATACGATAATTATTTAGGGAAAGATCAAAAATATGGTCGGCAAAGTTTGGAAAGTCATCTCTATAATCGCCTTAAAAAGCTGAGTATTGATCTAACGGGCATTTACTTTGATACGGTTTCACAAGCTGGTCAAACGGTTACTTACCGCAGCTTTGTCCAAGGCTTCCCGATTTTTAGTAGTCGAAATTATGGAACCATCCTAATTAAGTCCAATAATGATGGGATGGAACGCTACCAATTATCAAATTATTATTTGGGTCTTCCCCAAACTAGTGATGGAACAACAGTTACCATGCCTTCATCGGCCGTGGTTTCCAACGCTTTGAAGGAAAGCGGCCAATTAAAAAAGGTTAAGGGGATGCGGATTGGTTACACGTGGAACAATGATGATACTGAAACGGTAACTTTGGAACCCACCTATTATGTTTATTACAATGGAAATTGGGTACCATATCAGACTTTACTCAAGGAGGAATAGA
Source organism: Limosilactobacillus gastricus DSM 16045 (assembly GCF_001434365.1). Classification (GTDB taxonomy): domain Bacteria; phylum Bacillota; class Bacilli; order Lactobacillales; family Lactobacillaceae; genus Limosilactobacillus; species Limosilactobacillus gastricus. The sequence continues at coordinate 49,267 of NZ_AZFN01000007.1, read as the reverse complement.
CGATGAATTTCCGGCGAATTCAGGGCATCTTTTTGATTGCCTTTGTCATTTTGGATATTGTGCTCGTCATTTCCTTTTTTTGGGGATTTTGGCGGGTCCAGTCCAACTCAGGACAAAGTGTCAGCCAACAAGCGATGTTACTTCGCGAATTGAAAACGGATTCGATCACGGTACCTAAGTTATCCAATCATCAGCCTAGGGGCTATTATATAAGTGTTAATTCGTCCACTGATTTGGGTGATGAGGTAACGAGTCTGTCGCGACAAAGTGCCTATTGGTCTGGAACACAAATTACGTCGACCTTTAATACTGCCATTGCTAATCAAAAAGCTACAATTAAAAGTTGGTTAAGAAGTAATTCTCGCATTGCACACGGGCAGAGCTACCAAGTCAATCAAGATTTTTCAACCAAAAGTCGCTTAGTTTATACGCAGATGATTGATGACATTCCGGTTCTTGATGCCACCGGAAGAATCCAATTTCGGGTGAGTGGTCAAAAATTAACCGGTTATACTCAAACCTATTTAAAAGGGATCAAAGTACTTCGCCAACAGGTGAGTGCAATTAGTTCGCAACAAGCGATTGCGGTATTGTATCGGCATAATGAAATCCCAAGTAATTCCAAGGTTATTTGGCTTCAATATGGCTTTTCCAAAGTTAGCTCATCAGACAATCAGGATATTTATGCACCAATTTGGGAAGCTAAAGTAAGAGATCGATCTAATAATAAAACCACTTATTTAAGGGTTAACGCTATTACGGGAACGATTATTCAAACAAATGATTAGAGGTAATCAGCTTGTCATTAGAAAAGGAATTAAAATACAGTATTTTAGCCAGCGGCAGCACCGGTAATTCAACCTATATTGAAACCGGTCAGCACCGTATTTTAATCGATGCTGGATTAAGCGGGAAGAAAATTGAAGAACGGTTACAGGCCATTGGTCGATCGATGACGGATATTGAAGCGATTTTTGTGACGCATGAACATAGCGACCATATCCAAGGCGTTGGGGTACTTGCACGGCGGTATGGGGTGAATGTCTATGCTAATCAAGGCACCTGGGATGCCATAAGTAACAAAATTGGCAAGGTCAAAAGTGATCAATGCTTTGAAGTCCAACCGGGGCAAGTAATCGATTTTGGTGATCTGCAGGTGGAATCATTTGCAGTTTCTCACGATGCGGCTCAACCCCAGTTTTATCAGGTTCACCACGATGATAAAAGCTTGTGTCTGTTAACTGATACGGGATATGTTTCAGAGCGGATGGTCGGCATCATTCAAAATGCGGATGCCTATTTAATGGAATGTAACCATGATACGGAGATGTTGCGGAATGGACCTTATACCTGGTCATTAAAGCAGCGGATCTTAGGGGATGAAGGCCATTTGTCCAATGAAGAGGGAGCGGCGGCCTTAATTTCAGTAATTGGTGATCGAACCAAAGAAGTGATTTTGGGACACCGGAGTCAACATAATAACTTACGATCGTTAGCCCATCTAACGGTTGCTGAAGAGCTAGAAACCCATGACCTGGGGGTAGATCATGATTTTAAACTGATTGATGCCGAACCAGATCAGGCTTTGGGCTTAACAATTTTGTAAAGATATATGAACAGCTTTTTCAAGATCCTCTGGTAAAATAAAAATTAACTATGGGGTACGGAGGAAATGATCAATGCGAAATTCCAATCATGATCGCAATCGACAATTATTCTGGATGAAAGTGGCCACTGTTGGGATAGTTGCGGGCTTAATCGGCGGCGGAATTTTTTGGGGCGTTCAAAAAACCATTAGCAGTGTTTGGCCGACGATCGTCAGTACGGTGGCCAGTGGCTTTGGATCTTCTGGGGGAGCTAAAGTTCATAATAGTAAAGTAGCAACCAGTAGCTCCACCAAAGCATATAACAAGGTGAAAGGGGCCGTGGTCAGTGTTATTAATCAGCAAAGTACGAGTACCAGTAACATGGGTGACTTTGGCTATGCATCTAGTTCTTCATCCACTAATAGTTCAGGCTTAGAAACGGCGGCTGAAGGATCGGGAGTGATTTATAAAAAATCAGCGGGAACGGCCTATATTGTGACTAATAACCATGTGGTCTCGGGAGCGAGCGCCGTTAGTGTTATTCTGGCGTCTGGTCGAAAGGTTTCAGCCAAAATTGTTGGGACGGATGAAACGACAGATTTAGCAGTTCTCAAGATTAGTGCGAGTCATGTTAAGACGGTTGCTGAATTTGGAAATTCAAAGCAGGTTCAAGCGGGACAAGATGTCCTCGCGATTGGTTCGCCAATGGGAACGGAGTACGCTAATTCAGTAACTAAGGGGATTGTCTCCGCCGTTAATCGGACTATTCGAGCTAGTGATGCTTCGGTAGCAACCAAGGTGATCCAGACTGATACCGCAATTAATTCTGGAAATTCGGGTGGTCCCTTGATTAATATGGCGGGACAAGTGATTGGCATTAATTCGATGAAGTTATCATCCAGCATTGATGGAACTAGTGTTGAAGGGATGGGCTTTGCCATTCCAAGTAATGAAGTGGTAAGCGTCATTAATCAACTGGTGAAGAACGGTTCCATTTCCCGACCATCATTAGGAATTAGCATGCTTGATTTAGATAGTGTGACGGAAAGTGATCAGACCGAAGTGTTGAAATTACCAACTAACGTAACCTCCGGCGTGGTCGTAATGAGTGTGACCGATGATGGAGCGGCTGCTAAGGCCGGACTCAGTCAATATGATGTCATCACAAAATTTGGGAAAACAACGGTGACGGATGCTAGTGATTTGCGGACGGCCCTATATAAATATAAGGTGGGCGATCGAGTCAAAATTACTTACTATCATGATGGTCAGGAAAAAACGGCGACTGTTACCTTGTCAGAGGCTAGCAATAGTAGTAGCAGTACAAATAGTTAATCATGAAGCTTGAAGTAAAGATTTTGGGTAAATCTACTTCAAGCTTTTTTGTGGAAAAAGATATCCACGAGTTATCCACAGGTGGACCAAGGACTGATATAATAGGCTTTACTAATCCTTAATAACTTATCCACAGGTTATAAATGTGAATGTGGATAAGTGGATTAAATAAACTAAAAATCGCTAGAAACGTTGATTTAATAGGATTTATTAGTGCGAGATATAGCAAAGCTAAATTGTGGATAACTTATGTGGAAAACCATTAAACACAAAAGACTATCCACAAAGCGGTGTGGATATGTTGTGGAAAACTTGTGGATAAGTAGAAAAAGGAGCAGGAAAACAAATGACGATCAAAATAATCGGAGTAGGCAAGCTCAAAGAAAAGTATTTTAAAGCAGGTATCGCGGAGTATGCCAAACGCCTCAATCGCTATACCAAATTTGAAATAATTGAAGTTCCAGATGAGAAGGCCCCAGAATCATTAAGTTCAGCCGAAATGCAGAGCGTAATGGAAAAAGAAGGAGCTCGCATTCTAGATAAGATTAAGGACCGGGAATACGTTTTTGCTTTAGCGATTCAAGGTCAAGAACGATCTTCCGAGGAGTTTGCTAAGGAGATTAATCAATTAACCACTTATGGGCATAGTGATCTAACTTTTGTGATTGGTGGCTCATTGGGGTTGAGTCAAGCGGTTATGCAACGGGCTAATACGACCATTTCTTTTGGACGGTTCACTTTACCACACCAGTTAATGCGATTGGTATTAACGGAGCAGGTTTATCGTGCCTATACCATTATTAATGGGTTGCCTTACCATAAATAAATAGAGATAGTATGCAGGAGCTTCATTTGAAGTGAACCTCATACTATCTCTATTTTTAAATTTATGGCTTAATTTCGTGACTAGAATGACCACCGTTCAAAATAGTCAGGACATCATCAAGGGCGAAGTCAACCATGTTTTGAACAGCAATATTAGTAAAGAAGGCAACGTGGGGAGTCAAAATAACATTATCTAAAGCGTGGAGTTTAGCAATTTGAAGATCCGAAATTCCTTTTTGATGCAGGTCAGCATTGAAGACGGGTCCTTCACCTTCAACCGTATCTAAGGCGACTGCTTTAATCGTATGTTCTTCTAAAGCCGTGATGAGATCACTTGTATTAACGACCGGTCCCCGACTAGCATTCACGAGGCCGGCGCTAGCTTTCATTAATCGGAAATCTGATGCCGTTAATAAATTAACGGAAGTTGGGTTAAGATCTACATGTAACGAAACCACGTCACTTTGTTGAAGAAGTTCATCTTTAGATACATATTCAACAATTCCCGCTAAGTCACTCCGGGGTTTGACATCATAGCCTAAGACGCGGGCATCTAAGGCCTTTAAAAGTTTGGCTAGGGTTCCACCAATACGGCCAACCCCGATGATTCCAATGGTGGCTGAGTGAATTTCGAGCGATTGTAATCCAGCCCAGCGGAAGTCATTTTGCGCAACGCGGTGGTCAAAGGCATAGGTGTTCCGTAATAAACGAAAAATTTGCATGAGAGCAAATTCGGCAACGCTTCGTGGGGAGTAGGCCGGGACATTGGTAACGATTAACCCATTTTCATGAGCTAAGGGGACATTCACCATATCATAACCGGCCGTTCGTGATGCTAGTTGCTTTAAGCCGTGTTCCTTTAAGATGGGGTAAACATGGTCGGGAACGGGATCTCGTTGTTGGATCACTAAACCATCGATATCAGTGGTCAGATCAAGGGCGTCTTCAATTAATTTTGGGGTGGTTTTGATGGTGATATTATGTTGTTCAGCATATTGGTTGATTGCAGCCATTTCATCATCACGAACACTGGTCATTAAGATTGTGGTCATTGGGAAAACTCCTTTCTAATTAAGAAAATTCTGGATTCGGCTGATTGCCGTTTTCAAGTCATCTAAACTGGTGGCGTAACTCATCCGTAAGTAACCCTCACCCCCAGGACCGAAGAAAGATCCAGGGATGGTAGCAACTTGAGCTTCTTGTGCCAAATCACGGGCAAATTGGACATCGTCGCTCCCGTACTGATGAGGGATTTGCGCGAAGATATAAAAGGCCCCGTTTGGTTTGGCTACTGTAAAGCCAAGATTAGTTAGTTCTTCAACCATGTAATCCCGCCGGATTTGGTAAGCAGCGCGCATTTCAACGGATGCTTGTCGACCGGTTTCCGTTCCAAAACAAGGGACGGCGGCGGCCATGGCTGGATCAGATGGGGAAGTAATCATTAAATTATGGACGAGACTGACTTTCTGCATGATTTCTGTTGGTCCGGCAATGAAGCCAATCCGATAACCAGTCATGGCATGGGACTTCGAAGCCCCATTTAAGACTAAGGTTTGTTCAGGTAAATAAGTAGCGATCGAAACGTGTTGGCCATCATATAAGAGTTCGGAGTAAATTTCATCTGCAATCACCACCGCCTTGCTCTGGGCGAGTACCTCTGCTAAGGCCTGCAAGTCGCTAGCGGAATAAGTAACTCCCGTTGGATTGGAGGGGTAGTTTAAAATGACTGCTTTGACGGCAGGACCGTATTCATCGAGCGCAGCTTTTACCATCGCTGGCGATAAGACGAAGTTATTAGAACTCGTATCAAGATTAATCGGGACACCGCCTAACATCCGGACCACCGTTTCGTAAAGCGGGAAGGTAGGGGTGGGGATCAAAACCTTATCTCCAGGATTAAGCAGGGCATTTAAGGAAGCATAGATGGCCTCTGTCGCACCGATCGTCACCACTATTTCTTGGTCAGGACTGTAAGTTAATTGGTAGCGGACCTTTAAAAAGTCAGCAATGGCCTTTCGCAGGGCCTCAGAGCCAGTTCCGGGAGCATAATGAGAATCATTATTTTCGATACTGGCAATGGCGGCTTGTTTGCCGATTTCCGGGACGTTAAAATCTGGTTCACCTAAGGTTAATTTGACAATATCGGGGATGGAACTAATTTCTTGATTGAAGGTTAAAATATTATTGGGTTTGATTTCATCAAGATGGTAATTATAGCGAATTGCTAAATTTGAATGTGGCATGGTTGTCCTCCTTATAAACAAAAATCCGGGGTTGATTTCTCAACACCCGGATGGCTATCGTGATTTATTCTTTAGTAAAAGAAGATCATGAATGGCTTCCGGGATAAGTCCTAGAAACCATCACAAAACGTTCTGGTCCTAGGAATGCTGGAACCAGAAATAAAAGGTCATCTTTAATTGTAAGTTTGTTAGACCTGACATAATGAACCTCGTTTACTAATTGATAGTTTTATTCTAATTTAATTTTAATAATTGTCAAGGGGGATTTCTGAATCGTCAATTATTTCCCGGGCAATATAATAGGTAAACTCTTGAAAAATCCGGATGTAACCGGATCATAGCTAGTCAGGTTTCCAAAGATTCGTTATCATAAAATTTGAAATCAACTAAGCGCGCCTTCGATTTCAAATTAATTAAAAGTTTGAGGTGGTCAAATGAACTTAGGTCAACAATTAAAAGCATCAAGACAAGCACGACAAGTGACCCAAGCCCAAATAGCCAAGGATTTGTCCGTATCACGAAAAACAATTTCAAGTTGGGAAAATGAACGCTCGTATCCTGATCTTGCGATGTTGATTCGACTGAGTGAATATTTTGACCTCTCGATTGATCAATTATTAAAGGAGGACGGGAAAATGAAAGACCAAATTATTAAACAACAAGTCAGAAAGAATATTCGACCATTAATAGTCTTGTTACAATTTATCAACCTAATCTGTTTGGTTTTTACTTTGGCGGATGCAAACGGGATGATTAATAGTACCGACATAGTAGGTTACATCTTTGTGGCAATTGTAATTTTAAATAGTATTGCCATTTTATATGGTGTCGCAATCGAGATGAAGGTAAATAATGATCAAAAAAAGCAGGAACGGATTGAAACCATCATGAAAAGTAATTGGCTCTTGGTGACTTCAATTGGATTGGTTGTCATTGGCGGAATGACGGCAATATTAATCAATGACGATCTCTTTTCGTATCTAGGCGGGGCGATTTTCGGGGTTGGTGCTACCTTGATCCTGATTCATATCGTCTTAAAATATAAACGATAAATAACATGGCTGGTGAAGAAAGGTGATCTTCCCAGCCATGTTATTGTTTGGTAGTTGGATTATCAAAGTATTGTTGCAGAAATTCGGTAATGTGGTCTTGATAATCAACGGGATTAATCCAAAAACTTTCCGCATGGGTAGCTTGGTTAACCAGCCAGAGTTTCTTCGGTGCTTCCGTTGCTTGATAATTTTCCAGGGCCATCCAACTAGGGACATAAACGTCTTTTTCGCCATGGATAAAGAAAATCGGTCGCGTATTTTTCTTGAGTTGGTTCGTTGATGAAACGTCTTTAAGGTAATATCCTAAGCGATGACGATTAATAGTTGAGACCATTGGTAAAAAGGGATGGGCCGGTAAGTGATATTGCCGTTTGAGCAGATATTGCAACTCATCTTCAATACTGGAATAGCCACAATCAGCAATAATGCATTTAACTTGTGCGGGCAACTCATCCCCGCTTAACATTTCAACGGTTGCCCCGCCCATGGAAACCCCAAAGAGGACGATTTTGACTTGGTCACCCAGCCGCGCAATTAATTTATGAAGCCAGGTCTGGTAATCAATGCGATCTAACCAACCAAAACTAATGTAACTACCGGCACTTTGACCATGACCACGATCATCTGGTAATAAAACGTTAAAACCAAGTTCATAAAACATTTTTGCGTAATTAGCCATCGTTTCGCCATTGCCTCTATAACCATGTGAGATTACTACGGCTTTTAGTGATGGTTCTTTGGCTGGAATAAAGTATGCGGACATCAAGTCGTCATCGTCATCCATCGAAAAGGTCCAATGTTCCTTATTAACTTTTTTAAACCAAGCGACGTAATCCCAATATAAGTCGGCATATTTTTGTTTGTCAGCTGAGGTCTCCGGGACATAATTAACCCGTTGGAAGGCAATTTTAAATAATTTTTCACTTACCAGAAAACTAATTCCAGCCGCTCCTAGAACGGTTGCTAATCCTGAAAGCATAAATTTTTGTTTTTCTGATGGCATTAGATCACCTCGCTAGATAAAAAAGACTGCCAATGCAGTCTTAATTTTAGATATAGTTATATTTTACTCGTCCCGTAGCGAAAAGCCTAAAAATCTATTCAGGCTTCAAAATATTGGAGAAGGTCAGCTTCAGATAAGTCTGAACGGTCGGTGCCTTTAACGTCCAGGACGATTTGGCCCTGATTTAAAATGATGATTCGGTTACCATACTTTAAAGCATCTTTAATTTGATGGGTAATCATAATGCAGGTTAGTTCTTGTTGGGTGACAACCTGATCCGTCAAGGTCATTAACTGGTGGCTAGTATTGGGATCTAGAGCTGCGGTATGTTCATCTAATAAGAGTAGTTGTGGTTTAGTCATGGTCGCCATTAAAAAGCTCAGGGTTTGGCGCTGGCCACCTGAAAGTTCGCCAGCAGCGGTGGTCAAACGATCACTTAAGCCGTTAGGTAATTGACTGGTTAATTGCTTGAATTCGTCAAGATGGGCATTTAATCGACGCGGGATTAAGGAGCGCCGTTGGCCACGTTTGGCGGCTAAGAGGAGGTTTTCGGCGACCGTCATCCGGGGAGCAGTGCCTAATTTTGGATCTTGAAAGACCTGGGCAATGTATTTGGCCCGCTTCGCCTCTGGTAATTTCGTGACCGGATGTTGATCAACTACTACTTGACCGTGGCTTGGTCTTAAAGAACCATTAATAACGTTTAAAAGCGTCGATTTACCAGCTCCATTAGTCCCCAGTAGGGTGATAAATTCGCCTTGTTCAACTGTTAGATTTAAGTCTTTTAAGATAGTCCTTTCATTAGGAGTTCCAGCATTAACAGTCGTTGAAATATGGTTAAGTTCCAATAAAGTCGTCATGATTTTTGCTCTCCTTGGTTGAATAAGTGATCGAGTTTTAGCTTGTGGCGGAGTACTGGAATGGCTAAACAAAGGGCCAGGATGATAGCGGAGAGGAGTTTAGTGTCATTGGTATTAAAGCCGAGTTGTAAGACGATTAAGATGACAAAACGGTAAGCAATGCTCCCGATAATAATGGCAATTAACCGACCACTTAAAGAAAGATTTGGTAACAGGACTTCTCCGATAATGATGGCGGCTAAGCCGATCACAATCGTTCCAATTCCCATATTGACGTCCGCGTAGCCATCATGCTGGGCAATCATCCCGCCAGCTAAACCAATGATCCCGTTTGAGACCATTAAACCAAGGATCTTGGTATTATCGGTGTTAATCCCAAAGGAAGCCGCCATGCGTTCATTATCACCGGTGGCGACAAATGCCTGACCTAAATCAGTATTAATAAAGCCGGTTAAGATGGTAATCACAACTACTACGAAGATGACCCCAATTACAATGGCACCCAAATAATCTGGTAGTTGTTGAATGAAGTCGTAAATGAAAAAGGTTTGATAATTCAATAACCCAACATTTGATCGACCAAGGATCCGTAAATCAATGGAGTACATCCCTGTCATTACTAAGATTCCCGCGAGAATATTGGGAATGTTTAATTTGGTGTATAAAAGGCCCGTGGCGAGGCCAGCTAAGGCCCCGGCTAAAAGGGAGAGTAGTAAGCCAATAAATGGTGATAAACCATGTGTAATGGCAGCGACACAGACACAGGCGCCTAAAGGAAAAGTTCCTTCAACGGTTAAGTCTGGAAAATCAAGGATTCGAAAGGTAAGATACAGGCCAAGTCCTAAAAGCCCCCAGAGGAGACCTTGACCGATAGCGGAAAGAATAATACTCATTTGTAAATAACCCCGTCTTTCTTGGCACTCTTTAAAATTGATTGTGGAATGGTGATATTAAACTTCTTGGCGGCAGTAGTGTTAATGTAGTAATGACCGGTTTTGACATGTTGAACGGGCATGGCGGAAGGTTTCTTACCCTTAAGAATTTGACCGGCCATTTTCCCGGTTAACACACCCATATCATATTGACTGATACTGTAGGTAGCCACGGCACCCGATTTAATCATGGATTGGACACTCCCAAAAACGGGAACGTTTGCACTATCAGTATTCTTTAAAAGTGTTTGAATCCCAGCGGCAACCGTATTGTCAGTTGGTACGTAAACCGCTTCAACTTCACTCGCCATGTTGGCGCTGACTTGGTCAATATCATTAGTGGAAGTAATGGTGTAGGTCTTAACCGTGATCCCTTGTTTTTCCATTAGTGATTGGAATAACTTCACTTCACCGGTGGCCGCATCATCACCCGCGTTATAGATGACCCCGATAGTTTTAACGTTGGGTAATAAGGTCCGAATTAACTTGGCTTGTTGAGCGACGGGTTCAACGTGCTGAACTCCGGTAACATTATTGCCCGTGTGCTTTAAGCTTTTGACAATTCCTGAGCCAACGGGATCGGAGACCGCTCCCATAACGATCGGTGTTTTGCTGGAAGCATTAGCGAGGGCTTGGACGGCTTGGGTAGTAATCCCAATGGTAACTTTAGCGTTTTCGTTTTTAAATTTTTCTGCCATACTCTTCAAGTTACTCTGATCATTTTCTGCATTTTGAAAATCAATCTTGATGTTTTTTCCGTTAACGTAACCCTCTTCTTTCAAACCGGTAATGACACCTTTATGAATTTGATTCAGTGACGGATGTGACATCAACTGTAAGATACCGACCGTGGGTTTAGTTGAATTTGAGCGTTGGCTAAGTTGATTGCCAACTAAGGCAATGATCACGACGGCGACTAAGATCCCAATAATAGTGTATAAACGTTTCATAATGTTAATTCCTCCAATTGATTTAAAAAGCTAATTCTCGAATAAAAAAACCGGCATTCCCGAGTAAACAGGAATGCCGGTTTGGCAACTCCCGCACACTTCTTTCATGTGCGGGCTTTTGTATAGGAAAATTAGCCAGCACAGATGAACTCTGATCGGTTGCATCTGTGCAGTTACACAAAAAACAACCTAACGCTGGCTTTGCCATGATTGATTAGTGACTTGTTGTAACATGGTTAATCTTCCTTTCGTTTTTGATGATGTAAGTGTACCGAATAGGGGAAGAGCTTGTCAAGATAAAAATTAAAATAAATTAAGAAAATTCTCATCAAAACGAGTAGAAAAAATATATCAAATTTTTGGTATTTTACTATTGTGTTATATCACAAATGTGGTATACTAAGAATCGTAAAGGAAGTGATCAGCGATGAGAATAGATATCAAAGCGTATCTCGATCATAATGGCTTGACCATTTATCGGGTCGCTAAGGAATCTGGTTATGGCTACACCACTTTACATAAATCGTTTAATAAGCAACAGACGAATGCAACCTCGATTAATTTGCGAGATTTGGATGCGTTAGCGCAGACCATGCACAAGCAAATGTGGCAGATTTTGCAGGAATTGGAAGATAGTTACTTAATAGATGATGATAAACATGTGTAGTCGAAGGGTCGGGTGTAAATTTTATGCATTGGGCCTTTTAGTAAACACAAAAATAAATACTATTAAAGGGGGACTGGCTTATGTTTAACAGTGATATGGATGACTTATTTAACCAATTGATGGGGAACATGAACGGTTATAATACTGAAAACCGGCGGTACTTAATTAACGGTCGGGAGGTAACCCCAGAAGAATTTGCCCAATATCGGCAAACGGGGCAGTTACCAGGTAACCCAACCCCAACTAAGCAAGCTCAAGCTGGTCAAATTAAATCAGATGGGCTTTTAAGTAAATTAGGACGCAACTTAACGCAGGAAGCTCGGGACGGGAAGTTAGATCCAGTGATCGGGCGGAATCAAGAAATTCAAGAAACGGCGGAAATTTTAGCGCGGCGGACCAAGAACAATCCGGTTCTAGTCGGGGATGCCGGGGTTGGTAAGACCGCGGTGGTCGAAGGCTTAGCCCAAGCGATTGTGAATGGGGATGTCCCTGCGGCCATTAAGAACAAAGAAATTATTAGTATTGATGTTTCCAGCTTGGAAGCCGGAACGCAATATCGTGGTAGCTTTGAAGAGAATATGCAAAAGCTAGTTGATGAAGTAAAACAAGCGGGGAATGTAATTCTCTTCTTTGATGAAATTCATCAAATCATTGGTGCTGGTAATGCCGGGGACGCAAGTGGTTCTAAAGGGATGGCTGATATCTTAAAGCCGGCTTTATCACGGGGTGAAATTACCATTATTGGGGCCACAACTCAAGATGAATACCGGAACACAATCATGAAGGATGCAGCCCTTTCTCGGCGGTTCAACCAAGTAACGGTAAATGCGCCAAGTAAGGAAGATACCCTTAAAATTCTCCAAGGAATTCGGGATTTATACGAAAAGCACCACAATGTGGAATTGCCGGATGAAGTTTTAAAGGCGGCCATTGATTATTCAGTTCAATACATGCCACAACGGCAATTACCAGATAAGGCAATTGATCTGATTGATATGACGGCAACGCACCTGGCTGCTCAACATCCAGTGAAGGATGCTAATGCGATTGAAGCAGAAATTAAGCAATTAGAAGACCAGCAACAAAAGGCAGCCGACAAAGAAGATTATCAAACAGCCCAAGAAGCTAAGGAAAAGATCGAAAGCTTAAAGCAACAATTAGACGATCATTCAACGGCTGAACGAGCCGTTGCCACCCCAAATGATGTGGCTGCGGCGGTTGAACGGATGACGGGGATTCCTGTATCAAAGATGGGTGCCAGTGACATCGAACGTTTGAAAGGCTTAAATGACCGGTTAGCCGGAAAGGTAATTGGTCAAGATGAAGCTGTCAATGCGGTAGCACGGGCGATTCGGCGGAACCGGGCTGGTTTTGATGAAGGAAACCGACCAATTGGGAGCTTCTTGTTCGTCGGGCCAACCGGGGTTGGTAAGACGGAATTAGCCAAGCAATTAGCCCTAGATATGTTTGGGAGCACGGATGACATTATTCGGTTGGATATGTCGGAATACTCTGATCGGACAGCGGTTTCCAAATTGATTGGGACGACGGCTGGATATGTGGGCTATGACGATAACTCAAATACCTTAACGGAAAAAGTTCGTCGTCACCCCTACTCAATTGTCTTGTTTGATGAAATTGAAAAGGCTGATCCACAAGTAATCACGCTCTTGTTGCAAGTGCTCGATGATGGGCGGTTGACGGATGGCCAAGGAAACACGATTGACTTTAAGAACACGATTGTGATTGCCACTTCTAACGCTGGCTTCTCCAATGACGTACAATTAACGGAGGACCAACCAACTTTGATCAAGCGCTTAACGCCATACTTCCGGCCAGAATTCTTAAACCGGTTCAATGCAATCGTCGAATTTAAAGCTTTGAGTAAGGATGACTTAAAAGCAATCGTTAACTTGATGCTGGATGGGGTCAACCAAACCTTAGCTAAGAAGGGCATGGACGTGGAAGTCACGGATGCTGCTAAGGACCTGATGATTGAAGAAGGTTATGATGAAACGATGGGAGCTCGACCATTACGGCGGGTGATCGAACAACAAATTCGTGATAAGGTCACAGACTTCTACTTAGATCATCTGGAAGCAAAGCATCTGTTAGCGGATGTTAGTGATGGGACGATCGTGATTAGCGAACGGTCCGATAGTGAAAAGTAAGTTTAAACTTGTATAAAGACACCTCAGTACTTAAGAGGGCACTATAGGTCCTGGTTAGTGCTGAGGTGTTTTGTAGTCTAGTATCTAAAATTATTTTTCCGAGTTTGGCTTTACAAACATTCCCGTAATCAAGCATAAGATCGTGACAATGAAGGGGAAGAAAGCCCAAGGAATAAATTGCAAAGGATTGATTTGCAAGGCTCCGGCAATGAAAACTCCGGAGACACTCCAAGGAACAATAGCGTTAACAGCGGCCCCAGCGTCATTTAAAATACGCGTGAAGAGCTCGCGAGGAATCCCTAAGTTATCAGAAGCGTGGATAAAGGATTGCCCCGGTAAGATAATGGCGAGGTAATGTTCACCAATCATTAAGTTAACCCCAATACAGGTAATGGCTGTAGCGAGGGTAACCCGTCCAGCCGTTTTGACGATTCCTGATAAATGATTAATGATCGCCCCAATAATATTTAGTTTGATTAGTAAACCACCTAAGGAGAGGGCAAAAACAATCAAAGCTAAAGAAGTCAGCATGCTAGAGATACCACCTTTTGAAAGTAAGGTATCAATGGTTTTATCGCCACTATGAGCAACGTAACCATCCATAATGGTTTTGGTAATCGTTGTAATGCTAGTTGAAGGTTGGTGAATCCAGCCTAATAGGGCAGCAAAAATTGATCCAAGACCTAAAGATGGGATTGCTGGGACTTGTAAGATCGCTAAGACAATTAGGAGAACGACCGGCAGCAGGGCCCATCCAGAAATCCAAAAGCCATCACTAAGACCATGCATCATTTGGTGAACGGCGCTTAAACTAACCTGTTTAGAATTTAAGCCGAGCAGGGTGTAAATGACGACACAAATGGCCCAAGCTGGAATATCAGTAATCATTAGGGCTTTAATATGCTTGTAAATATTGATTTCACCAACCGAAGCGGCTAGATTAGTGGTTCCGGATAGGGGAGAAATATTAGATCCACAAAAGGCTCCTGAAACGATCACCCCCGCCGTTAAACCAGGATTGATTTTTAGGGTAGCCCCAATCCCAACAAAGGCAATCCCCATGGTCGAAACGGTGGTAAATGAGCTCCCGCAAGCGACCCCCACAAGGGTACAGACGATAAAGACCGTCGGCAAAAAAAATTGTACGGAGATAATCTTAAAACCAAAGTACATAATAGTTGGAATGGTTCCCGAAAAGATCCAAGTTGCAATTAATACTCCAATAGATAAGAAAATAACGAGGGGGTCAACCCCGTCCTTGAGCCCGGTACGCATCCCATCCATGATGGTCGACCATTTAAAACCACGAAGGCGGGCGTAAACTGCTAAAAGGGTAAAAGCGATAAAGAGTGGGGCCTGCGGTTCTTGTTGCTTAACAATAATTAATGATCCTAAGATGATTAAAATAGCGATTAAGATCATGATGCTTTCGCCAAAACCAAATTTAGGTTCTGGCCGATTAGTGGCGTGTGCGTGTTTCATTGATTTTCCTTCTTTCATACTACATAAAAAAACACCAACAAGCTTGAGACGTTAACTCAATCTAGTTGGTGAATCTATTTAATGGATGGTTGGTCCAGATCCTTGAACACCCCTAGCTAGATTACAACACCTAGCAAAGGATTATTAAATCACAGCTTTGCTTAGTGCGAACGTCTCTGTCCGCACCAAGTGGTCGGACATTAGGCTGAATAAGCATAGCCGTAATAATAGTTAGCTACTGTGATTAATGATGAACAAGACATCTGAACAATCCTTCCTTTCGTTGAATAATTGCTTTTATTAAAACATGCTGAGAAATTGATGTCAATGGTTAATTATTGGATTAATGCTATAATTTAATCATTCTATTAACTTGAGGAGATACTTATGGGGACTTTACAATTTGTCATTGGGAAAGCTTCACGGCAACATGAAGCAGCCTTGGTCGAGGATTTAATTATACGCTTGCAAGATCCTAAGCAAGTCAAGGATCGGTTCTTTTTCTTGGTACCCAATCACATTAAATTTGAAACGGAAGTGCGAATTTTAGCGACTCTACAAAGCCGGTTAGGCTATCGGGAACAGTATGCCCAATCACGCGTCCAAATCCTATCTTTTAGCCGGTTAGCTTGGTATTTATTGAAGAATGACCCGGCTTATCAGAGCCCCCGATTATCAAAAATGGGACCAGTAATGTTAGTAGCCCAAATCATTCAACAGTTAAAACAAACGAACCCGCAACAGTTGGGGATTTTTCAAGGTGAGAGTGACCGTCCTGGTTTCGTCCAAACCGTAACCGAACAAATCATCGCCTTTCAAACAGCCAATTTAACTCCCGATGATTTAATTGATCAGCCTGATTCAGTCGTTGCCCAGGCTTTACAAAGTCAGCATCAGTCCCCTAGTCAAGCGATCTGGCTCGAAAAATTAAGGATCATCAGTCAAATTTATGAACGTTACTTAACTTTAAGTGCTGATCGGTTGAGCAATGTTGATATTGAAGATTTATTAGTTCAAAAGCTTAATGACCCCCAAACCAGTCATGATCATTTCTATTTAGACCGGTACACCGGGCAGTTTTCCGCTAAAGAACAAGCGATGGTGGAAGCGATGATTCAAAATGGGGCTTCCACTATGATGAGTTTGGTAGCTGATCGAGCCTATGCTCCTCATGAGTTACCGGACGAGCATAACTTATATTATCAATCAGCCGCCCAATACCAACGACTGATAACTTTTGTAGATCAACAAACCAAAGTAGATCTGTTACCTCCAATCATGGCCTCCCAGTTACCATTACGGGTGGGGCGTGATTTATTAGCGGTCGAAGCCTGGATGGAAGCCCAAGCTCAGTTCCAAACTCCAGAAGCTAAAGTTGACTTTCAGGGGCAGGTATCCTTTCTGGTAACCCCGACTCGCTTGGCGGAGGTGGATCAGATTGCGGCTAAAATTCGACATCTGGTTGCTACCAAGGGATATCGTTATCGTGATTTTTTAATTTTAACGCGACATTTGGCGAGTTATGAGAATATCATTGAGCCAATTTTTAAACGGCACCAAATTCCTTTATTTATTGATCATCAACGGTCCATGGCCAATTCACCCCTGGTGACAATGATCGAAGCACTCTTTAAAATTAAACAAAATTATTACCAGACGGCGGATGTGATGCAACTATTAAAAACGGAATTATTGACTCCCCAAGACGTTGAGCATGCAAGCTTTATGGAGGCCGTCTACCAAACTGAAAATTGGTGTTTAAAATATGGACAAGGTAGCAGGGCCTGGATAGGGAAAGCCTGGCAGCCCATCGCAAACGAATCAGCTGACCTGATGAATACGATTAACCAGGTTCGCCAGTATATTTCCCGGGAAATCGCGCCTTTTTTAGATCAGTTGGATCAAATCACGACCGGGCGTGAATTAGCAACCGTTCTTTATCAATTCTTGGTTCATCAAGGGGTGGATCAAGCGCTCTTAAAGTGGTCCCAAGCCGCTTTAGATGATGGAGACTTAACCTTGATGGAACAACCACAGCAGGTTTGGCAAACCTTTTGCAATTTGTTAGATGAGTATGTGGATTTGGTGGGCGAGCTGACCAATGAACCAAAGGAGCTACTCGAGGAATTTATTGCCATGATCGAAGCGGCCTTTGGAGCAGCTGAGTATTCCCAGATTCCATCCACTTTAGATCAAGTGATGGTTTCGGAAACTGGAATGACCCAAACCAACCAGCGGTCAGTTGTGATTATGATGGGATCAACGGATGACGTTATGCCAGAAATTAAAACTACTACTGGACTATTAAGTGATCCAGATTTAGACCTATTACGACAGGGTTTAAAAGCGGATCAATTTCTGCCTTTAAGTGATGTCGCCAGAAGCAATCATGAACCCTTTATTAATTATTTAGGGATGTTGAGTGGGACCAAAAGGTTGATCATGACGGCAGCCCAACTAAGTAGCGATGAAAGTGAGTTAACTTTATCACCGTATTTGATTGGTCTAGCCAAGCATTTAGGGCAATGGGATAGTGATCACCAAATGGTTCTAGGAACTCAACCCGCTCAAATCAAGCCTCAAGCCGAATTTGAACAAATCTTACCGGTGATTAGTACTCCGAATGTGTCAATGGCTTATCTATTAGTGACTCGACGGCTCCAAGCCGATGATCAAACCTGGTTGAGTGATGGTTGGCAAAGCCTTGCGATAGAACTTAATCAAGTGATGCCGAGCCGTTATCAGTACTTGATGGCCAGTCTAGACTACCATAATCAGACGACTAATCTACCAGCTTCGTTAGCGGTAAAATTATATGGGCAACCCTTAGATGATGATCCGCGCGGTCAATTAATGGGGTCCGTTAGCCAATTGCAGACCTTTTATCAAAATCCATATGAATACTTTTTAAAGTACGGTTTACGCTTGCAACCGCGCGATGAATTGGAAATTTCGATTGATAAGTCGGGAACCTTTTTTCATGATGTGATGGATCAGTTTATGCGTCTGGTTAAACAACAACCAGTTGACTTGGCTGACCTCGTCGATGATGAAGCTTTGTTAAAGGTCTTGACTGACCAGGCAATTCAAGCGGCTAAGGTCAAACAAACCAGTGTGATGGAATTGGCAAATAATGATCAGGTAGCGGCTTACCAAGTTTATAGCATGGAAAAAGTGGCACGGACGATGACGCGGATCTTGAGTTTGCAGGCTCAGCATAGTGACGCGCGCGCCGTAGCAATGGAACAACCATTTGGTCCGCGGGTTACTCGGCCAGGTGATGATAATCAGGTCGTCTTAAAACCCCTGCAACAACAATTATCAAACGGTAAAGTAGTAACCTTACGTGGTCGAATCGATCGGATTGATCAAGTTGTTACTGATCAGGGGATGGACTATGTCATTGTCGATTACAAATCCAGTGAACGGAAGTTCGATTTGATTGATGCCTATGTTGGTACCGATTTACAAATGCTCGCCTATTTAGATGTGGTGCAACAAAATCTACCAAACGGTCGGGTAGCGGGGGCTATTTACCTTCACTTATCCGATCCACAATATAAAGAAAAAGACTTAAAGAAGAACTTAATAACTGTTAGTTTAGAAAACCATACCTATAAAGGAATTCTCTTAAATCAAGAGTCCTTTTTAATGCCTTTAGATGATGGACTGACTAATAAAAGTCCCAAGGGGTTGGTGATCGATGTCAATAAACTTGGCAAGTCTAAGCCGAGATTAAATCGCTCAGATCAAAATAATTTCCAAGCTAAGGCAGGAACGTCTTTAGTCAGTTCCGATCAACTTGGTTGGTTAATTAAACGAAATCGATGGTTGATTCACCAAGCAGCCAGTGAAATTTTAGCGGGGAATGTTTCCTTACTCCCGGTTCGACGCGGAGCGCATTCGGGATTGGAATATTCGGATTATTTAGACATCTATCAATTCGATCAGATGTTAGACCGGTATCGGGAAATTGCCATTGACGAAGATGATCTAATTAAAAAAATGCAAGCAGAATTGGAGGGGGAGCATGAGTGGTTTTAAGCCCAGCGCTGAACAACAACCCGCGATTGAACATCGTGGCCATGATATTTTAGTTTCAGCGTCTGCTGGTTCGGGGAAAACGGCCGTCTTAGTCGAACGGGTAATTCAACTGTTAGAAAAAGATCGCTTAAATATTGATCAACTTTTAATGGTGACTTTTACGAAAGAAGCTGCTAAAAATATGCGGGAGCGGATCCGTAAACGTCTCATGGCGAGTCCAGATCAACATATGAAAGAGCAGATTAGTCGGCTTGCCGTGGCCAATATTTCGACGATTCATTCTTTTTGTGAGCAATTAATTAAGCGTTACTATTACACCATTGATTTAGATCCAAATTATCGATTAGTGACGGATGGCGAACAAAACTTATTAATGGATCAGGTTTGGCATGACCTCGTTAATGATTGGTTAACTGGGGATCAAAAAGCGACCTATCTGCGAGTGGCTGATAATTTTGCCCAAGGAGTGAAGGGAGAAGGTTTGGCGGGAGTGGTCCGCAAAATGGATCAGGGGGCCAATGCCCAGCCCGATCCCAATGGGTGGCTGACTCACCTCATTGATAATTATGAGTTGGATGATCAGCAAGCAATTACTGATACCCATTTTTATCAGGCGGTCGTTAAGCCGATAGCCCAAGCTCAATTATTTAATTTATTAAATCAGTGGCAAAACTTATCACAAGTTGCGGAAAATGATAAATTGCGGGAGAGACTAGCGGAAGATTTGAGTAAGCTGGAGCAGCTTTTTATTAATGGCGAATTAGTTGATGATTGGGATTTATTAGTAGCGGCTACGGAGAAAAAGAGCTTTGGGATCAATCCAAAGAAAACAAAAGATTCTTCGGAGGTCGAACTGGCTCAATTAGACCAGCGAAATGCTTTAAAAAGCCAATTAGATGAAATCCATAAGACCTATTTTAATTGGTCCAGTCAGCGCTACCACGCTTTGCTACCAAAAGCCAAAACGATCTTGGAACAATTAGTTAATTTCAGTCAACAATTTCGTCAACGGTACCAACGAGCCAAACAGCAACGTCACCTGTTAGATTTTTCGGACTTAGAGCACTATGCCTATGCAATTTTAACGGGGCGAGCGGTCTTAACTAACGAGTTATTAGCAACGCATCAAGCAACCGCCACTCAAATCCGCCGGGAACTCCAATTTCAGTATCAAGAAATTATGGTCGATGAGTTCCAAGACACCAATCGTTTGCAATATGATTTGTTGCAACAATTGCACGATCCTAAGCGCAATCATCTTTTTATGGTGGGGGATATGAAGCAATCGATCTATCGCTTTCGCCAGGCCGATCCGACCCTCTTTTTAGAGAATTATCAACGTTTCCGCCAAGCCAATGATCCTAACGAAGCATTAGACCTGTCGGATAATTATCGCTCGATGACGAATATCACAGAGTTTACAAACGTGGTCTTTAAGCAGTTAATGAACCAAGGCGTTGGTGAGATGGACTATGATCAAACGGCGGAATTGCGGGCCAAAGCCCAATGGCAATTAGCTGATGGACAAGTCGCGCCAGCACGACCAACGGAAATGCTCGTCTACCGGACCAACCATAATCCAGCGATTGTCGGGGAAGACCGTTTAACGGGGGAAGTCCAAATGGTTGCCACGCGGATTCGACAATTACTGGATAACGAAAAGGAAACCATCTTTGACCAAGATACTCAGACCATGCGGCGGATCAAGCCTAATGATATTGTCATTTTGTCACGAACCAAGGCGGCTAATAGCCAAATAGTAGAACAGTTTGGTCAACTCAATATTCCAGTAACAGTCCATGGAGTTGAAAATTACTTTAAGGCTACCGAAATTCGGATTGTGATGTCTTTACTACGAATTATCGATAATCCCTACCAGGATGTGCCTTTGGTAGCAGTAATGCGGTCACCATTAATTGCTTTACCGACGGCTGAGGCCGTAATCGGTTTTACTGAACCAGAAATGGCAATCATTAAATTAAACCATCCTGATGGCGCTTATTATGAAGCGATTCAACAATTCGCCCATGATTTTCCGGAAGATGATTTCCCGGAAGATGATTTCCCAGGAAATCATCTCCGTGACGGTGTCGATTATTATTTAGTGGCGCAAAAAGTTAATCGACTGTTGACTTTGCTTAATCACTTGCGAGCCTGTGCTCGTCAGCGGTCGTTGGCGGAATTAATTTGGGAAATTTACGATCAAACCAGTTATTTGGATTATGTAGGCGGGATGCCCGGTGGTCCCCAACGCCAAGCTAATCTTCATGCCTTATATGAGCGGGCCAGTGCCTATGAACAATCCAGTTTTAAAGGTTTATATCAGTTCATTCGTTTCATTGAACAAATGCAACGCAAAGATGATGATTTAGGGGTAGCGCCAGCGGACCTAGCTAATGATAGTATTAATGTCATGACCATTCATGGTAGTAAGGGCCTGCAATTCCCAATTGTTTTCTTGATTGATATGAATCATCAATTTCGCAAAGATAGTGAAGGCGTGGTGATTGAACCGCGAACCGGGATCGGGATGTCTCTGGTAGAAAATGTTCATGATCAAGCACCCGATTTACCACCAGTGGAAGTTAAATATGAACTACCGCAACAAACAGTTATCAAAGAACAATTAAAACGCCAAAATCGGGCTGAAGAAATGCGGTTGCTATATGTGGCCCTAACCCGGGCCGAACAGCGCTTAATTATTACGGCTTCAGTTAACGATGCACCAACGAATAAACTAGGAAATTTAAAACGGGATTGGAATTTTTGGTCACAAGCGGTGCAATCAAAGAATTTAGTTCTAAATGATGCCTTGCGTCTAAAAGCTAACTCGATGTTTGATTGGCTTGGCTTAACCTTGTTCCGTCATCCGCAGTTTCCGGCGATTTTGGACGAATTAGATAAACCAGTTTTTGATGAGGGATCCTTGCAGCTTGGCGACGTCGACTTTACCTTCCAATTAGTAGATCAAGCACTGGTTCGCCAATGGCAAGCCAATTTACCAGATGTTCGTAAAGCTGGTCAGACTCAATTATCGTTATTTGGTGAGGATCAACCACCGCTGACTAAAGCCCAAGCGCAATTAATGCAGCAGATTCTTCGGTTTGAATATCCTCATCAAGCGGCCACAGAAACGACGGCTTACCAGGCAGTTTCAACGATTCGAGAAGCCTTTCGTATTCAAGATCCTGATGATATCGCAATGGGTCGGTTAACGATTGATGCAGATCAGGTTCGGGGCGAAGGAGCCTATTTAAAAGATACAATGGCGGTTCCAGAGTTTATGCAAACCAATCAAGCGGTGACGCCAACGGTTTTAGGAACGGCAACGCATTTGCTCTTTGAGCGGTTGGATTTGAGTCATGGCGAAGTAACCCTCAGTCAAGTCACCGCCTTACGAGATCAATTGGTGGAGCAAGGATTAATTCCATCCCCAGCGGTTGGTAACCAACTTGATTTAGCAGCGATTGTAGCTTTTTATCAAACTGATTTGGGCCAGCGGATTTTAGCGCATCCTGATCAGGTTCAACGAGAAGTTGCCTTTTCCATGTTACTGCCAGGGGCGAAATTATTTAACAACTTGACGGACCAAGATGGACCGATTCTGGTGCATGGGATTATCGATGGCTATTTAGTTACAGACGAGGGCGTTGAGTTGTTTGACTATAAAACGGATCAAATTACCCGAACGAAATTACCGCAACTTCGGCAACGTTATCACGGCCAGCTAGCTTTATATGCTAGTGCTTTAGCATCGATGTTGGATTGTCCATTGGCTAAAATTAAGTCGGACCTATATTCGGTTACTTGCCAAAGTTTGGTTTAAAATTAGAAAATCTAATTTAATTCTTGACAGATTTTAATCAATTCGTTAGGATAAAACACAATTAATCATCAATCATGAAAGATGAGTAGTTTCTTAAGTAGCAGCCAAGAGAGTCAGCGGTGCTGGGAGCTGATGTGCGAACAATTAACGAACATGGTCTTTTGGGAAATGAGAATCATGAGCGTTTGTAAATGATTCACGGGTGACACCGGTATTCAGTCACGGTATTCAAGTATGAGTACTAAGAGGATCCAATCAGGGTTGAACTAAGGTGGTACCACGCACAAGCGTCCTTAGGAATGGCAAGCGCTATTCCTAAGGACGTTTTTTTCATGGTTGAAGAAGTTGGAGGAAATCAAGATGAGTCGTCAAGTGAAACGCTGGTTGGGGTGGCTAATTGTCATTATCGTTGTTTTAGGTGGGCTTGGATATTTTGGTTATCGGCGCTATCAAAGTTCACGGATAACGACCGTGAAACTGGGTTTAGTTGGGACTGATTCGGAACCGGTTTGGAATAACGTGAAAAAGCGATTAGCTAAACAAAATATCAAATTGCAATATGTGGTCTTCAATGACTATGTGCAACCTGATAAGGCCCTTAAAGATGGGGAAATTGATATGCACGCTTGTTTAACCAAGTACTATTTTGAATCTTATAATAAAAGTCAGAATGCTCATTTAGTCAGTATTGGAAATACGGTTATCTCGCCTTTAGGATTGTATTCTAAAAAATATAGCAAGCTAAGCGATTTACCGGATGGGGCTACGATCGCACTACCAAACGAGCCAACCACGATTGGACGAGCCTTGAATATGTTACAAGCGGCTGGCTTGATTAAAGTTAAGGCTGGTAGTGGGATTAAGCCATCTTTGAATGATATTACGTCCAACCCGAAGAACCTAAAATTCAAAGAGGTGGACCCGGCTCAAACGCCACGAGCCTTAACATCAGTTGATGCTGCAGTAATTAATGGTAACTATGCCGTTTCGGCTAAGATTAAACCCGGCGGGAAAGAAGCCTTATACATGGAAAAAATTAACCAAGCCGCTAAGCCTTATGTCAATATAATTGCGGTACAAGCCAAAAATAAAAATAATAAGGTCTATCAAGCAGTGGTTAAGGCCTATCAGACCGAAGCGACCGAAAAGGCCATTCAAAAGACTTATCATGGCGCGCAGCAGGCGGCTTGGCCGATTTACGGCAAGAAGTAATTAAGGGGGTGAATAGAATGAGTTCAGAAACGGCGATTTTTTCCGGTGGTTGTTTTTGGTGTATGGTAAAGCCTTTTGATACCTATCCCGGAATTCAAAAAGTGGAGGCTGGCTATACGGGCGGTCATGTGCAAGATCCGACTTATGAGCAGGTTAAACATGGGGGAACTGGGCATACCGAAGCGGTGCGGATCACCTTTGATCCGGAAGTAGTCTCTTATGATCAATTAGTGGAGTTGTATTGGCAACAAACCGATCCAACGGATGCTTTTGGCCAATTTCAGGATCGGGGGGATAATTACCGGCCCGTGATCTTTGTTAAAGATGCTTATCAAAATCAAGTGGCCCGCGCTTCGCGTACACGATTAGCACAAAGTGGCCGCTTTACCGAGCCAATTGTGACTCAAATTGAGCCGGCCCAGCCCTTTTACCTAGCTGAAGATTATCACCAAGCATTTTATAAGAAAAACCCGGCGCGTTGGCGAGAAGAAGAGGGCGCGCGCCAGGAATTTATAAGTCAACATTGGAACAATAGTGAGGAATAGATTATGACAAAACAATTTTTTCACGCTGATATCGTTGGTTCATTCTTACGTCCGGCAGATTTAAAGCAGGCGCATGCTGATTTTGCGGCGGGCAAGTTGGATGCAGCCGGTTTAAAGCAAGTGCAAAATAAGGATATTCAAGAATTAGTCCAAGCAGAAGTAGCAGCCGGTTTAAAAGCGGTCACGGATGGAGAATTTAGTCGCAGTTGGTGGCATTTGGACTTTTTGTGGGGATTGAACGGGACGGAACGTTACGACTATAATGAAAGCTACAAGTTTAAGGGCAGTAAGACCCGGACAGATAATGTGCGCTTAACGGGAAAGATTGCCTACAATCCAGATCATCCCTTCTTTGAAGCCTTTAAATATTTACAAAGCGTAACCCCAACTGGTGTTATTCCGAAACAAACGATACCATCACCAACGATGCTCTTCCGGGATAATCGAAGCGACCTTGCCCTGAATTTTTACGACAATTGGGAAGATTACCTGGCTGATCTCGCCCAAGCCTATCATCAAACGATTCAACATTTTTATGATTTAGGCTGTCGTTATATCCAATTAGACGATACTACTTGGGCCTTCTTAATTGCTAAATTTCTGGAAACTAAGGACGACTTCCAAGAACAAGCTAAGTACCGGAAACTAGCTGAAGATGCGGTGACGGTCATTAACGGGGCCTTAAAGGGTCTTCCTGAGGATTTAACCGTTACAACTCACGTTTGCCGGGGAAACTTTAAGTCAACTTATCTTTTTAGTGGTGGTTACGATGTGGTAGCGAAGTATCTGGGCCAATTAAATTATGATGGTTTCTTTTTAGAATATGATACTGATCGGGCCGGCAGTTTTGCGCCATTGAAGCAGATCTGGAATAACCGGGACAATGTTCGGGTGGTGCTAGGATTAGTAACTTCGAAATTCCCAGAATTAGAGAGTGAAGATCTCTTAAAAGAACGGATCCAAGCGGCAACAGAATTTGTGCCTTTGAAGAATTTAGCTTTATCAACTCAATGTGGCTTTGCTTCTACCGAAGAAGGAAACTCCTTAACAAGTGAAGAACAATGGAATAAGATTAAATTAGTGGTTAAAGTTTCCCAAGACGTTTGGCCAGAGGGTTGATAACGAACTTCGAAAATGAGAAAAATATTAAATAACAGCCCATTTGAAATGATGCTGTGTCATTTATTATGATTTTGAATCGATGAATTGAGTAAAAAGGGACGAAAAGACTGTTCCAATCGTAGTTGTGAACTTGGTGGTCAGTACACACTTTTTATAAACTGTCCGGTAAAAAGTTAATCGATAATTCTGTAAGTTATATATTTAGATGGTGATAGATATATTAATTGAAGAACAATACTGATTCACAGCTATATGAATGCAAGTACTCACTTTAATTAATTTGTATCAACAAACATAGGTAGCACGATGCTAATATAATTTCGAAAGTATTTGGTTATGCGTGTTTGTATAAAATACAAGTTAATGTGAGGTGAATTTAATGACTGTTAAAGTACGCAAGGTTGGAACATCTATGGTTCTGACAGTACCAAGCCAAATCAAGCCACAATCCAAGGAATACACGGTTTGTGTTGCTGAAGATGGGGTGATTTTTTACATTCCAGCTAACGGTGACCAAGAAGAAATTTACGGATTAGCGAAAAAGCATGGTGCTTTCCTTCCTTACCAATTCTAAGGAAAGAAAATTAATTGAGGGTAAATAGCGCTCTAGTTTGCTAAAAATAGCGAACTGGAGCGCTATTTTTCGTTATCGTTAAATTAATTTAGAAATGGGTATTATATCAAGGCAGTCATTCATGATATCATTGTCATATAGAAAGAATAACAAGGAAATGATAGGAGGTAACAGTCATGTTTAAAGCATATAGTGATTTTTGGCGGCGATATTTTACCTTCACAGGGAGAAGTACCCGTTCCCAGTTCTGGTGGGCATTCTTTTGGAATGCTTTAATTGGGATCATTTTGATCTTTATTCAAGTTGGTCTTAAGATTTTACGTGGTGCAGCAGTTGGTGACCATCTTTCATTCAGTGGCAATCAGGTGGTCATCTTCTTTTGGATGTTTTCGGGCTGGTATTTAGTTACTTTGATTCCACGATGGGCGGTGACGGTGCGGAGATTAAGAGATGCGGGTTTGCCTTTGGGATTAGTATTTCTTAAGTTATTGACTGGCATTGGTCATTTAGTATTGCTTGTCCTTGCTTGTTTACCAAGTAAAGATGATGATTAATTGTAGATAATGAAGCAGGCACCAGAAGGCTAGGCGATTAGATTTCTGGTCCCTGTTTTGCTTTCCCGTCCCACGAGTAAGCCGAATGCGGGGGATTGAGTAGAATTATAGATAAGATGCTTTACAACAAATAGTATAACTAGAAACCTTAATCCCGTATTCTCATGATCATCAATTTAGTATAATGAAAGCAACTAAAGGGGATTGCTTATGCAAAAGAAGAAAAATCAGCCCGTTTCAACTTGGCTTGCCATGCTAGCTTGGACCTTGAGTTGGTCGGTAGTTTTACAATTTATCATTATTCCAGTGGGGCGCTGGCTAGCTAGCCAGCTGTTTTATGCGGCTAATTGGCCCTTAGTGACGGTTGCTAATTTGATGCTAGTTATTGATCATCATTCGTGGGCTTTATTAGGCTTAGGCCTAGAAGTTCTGCTTGCGTTGGTCTTAACTTATTGGATGGTGACGGTTTGGTTTAACGGGTTGCTTTCTATTAGTCAGGGAGAACAAATTAAATTTAAGACCGGCAAGATTTGGCGACCAGATGGTTGGGGCGGGATCGGCGTCATGCTGTTAATTGCGCTCGTTGGATTGCCATGGGTAAATTTACTGTATCGGACGCCGCTGTGGTCACAAATCCAGTTACCGATCTTCCTGTTAGATTTTTTACCTCGCCATACTTGGATATTAGCAACGGCAACAATTCTTTATTTGCTAGCGGTTTGTTTAATGTATCGTTGGGTTATGGTTTTACCCCAAATAATGTTAGATCACCTGGCGGTTCGCCAGGCGCTTCAGAAAAGTTGGCAAGAAACCAAGGGCTGGGCCGGGCTACTGCTTTGGCGATCGATCTGCTTAGCAATTTTGTGGCCAACCTTAATTTTATGGTTAATCTATGGGTTAGTCTGGGTTTCTCCCATCGCTCAACTGCCAAGGCCAATGATGGGATTAGTAATTGGTGGTTTACAAATCATTAGTGAATTAGCCTTAGCGATTATGGTGATTCGTTTAACGTTGGTTTTGGTTGGCCCCAGGAACTTGAAGGACGGAAATCAGGAACCATTAAATTGGCGTTGGGGCTGCTTGTTTTTACTGGTGCTGGGATTGCTATTGGGGAAGGCAATTTATCAGGGACAGGCGGTGAATCAAATAGCGGTTAAAAAGCCGCTTGTTATTTCACATCGGGGGGTTAATGGTCATAATGGAGTTCAAAACACTATTCCGGCACTTTTAAAGACCATTCAAACCAGTCATCCAAATTATGTTGAAATCGACGTCCATGAAACCAAGGACGGCCGATTTGTGGTTTTGCATGATGAAAACTTGCAAAAATTAGCCGGGATTAGTCGCCGACCGCACCAGTTAACCTTACGGCAGTTAGAAAAGATTACCGTTAGGGAAAATGGTCATCGGGCTAAATTAGTGAGTTTAGATCAATATCTGAAGGTTGCCCAGCGACATCATCAAAAATTAATTGTGGAATTAAAAACGAGTCGCTATGATTCGCCGCTCATGGTAAATCATTTTATCCAGCGGTATGCTAAAACCTTAATTACCCACCATGATTTAGTACATTCGCTTGATTATCAGGCTTTAATCCAGATGCACCATGCGGCTCCACGCCTATCGATTGTTGATATTCAGGGCTATAATTTAATGAATCCACGAACCTCATTCCAGGCCTACACGATGGAGTACGGCAGTTTAAATAATCGGTTTATGCAACAAGCACATGCTCAGCATCAGCGGATTTTTGCTTGGACGGTGGATAGCCCGATGATGATGCGCCGGATGATTCTAATGGGGGCTGATGGGGTTGTCACCGATCGCCCCAGTGAGTTACGACGCGTTTGGCATCAGATCAACAAATTAGATCATAACCGATTGGTATTGTGGACTTATTTAAGTAGTTTTTAAAATTTTTTTCGATTAATCGTCACGATTTTTTTAATCGGGCGATTTTTATTTTGCCGAATGATTGAAGTTGTTGGTTAGTAAATGGACGTGTTTACGACCAGTAAATTCGAATGATTTCTCACTAAGTTCGGATAACAGGCAAAAGACCGTTTATGAAATGATAGCGAATTAAGCTAACGGAATAATTTAGTTATTATGAGGTGTTGAAAAATCTTTCCTTAAATTTTAATATAATTATATCTTTTAAAATATATAGTTACATATATATTGAATTATAGGTGTAGGAAGGGAAGATAGCATGCAACGTACAATCATGACGGTTTTTGGGACCCGCCCAGAGGCGATCAAAATGATGCCAGTGGTAAAAGCTCTTGAGGCATCGTCAGATTTTAGATCAGTTGTCGTCGTGACGGCACAACATCGCGAAATGTTGGATCAGGTGCTGGAAGATTTTGACCTACATCCTGATTATGATTTTAATTTAATGAAAAGTGGGCAAACTTTAACCGATATTACCAATCGAGTTTTGAGTGAGATGGCTAAAGTTATTCCAGAAGTTCAACCTGAAATGGTACTGGTTCATGGTGATACTTCTACCACGATGGCGGCTGCTTTAGCCGCATTTTATCAACAAATCCCCGTTGGTCATGTGGAAGCGGGATTAAGGACGTGGCAAAAGTATGATCCATTTCCTGAAGAGATGAATCGCCAGATTACTGATGATTTAGCTACTTTATACTTCGCCCCGACTGATCAAAGTAAGCAAAATTTATTGCTGGAACATCATCCTGAAAAGCAGATTGTCGTAACCGGGAATACGGCGATTGATGCCTTACAATACACGGTTACTCAAGATTTTAAGCATCCAGTGCTCGCGCAGATTAAAAATCCTGATGCTAAATTACTCCTGGTTACGATGCATCGTCGAGAGAATCAGGGCGAACCAATGCGCCGGGCTTTAACGGCGATTAAAGAAGTAGTTGCGGCCCAACCGGATGTGGAAGTGATTTTTCCTGCCCATCTCAGCCCGCGAGTACAAAAAGTGGCGCATGAAGTCTTTGATGGGGTCGAGCGGGTCCATATTATTGATCCACTTGAGGTGATCGATTTTCATAATTTGGCTGCTCGGAGCTACTTGATTTTGACTGATTCTGGTGGGGTGCAAGAAGAAGCCCCATCACTGGGGAAACCGGTTCTAGTATTGCGGGATACAACAGAACGCCCTGAAGGAGTAACGGCTGGAACCTTACGCTTAGTAGGAACGGATCCACAGGTTATTAAAACACAGTTAACGGCTTTATTGACCAATAAGGTGCGTTATCAACAGATGGCAACCGCGCCAAATCCTTACGGAGATGGTCACGCAGCTGAGCGAATTTTAGAAGCGTTAACAGAGTATTTGGGAGGTAAATGATGAAACGATTCCGGGGATTATTACTAACCATTGCGTTGGTTGGCTGGTTAGGTTTAATTGTTTACGTATTTATGACTCCACAAACAAAGTCGACCAAGCAAAGCGATCAGCCGGTTTCAACGAAACTTTCTACCAAGTCGGCTAAGCAGACAAGTAGTACCTATACGAACGAGGTAGCTGATATTGCGTCAGTTGCGCCGGTTGCGTCGACGGCTGACAAAGCCCCCAAGGGACCAACCTTGAAGAATCATCAATATAAAGTGATCCCTGGGCAAAAAGCAAGTTCGGGGCAGTCGGGTGAAAACGGAACTTCTGGATCGGGTGGCCGTGCTGATACGGCTGATACAGCGGATACAGCCGGGACGGCCGCAACCGCTGCCACTCGTGTGATGGTGAAATAAGACCATTATCCTACATTGAAAGGAGGTGAGACAATACGTGAATCAGGTAATCTTTAATTTTTCGTTAGTTGGCTTAATTGTTTATTCAACTTGGTTGGTTTGTTTGATTGCTTTTGGATCGACACCTAGAAATTACGAGTTGGAAGAACAGTATCGTGACCAACGAACGACCGTAAGTTGGAGTATCTTACAATCAATTTTGATGCTTTACGGAGTTAAACCTAAACGGCAGACGGCAGCGAAAACGCCACTGTTAAAACGTGAATTGCTGGTAGCAATGACGATGCTATCAGGATTTAGGCAGCGAGTTAAAAAGTTCGTGAAGCCGGAAACGGTTGAAGAATCATCAATTAAGAGTTTAATCATTTTAGTGCCGGCGATGAATGAAGAACCGGTCATTAAAAAGACGATTGCTGGTTTTTTAGAAAGTACGCGACACTTACCGATGGTTAAGATGGTGATCATTGATGATGGTTCAACCGATGAGACTGCCAATGAGGTGCGCCAAGCAATTAGTCAGTATGCTTGTACCGATCGGGTTCAGTTGATTCAGCGTTTTAAGCCCAATGCTCAAACTGGGAAAGGTGACGCTTTAAACTGGGCCTATCATCGCGTGGTTGATCAAGAAACCGATCCATCACGGGTCGTCTGTGGGGTACTTGATGCCGATGCTTATATGCGTCCAATTGATTATGAACGAGTAATTAAAACTTTCAGTCAGAGCCCTAAACTTGCTTTATTGCAAACTCGAGTCAAAATGGTGGAATGTCACAACCTCTTACAAATTTTGCAGGATGTTGAATTTACCGTAATTAATAACTGGATTCAAAATACCCGAAATAAGATTAATAATGCGGCTGCTTCTGGGAATGGCCAGTTCATCCGGGCTAGCTCGGTCACTCGCTATGACCCGTGGGGGAATGCTTTATTAGAAGATTTTGAATTTAGTACGCGGTTCTTGTTAGAAGGCAAAGAAACCCGTTATGCCCCCGATATCGTGGTTTATCAAGAGGCGGTGGATAAGGTCAAAGCCTTTGTTCGCCAGCGTACTCGCTGGACCCAAGGTGGTATGGATTGTTTAACGGGATACTGGGGACGGATTTTAAGGAATAATCATGTTGGCGGGCTAGCCAAATTAGAAATGAGCTTTTACATGTTGATTCCGTTTACGACGATTCTATTCGGGATTGCGAATCTATATGTTTTAGGATATGTAATTGCTAATCTTTCACAGTATTGGCTGTTATTGATCGGCTTGTTAATGATTAATTACAGTATCGATCTCCTAATTTGCTATAACTATCTAAAAATTTCGCAAGAAGAACAGACACCGCAAATCTATTTTGCTTGTATTTTGTTAATTTTATATAACTACATTCTGTATCCTGCTATTATTATTGCCTTATGCAACAAATTACGTGGGATTACAAAGTGGGAGAAAACAACCCACGGAATTCAAGATCAAATTGGAAATTAAATCTATGAGGTAATGACATGAAAAAATGGACGAAAGTTTTGACAACGACGGCCGCAGCTGCCTTTGCATTGACCCTTGCGGGAACAGCAACTGCTAATGCGGATACCACCACTACTGATACTACGACAGCTGATATCGCCTTGACATCATCAGTAGCAACGACTGCAACCACGGCAACTCAAGCGGACGTAACCACAACAGGTCAAACCGCTGCTACGTCAACGACAACGACGACGGCTGAGACCGCAAGTACCGCTCCAACAGCTGATGTAGCCCAAGTTGCTCCGGTAGCTGAAGTTGCTCCAGTTGCTGAAACGGCCACGACTGCCGCCACAGCTGGTACTGCCGCTACGGCCGGCACTGCCGCCACAGCTGATGCTGCCGCTACGGTCGGCACTGCTGCTACGGCTGGTACTGCTGCTACGGCCGGCACTGCTGCCACAGCCGGCACTGCCGCCACAGCTGGTACTGCTGCTACAGCCGGCACTGCAGCTACGGCTCCTACTGCTGAAACCGCTCCGACGGCACCAACAGCACCAAAGGCTCCAAATCATGGTCACCACTGGAAGCCAGCTCACCATGGCTGGAACCCATGTGCATGGTCATGGGGCTGGACACCATGCTACGCAGTTAGTTACTACGTGGTTTACTGGTTCTGCTAGTTATTTCAATAGAGACTGGTAAGAAATTAATTTCTTACCAGTCTTTTTGTTCGCAATCAAGCTGTAATATAAATGAAATTTATGTTAACCATTTTTTGCGTTGTTGTTATTTTTTGTTAAAGATTATCTTGTATAGTAAAGTTATCGATTTTTTAGGAGGATCTGATGATTTTTAAATCCAAGATAAGTAAAATTTTAATGGCCAGCCTGTCTCTTGGGGCATTAATGACCACAAGTGTTGTCCCAGCATTTGCTGATGATAATCAAAGTGATCAAACCACGACGACAACTACGACTAATAATTCAATGAGTGTGAGCGAGGCTTTAGCGGCCTTAGAAGCGCAACAAGGAAATACTTTATATAATGGGCAATGTTATGGATTGTCAGCTTGGTATGCCAAACAATTAGGTGGCCCAACCATGATGGGGAGCGGTCATGAGTACGCCCAAGATATTGGGTCTGACTATGACTGGGCAAGCTATGGCTTTACAGTGACAAATTACCCAAGCATCAGTGACATTAAACCTGGCGATATTATTTGTTGGGAAGCTGGTGGGGCGCTTAGTCCAGGAATCTATGGACATACGGGCGTGGTTGTTTCGATTGATAGCGATGGGAACATGGTTACCTTGGAACAAAACGCTGAAAATGGTCAAGTTGTATCGCAATACAACCGGACCTATAGCCAAACGACGATTAAGAGCGTCATTCATAAAAATTAATAGATTGGCAAAGCAGTCCGTTTTTTAACGGGCTGTTTTAATTTTCCTCCGCACAAAACCGAACAATTTCAGTCATCTAACTATCAATTGTCAATATCTAGACTTGCAATCTGGTAGCTGATTTTGTAGTATTATTAAGTAATTGTGCAATCGAAAAATGAGGTGATTATTTATGGCATCAGTAGTGATTGTTGGTAGTCAATGGGGTGACGAAGGGAAAGGTAAGATGACCGATTACCTGAGTCAAGATGCTGACGTCGTGGTTCGTTCACAAGGGGGGAATAACGCAGGGCATACGATTGCCTTTGATGACAAGAAGTTCTCATTGCGATTAGTGCCATCGGGGATTTTTAGCCCTGGTAAATTGGCGGTTGTTGGTAATGGGGTGGTGGTTAATCCCAAAGCCCTCTTAGAAGAATTACACTATCTTCAAGAAAAAGGGATCGACGTAAGTGGCTTAAGGATTTCGAATCGAGCTCACTTAACGATGCCTTACCACATTTTATTGGATAAATGCCAAGAAGCTGCTAAAGGTGACCATAAAGTGGGGACAACCCAAAATGGGATTGGCCCGACCTATATGGACAAGGTTTCGCGAATTGGGATTCGGATGTGTGACCTATTAGAAAAGGACACCTTTGCTGAGAAGTTAAAGCAAAATTTAGCGATCAAAAATGACTTATTCACCAAGGTTTATAATGTTGACCCAATTAATTTTGATGACATCTTTGAAGAATATTACCAATACGGTCAAGAATTGAAACAATACGTGACGGATACTTCGGTGTTGATTAGTGATGCCTTAACCAATGGTCAAAAGGTTCTCTTTGAAGGGGCACAAGGCACCATGTTAGATATCGATCATGGGACTTATCCATACGTTACTTCATCGGTACCAACTGCCGGTGGGGCCGCTACGGGAGCTGGGGTAGGTCCAGAATTGATTAATACAGTTGTCGGAATCTGTAAGGTATACTCAACCCGGGTAGGAGCTGGTCCTTTCCCAACGGAATTGCATGATGAGATTGGGGATCATATTCGAGAAACTGGTCATGAATATGGAACCGTGACTGGCCGCGCCCGTCGGGTAGGTTGGTTTGATAGTGTTGCCATGCGTCACGCCCAACGGGTTAATGGTATGAATTACTTAAGCTTGAACCTTTTGGATGTGCTTGATGGCCTCGATACGGTTAAAATTTGTCGCTCCTACAAGTTAGATGGTGAAATTATCAACTACTATCCAGCTAGTTTAGCCGAACTAGAACGGTGTGAACCGGTTTATGAAGAATGGCCGGGTTGGCAAGAAGACATTACTGGAGTTACCGAGTTTGATCAATTGCCAGAGAATGCGCAAAAGTACCTGCGACGGTTAGAAGAATTATCAAATGCCAAATTAGCGACGATTTCCGTCGGTCCTGATCGTGAACAAACGATCATTTTGACCAACCCTTGGGAGGGTTAAAGAGAATCTAACAAATGATTGACAAGCCAGTGTTAGCAAAGTTAAACTTATGTTAACAAACCTTTAAAGTTACCCGGTGAGGTGCCTAAGGACTGACTATGTTGAATGAAACTAGCTCGTTTTAGTCCTGGCACTAAAACGAGCTTTTAATAATCAAAGGAGTGGGAATTTTGGCACGAGAAATCGTTGATGGGTCCAGTATGCAACGAGCATTAACCCGGATTACCTATGAAATTATTGAACAGAACAAGGGTGTCGATAACTTAGTTTTTGTAGGAATTAAGACTCGGGGGGTTTATTTAGCCCAACGTTTGGCAAAGCGGATGGAACAATTAGAAGGGGTAAAGGTACCAGTTGGTTCTTTAGATATTACCCTGTATCGTGATGACCGTCATCAAGCTGACCATACGGTGGAACCAACCGTGACGAGCGCTGATATTGATTTTGATATTAATGATAAGCACGTTATCTTGGTAGATGATGTTCTATATACTGGACGGACCGTGCGGGCTGCTTTGGATGCTTTAATGGATTTGGGACGTCCCAAGCGGATTTCACTGGCTGTCTTAGTCGACCGGGGACATCGGGAATTGCCGATTCGGCCGGATTTTGTCGGTAAGAATATTCCGACGGCCGTTAATGAAACGGTCCATGTGGCGGTGGAAGAATACGACGGTAACGAAGGTATTACGTTAGAATAACTATCACATTTGAATTGACTCCAGAGAGGGCAAAATTGTGATTGAGCAACGCAGTTCTCAATGGGGAGGACTGTGTTTTTTATTAGGAGAAAGTAATGGAACATTTTGTACCAATGGTGGCAATTGATGTTGATACGAAAGAAGCTGCCGAACAGCTATTTGATCAACTGAGTGCCTTAGTTGATAAGCCAATTGTGAAAATTGGCATGGAATTGTACTATGCTAATGGTCCGGCAATTATTAAAGCTGCCCAGGCCAAAGGCTTAAAAATTTTCTTGGACCTTAAGGGTTATGATATTCCAAATACTATTCGTCGATCGATGGAAATTCTTGGCCAATTGGGGGTCGATTTTACTACGGTCCATGCGGCTGGGGGCTCGAAAATGATTCAAGCAGCTAAGGAAGGTCTGACTGCCGGAGCCAAGACAGTTAATTTGCCGACACCTAAGTTATTAGCAGTGACCCAATTAACTTCAATGGATGAGGACACCATGCATCAGGAACAAGGTATTCCGGGGGCGTTAGTAGATTCAGTTAAGCGCTATGCGCAACTGGCGGAAAAGGCTGGGGCTAACGGGGTTATTTGCTCGGCCTTGGAGGTTAAAGCCATTCGAGAGGTTACTCAGGATGACTTTTTATGTGTAACCCCAGGGATTCGACCGAACCTCAATCAAACCGATGATCAATCCCGGGTAGTTACCCCTGCTCAAGCGCGCCAAATTGGTAGTAATGGCATTGTGGTTGGGCGACCAATTACGCAAAGTGATGATCCAGTTACTAGTTATCAAACTATCTATCAAGCATTTATGGGAGAAACAAAATGACAAATTATGCTGAAAAAGTTGCACAAGGCCTTTTAGATATTCAAGCGGTGACCCTGAACCCGGATCAACCATTTACCTGGGCGAGTGGGTTACATTCGCCAATTTATACCGATAATCGGCTGACCATTTCTTATCCTGATGTGCGGGCGAATATTTACCAAGGCATGGTGGAATTAATCAAGGCGAACTTCCCAGAAGCAGAAGTGATTGCCGGAACAGCTACAGCTGGGATTCCCCATGCCGCTTGGGTTGCTCAAGCTATGGATTTGCCATTTATCTATGTTCGGTCAAAGCCCAAAGATCATGGACAAGGTAAACAAGTTGAAGGGGTTTTAAAACCAGGCCAAAAAGTGGTGGTAATCGACGACTTGCTTTCTACGGGGGGCAGCGTTTTAAAGGCGGCCCAAGAAGTTAATCGCGAAGGGGGTCAGGTCCTCGGGGTAGTTGCGGTTTTCTCTTACCAATTACCAGCCTTAGATCAGAACTTTGCGGAAGCCGGTCTTAGCTATCAAACTGTCACTAATTACACCACCTTAATTACCACTGCAGAACAAAAACAATTGATTAACCAAGATCAATTGGCATCATTACATCAATGGCGAGAAGATCCACAAGCGTGGAGTGATCAACATTAAGCAAAAAATAGCGGCGACTGATGAAACGATTTGCTTCATCAGTCGCCGTTTTGTGAGTTGGCTTACTATTTCCAATATTTAGCGCGGGTTAATACTTCTTGTGAATGTTGATCCGCTGGTCGAAAGCCTTTGTGGAAGAGATGGCGGAAGTATAAGTAATTATATACAAAGCCAAAGAAAATGGCGGGGAATGGTAAGGCGAACATCCATTGCCACCCAAAGACTACTGATACTAGGTAGTAGTCAGCATCAATAAAAAGCATTACTAAAAAATTATACCAATCACCCCGGAAAATAGCGGGGAAAAATCCGAACCAGAGAGTGGTCCAGGAAAAACCAACCTTAGCAATTCGGATATCACCCTGGTCGTTAATGATTTTGGCATAATTTGGTGGAATGGGTAAGTTATTAAAAAAGTCTTGGTTGTTGTTCCCAAAGGGGTTTTGCATGAGGGACTCCTTTATATAGTATACTGATTTCTTTATCTTAACATATGTCTGAAGACATCACTAATAATCTTCATTGAGGTGTGATAAACTCGAACCAATGAAAAGGAGTCGGCTATGTTATTCTTCTTAAATGATAATTTACAAACTAATAAGTCGGGAATTGAGCATGCGCAAATTAAGCGCCAGCATTTATTTAACAAATTCAATTCCCCGGCCAAAATTGTGACGCGCCAATATTCGAATGAATTACATAAAATTACCCAAGCTGCTGGGGTAGAAGATCAAGACTTTATTAACCTGTTTGACTACTTTCAAGAGTCTCTGATGGTAGAGTATCATCCCAAACAAATTCAAGAACTGGCCATTGATCCATCCTGGAGACGGCAAGCAGATGGAGTTAATTATAATTACTATGCGGGCAAACATCGCGTGATGTATGTTCGACGGGACAAACGGGATCACCATGTGTTAAATCAACAATATTTTGACCGCTTTGGAAAACTAGTTAAAGTGGCCTGGTTTGATTATCGGGGCTTCTTGTCGGTGGATCAATTGTATGATTGGTCCAATCAGATTACAGTGCAGAATTATTATCGTCCAGATGGAAGTTTGGCAATTCAAACCACGAAAACCCTGAATAAACGGGAAAAAGAACAACAAGTATATCATCTGGTTAATTATCGTGGTCGTGATTATCAGTTTACCAACTTTGATGATTTAACCCGCTTTTTCTATGACGAGTTAGTGACT
The DNA here is from genome assembly GCF_001434365.1 of Limosilactobacillus gastricus DSM 16045. GTDB lineage: Bacteria > Bacillota > Bacilli > Lactobacillales > Lactobacillaceae > Limosilactobacillus > Limosilactobacillus gastricus. The sequence continues at coordinate 10,872 of NZ_AZFN01000007.1, read as the reverse complement.
GATCCAGCGATCGTGGGTGATCAAAAGGTTGGTTTAATTGTTGACCGGAGTTATGAACTGGGATGGGCAGTATTAAATATGCATCATCGCGTGTCACGTTGGCTGCAACTCCACAATAATCATCTTAACAATGGGGATGACATTATGAATTCACCCCTGAATTATAACTATACTTGGGGCTTAAACCATGCTCAAGATTGGGATGGGATTATTGCTTTAACCCCACAACAAGCAGCGGATGTGGCAGCGCGGTTTGCTAAAGAAACGCGCGTCCTGCAAATTCCTGGGCCGATCGTACCTGATGAAGTCTTAAAGACCCCGCGAGTGCCGTTTGAACAACGCAGACCTGGACTAGTAGTGGTTGTGGCCCGGCTTTCCGCCGAAAAACAACAAGATCAACTTCTTCAAGTCTGGCCCCAAATTAAAGCAGCAGTACCAACGGCTGAGTTAGAGCTGTGGGGCTATGCAAATGATCATTTTGATGACCAACTAAAGGAACTCGTCGACCAACTTCAGATCAAGGGGTCAGTTCATTTTAAGGGTTATACCAGTGATGTGGCACAAGTGTATGATCAGGCCCAAGTAATGGTCTTACCATCACGAGCCGAGGGTTTGCCCTTATCGTTAGTTGAAGGACAATCCCATGGAGTGCCAATTGTGGCTAATGACATCAAGTATGGCCCAGCGGCAGTGGTAATTGACGGTCAAGATGGGTACCTAACGCAAAATGGTGATGGGGACGGTTTAGCTAAGACCATTATTGATTTATTGAGTCATCCGGACAAATTGCGGCAATTCAGTGGCCATGCCTATCAGGATAGTGAACGATATTCGGAAGCTAACGTGATGCAATTATGGAAGAACTTAATTTCAATCGTGGAGGGAGAATAAGGATGTTCTTTTTTGTGAACCGGTATTTGTTACCGCAAAACTCGAGTATCGAACATACGGAGTTAGCTCGCCTACGTTTATTCAAGCGCCATCAAAGTCCGGCACAACTAGTCCTGCGTGATTTTTTACCGAACCTTGATCAGACTTTACAACGTTTTGGCCTGGACCGAAGCCAAGTGACGACCTTATATGATTTTTTTGCGGGCACCCAAGATTATGTCGGTGCGCCTTTAAAGATCGATGACCTCGCTTTGCCGGTGGATTATCAAATCGGGACGGGCAATAACTTTCGTCAGGTCACGCTGGGTGGCCGATTAGTGGCTGAAATCTACTTTATTGGGGGGACGGTGGCCCAGGTTGGTCGGATTGACTATTTCGATGATAGTGGCAATAAGACTTTGAGTCAAATCTATGATTGGCGTGGCTTTAAGTGCCTAGATCGCAGCTATGGGAAACAAGGGGAATTATTTTACGAACAGTACTATCGGCCGAATGGAAAACGTTATCTAGAACGTTATTATGTACAATCAACTAAGAATACAGCAATCAATTCTTTAAATATCTTGAAAGACTATCAGGGACGTGATTATTTCTTTGATAATTTAGATGACCTATTCACCTTTTTCTTAGATGAATTGAATCGCTCCCATGGTGAAAATAATCAATTTATTGCCGATCGACCACAAGAAACGATTAACCCAGTCTTGCGGATGCAGACGAAGGCTCATAAATATCTGTGGATGGCCATGCCAGAAGGCGGTGATCGACCAGATCAAGCGCATGGACCATTAGCAACCCTTCTACAAGCAGCCTTAGTTTCGAACGTTAAAGCATGGGATGGGATCTTAGCCGCCAGCCAGGAACAGGCGACGAATCTTCGAGCACGGGTTGGTAATCAGGTGCCGGTATATCAAGTGAGCCCCGTGGTTGTAAAACCAGTGGTAGTAACTGAGCAAAAAAAGCCGGCGGTCTTTGAGATGATTTATGTCGGTCGGATTGCTCCTGATAAACAAATTGATCAATTGCTACAGATATTTGCCCAAATTCATCACCAGGTTTCAAAGACGCATTTAACCATTTATGGTTACTGCAGTGACCAGTTACGGAGGGGACTAGATCAATTGATTGAAGAATTAAAACTTCAAGGAGCCGTTACCTGGGCGGGCTACCAAGTCGATTTATCCAAAGCTTACCAAGAAGCCGATTTGTATTTAGATGCTAGTCGTATCGATGCTTTTCCCTTAGCGATGGTTGAGGCCTTGGCTCATTCAGTGCCGATGGTCAGCTATGATTTTCAATACGGGCCAAAGGAATTAGTTCAATCAGGGGTTAATGGTGAATTGGTACCAGTTAATCAAGTAAGTCAATTTGTGCAAAAGGTAGTACAACTTTTAAAAAATCCGGCAAAATTAAATCAATATCGGCAGCAAGCCGGTACTCAGTTAGCCGATTATCAGGATGAGATGGTTTGGCAACAATGGGAGCGCCTAAAATAGTTAATTATGAGAATTAGTTTAATTTATTAAGGCGAAGTGGTTGACGATCCCTGGAATTCAGCTATAATAAAAAACATATTAATTATGAACGAATAAACATATCGAAAAGCAGAGTAGTAACTGGCGATTAGTAAGAGAGTCCTCGGGTGGTGAAAGAGGATAATTTAAGGTTATGAAGATGGGCTTGGAATGGCACTGGCGATCATTTAGCTAGTGACGGGGTCGCACACGTTATTAGTGCAAGGTAATTCTGTTTGATCAGAGTAACCTAGCAAGGCTATTTTTCGTGAGGAAGTAGCAAACTAAAGGTGGTAACACGAGCACTCGTCCTTTATCAGAGATGATTGGGGCGGGTGTTTTTTATTCGTCATAAAACAAAAAGAGGTAGATCGAGATGCACAAGAAACGTAATTGGACCATTGGGATTATCATTGCTGTAGTGGTGGTGATTGGCGCTTACTTTAGCTTTTTCCATCATTCCCAGACTAGTCAAAAGACCGTGACAGTCGGGGTGGTTGATAGTTCCAAAGCTGATGTGGCAATCTGGAAACAAGTTGCTAAAACGGCAAAGGAAAAATATGGGATTACCGTTAAAACCAAGACCTTTACTGATTACAATCAGCCCAATAAGGCGCTAAAAAATGGGGACATTGATTTAAATGCTTTCCAACACCAAGCCTTTTTAGATGAATGGAATAAGGCTAATAAGGGTAATTTAATTTCAATCGGGAAAACAGTGATTGCTCCGATTCGCTTATTCTCAACTAAGTACAAGAGTATTAATGATTTACCTGATGGCGCCACGATTGCGGTTCCTAATGATGCCACCAATGAATCTCGGGCCTTGTACGTATTAAAGAATGCTGGTTTGATTACCTTTAAGAAGGGCACAGGGAAATTAGCAACAATCTCGGATATTAAGACAAATAAGAAGAACCTGAATATTAAAGAAATGGATGCTTCGCAAACAGCGCGGACTTTGGATGATGTAGATGCTGCAGTAGTAAACAATACCTATGCCAATGCCGCTAAGTTAAGTAGTAAGGATGTCATTTATACTGAGCCAGTTAATAAAGATTCAGAACAATGGATTAATATCATTGTGGCTCGAAAGCAGGACAAGAACAATCAAGCCTATAAAGATGTGGTTAAAGCCTATCAGACAGCTGCCGTTAAGAAGCTTTACCAAAAGTATTATGGTGATACCGAAAAGACCGCTTGGGATTTGAACTTAAAGTAGTTTAGAAAGGATATTTATATGAGCGATATTATTGCCTTAGATCATGTTGATGTAACCTTCCATCCGGAAAAGAACCAGGAAGTAAAAGCTGTTCAAGACGTTAGCCTGCACGTTGCCAAAGGTGATGTCTATGGGGTGGTCGGTTATTCGGGTGCTGGGAAGTCCACTTTAGTAAGGACTATCAACCTCTTACAAAAGCCGACACAAGGGCGGATTGAAGTCAATGGGACCGTCCTCTTTGATGATCAAAAACAACAAATTTCTAATAAAGAGCTTCAAGAAAAGCGGCGGAAGATCGGGATGATTTTCCAACACTTTAACTTGTTAGACGAAACCACCGTCGTGGAAAACGTGATGTTTGCCCTTAAACATAGCAAACTAAAAGAAAAAGAAGTGCAAGCTAAAGCGGAAAAGCTATTAGACTTAGTTGGCTTGTCTGATAAAGCCAAAGCCTTTCCGGCCCAACTATCTGGGGGGGAAAAACAACGGGTGGCTATTGCTCGGGCGTTAGCCAACGACCCAGATATCTTAATTTCGGATGAAGCAACTTCGGCTTTAGATCCCCAAACGACCAACCAAATTTTGGATTTATTGAAGGATTTGAATGAGAAGTTATCACTAACGATTGTCTTAATCACGCACGAAATGGATGCCGTTAAGCGGGTTGCGAATAAGATTGCCGTCATGGAATACGGGAAGATTATTGAACAAGGAACCCTGCATGACATTTATCTAAAGCCCCAACAAGAATTAACTCGACAATTCGTGGGTGGTTCACTGGCGGCGATTGATACCCTGCGCGCCTACAACTTGGAACAATTGTCCGCCAGTCAGCGGCTGTATCAGTTAGTATTTAGTGCTAAAAACGTCGGTGAATCGGTCATTATTTCCCTATATAAGGAATGTGGAGTCGATGTTTCCATGCTTTACGGGAACGTGGAAGTTTTAGGTAATGAACCGGTGGGGACGCTCTTCGTGATTGTAGAAGGAACCGACGAACAACATGCTAAGGCATTGAAATACTTGAAAGAAAAAGAAATCGAAGTAACGCAAATTGATGATCGGGGGATTTGGCATGATTAATTTATTAAATTCTTGGTTCCCAAATGTGAGCTCCTTAGGATGGACAGGCGATAGCGGTTGGGGAACAGCAATTGGACAAACCATTTATATGACGGTATGGCCCGCTATTTTCGGGGGTATCATTGGGTTAATTTTTGGGGTGGCCTTAGTAATTACCAAACCAGGTGGCATCTTAGAAAATGCCTTTTGGTTTGGTCTCTGTGATAAAGTTGTCTCAGTTTTCCGGGCGATTCCATTTATTATTTTGCTAGCTTTCATCGCTCCTTTTACCCAACTATTAGTGGGGACGCAAATTGGGATGACGGCTGCGTTAGTTCCATTGTCAGTCGGCGTGGCACCTTTTTATGCTCGGCAGATCCAAGTGGCCTTAGAAAGTGTTAACCCCGGGAAAGTGGAAGCAGCCCAAGCTTTGGGAGCAACCAACTGGGACATTATCCTTAACGTCTACTTAAAAGAAGCCCGATCTGAAATTGCTCGGGTTTCCACGGTGACCTTGATTTCACTTGTATCCTTAACGGCCATGGCCGGGGCAATTGGGGCTGGTGGTCTTGGGAACACAGCGATCTCGTACGGATATAACCGCTTTAACAATGACGTGACCTTTGTAGCGACATTGTTAGTCTTGCTCTTTGTTTTAATTATTCAATTAATTGGTGATTGGTTAGCCAAGAGCCTCAACCACCAAAAACGTTAGTTTAAACGAAAGTAGGTTGACGCATGGAAAAAGCAGAACGGCTTCAAATTTTACGGGATTTAATTCAGATTCAATCCGTTAACGGAAATGAATTGGCGGTGGCCCAGTACTTACAAAAGTTATTTGCTCAATATAAGCTTGAAGCTCAGGTCTTGCCCTTTGGTGATCAACGGGCGAACTTACTTTTGGAGGTCGGTGAAGGAACCGATGATCAAGTTCTAGGAATCACTGGTCATATGGATACGGTGACAACTGGCGATCTGGCAAAATGGGATTATGATCCATTCGCGGCGACCGTCGTTGGTGATCGACTTTATGGGCGCGGGGCTGCCGATATGAAGAGTGGCCTGGCTGCTCAAGTTATTGCCATTATTGAATTGGTGACTGCTGGACAGAAGCTTCCTGGGAAGGTTCGGTTAATTGCCACCGCTGGCGAGGAGTATGGAACGCCGGGGGCAAATCGATTAGAAGCGGCTGGGATCGCCCAAGATCTTAGTGCCTTGATCGTTGGGGAACCCACCAGTGGGAATGTTATTTATGCTCATTCGGGGAGCTTGAATTATCGGGTTACTAGTGTTGGTAAGTCGGTACATAGCTCCCGCCCTGCTGACGGGGTTAATGCGATTGATAGTTTGATTGATTTTTGTGTCGGTGAACGCCAGCTCTTTGATGACTCCCCAGTTGATCCATACTTGGGAACCGTTAAACACAGTGTGACCATTTTTAAGGCTGGTGACCAAGTGAATACGATTCCTGATCAGGCCGAAATTAACGGAAATATCCGGCCAACCAAGGCGTTTCCTAATGACCAGGTGATTGCTAAATTGCAGGCCTTAGTAGATCAAATTAATCAAGCGGGACAGGCGCAATTAAGTTTGGAGATTATTCATAGTTTCTGGCCGGTGGCATCTGATCCCGATGGTAAGTTAGTGCAATTGGTTTTAAAGGCTTCCCAAGAGGCGTATAGTTCCCTTGTCGAACATGAACAACCCAAACTAACGATTATTAATGGGGCGACGGATGCCAGTGTCTTTGTTAAGCATCACCAGGATCTGCCGGTCGTTTTGCTGGGGGCTGATAATTGGAACATCTCCCATCAAGTAAATGAGTACACGACCATCTCAAGCTTTTTAGTCACGATTGAAGCCTACAAGACAATCATTAAAGATTATTTTGCATAGATGAAAAACGGTCCAGGTGCCATTGTTGGTCACTGGGCCGTTTAGTAGTTTACGTTGATATTTGATAAATAGGTTGTGAGTATTCTTGTATTTCAAACCCAAAATAATTGGGTGAATTTACCGTTCATTTAGGAATCTACGAATTCTGTGGTTAAAATCTTTAGCTTCAAGGTATAAAGCATGACCATAGTTATCGTAAATGTAACTTTGTGCATGAATTTGATCGATTATTTGTAGCGTTCCTTCAATTCCTAAGACCTTATCTTGACGCCCGCCAATTACTAGAGTCGGACATTTAATCATTGTTAATTGATCAGAAATATTAAATTCCAGAATAGATTGAGCTAAAATAATAAATCTATTCAGGTCCTTAACGCGACTAAAATAGCTCAATAAGTTTAACATACATTTATGATGCTTAATATATTGCCTGGAATATGACTTAAATAACGAATCTTTAACTAATGTATGGGTATCACCATTTTTGGCCAAAGAGATCCAATTGCCAATAGTTTGTTTACATGTCTTGGTTGGCCGACTCATGGTCACTGCTATCACCATTTTATGAACTAATTCTGGATGTGTAATTTCTAAACACTGGGCGATCATGCCGCCTTGAGACACACCAATAACATCAACAGATTTAATTTTTAGTTGGTCTAAAGCTTGAGCGATTTCTTCAGCCATTTGGCGGATTGAGTATCCGGGATTAACATCGTCCCGACGATCAAACATTAAGACTTTATAGTCTTTAGCAAATTCACGATATAGCCAAGACATTGAATATGCTTTACCTTCTATTCGTTGTGTTGATAATCCTGGAATTAAAACCAATACTTTAGAACCTTTTCCAAATTGGATATAGCTGATCTGATGGTGATTTACGGACATTTTTAAATTCTTTGCGCTATACATATCTGGCATCTCCAGAGAAGGTTAATTTTAATAAAGTTATTTACCTTTCGTTTAATACTAATTTGACAACCGCTTCACAGCGCGGCGTTTGGGGAATCATGTCAATGGGTTGAATATACTCCACGCGATAGGTTGGGACAAGGTGAGTCAGGTTCCGAGCGAGGGTGGCCATATTACATGAAATATAGGCGAACTTATGGGGCTTTTCTTGAAGGATCTGGTCAATAAAGGCCCGATCTAAACCGGTTCGTGGCGGATCCACAATGATCGCATCAAAGTTAAGGCCTTCTTGCCGCCATCTGGGCATTACTTCTTCGGCGGTTCCGATTTCATAGCGCGCATTAGTTATCCCATTTAAAGTGGCATTTTGATTGGCATCAGCAACAGCTTCAGGAATCGTTTCCATGCCAAGAACTCGTTTAACCCGACTTGCTAGGGAAAGACCAATGGTACCAATTCCGGCGTAGGCATCAATTAGGGTATCGTCAGGCGTTAAATCGATAGCCTTAGCAGCTTCTTCATACAGGGTTTCCGTTTGTTCTGGATTTAATTGCAAAAAGGAGCGGGCGGATAAATGAAAGTCTAATCCCATCAAACTTTCGGTTAGATAGTCATCACCTGCTAATTTGGTGGTCTTCTTTCCCCAGATCAGGGGGTATCACCAGGGTTGAAGTTTTGTATGACCGACCTAACAGCGGGGAGTTCAGTTTGGATTTTGTCCAGTAGGAGGCGTTTATGGGGGAGTTTGCGACTATTGGTGATGAAGGTAACCTGGATTTCACCGGTACTGCGGGATTCTCGAATAGCAATAGTTTTAATAATTCCACTATTAGATTCCTCATCATAGACGGGGATTTGAAGTTCTTGGATCCATTGGACTAATTGGCGCATTACTAGCATCGTTGCAGGCATTTGAACCGCACAAGTGACCATATCGATAACCTCGTGGCTATTAGCCCGATAAAGGCCCGCCACGATTTTCCCGTCAATTCGGCGGATTTGGAACTGGGCTTTATTCCGGTAACCATAAGGATGCGGGGCCGCGATGGTTGGACGCACCTGATAGTGTTGATAACCAAATGGTTTAAATTTAGCTAAACTATCAAGGACCACTTGACGTTTAAATGCTAATTGGCGCTGATAAGCAAGATGTTCTAACTCAAAACCGCCAGCCAAGCCAGCATAGTCGTCCTTGGGAGAAACGCGATCCGGACTGGCTTTTTTCAGGCGATGAATCTTAGCTTCAAGATACTTTTCGTGAACGGCCGTCACTTCAGCAACAATGATTTCACCGGGAATAGTTTGGGGCACAAAACATACTTTATGCTTAAAATAACCAATTCCTTGGCCGTTAATACCCAGTTTCTTAATCGTTAGGGGAAACCGGTCACCGATGGCAACTTCAATTGGTGGTATCGGTCGTCGAGTTGGCCGACTTGGTGATTGTCGATATCTTTTTGATGGCATGATAACTTCCTTTTATCTTAATAATTAGTATTATACCTTAATTGCTTCATAAATCAGCGATGATCGTTGAATAACCCTTATCAACCTTGCTATAATTGTTAGGATTGAGAATAAACGAACGTCATTCAGACGACAAGATAAAAAACAGGAGGATGCGATGAACGAACAAGCACAAATTGCGATGACCCTACAAACGGTCTTGCCAGAGCTTTCGGTCGCCGAAATCGAAAGCAAAATCGAACGGCCGAAGGATAGCAATAACGGGGACTTTGCTTTTCCTACCTTTTTCTTAGCTAAACAGTTACATCAGGCCCCGCAAGCGATTGCGGCAGATTTAATTGCCAAATTAGACACGAGTAAATATGAAAAGGTAGTCCAAGCTGGTCCTTACATCAACTTTTACATGAACCAGGGGCAAGTCGGGGCCGATATTTTAAAAGCTATTTTAGCTGATCCAGCCAACTATGGTCGCCGTGATCTGGGACACAATGCTCCGGCCAGCGTTGAGTTTTCCTCACCTAACATTGCCAAACCGATGGGAATGGGGCATTTACGTTCGACCATGATTGGGGAGTCAATTGCTCGGATTCTCGAAAAAGAACATTATAAGCCGATTCGGATTGATTATCTTGGTGACTGGGGTACCCAATTTGGGAAGATGATGGCCGCTTACAAAATGTGGGGAAGCGAAGAAGAAGTTGCTAAGGATCCGATTAATGTCTTATTAAGCTATTATGTCCGGATTAGTCGGGAAGCTGATGAACATCCCGAATATGATGACATGGGCCGGGAATGGTTTGCCAAATTGGAACACGGCGATGAAGAAGCTTGGCAATTATGGCGCTGGTTCCGATCAATTTCCTTGGAACGTTTCCAACGGGTCTACAAGATGTTGGATGTGAACTTTGACTCCTTCAATGGGGAAGCTTTTAGTGCTCAAAAAATGGGGGAATCAATTCAACTATTGCGGGATAAAAAGCTCTTGAAAAAGAGTCAAGGGGCCGAAATCGTTGACCTTGAAAAGTATGATTTACCACCGCTGTTAATCATCAAGAGTAATGGGACCTCGACATACATTACCCGGGATATTGCTACTGCCCTTTACCGGAAGCGGATGTTTGGCCATGCAAAGTCACTCTACGTGGTAGGAGCTGAACAAGAAGCTTATTTCAACCAATTAAAGGCCGGTCTTAAGGAAATGGGCTTCAACTGGTACGACCAGATTGAACATATTTCCTTCGGGTTAATGAGTATTAACGGACAAAAGATGTCAACGCGGAAGGGGAATACCGTTTCCTTAGAAGATGTCTTAAACGACTCGATTGATTTAGCGCGCCAACAAATTGCGGAAAAGAACCCTGATTTAGCTAATGCTGATGAAGTCGCTAAACAAGTCGGAGTCGGCGCTGTCATTTTCCACGATTTGAAGAACAACCGGCGCAATGCCGTTGACTTTAATCTCGATGAAGTGGTTAAGTTTGAAGGGGAGACGGGACCTTATGTCCAATATTCCCGGGCGCGGGCCGAAAGTATTTTACGTAAAGGTGGTCTGCGGGACTTCTCTCAAGTTGACTTGACGAAGATTGGCGCCGAAGAATGGGAGTTAGTTTCCTTTATGGGCCGTTTTGCCGATGTCATTCAACGGGCCGCGGATAATTATGATCCAAGCGTTATCGCTAAGTATGCTTTGGAATTAGCTAAGCGCTTTAACCGTTACTATGCACATACTCGGATCTTGGTTGACGATGAGCAACGAGATGCGCGCTTGGCGGTAGTACAAGCCATCAGTCATGTTTTGAAGTACGCGCTGTTAATGCTTGATATTAAAGCGCCAGATGAAATGTAAATAGAAAAACGGTCATCAGAATGGGAGAGCCTTGAAGTGAACCCTTAAAGTTGGACACT
>NZ_AZFN01000066.1 GCF_001434365.1 Limosilactobacillus gastricus DSM 16045 | reverse complement strand
CCCGCAATTATTTGGTCCATTGGTCTAGTTGGTTTAGGACGCATCCCTGTCACGGATGAGATCACGAGTTCGAGTCTCGTATGGACCGTTTGCATATTTTGGCTCGGTAGCTCAGTTGGTAGAGCAACGGATTGAAGCTCCGTGTGTCGGCGGTTCGATTCCGTCCCGCGCCACTTTATGCGGGTATAGTTTAGTGGTAGAACCTCAGCCTTCCAAGCTGATGACGCGAGTTCGATTCTCGTTACCCGCTTTTTAAAATTAAATATGGGTCTATAGCTCAGCTGGTTAGAGCG
>NZ_AZFN01000065.1 GCF_001434365.1 Limosilactobacillus gastricus DSM 16045 | reverse complement strand
GATAGTGCAAGTACCAGTGCTTCGACGAGTTTCAGTGAAAGTGCTTCGACGAGTGCAAGTATTAGTACTAGCGAAAGTGCAAGTACTAGTAAATCAATCAGTTTATCACTAAGTACGTCTACCAGCGAATCATTAAGTGCTTCAACCAGTGAATCCCTAAGTGCCTCCACAAGTGAATCGTTGAGTGCTTCGACGAGTGAATCGTTAAGTGCATCAACGAGTGAATCCTTAAGTGCTTCGACTAGTGAATCGATGAGTGCATCGACGAGTGAATCCCTAAGTGCTTCGACGAGTGAATCACTGAGTGC
>NZ_AZFN01000064.1 GCF_001434365.1 Limosilactobacillus gastricus DSM 16045 | reverse complement strand
TCGTCTTGCTTATAGTCATTGGATTCTTCATAATGTGATTGATTAAATTTGAGATTTAGCTCTAGGTCTTTGATCGTTGGCGCTAACCTTCTAATACAAATAATCCCCATCAAGATCAAGACATGATTTCTAAAGAGTATATTGTCTTTAACCCCCAAGACGTCAAGATAGTTTCGGTTGAGAATTATCAAGTTCAGCAAGAGTCAAATAATGACCTAAAACAGTTATCAGCTAAAGCACTTAATAAGTCCTATCAAAGCTTGAAACAACAAGTTCAACAAGCAACTAATCCACAACAAAAATCAGAACTAAA
>NZ_AZFN01000063.1 GCF_001434365.1 Limosilactobacillus gastricus DSM 16045 | reverse complement strand
ATTTGTTGATCTGGTCAAATTCTGGTATGGTTGTAAACGAAAAGAAAGACAACGGGTCGCATCCTTTGTCTTTCAATCGTGAACTAGAAAGCAATGGGATTAAGACTAGCCTTTGTGGTTAGTCTTTTTATTATCTGATAAGACATAGCAAAGTTGATACTTGCTAGGGACACAATCCAGATAAATACGGCGATGTACACCGCTATACCCTATCGCCTTTCTAAAAGGTAGCATAGCCATCACCTCCGGAACTAGAAAATGTTGAGGGGTGTGTGCTTTCTACGTATTTACTAAGCTAACTCATAAGGTAGCTAACCCTAATCATTAGC
>NZ_AZFN01000062.1 GCF_001434365.1 Limosilactobacillus gastricus DSM 16045 | reverse complement strand
ATTTGTTGATCTGGTCAAATTCTGGTATGATTATAAACGAAAAGAAAGACAACGGGGGCAAGCCGTTGCCTTTCAATCGTGAGTGGAACACGTTACTTTTTAGCTAATCATGATTGATAGTCATGGTTAGCTTTTCTTATTATTCGGTATGCTTTTGCAACGGCAAGAATGATCTTATCCAGTCGCAAGATAAGCACACCGATAATAGCAATCAAAGACGTGTTCCCTTTCCTAATAGTTTCACACGGTCTCACCTCCGTGTAATGGAATGGTGAAAGGTAAGCCGTTGTGTTCCATTGGTCTCACTAAGCCAATTCATAAGGTAGCTAACCCTAATCATTAGC
>NZ_AZFN01000061.1 GCF_001434365.1 Limosilactobacillus gastricus DSM 16045 | reverse complement strand
TTCTTCTTGAAGTTCTTAAATCCAGCTAGGGCTGCGATGCCCGCTAATAAGGCACCCATCGTGGTCATGGAAGCATTCGTTTCATTACCAGTTTGTGGTAAGGATTCGGTTTGCTTCGTAGCACTTTGATCGGCATTGGTTGTATTTGTTAATACTTGATCCGCATCTTGCCAACTGTAAACTCCGGAATGTACTTGCGTTTCCGTAATTTGAGCAGTTGATAAGGATGCTGAAGCCGATTCACTTGCCGAAACTGAGTCATTTTGACTGAGCGTCTTAGAAAGGCTTTCGCTAGCTACTTGACTCATAACGCTGCTAAGGGCCTTGCTCAACGATGTTGAAGCACT
>NZ_AZFN01000060.1 GCF_001434365.1 Limosilactobacillus gastricus DSM 16045 | reverse complement strand
AACGATGTTGAAGCACTCTCACTTAAGGACTCGTTACCAGATTGAGCATCACTTAAGGATACCGAAGCACTCTGCGATGCCGCCCGGTTTGAAGTACTTTGACTGGTACTGATTGAGGCTGCTGAAGCCGAAGCTTGGGCAATTGAAGTCAATTCATCACTGGTCAAGTTACCACGGTTAGAAAGGCTCGTCGAAACTGAAGTACTGTTAAGAGCACTTTGTGAGGCGCTATTAACTTCACTCAGGCTCTTCACAGCCGATACCGAAGCACTGTTGTTCAATGATGCATCTGAAGCACTCGCGTTGGATACACTAGCAATCAAACTCGTTGAGTTTTCATCACTAATT
>NZ_AZFN01000006.1 GCF_001434365.1 Limosilactobacillus gastricus DSM 16045 | reverse complement strand
ATCACGAGTTCGAGTCTCGTATGGACCGTATCGTAAAAAGATCGAAGCAATTAGCTTCGATCTTTTTAGTTTAAAATGCGAAAATCTTGATGGTAAAAGGAATTTTGAGGATCACGATTACTAAATGATTTTAAGGGTTGGTATACTTTACTGTTTAACCATTCCTGTAAGGCTGCTTCACTTTCCCAACACGTAATCAGTATTATGTGATTAGAATCTTTTAGATCCTGCATGATAAAGGCTGCTGAAAGAGCTGCTACTCGAGTTTTATCAAAAATTTGCCGAGCGGTTTCTAATAGTGCTTCTCGTTTTTTTATATCATCGTTGTACGATTCAATGTGTACGATCCCACTCAACTTATCATCATGATAATGTTCAAGTACTTGATAACTGATTGGGCTTGCAAAATTACTCTCACGGTTTCCGGTTACATCAAATAGATAGGTCCGATTGGAGCTGATTTCATTTGCTAATCGATATTGACGGTCAGCATTATTATCAATAAGCGTTTGTAGGATGCTAGGTGACCCTGAAGTATAGTGTAAATAGTTCATCATAAGATAACCCCCTTTACATATATTATAATTCTATTTTAGGGTTTGAATCGGACAAAATTGTAACTTACAAAAAGTAATTAAAATTTTCTTAAAGGGGTATTTTTCTTACAAAAAGATAGTATAATATTTATAGAGAATTTGACATAGGGAGGTTGATTTTATGGTTACCTTATATGTAACACCAAGTAGTACATCAAGTCGGAAAGCCCGGGCTTGGCTTGAAAAACATAATATTCCATTTAATGAACGCAATATTATTGCCAATCCATTATCTATCGATGAAATCAAATCAATTTTACGAATGACTGAAAATGGAACTGAGGATCTTATTTCAACTCGTTCTAAGGCTTTTCAGGCTTTAGATGTTGATCTAGATGAAGTGCCGATGAATGATTTATACCAAATCATTCATGATAATCCGGGAATGTTACGGCGTCCAATAATGATGGATGATAAACGTTTACAAATTGGCTATAATGAGGATGAAATTCGGCGGTTTTTACCACGAGAAATTCGCCAAATGGAGTTAGCCAAAGCTCAAGAAATGGCTGAACTTTTAGAAGCTTAATCGGGAAGGATCACTAATGTGTTTCTTCCCTTTATTATTGCCCAAAGATGTTATAAAATGGTAACATTATATATTAAAGAAGGGGGGCATCATGATGGAAGTAAATCGACTTGATGACGATACTTTACAGGTGATTATTAGTCAGGATGACCTTGAAGCACGTGGCATTACAATGCTCGATTTGATGGGAGATCAACATCAGATTCAAGAATTTTTCTATCAGGTTTTAGAAGAAGTTGATACGGAAAACCAATTTAAAGATAATGATTCCGTGACTTTTCAGGTTTTACAATCGCCTAGCGGAATTGAACTTATCATCTCAAAAAATAATTCGTTCTTAGATAACCCAGAGCTATTACAACAACATCAAGAGCAGTTATTTAAATTTCTTAAAAAAGAATTGCAAGCACATGATCGCAAGACAACGATTAGTGATCATGATGATTCATCTGAAGAACAAACTGATGAAATTGAATCTGCCTTAAATGATCCTGATTTACAAAAGTATACCAAAGTGGTTTCTTTTGCCGATTTTGAAGACTTTATAGAGCTTTCACGATTGGCAGATACATCTAATCTGGCATCTGATCTATATAAATATCAAGATCATTACTACTTAATTTTGACCTTTTTTGAAAATGGTGATCTCACGCCGGAAGCAATTCGGGACCGTCTTGGAATTGTATACGAATATGCGAATGAATCATCGATGGATCCAATGCTTTTACGTGAACATGGTCAGCATGTGATGACCCAAGCTGCTTTTGAGTTAGCTCGACATTATTTTGCCTAATTTAAACCCTTTTAAATTGAACTTTGGTTTGATTTAAAGGGGTTTTTACGTATTTCCTTTTAGGAGGGGAAATATATGTTAATAGCATTTAATTCACAAGGTCAATTAATTCATGCTAGTCAGGCTAAAGCAAAAGCTAAATATTATTGTTCAGAAACGTTTGTGCCAATGGAAATGCGCCTAAGTAGTAAGAATCAGCCGTATTTTGCCAAAATTAATCATCAGGGAGCTTCCGAAAGCCAGGAACATTTATTAGGAAAGCAGCAAATCTATACATGGTGTCAACAGCAAGGATGGCTGACTGATTTGGAAGTACCGGTTAATTCAATTCAGCAGCGCATTGATGTGTTGGCTAATGTAAAGCAGCAAAAGGTTGCTTTTGAATTTCAATGTAGTCCAATCAGTATTCAGACGCTTAAAAAGCGGACCACATATTATTGGCGAGCTGGTTATAATGTTTACTGGTTTCTAGGCTCACCCTACCGACCGATTTCAAGAAAAATGCAAGCTAAATTTACACAATGGGATCAACATCAGCCAGTTCTTTATTGGTGGCATGTTAAGCAAGGTAAATTTAGCAAACAGGTTATGAATTTGAATAATTTTAATAATAATGACCTAATCAACCGTGAACTGAATCGACTAAAATGGCAGCGACGGCATAAAACTCATTCAGCACTACTTAATCTAGCCTACCTAAACCATCACCAACTATGGCTTTGTCCAGCCTTTTTACATAACTGGGGCGAAAGTTGGCCACTAACCAGTGATCATTTATTAGAATGGCAACTAAAAGTTTTATTACA
Organism: Limosilactobacillus gastricus DSM 16045; assembly: GCF_001434365.1. Lineage (GTDB taxonomy): Bacteria > Bacillota > Bacilli > Lactobacillales > Lactobacillaceae > Limosilactobacillus > Limosilactobacillus gastricus. The sequence goes on along the minus strand of NZ_AZFN01000006.1, from coordinate 87,389 downwards.
GTTGGAAAGATTGCCTTTAAAAAGTCAATGGACACCAGAACAGTGGTTTCAGTGGGTGGAACAACAAACGAATTGGTTACCAATGCCTTGTTTGAGGGTCAAACAACAACAAATTTTACATCAACGTTTAATTAATCGGTTAACTCAAAGGTGGTCCCTAGCGGAAGTATTGAAAGTAACTAAGCAAGGCATAATTTTCTGGCAGCTTCCCAAGTGGTATGGTAGTGAACAAGAAAAAAAGCGTCACTTAAGTTCGTGGCGCTGGGATCAATTTTAAAGTATTTGGCTGATTTAATAATTGACTTAATTTTTGGATGGAGAAGTCACTAATAAAACTTGCATATTGCTCGTTTTGACTATCGATCAGAACTGCTGAAGTTGGTTCTTGAATTTTGAATTCATGAACTAAGAGGTTCATTTGCTGAATGGCTTGTTGAACTAATTTACTTTTCCGATCTAAATAAAATTGTTCTGGGTCGAGTTTAACGTCGTTAATCGCTTCAGCAACGAGTTGTTGAGAATATGGTTGCTGGTCATGAATAATTGTTGATTGTAATTTGCAGAGGAATTTAATACCACGTTTTTTCCCTTGAAGAAGGGAGGCTTGATAATCAAGGGTAATTTGGTTCATCAAAATATTGATAGCTTGCTGATTTTTCATTGATGGGGTGCGGTGTAAATCAGCAAGGGCTCGGTTAATGGTTTCTTGATTTATTAAAGGAATTACTTGATAACAAATTTTAGTTGGGGTGAAGTTCTTTTGATAAGTCATTAATTCCAGTTCACGACGTAAACATCGAGAACCTAATGGACTTACAAAAAGATATATTTCTAGCATAATCAATCCTCCACAAGATCTTTAATTAATTTTTACAGAACCGCTTCCAAATGTAAAGAAAAGTGAATTAGGTGGATTTAATGGTTATTTGCTCTAATTATGCTAAAATATAAAGCGTATTTACGGGAGGTGACGAGATGATTGAGGATTGGAAACATTTTTTATTACCTTATCAACAGGCGGTTGATGAATTAAAGGTTAAATTACGGGGAATGCGGAAACAATTTCAGGATCAATCGGCGCATTCACCAATCGAATTCGTAACCGGTCGAGTTAAACCGGTGGAAAGTATCCAAGAAAAAATGGTCCGTCGCCATGTTCAAGAAGATCGGCTCGAACAAGATATGCAAGATATCGCTGGATTACGGATCATGTGTCAGTTTGTCGAAGATATCTACCAAGTCGTTGATTTGTTACGGGAGCGAACCGACATTACGATTATTGAGGAGCGAGACTACATTACGAACGTGAAACCAAGTGGTTACCGTTCGTATCATATTGTCATCGAGTATCCGGTTCAACTGGTAACGGGAGAAAAGCGGATTTTAGCTGAGATCCAGGTGCGGACCTTAGCCATGAATTTCTGGGCAACGGTTGAGCACTCATTAAATTATAAGTATCAAGGGGAATTTCCGGAGGCCATGGCTACACGTTTAAAGACGGCTGCCGAAGCTGCTTTTAAGCTAGATGAAGAAATGTCGGAAATTCGAGAAGATATTCAAGAAGCCCAGCAATTATTTTCCCATGGTCGGGGAGCGGAATGGACCAAAAGCGCGATTGAATCGCAAGAAGATCAAAATGATCAAGTAGAAAGAGGAAATGAATGAAGTACGCCATTTATACATATGACTCAGAACAGTCACTCCAAGTTCGCCAGGAGATTCTAGACCAAGCCGAAGGAACCGAATTGGAATATGACGAAACTTATCCCGAAGTAGTGATTTCAGTTGGTGGAGATGGAACCTTGTTGTCGGCCATTCATAAATATCAGGATCAACTAGATCAGATTCGGTTTGTGGGGATTCATACGGGACACCTTGGATTTTACGCAGATTGGCGACCTTATGAAGTCGCTGAACTAGTGGAAAGTCTTAAAAACGATAGTGGTCAATCCGTCACTTATCCCTTGTTAAAAACGGAAGCCTTATATGACGATGGTTCAATCGAGGAAAGTGTAGCCATTAACGAAGCGACCATTCGGGATTTCTCAAAGACTTTGGTGTGCGACGTTTACATTAACCATAATCTGTTTGAACGATTCCGGGGTGATGGCTTGTGTATCTCCACCCCAACTGGTTCTACGGCTTATAACAAATCGGTTGGTGGGGCCATCATGGATCCGCGGATTATTGGTTTCCAGGTTGCGGAAATGGCTTCTTTGAATAACATGATCTTTCGGACGATTGGTTCTCCCGTAATTTTAGGGACCCATGCTCAGCTGAATATCAAGATCATGAATGATGAAAATCTAATTTTAACCAATGATCGGGAAATTACGAAATTGGATGACGATCAACGTCATTTAACTGAAATTAAGTATTGTGTGGCTAGTCAACGAGTGTATTTTGCTAAATATCGGCATACTAGTTTTTGGAAGCGAGTTCGCGATTCCTTTATTGGTGATGAAAATTGAGATTTGATTGGACCTACCGAGGGAAGTACCCACGTCGATTAAGAGCAGTTTTAAAATCCTTTGGGGTTAGCAGTTCGTTAATTAAAGTCGCCATTTTTCATGGGGGACAAATGCAAATTAACAACCAGCCCCAGTGGGCGGTGACCCAGGTTCAACCAGGAGATCAGGTTAGTTTGTTACTTCCTGATGAGCCAGCCAATCCTAATTTGGATGTCAGTGATGAGCCATTAGAGATCATGTATGAAGATCGTGATTTTTTAGTGGTGAACAAACCAGCGGGGGTTGCGACCGTTCCTGCTCATAATGTTCCGGTCCATAATAGTCTCGTTAATCGGCTAAAGGGTTATTATCTGCGTCAACAATATCCAAATCAGGTTACCCATGTTGCCACGCGGTTAGATCGCGATACTAGTGGACTTGTAATTTTCCCGAAACACCGTTTTGCTCATGCGGTATTGGATCAACAATTGAAGCAACACCAGGTGACCAAACGGTATCTAGCAATTGTGCAAGGAAAAGTTCCGGCGAAGCATGGAGTAATCATGGCTCCCATTCGTCGAGATCCAGCATCTTTTGTGCAACGACAAGTCGCCCGTGATGGGAAAATGTCAATCACGGAGTATTGGATTCGAGAGATGACCGATGCGAAGACAGTTGTGCGGATCGCTTTACATAGCGGACGGACCCATCAGATTCGGGTCCACTTTCAATCCATTGGACACCCTTTAATTGGTGACGATATGTATGGACAAGCTTCGCCTTTAATTGATCGCCAGGCTTTGCACTGTCAGTATGTTAGCTTTTATAGTCCTTTTATTAATCAAGTAATTGAAGTATCGGTACCAATTCCTGCTGATATGCGGAATTTGATTCAAAAAAATGAGGCCGGAAGAAACTTTTAGATTCTTCATCGGCCTCATTTATTTGGCTAAGAGCGACTTAATTACCATTGCTTAACACATACTGGTTCTGGGCAGGCAACATCTTTTTGCAAAAGCGTTAGTAAGCCAGTTTCAGGATCTCGATCATATAAAGTCAAATTATCGGATTCTTGATTGGAAGCAACTAGGAAATCTTCATTTTTACTTAAATCAAAATCCCGTGGGAAATCCCCTTCAGTTGAAATTGATTGGATATGTTTAACGGTGGAATCAGCTTGGACAGCAAAGACAGCTAAAGTATTTTCTCCCCGATTGGAAGTGTAAACATATTTGCCATCACTACTAATATGAATTGCGGCTGCTCCGTTGTGAGCGGTCCAATCATCGGGAATCGTCTTAATAGTTTGAAGATGTTCAAAACTACCCGTATTAGCATCATACTTTAGAACTTCTAATTGGCTACTTAATTCGCCAAGGACGTAAGCAACTTTTCCATCGGGACTAAAGGTTAAGTGACGGGTCCCAAAGCCCGCTTCATGCTGATAAGTAGAAACAAAGGTCAATTGACCATTTTCACTGACGTCATAAACGATGGTTTGGTCAAGTCCTAAATCACAAACTACTAATCGGTGGTCAGGAGTTAGGTCAGCATAGTGAGCGTGAGGATTATCCTGTTCAGGACGTGGGCCTGTCACCCCTGAGTGCTTAACTTCGTCGGTTTGGGTCAAACTTTGGTCGTCGTTAATGTGGTAAACTGTAACTGTTCCAGCGTGGTAATTTGCCGAGTACAAAAGGGAACGAGCTTGATCCACGGCGACGTATGCAGGTGGAGCTACCACACTCAAATTAGTCTTAAGTAATTCAGCTTGGTCTCCTTGAAGGGCGTATGAAGCCACGCCACCTTCATCGCCAATTTGTTTCACACTGTAAAGATGGTTATTTAGTACTTGTAAGTATGCTGGCTTTTCCGATTTAGCGACAAGCCAAACAGGACTTAAGCTTGCTTGTTCCGAATCCAAGGTAACTCCATAGATTCCTTGGCTGGTTTTCTTAGTATAAGTTCCAATTAGAAATTTTTCTGTCACAATAATAGCCTCCTTAAATATAATCAATCTTATAATAACAGGCTCGTCTTTGAAGCGCTAGTGATGGTAATCTAGAAAGGTTTTTTAGATGAAAAAAATAGAAGTTGTTGAAACGTGGTTAAGCGAGCATTTAGCCATGTTTCAATGTCCAGTTTGCCAATCAGCAATTGTGAACCTAGATCAACATAGTTTGATTTGCTCTAATCGCCATTTTACTAATATTAACAAGCATGGATATGTTTACTTCATTAATCATGCGGCGAAGGGTGAATATAATCGCGAGATGTTATTAGATCGACGAAAACTATTACAAGCGGGACTATTTAAACCCATGGTAGAAGTGGTGGCACGGCGACTCAGCGCGCAAGATGAAACTATCCTGGACGTAGGAACTGGGGAAGGGACCCCTTTAGATCAGATCAGGCTGGCTCGGGCTAGTTCTAATGACACCTATTTAGGGTTTGATATTGCTAAAGATGGAGTGCAACTGGCCACCCAACTAGATCCCCACCTTTTCTTTTGTGTTGCTGATTTACGAAAACTCCCCTTTCAATCACAACAGTTTTCGACGATTGTTGAATTCTTTTCACCCTCAGATTATGGTGAATTTAAGCGTGTTTTAAAACCTGGCGGTCAGGTTTTAAAAGTGATCCCTAATCCGGATTATTTAATTGAGTTACGACAACTACTCTATGCTGATGATCAGGGCCATCAAACTTACTCGAACCAATCCGTTAAAGATTTATTCAAAGTTCATTATCCACAGATGGAAGAAGAACGTATTCAATATCAATTTGATTTGCCATTTGATTTAAGATTCAGCCTAGTTAAAATGTCGCCTTTGCATTGGGGAAAATCCGCGAAGGCCTTAACGGATGAAGAACTAATCAAACTTACTCAGGTCACTGTTGATGTCCAACTATTAATTGGTCATCAATCATAAGTATGGTAAAATAACTAAGAATTAATGGGTAACGTGAAGCAGTCCGGCGCCTCTGCCACCTGCTTTTTTTATTGAGGAGAATCATGACTAATCACATTGTATTATTTGAACCGCTATTTCCAGCTAATACTGGAAATATTGCGCGAACTTGTGCGGGCACCAATACGGTTTTACATTTAATTAAACCGCTGGGCTTTTCAACGGATGATAAACATATGAAACGCGCAGGACTAGACTATTGGGATAAGGTCGAAGTTGTTTATCATGACGATTTGCCTTCCTTTATGGCGACTTTACCTGACCTAGAAAACTTTTATATTGTTTCAAAATTTGCTGAACGCGATTATAGTCAAGCTGATTATACGACGGATGGCGATCATTATTTCTTATTTGGAAAAGAAACGACTGGCTTGCCAGAACCATTTATGCGTCAGTATCCTGATCAGGCCATTCGGATTCCACAAAATGATGATCATATTCGTGCACTGAATTTATCGAATAGTGCTGCAATTGTGATTTATGAAGCCATGCGCCAACAAGAATTCCCGCAATTAGCACGGACACATCGTTACGAAGATGACAAATTAAAGTAAGGAGGTAAATATGGCAGCGAAACGGACGACCAGTCGAAAACGAACCGCTTCACCACGCCGGCGACGAACTAATGCAAGTGCTAAACAGCGAGATCAACGGATTATTTTTAGCTTAAGTGGAATTTTGTTGATCCTATTGACGCTTTTAGGCCTGTTTCGTTTGGGACTAATTGGACAGTGGGTGTACGATCTTTTTATGATCCTAGGGGGACAAAGTTACTTTGTCTTAATGTTAGTGCTTATAATATATTGCCTCGGGCTAAGTATCTATGGTAAATTTCCCCACTTTAAGAAACGGTTAATTATTGGCTTTGGTCTATTTTATCTTGGCCTGGTTACCTATCTACATTATTTAATGTTTAATCAAATTTACCAAGCCCAACATATTTTTAATACAACATGGAACAATATTCTTCAAGCAACACTGGGTGGTGATAACACCTTGTTTGTTGGTGGGGGAATGATTGGGGCGATGTGTTATCAAATTACTAGTTATCTGATTGCCCCAATCGGAAGTGCCATCTTGGGATGGTTGCTCATGCTAGTTGGAGTCGTGGTATTCTTTAATTTGCCGTGGAATAAGGTTCTAGTGGAGGTTCAAAATTTCTTCCACTGGCTAAAAGATCAAGGTGAACGTCGAAAGGACCAAACAAGCCAGTCTCATCCAAAACCAGGACAAAAACAAGTTAAGAAAAGGGCCAAAGAACCCGACAAGAGGACCTCGCTTTTGGATAAATTTAAGGACCACCGTCAGGATCCGGCTGATAAAGATTTACCAACACCAGTTAGTGAACGGCCACCAATTGTTGAACCAACGATTAACGTGGCCACTTCAACGAATCCAACTAAACCAAGTGAAAACTTGCAAAATTCACAAACCAATACTCCTGACGTGGAAACCAGTGATGAAGGTCATGAAGAGGTGGCTTTAGCGGGAGTTGAGGGGTCAACGGTCGATGATGATTATCAATTACCGCCAGCTAATTTATTGGCGAAGGTACAATCGACCGATCAAAGTGCAGATCTTAACTCGATTAAGGCTAATACCAAAAAATTACAAGAAACTTTGGCTTCATTTGGAGTTGATGCCACGGTAGAAAATGTTAACCTAGGGCCAACCGTAACCAAATACGAACTTCGACCTGCCATTGGGGTTAAGGTTAGTAAAATTACTCACTTAGCGGATGATCTAGCGCTGGCTTTGGCCGCAAAAGATATTCGGATCGAAGCACCGATTCCGGGCAAATCATTAATTGGGATTGAAGTTCCCAATACTAAGATTGCGACCGTAGGCTTTCGTGATATGATTGAAGCCGCTCCACGAAATGACAAACCATTAGAGGTTCCGCTAGGTCGGACGGTGACGGGGACGGTCATGATGGCTGATCTGACGAAAATGCCGCATTTGTTAATTGCGGGATCGACCGGGAGCGGGAAGTCCGTTGCAATCAACGGGATTATTGTGTCAATCTTAATGAAGGCCAAACCAAATCAAGTCAAATTCTTGATGATTGATCCGAAAAAGGTCGAATTAAGTATTTACAATGGAATCCCTCATCTCCTAAGTCCAGTCGTTTCGGAACCCAAGAAGGCGGCGCGGGCCTTAGGAAAGGTGGTTGCCGAGATGGAACGTCGCTATGAATTGTTCTCCGCCTTTAATGTCCGAAATTTAGACGGATATAATCAAATGGTGCGGGAAAGTGGTGAAGCAGATCAACATGAATTGCCTTTAATTTTGGTAATTGTTGATGAATTGGCTGATTTGATGATGACGGTTTCGAATGATGTTGAAACCGCGATTGTCCGGATTGCCCAGATGGGGCGTGCAGCTGGGATTCATATGATCCTAGCTACGCAGCGACCGTCAGTCGATGTAATTACGGGCTTAATTAAGGCCAATGTTCCTTCCCGGATTGCCTTTGCCGTTTCAAGTGGGATTGACTCGCGGACAATTTTGGATGCTAATGGTGCGGAAAAATTATTAGGGCGTGGGGACATGTTATTCCAGCCGATTGATCAGAATAAACCGACTCGGGTGCAAGGAGCCTTTATTTCGGATCATGATGTTGAATCAGTTGTTGATTTCATCAAGGATGAAAGTCAAGTCGAATATGATGATCGCATTGTCGTGACGGATAATGAAATGGAACAGGCTGAAAATGCAGAAGATGAAGATGAGTTGTTTCAAGAGGCCTTAGCCTTTGTTGTTGATCAGCAAAAGGCATCGACCTCGTTAATTCAACGCCGCTTCCGGATTGGCTATAATCGGGCTGCCCGAATTATTGATGATTTAGAGCAGCGTGGCTATATCGGCCCCGCGAACGGGTCCAAACCTCGCGAAGTATATAAACAAGCGGATCATGAATAAAAAATCCCCCACTTCTTACCACAAGTAAGAGTGGGGGATTTCTACCATTAAAGCAAGCCCAGGGCCCCAATGGCAGAAATAACTAAAGAACCAATGGTGGCAATCAGCATTAGCCAAACAACCACCATCGTGATTTTTTGAAAGGTGGATTTCTTTTTTCGTTGCATTAGAATTCTCCTAAATATTAATGTAACTAGTGTAACCAGAATGAATTGAAATTTCAAATTTGTTTCTTTAGAATAAGATGCAGTGAAAAAATGGTGGTATTGAGTATGTCCTTAAATTATCAAAAATTACTTATTGATGGTGCGATTATTATTGGCATCTATGTTTTACAATTATTAGTCTTTCGTTTATTGCAGATTGCTCCCCGTCAAGGACGTCAAAAATTAAATTGGGCTTGGGGAATTATGTTAATGCTCCTAGCATATTTGAATTTGGGTTTTTATTGGTTTGCTTTCCCGGTGATCGGATGGATGATAATTGGACTAACGATCGTCGTGATTCAATGGCATCGGACCCATGAGTTAGTCTATCGAAAGTATTGGACCACCTTTTGGCAGTGGACCTATATTTATGCAACGATAGTCTTTATTGGATCCTTGTTTGGTACGGCTTTACCAGTTATTTAAGTAATCATTTAAAGAGAGTTCTCACGAAAAGTGGGGACTCTTTTTTGTTTTGGGAGATATGTAAAATGATGTGGTGAGAAGTGGGGGATTGTGGTAGACTAAAATAAGAAAAATTGGGAGGAGGTGATTAACCGTGTTTATGGGTGAGTTTGAACATTCAATTGATAATAAAGGGCGGTTAATCATTCCTGCTAAATTTCGAAATCAAGTTGGCTCCACCTGTGTCGTTACTCGAGGAATGGATCATAGCTTGAGCGTGTACACGATGGAAGAATGGGATAAGGTAAAACAACGTTTAGCCCAATTACCATCAACTAAGGGCAATGCGCGAAAGTTTGTGCGTTTTATTTTTTCGGCAGCGACAGAATGTGAATTTGATAAACAAGGTCGGATCAATATTCCTCAAAATTTATTGACGCACGCGGAAATTGATAAGAAATGTGCCATTATTGGCGTTTCGAGCCATTTTGAAATCTGGGATGCCGATAATTGGTCTACTTATCAAGCCGATGCAGCAGAAGATTTTGATGACATTGCCGAAGAAATTGGTGATCTTAACTTTTAATAAGGAGGCAACCCAATGACACAATTTAATCATGTGACGGTGTTGCTTCATGAAGCAGTGGATGGTCTGAATATCAAACCTGCTGGAATATATGTTGATGGTACTCTTGGTGGAGGCGGTCACAGTCAAGCAATTTTAGAGCGGCTGTCATCTGAAGGACATTTATATGCGTTTGATCAGGATCAGACCGCCATTCAGTATAATCAAGAACATCTCAAACAGTATATTGTTGATGGACGGCTGACTTTAGTGAAAAGTAACTTTAGCCAATTAAAGGTTGCCTTGGCACAAACAGGGATTAGCGCGATTGATGGCATGGTCTATGACCTGGGAGTTTCATCGCCACAATTTGATGATGCGAAACGCGGCTTTTCTTACCAACATGATGCTCCTTTAGATATGCGGATGGATCAAACACAATCCCTGTCAGCGATGGAAGTAGTAAATGAGTGGTCATTTCAGGATCTGATGCGGATTTTATCACGATATGGAGAAGAAAAATTTGCTAAACAGATCGCAAGGTCCATTGAAAAGCAACGGCAAGCAGCACCGATTAAAACCACGTTGGAATTGGCTGAAATTGTAAAAAATGCGATTCCAGCACCAGCTCGTCGTCATGGAGGTCATCCTGCCAAAAAGAGTTTTCAGGCCATTCGAATTGCAGTTAATAATGAACTGGGTGTTTTAGAAAGTTCACTCGAACAGGCACTAGATTTGTTAACAGTTGGGGGAAGAATTAGTGTCATAACCTTCCAATCCTTAGAGGATCGATTGGTTAAAACGATGTTTAAGGAACGAACGACGATTCCGGATTTGCCAGCAGGATTACCGGTAATTCCCAAAGAAGCCCAACCTGATTTCAAATTAGTAAACAAAAAGCCAATCATCGCCAGTGATCAAGAATTAGCAACGAACCATCGAGCTCACAGTGCGAAGTTAAGAATTATTGAACGGATTAAATAGAAAAAGAGGGAACGAACTATGGCTGCCAATGCTGCTCCAAAATTTAATCAACCATTAAGTGAGCCTAAGCCGCAGTCTGCTCCTTCCAAAGGTGCTAATAGGCAACCTCGCTTGGCGACGATTAAACGCGTTCGGTTCTCACCATTTGAAAAATTGATGTTAACCATTGGAACATTAGTTGTCACGGCCCTATTAGTTTTGTTAGTATCTACTAAGATTACGACCAACAACCGACAAGAACATCTGCAAAATTTGCAATCAACAGCTAGCAGTCTATCGACTTCTAATTCCGATCAACAACAGGAAATTGATGAAAAAACCAATTCATCGAACTTAAAAAGCGTAGCTAGCAAGTACAGCATGTCGGACGTAACCAATAGTACGAGGAACGTTAGTAAATAATGAGACTAAAGTTGCCTAAAATAAGGATAAAAGCAAATAAATCCAATCAGCGTGACCCAAAAGCCTTTGGTAAATGGCTTTTTTTTGTTGTGGGCGCGCTATTTGTTGTTTTTGGGATTCGCTTTGCTTATATTTCGATAGGTAAACACGTAAAAGGATATGATTTAGCCACCTTAGCCAAACAACGCTATACAAGTTCTTCAACCATTCAAGCTAAACGGGGGAAAATTTATGATGCTAATGGTGGTACTTTAGCCACCAATACGAGTCGTTATACTGTTTATGCAATTATCAGTCATTCCTATAAGAGCACGTCTGGAAAAAAACTATATGTTCAAAACAAGCGCAAAACGGCTAAAATTTTAGCCAAGCAATTAGGAATGTCAGAGAAGAAGGTCTATCAGTTACTTAATCCGGCGAATAAAAAGACTTACCAGGTTCAATTTGGGACGAAAGGTAGTAATTTAACGGCCAGTCAGATGTTAAAGATTAAACAATATCATCTGCCGGGAATTAAGTTTACGAAGACCTCAGCTCGCGAATATCCAGAAGGTAACTTCTTAAGTCAAATTTTGGGCCAGACAACAACTAAAGTTAATTCTAAGACCCACCAAACCTCTTTAGTAGGAACGATGGGATTAGAAAGTTACTTTAACAAGATCCTCAGTGGTGAAAACGGGGTTAAGAGCGTTCGTCAAGACGTATATGGATACAAATTATCTAGTTCGGAAGCTGGTGGACGTAAAGTAAAAGATGGTGGAAATGTTTATACGACGATCGATGAGCAGGTTCAAAATATGTTAGAAACGACTATGCAATCGGTTGAAGATAAAACCCAAGCGGAATCCTTAACTGGGATTGTCGTCGAAGCGAAAACCGGGAAGATATTAGCCGCCTCTCAACGACCAAATTTAACATCGGACACCCCCACTTGGGTGAATGCCCTTACCCAAACCACTTATGAACCAGGATCAACGATGAAAATCTTTGCCCTGAGTGCAGCGATTAATTCCGGTAAGTTCAATCCCAATAAGACTTACCAATCTGGTTCGTATTCACTCGGTGGTGGGAAGATCACCGACTGGAAGACAGAGGGATGGGGAACCATTACCTATCAAGAAGCGATTGATCGATCCAGTAACGTTGGATTTGCTCATATTGAACAAGATATGGGGGCTAAGACTTGGTTGAAGTACATTAAGGCTTTCGGTTTCCTTAAAGCGGCTAAAGTGTATGGTCTTGGTCAAGAAGGATCCGGATCCACAACTTATAGTGGTTCCTTGGAACAGGCTAACACTGCTTTTGGACAAGGGATTACCGTTACTGGGATGCAAATTATTCAAGCTTTAACGGCCGTTGCCAATAATGGGAAAATGATGCAGCCTTATATCATTTCTAAAGTCACTGATAGTGATGGAAAGACTATCAAAAAGATTAAGCCTAAACAAATTGCAACCCCGATAACCAGTAAAACTTCGAAGCAAGTTTTGAACTATTTAAAAGGAGTTATCTATAACGATGACGGGACTGGCCAAGCATACAAGGTGGATGGTTACACGATTGCCGGTAAGACCGGGACAGCCCAAATCGCTGGTTCCAATGGTAGCTACGAAACGGGAACCTATGATTACATTTATTCATTTGCTGGTTTTGCCCCGGCCAACAATCCGCGGTATATTGTTTACGTTACGATGACTAAACCTAAGACCGTTGATCAAAGTGCTGAAAATACTATTTCGACCATTACCACCCCGATTATCAAGTTCCTACTTGATCGCGATAAATCAGCTAGCAAGAAGAGCCCCGGGACAATTAAGATGCCTAACCTGATTGGTAAGAATATTAATTCGGCTGCTAAATCTTTAACTAAAAATAATTTAACGGTTACAACCCTAGGAAGTGGCAAAAAGGTAACTAAACAATCAGTGACCGCTGGTGAGCGCGTTATGGTTAAAAACCGGATCTTCTTGTTGACTGGTGGAACTTATCAAATGCCTGATGTTAGTGGTTGGAGTCAAGCAGACGTTAATGAACTAGGTCAACTATTGGGATTGAAAGTTAAGACGAGTGGGACAGGATTTGTCTCAAAGCAAAGTATTACGCAAGGAACCACGATTAAACAAGGCCAAACCTTAACAGTCACCCTTGCGAAAAAGTAAAAGGAGATTAAGATGAGTTTTTGGTTTTTAGGATTATCTTTAATTTGCGCGTTAGCCCTTACTTGGCTAGCGATGCCAGCTTTAATCCGTTATTTTATTGCCAAAAAAGAAGGACAACAAATTCGTGAAGAAGGACCAACTTGGCATGCTAAAAAATCCGGCACTCCGACGATGGGGGGCTTAATGTTTGTCTTAGCAGCTACATTTAGTACCTTGCTCACAGGATGGCTTGCAGGACAATTAACGGCAATGTTGTGGGCAGTGTTGTTAGTGTGGATCGTTTACAGCCTAATTGGAATGTGGGACGATAGTATTAAAATTTTTCGTCAGCAAAATGAGGGCTTTAAACCTTGGCAAAAATTTCTTTGTCAGGTGATTGCGGCCATTATTTTTGTCGCTATTTTCCGTTCAGACGATCCATCAGTGGGCTGGTTATATATGGCCTTTATCGTCTTTTGGTTAGTCGGTTTCTCCAATGCTGTTAATTTAACCGATGGATTAGATGGCCTGGTAACTGGCTTAGCTACGATTTCATTTGCGGCCTATTTGATTTTGGCGCTATTCCAACACCAATATGACGTTGCAATCTTCTGTACGGCGGTTATTGGGGGATTAATTGGCTTTTTCCCCTTTAATCACAAACCAGCGAAAATTTTTATGGGTGATATGGGTTCATTAGCGCTGGGGGGCGCTTTAGCTGCCGTTGCGATTATGGTACATCATCCATGGTCCTTATTGTTGATTGGGCTTATTTATGTAATTGAAACAGCCAGCGTAATCCTTCAAGTCTTTTGGTTCCGGCGAACTGGTAAACGGATTTTTAAGATGACACCAATTCATCATGCCTTTGAAATGGATGGTTGGTCAGAATGGAAGATTGATTACGTCTTTTGGTTGGTTCAGTTGGTGGCCGCAGCAATTTCAGTTACAGTGTTAATGGCAATTTAAAGTAAGAGGTGGCCCGCGTGAAGGCAATTAAGACATATCAAGATAAACAAGTTTTAGTAATTGGATTTGGAATCAGTGGGGTTAATGCGGCTAAGTTATTAGTAAAATTAGGAGCTAAAGTGACCATTAATGATTTAAAAGAATCTGATGATCAAACGACTATTAATGAATTAAAAGCTTTGGGAATTCGTATTATTATGGGTGCTAATCCTTTATCGTTAGCTGATGAAGGATTTGATCTGGTAGTTAAAAATCCTGGCATTCCATATACGGTTCCTTTAATTGCCAAATTTGTTACCCAAGGGACGCCGATTATTACTGAACTCGAATTAGGTGCCCAGATATTTGAAGGGCAAATTGTGGCCGTAACCGGAAGTAATGGTAAGACCACCACGACAACTTTAATTCAGCAAATGTTAGCTAAGGGATCGCAACACCAAGTAGTTGCTGCGGGAAATATTGGGGTTTCTGTTAGTCAACAAGCACAAGTGTTAACGAGTGAAGACACAATGGTAATGGAAACTTCAAGTTTTCAATTGCTAGGAGCTCCAACTTTTCACCCCCATATTGCGGTGATCACCAATATTTTTGCTAGTCATCTCAATTATCATGGTAATCGGCAAAACTATATCAATGCCAAATTAAATATTACGCGCAATCAAACGAAGGATGATTTTCTGGTGATTAACTGGGATCAAGAAGAATGGCAGGAACTATCACGACGGACAGAAGCTCGAGTGATTCCCTTTTCACGGGAAAACAAATCACAAGCTGGTGCTTATCAACATCATGATCAATTGTTCTGGCAAGGCGAAGTCGTGATGTCGGTGGCCGACGTCAGTTTAGTTGGTCCCCAAAATATCGAAAATGCCTTGGCGGCGATTGCAGTGGCTAAACTAAGCGGGGTGTCTAACGAAGCTATTCGTGAGGTTCTGTCGTCATTTAGTGGAGTTCGCCATCGATTACAATATGTCATGACGGCTCAGGGACGGAAAATTTATAACGACTCGAAAGCGACGGATATCGAAGCTTGTGAAGTGGCCTTGCAAGGTTTTAATCAACCGGTGATTTTAATTGCGGGGGGACTTGATCGGGGTGATGATTTTTCCCGATTAGCAACAGTTTTTAAAGACCACGTTAAAGCTTTGATTACGGTTGGAGAAACTAAGGAACGGTTGAGCAAGGCGGGAAAGCAGGCAGGAGTTCCGGTTGTAAAAGAAAGTCAAGATGTAATTACCGCAGCGCCAATGGCTTGGCAGCTTAGTGAACCTGGTGACGTTATACTATTATCACCTGCTTGTGCTTCATGGGATCAATTCCCAAGTTTTGAAGTGCGGGGCGATCGATTTATTGAAACGATCGAAGCGATTACCGGTCAAAAGGAGGAAGTTTAATGAAACTCATGGTTGCTGGTGGGGGAACAGGTGGCCATATTTACCCTGCATTAGCATTAATTGAACGGCTCAAACAAATCGAACCAACGACTCAAGTTTTATATATTGGCACTACTCGGGGGCTTGAAAATAAAATTGTCCCTCAAGCAGGTCTGGAACTACGGACAATGGAAATGCAAGGATTTAAGCGGTCCTTATCGGTCAGTAATTTAAAAACGATCTATCTTTTCCTAAAATCTGTCCAGACTGCCAAGAAATGGTTAAAAGAATTTCAACCCGATGTCGTTTTAGGAACCGGTGGCTATGTTAGTGGCGCCGTCTTGTATGCGGCAGCTAAAATGGGAATTCCAACAGTAATTCATGAACAAAACAGTGTCGTCGGTGTTACAAACAAATTTTTGAGTAAATATGTTGATGAGATCGCGATCTCCTTTCAAGCTGCTCGATCGCAATTTCCGAGTGATAAAGTGACCTTAACCGGAAATCCCCGAGCTCAACAAGTGGTTATGCATGAGCAGACGGCATATTCCTGGACTGCTGACGGCTTACAAGATCAGGTCCCAACTTTAATGATTTTTGGTGGGAGTCAAGGTGCTCCCAAGATTAATCAGAGTGTGGTCGAAGCCATTCCAGAATTCAACCAGCGTCACTACCAAGTGATATTTGCGACGGGTCAAAAACGTTATGATCAGGTAAAGCAAGATTTGGCGGGAGTAACATTAAGTAATAATGTTAAAGTAGTTCCCTACATTGAAGATATGCAAAAGAAATTGTCCCATGTTGATGTCTTGGTTTCGCGGGCTGGTGCCACTACCATTGCCGAAGTAACGGCTTTGGGAATACCAACAATTATGATTCCTAGTCCCTATGTGACGGCAAATCATCAAGTCAAGAATGCTCAGGCATTAGTTGATCAGGGGGCGGCGGAAATGATTCTTGAGGATCAATTAACTGGCAAAAGTCTCTTAGATGCAGCTGACCGGTTGATGTTAGATGAACGATTGCGGCGACAAATGGCTGGTAAATCCGCCAAACTTGGTCATCCTAAGGCAGCTGATGAATTAATTACGGTTTTAAATCAAGCAATTCAAAAACACCAAAAATAAGTAGAAGGGAGGATGACGATGCCAACTCCAAGTGGACGTCAGGAACATGAACGTTATCAAAACATATTAAAAAATCTTGAACAACGGAATCAACTTGCGAATGAGCCTGATGTTCAAAAGCGCGGCGCTGGCTTACATCATTCGATCGCACATTTTCATCGTTCAATGAAGCGTGGCAATCGTGAACGGATGTTAAGTATTGTCATTCCTTTTAGCTTGATTTTGGCTTTTATGCTATATATTGTGTCGCCCTTTAGTAAGGTTAATAAAATTCAAGTAACGGGCTGTGATAATTTGAGTGCTCAGCAAGTTAAGCAAGCAGCTAATTTGAAATCAGGGAATTTTATTTGGCGGGTTTTCTATCAGCAGGCAGCGGTCGAAAAAGTTGCTCGGAAAAACAATTTACAGATTAACCAATTAAAAATTGAGTTGACTGGACCACAAAGTATCCGAGTCGTGGTAAAAGAATATCCGATTGTGGGAATCGTTACTAACGGTAGTCGAAGTCAATATCTTTTAGCTAGTGGTAAAAAAACAGCTGTTTCAGGTGATGTGACGTCTTTTATCCAATACCAAGGTTTCACTAAACATGCTAAGCAGTTAACGGCGACGACCGCCCAAGTTGGTAAGATTTCGACAGCAATTCGTGATGGAATATCCGAAGTGGTTTATTCACCATCATCTGATGATCCAGAACGGTTGATTCTATATATGAACGATGGCAATACGGTTTATGCCCGGATTTCAAATTTATCCACCAAGATGAAATATTATCCATCAATTGTGAAGAAAATGACGGATGCCGGAATTGTAGATTTACAATATTCTGCTTACTCATATAGCTATAATTCGAAAAGTGAATAATTTTGCTTTTTCAGATATAAATGTGTTTGTCATGGTGTTAGATTGTGGTAAAATCTTTTTAGATTACGTTAAGAATGTTTTTAGTGTGCATTCTGAAGTATTAACATTTTTTAGGAGGTTCCGAGAGCATGCAAAATACACAACTCTATGTAGGTTTAGACATTGGAACCACCTCAATTAAAGTTCTTGTTTGTGAAAATGTTAAGGGAGACCTCAAAGTGATTGGTGTGGGTACCCAGCCAACTACGGGGTTGAACCGAGGAGTGATTGTTGATATTGACAAGACCGCTAGTGCGATCTCTCAGGCGGTAGCTCAGGCTGCTGAGAAATCAGGGGTTCAAATTCGAGAAGTGGTTGTTGGGTTACCAGCGAACTATTTACGCCTTTCAGAAGTTCATGGAATGGTAACCTTGAACACTGAACAAGGTCAATCACGTGAAATTACGGATCAAGATGTAATTGATGTGGCTCAAGCAACCATGAATCAGGCCCTTTCGCCGGATCAAGAACCAATTGATTTGGTGATTCGTGACTTTGCCGTAGATCGGTTTACGGGGATCAAGGATCCACGCGGCATGGTTGGCGTTCGATTGGAAATGTGGGCAACCATGTACAGTGGTTTAACGACGGTTATTCACAATGCTCGCAAAGCGGTTGAACAAGCCGGGCTGAATGTCCAAGACTTTGTGATTGCACCAATTGCAACAGGTTTTAATTTATTAAATGATGGGGAACAAGATTTTGGGACCCTAATGATTGATCTGGGTGGCGGTCAGACGACGACCAGCATCATATTGGATCATCAATTAAAATTTGCTTATGTTGACCCAGAAGGTGGGCAATTAATTACCCATGATATCTCAGAAGTATTAAATACTTCCCAACGAAACGCCGAACAATTAAAGCGTGATCATGGGTTTGCTAATAGCGAATTAGCTTCTGATGACGTGCAATTACCAGTGGAAGTCGTTGGTAAAAATCAACCTGTTAATATTTCAGAAAAGTATCTATCAGAAATTATTGAAGCGCGGGTTCGTCAAATCTTTGAGCGAGCTAAAAATCAATTGGATTCAGTTCAAGCACCGGATCTTCCGGGTGGATTAGTCTTAACCGGTGGAGTTGCGGCCCTGCCTGGTATCAAAGAACTAGCTAGTGAATACTTCAGCGGTAATATCAAGGTCTTTGTGCCTGACCAAATGGGGATTCGTCATCCTGGATTTAGTCAAGTCTTGGCTTTATGTCGTTACGAAAGCAATCTGAGTGAAGTGGAACAATTGGTAAAATTAGTGGTTAACCAAGGAGCCTTGATCGAAAGCCCTCATCAATATGGACAATTCCAAAACGTTCCTGAACCACAATATCGGCCACCAGTTGCCCCTACACCTCGACGGGCTGCCAGTGAGGGAGATAACAATCAAAGTGACACTCCACGACCAAGTCGGCCGAACCAACGGAAGTCAAGTTCCAACCCAACAATTGAAAAGGTAAAGGGCTTCTTTAGCAATTTCTTTGATTAAAAACAATTCCGATTCGGAGGGAAAATAAATGGATAAAACTGCAAATACTTTTGATAACCGTGGCGCCCGGATTAAAGTTATCGGGGTCGGCGGTGGTGGTGGAAACGCCGTTAACCAAATGATCAACGAAGGAGTTCAAGGGGTTGAATTCATCGTTGCTAATACTGATTTACAAGCCCTTGAAGGTAGCCAAGCTCCAGTTAAAATTCACCTAGGACCTAAGTTAACGCGTGGCCTTGGTGCGGGCTCAAATCCTGATGTAGGGATGAAAGCAGCTCAAGAAAGTGAACAAGAAGTTGCCAAGGCTCTAGAAGGTGCCGACATGGTCTTTGTTACTGCCGGAATGGGTGGTGGTACCGGGACTGGTGCTGCTCCTGTAATTGCCAAGTTAGCTAAGGATTCTGGTGCTTTAACTGTTGGGGTGGTAACGAAGCCATTCTCATTTGAAGGAAAGCATCGGACTGACCTTGCTAACGAGGGATTGGAACAAATGAAGAAGAATGTCGATACTTTAGTTACGATTGCTAACGATCGGTTATTAGAGATTATCGACAAGAAGACTCCAATGATGGAAGCTTTCAAGAAGGCTGATGACGTGGTTCGGCAAGGGGTTGAAGGGATCTCTGATTTGATTATCAACCCTGGATACATTAACTTGGACTTTGCTGACATTCGTCATACCATGACCAATCAAGGGTCAGCTTTGATGGGAATTGGTTCATCAAATGGTGATAATCGGGCTGCAGAAGCAACGAAGAAGGCAATCTCATCCCCATTGTTGGAAGTTTCTATCGATGGAGCTGAACATGTCCTAGTTAACGTTACTGGTGGGAAAGACCTTTCGATGTTTGAAGCCCAAGAAGCTTCAAGCGTTATTCGTCAAGCCGCTAACTCTAACGTTGATATTACCTTTGGGATGGCCTTGGATGATACCTTAAACGATGAAGTGCGGGTAACGGTGATTGCAACTGGTATTAATGGTAATGGAACTAGCAAGAATACTAGTAGCCAACCAACTCGGTTCGAAACGCCCAGTCAACCTGCGCAACCACAACGGGTGAGTCAACCTACACCTGCTCCAGCTCAACCTAGCCCACAACCTGAAGTGTCAAACGATCCTTTTAGCGGCTGGAATGATCCAGGTAATGATGTTTCTGATGACTTACGGAGTGGTAACCTTCGTGGTGCTCAAAAGCCAAACTTTAGCGTACAAAACGACAATCTTTCGAACAATAATGATAATGGCGAAGACCTTTCACGGCCGGCCTTTTTCAAGAACCGTCGGAAGTAATATAAAGAGTGATGGGGAAGCAGCAAGGACGTTGACTTTCCCATTTTTTAAATAAAGAGGAGTATATTATGGCTAATTTTTTTAGTAACTTGTTCGGCATGGACGATGAATATAACGAACAAGAAGAATATTATGACCAAACTACATCAACCAACGCCACGACAAATGTTCGAAACAGTAAGGTAGTCCCATTTGATAGTAGTAACCGTTCCAATACTTCAACGCCGAATAGTCAAATTGACTTAGTTGAACCACGCTTATATGGCGATGCCCGGGAAATTGCTACTCAATTATTAGATGGGAAGGCCGTTATTGTTAATTTTTCCCAAATGGACGCTAATACGGCGGTTAAAGTGGTCGATTTCTTAAATGGCGCGATTTTTGCCATTGACGGAGAAATTAAACGCATTGGTGAACAAATCTTTTTATGTACCCCACGGAATTTTGAGGTTGCAGGCAAGTTAGCGGCTACCCTTAAAAATATGGGACAATCCGAAATGTAAGAAGGAGTTGAGTGCATGGGCTTTATTTTATGGGGATTATCTGAACTGATTCGGTTATACATTTTACTCATTGTGGTTTGGTGTTTGTTAACTTGGTTTCCTGGAGCAATTCAGTCTTCCTTGGGCCAATTTATTACCAAATTAGTTAGTCCATACCTGAGCTTCTTTGATCGGTTTGTTCCCGCATTGGGTGGGGTTTCTTTTGCCCCTATTATTGCCATCATTGTTTTATATGTGGTTCAATATGGCATTCAAGGATTAGGATACTTTTTGGGAGTCTAAAGCTTGGATAATCTTAATGTAAAGCAGCATTTTCGTCCTGATGAAGGTCCTTTGATTGATCAAATACAAGATTGGCTTGAAACAGTTCGAGATCAGTATCGACCAATTTTAACCTGGTTTTTAAATCCTCGGCAACGTTACATTTTAACGACCATGGTTAACCAAGATGATCAAATTAAAGTTGCTTTTAATGGTGGCTTCGCCAATGCTGAAATGCAACGGGCTTTAATTTTTCCGGATTATTATCAACCACAGGATTCGGATTTTGAATTACAGCTATTAACAATTGATTACCCACGTAAGTTTGCGGAGTTATATCATCGACAGATAATGGGGAGTTTGCTCTCAAGTGGCATTGATCGTAATGTTTTTGGTGACATTTTAGTCCATGATCAAGATTGGCAAGTAATAGTCGATACCAAAATGGTCACGTACATCCAAGACCAGGTCACCCAGGTGGGAAAGATTCATATCAACTTCTTACCGCAAGCAATGTCGGCAGTAATCCAACCCCAATCAGATTGGGAAGAACTCTCGACTACTGTGGCATCATTGCGCTTGGATGCCATTGTGGCAACAGCCTTTAATTATTCACGGAATCGAGCTAAATTGGTGATTGAACATGGTTTAGTTCGGGTAAATTGGCAAGAGGTTAATCGGCCAGATTTCACGGTAGCAATTTTTGATCAATTATCAGTTCGACATGCTGGTCGGGTACAATTACAAGCCGTAAATGGATATAATAAGAAACAGAAAATTAGGATATCGTTAGGGATAATTCATGCCTAGCAATTGGAGGATAGTATGGGTTTAACTGTAGATGAAATTACGAATAAAACTTTTGATAACAAAATGCGGGGATTCAACCCGGATCAAGTGAAAGAGTTTTTAGGACAAGTTGCGGGGCAATTACGCGAGTTAGAAGCGCAAAACCATGAATTAGCTGAAAAGGCCAAGGCGAGTGAAGAAAAATTGCGCTATTTGTCGGATTTAAAAGATTCATTGAACAAATCAATTTTAGTTGCCCAAGAAGCCGCGGAAAAAGTTAAAAATAATGCTGAGCGTGAAGCTGAAATAACAGTTCGAGAGGCGCAGAAACAAGCAACAGATATAGTGACTGCGGCGAATGAAAAAGCGAATGCGGTGATTGATGAATGTGCTAATTCAACGCGAAAGTTAACTGTTGCTACTAGCGATCTAAAGAAATCAACGCGGATTTTCCGGCAACGATTACAAGTAATGTTAGAATCACAATTAGAAGTACTGCATGGTGAAGATTGGGATCAATTGCTCGCTGACGATGACTACAGTAAATTGGACGATTTAGAAAAGATTTTAGGAAGTCGGCTTGACAGCGATTCATCAGAAAGTGTAGAATCTACACCAACAACTCAAACTACTAGTGAATCGCTGGAACCTCTAAGTGAAATTCCAGATTCGGAAAGTGAAACAGATGACGGAAAAACCGTAGTCGTCTTTCCAGAAGATAACTAACTAGTTTGAATTATCTTTTTAAAGTAATGAGGAACCCTGCTGTTCGAATGCTTTTTTTCAGAGAGCTAGTGATTGGTGTGATACTAGTAAAAAACATGAATTAGCAAATCAGTTCCGAACGTTAAACCGAAGCTAGTAAGTTTAACCGGTTCATCACCGTTAATAAATGGAGAGCGATTCAAGCAATTGAGTCGGAATTTGGGTGGTACCGCGAGCACATTTCGTCCCTTGATCGGGATGAGGTGTGCTTTTTATTTTAAAAAGAATTAGCAAAATATTAGGAGGCACATGATGAAAGTTAAGGATACCTTAAATTTAGGTAAGACTAAATTTCCCATGCGTGGTCATCTTCCAGAGCGGGAAGGTCAACGTGAAAAATTATGGGAAGAGAATAAAGTATATGAACAACGACAGAAGTTAAACGAAGGGAAACCAACCTTTGTCCTTCATGATGGTCCTCCATATGCTAATGGTCCAATTCACATTGGTCATGCCATGAATAAAATTAGTAAGGACTTTATTGTTCGCTACAAGTCAATGACCGGTTATCGAGCTCCTTATGTTCCTGGTTGGGATACCCATGGGTTACCAATTGAACAACAGTTGACCAAAGAAGGTTATGACCGGAAGAAGATGAGTACGACTGATTTCCGCGATCTTTGTTTGGAATATGCTAAGAAGCAAATTGACATTCAACGAAAAGGCTTTAAGCGCCTTGGCGTTTCTGGTGAATGGGATAATCCATATGTGACTTATGCTCATGAATACGAAGCGGCCCAAATTAAGGTTTTTGGCGCCTTTGCTGAAAAAGGCTTACTATATCGAGGGAAGAAACCAGTTTACTGGTCATGGTCCTCAGAATCAGCCTTAGCAGAAGCCGAAGTTGATTATAAGGATATTACTTCGCAAACCGCCTTTTATGGTGAACGAGTCAAAGATGGCAAAGGCGTCCTTGATAATGACACCTACTTCTTAGTTTGGACGACGACCCCATGGACGATCCCAGCTTCTGAAGGAATTGTGGTTGGAGCAGATTTTGATTATTCACTATTTACCCATGATGATGATCCAAAAAAATATGTGGTTGCCAGTGATTTAGTTGAAAAACTATCTGAAAAATTTGGTTGGCATAATGTTCAAACGCTGAAGACCTATAAAGGGGCCGAGTTTGAATACATGACCGCTGAACACGCCTTCTCCAGTGTCGATCCATTTTATAAGGACCGTGAAGTCCTGGTTATGTTAGGTGATTTCGTTACTACTAGTGATGGGACGGGACTTGTCCACACCGCTCCAGGTTATGGGGACGATGACTACCAAGTTGGGATCAAGTACGGTTTACCAGTCTTTGCTCCAGTAAATGACCAAGGGTATCAAACTGAAGAAGCAGGTCCGGATTTTGCTGGGGCCTTCTACCAAGATTCAGAAGCAATTGCCCTTAAGAAATTGGAAGACGCTGACCTCCTTGTTCTACAAGAAGATGTCACGCACAGTTACCCATTTGACTGGCGGACCAAGAAGCCAATTATCTTCCGGGCAACTGATCAATGGTTCGTGTCAATTGATAAGATGCGGGATGATATCTTAAAGGCCGTTGACGAAGTGACTTACTACCCTGCATGGGGGAAGACTCGACTGCGCAATATGCTCCGGGATCGTGGTGACTGGGTAATCTCTCGGCAACGGGTTTGGGGGGTTCCATTACCAATTTTCTATGCCGAAGATGGCACGCCAATTATGACTAAGGAAACAATTGATCATGTTTCTGATCTTTTCCGTCAATATGGTTCGAATGTTTGGTTTGATCGCGATGCCAAGGATCTTTTACCAGAAGGTTTCACTAGTGAACATTCACCAAATGGTAAATTCACGAAAGAAACTGACATTATGGATGTTTGGTTTGATTCAGGGTCTTCTCACCAAGGGGTCTTAGCGGAACGGGATTACTTGACTTATCCAAGTGATATGTACTTGGAAGGTTCAGACCAATACCGGGGTTGGTTTAACTCGAGTTTAATTACCAGCGTGGTGGTTTCTGGCCATGCCCCATACAAGTCTGTACTTTCACAAGGGTTCACCCTAGATGGTGAAGGTAAAAAGATGAGTAAGTCCGTTGGGAATGTTATTGATCCAAACGAAGTTGTTGAAAAAATGGGTGCTGAAATTATCCGTCTTTGGGTAATGAGTGCCGATACTTCTGCTGACGTCCGGGTTTCCATGGGAACCTTGCAACAAATGTCAGAGGCCTACCGGAAGTTACGGAATACCTTCCGTTTCTTGTTAGCTAATACCAGTGATTTTGATCCTAAGACCAACCGGGTTGATTATGCTGATTTATCAAGCGTTGATCAATATATGGCGGTTAAATTTAACCGATTCTTAAAGCAAATGCGGGAACATATGGATCAATATGATTTCTTAGATTCATACAAGCTATTGATTAATTTCGTCAACAATGATCTTTCCGCTTTCTATATGAATGTGGCTAAAGATGTCTTATACATCGATGGCGAAGATTCACAAACTCGGCGGTCCATGCAAACGGTCTTTTATGATACCTTAGTTGGCATGACTAAATTGTTAACACCATTCCTCCCACACACCACGGAAGAAGTTTGGGAATACTTACCTGAACCAGAAGAATATGTTCAATTAACGGAAATTCCCGAGGCAGTTTCCTTTGACCATGAAGATGAATTATTGGCAACTTGGGATGCCTTTATGGAATTACGTTCGCATGTTTTAAAGGTGCTAGAAGAAGCGCGTGATGCCAAATTAATTGGGCGTTCGCTTGAAGCAGAAGCTGACTTATATGTAACGCCAAGTCAACAAACGACTTTGGATAATCTTAATGCAGATGCTGCTTTGATGTTCGGGGTTTCTAACCTTCGGGTGCACTCTGTTGATGAAACGCCAGCTGATGCGGAAGTATTCAATGACAAAGCTGCAGTTAAGGTTTCAGTGGCTCAAGGGCAAACTTGTGAACGGTGTCGGATGGTCAAAGAAGATGTTGGTTCCGATCCGGACTTCCCACAACTTTGTGCGCGTTGTGCTCAACTAGTGCGGGAAAACTATCCTGAAGCGGTAACCGAAGGCTTTGAAAGTAAGTAAGCCTCGATGGCAATCATGACAATCAAATCACATTAGTGTAAAATACCAAGTAATGTTTACATTACTTGGTATTTTTTTTTGAGGTTAACCATGATTACGGGAAAAATTACGAAATATAATCATCAAAAAGGGAATGGAATGATCCAAACTCCGCAAGATGGCGAAATCTTTTTTCGCAAGCGAAGTATTGAAAATTTGCGCAATCAATCGTTAACGGTTGGGCAATTAATGGGGTTTGTAATTGTGGAAGGTAAGTACGGTCCACAAGCAGCCCATCTTAAAGTCATCAATTAGGAAGTGATTTAAATGAGCTTTAAAGAACGTGTGACGGATGTGAAATCTGTTTATCAAGGCAATGTCATTGAAGTGGAATTACAGACCGTTGAAACCCCGAATGGTCATCAAGCGACCCGGGATGTGGTTCGGCATGCGCCAGCAATTGCCATCTTGGCGATTACGAATGATCATAAAATGATTTTGGAGCGCCAGTGGCGAAACCCAGTTAACCAAGTGACGATTGAAATCCCGGCAGGAAAGCTGGATGAACGGGATCATGGTGATGATTTTTCAGCTGCTAAGCGAGAACTAAATGAAGAAACCCGTTATCAAGCCGAAAAATTAGTAAAAATTAATGAAGCTTTTTCTTCTCCTGGCTTTACTGATGAGAAATTAAGTTTTTATTTAGCGACCGGATTAACTGCCGTCGATGAGGCTTTACCACAAGACGCGGATGAACAAATTGAGTTAATTTATTTATCTTTACCGGAAGCCTTGGCTCAAATTCGTCAAGGAAAGATTAATGATTTAAAAACAATTATGGCCATTTACTTTTGGCAATCGATGGTAGGTGAAGCTAATGAATGATCATAATTCTGAGGAGATGAGTCGACGGGCTTATCGTCAAGCTCATGAAGTGCCTCAAGAAAGCCCAACAACGGAGGCAACACCTAGTCGTCGTGAGCAACATTCCAAGCAAGATAATAAATTGTTAAATCGTCTGAAAAAAGTGACCCAGCAAAAAAAACAGACTGAAAGACCCATTGATCAACCGGCTGAAGAAGCGACCATGACGCGGGGTCAAAGTCAGCAACAATCAAAACAGGCCCTCGAAGCTGAAAAGACCGCGGCGATGAAATGGAAGTTAAATGTGGTGATTGGGATTTTGATCGTCTTAATTATCATTGTTTATGCGATCTTATTTTTAGTGGGTTAAAAGGAGAGTAATATGATATATGGAATAATTTGTGCGATGCCAGAAGAAATTAAGGAATTAACGGCTCAATTAGAATATCCTGTGACCACAACGATTGGCGATAAAGACTATTTGAGTGGTCAAATTAGTGGTCAAGAGGTTGTGTTAGTGGAATCGGGAATCGGCAAGGTAGAAGCGGCGATTACAGCCGAACATTTGATTACGGATTTAAAAGCTGATGTGGTGATCAATTCGGGATCAGCTGGTGGAATTGGTGAAGGTTTAGCGGTAGGAGATGTGGTCGTTTCAACAGCGACAGCCTATCATGATGTGGATGTCACCGCATTTGGTTACGAGAATGGTCAATTACCAGGGCAACCCGCTCGGTTCACCGCTGATCAGTCATTAGTAGCGGCTTTAGTAAAGGCTGGTGCGGAGACTGGCTTAACGGTACGAACGGGACTAATTGTTTCTGGTGATCAATTTATCGCGAGCCAAGCCCAAATTGCAGTGATTAAGCAAAAATTCCCGGATGTTTTATCTTCTGAAATGGAAGGGGCAGCAGTGGGCCAAGTTGCCAATGATCACCAAGTTCCTTATGCAGTCGTCCGCGCAATGTCAGATAATGGCGACGAAGATGCGGGAGTTAGCTTTGATGAATTTATTATTGAAGTGGGTCAGCGTTCCGCGAAGATGTTGTTACAATTATTTGCGAATTTAGCAGAGGGGTAAAAGATGCAATTTCAGGCTAGTCAGCAAATTACTGGCGATTCTACGACGTATCAAATTAGCGAGCACATCAAGCAATATCCATTAATTGATTTAGGGTTTGAAAAGACGCGGCAAGGTAATTATAAATACGAAGGAAGTTTAGATCGTCAGAATCCCTTTAAACCGGTAGCTAAGTTACGGATTGTCATCAATCAAGACTTAACCGGATTCAAAATGGAGACGGTGAATGCGAACGGTTTGCAAAAGATTAATATCTATCAAATGCCACGTGCAGATGAATTTAAAACGCAACTCCATTTCATTATGGATGAGATGGTTGAACGTGAGATTTTCAAACGGGGCTAAATCGTTTTTAATGCAAGGTCGATGGGCCTTTGTTACAATGGAAACACTGGACATGCGACCTTCAATCGTAGACGGTTCAGAATCTACACAGAAATGATGGTGAATAAGCATGACTGATAACAGTCAAACGCGCGTAGTGGTCGGGATGAGTGGTGGTGTCGACTCATCCGTAACGGCTTTGCTACTTAAACGTCAAGGCTATGACGTGGTCGGGGTGTTTATGAAAAATTGGGACGACACCGACGAAAATGGGGTTTGTACGGCGACAGAAGACTTCAAAGATGTGGAAAAAGTAGCAACCCAAATTGGAATTCCATACTATTCCGTAAACTTTGAAAAGGAATACTGGGATCGGGTCTTTAAGTATTTCTTAGCTGAATATAAAAAAGGCCGGACCCCCAACCCTGATGTTGTCTGCAATAAGGAGATTAAATTTAAAGCCTTTATCGAATATGCTAACCAATTAGGGGCCGATTACATTGCAACGGGGCATTATGCGGATCTAAAGCGGGATGCTGACTGGAAGATGCATTTGATGCGGGCGAAGGATCAGAATAAGGATCAGACTTATTTTTTAAGTCAACTGGACCATGCTCAATTGGACCGCGTGATGTTCCCCTTAGCTAACTACACTAAACCAGAAATCCGACAAATTGCCGAAGAGGCTGGTTTAGTGAATGCCAAGAAGAAGGATTCCGTGGGAATTTGTTTTATTGGCGAGGATGGGAATTTTCGGAATTTCTTAAGTCAGTATTTACCGGCCCAACCAGGAGAAATGCAAACGACGGATGGTAAAGTCGTCGGTCAACATGCTGGATTAATGTACTACACGATTGGTCAACGCAAAGGATTAGGTCTCGGTGGAACTAAGGAGAATAACGATCCTTGGTTTGTGGTTGGAAAGGATCAAGCTCAGAACATTTTATATGTGGGACAAGGCTATGATAACGAAAATCTAATCGCCACACATCTGGAAGCTAGTGATATTCACTGGGTGGATGATGTGCCAGCTACTTATGGAACCACTTTCCATTGCACGGCTAAATTTCGGTATCGGCAAAAGGATGTCGGTGTGACCGTTAAATTAAGTGATGATCAAAGTCAGGTTACCGTCGAATTTGATGAACCAGCACGTTCAATCACCCCTGGCCAAGCGGTTGTGTTTTACGATGGTCAAGAATGTCTGGGTAGCGCGATTATCGATCGAGCATATCACGAACAAAAGCTATTGCAATATGTTTAATTATTAGCATATAATACAAGTTAATCTTAACAATTGAGGCGCTTAGCCTCTTTTTTTAACTTTCAAATCGGGGGAATTAGGAATGGGGACGCTTTTATTTTGGGCTGCTCTGGCTGTTGTGGGATTTTTAGCTGGCCTGGTTAGTTCAGCAGCAGGGTTAGCCTCTCTAATTTCATATCCAGCTTTATTAATGTTCGGTCTTAACCCAATTATGGCTAATGTTACTAATACCTTTGGTACCATTACTAGTTCAGGGAGTGCCTTGTTGGCATCAATTCCCGAATTGAAACATTCGGCTAAACAAATCTTACGCATCTTACCAATTACAATCGTCGGGGCGGTAATCGGTTCCTTCCTTTTATTCATGATTCCGGAAGCCCAATTTAAACATTTGGTACCGTTCTTTATGTTATTTGCGGCGGTAACTTTGCTATGGCCGCGGCGCTTAAAGAAGGGGCAATCTCTAAAGGAAGAAAGTAAGCAAATTAAGCATGCGCGTCTGAGAAATCTTTTTGCTTATATCGGGGTTTGGTTAGTATCGATTTATCAAGGCTATTTTGGTGCTGGAGCAGGTGTATTGGTCCTCACCTTATTTACCGTGATTAATCGTGATCAAACTTATGCCACCAATAATGCCATTAAAAATGTTTCCATTGCGGTGACTAATATTCTATCGGTGATCATTTATGCCTTTGAAACCACCATTTTGTGGGGGTACGTCTTACCAATGGCAGTCGGGTACTTCTTTGGTGGATTAGTGGGTCCCCGGATTGTTCGCTACGTCCCCACTCGGGTCATGCAAATTATCGTGGGGATTGGGGCTTTAATTTTGGCGGTGGCCTTAGCAGTTTGGTAATTTAATCAGCAAAATATTCCCTATTATTCTGATAATTTGGTATTATTAAAAAAGTATAACGGGTGGAAAGTGATTTAAGATGACAACCTTTTATTTTATTCGACATGGCAAAACAGAATGGAACTTACAGGGCCGTTACCAAGGTGCTAATGGGAATTCACCATTGTTGCCGGAAAGCCACCATGATATTAAATTGTTGGCTCAATATTTAAGGGGAACAGAGTTTAAACATGCCTATACGAGTCCCTTATTACGCGCCCAGGAAACGGCGACCGAACTGATTGATCAGTTAGAGATGCCGATCCCGTTGACCTTGGATAAGCGGATTGCGGAAGTTAATTTGGGTGATCTGGAGGGGATGTATTACCGTGATGCCCAAAAGCAATGGCCGACGGTAATTGATAATTTTCATTATCATGCTGATAGCTATAATGAACAAATTATTCATGGTGAGAGCTTTCCACACGTCATCGAACGATTTAAAGAAGCGGTTCGGGATTATGCGCATTTCAATCCTACTGGCAATGTCTTAGTGGTTTCCCATGGGGCGGCCTTGAACGCTGGTATTAACGGGATCTTAGGGGTGCCCTTAGCGCATTTGAAAGATCGAGGGGGCTTGAGTAATACCTCAACGACGATTGTAACGACTGAGGATCAAGGGATGACCTTTGAACTTCAACAATGGAATGAAACTTCATATTTACAGCGTCAATTTATTGATCCAACTGATACAATTTAACGGGGGTGAAAGAATGGATCCAAAAGTACAATCTAATCAATCTGAAAAACTTGTGCATAGCCTAGTTCAAGCGATTGATCAGGAACCAACTAAATTCAATAATTACTATGAACTTGGTTCATTATTAACGCGACTGCAAGATTTTGAGCAAGCTGAAGAGTTGTTTATGAAGGCACTCGGGATTTTCGAACAACGCGATGATTCTCGTGCCGTGGATTTTTTGAAATATGGCTTGGGTAACCTTTACTACACGGTCGACAAGGTTGATGAGGCGATCAAGTACTATGATCAGGTTTCTGATGAAAATTTAAAGGCAGATGCTTACTTAATGATGGCCCAATCATATGTAAAAAAACATGATTACAAACGGGCAATTGTATATGGACTCACCGCTTATGAAGCTCGACCTTCAGATCCAGAGATTGCACAAGTACTGGGGGATGCTTTACTGGAGACTGGTGAATTTAAAGAAGCGGCTAAGTATTATGATCAGATCTTAACCCGCCATCCTGGTCGAGCGGATACGCAATTTAATCGGGGGCTAGTGGCGATGGCCATGAATGAACCATATACGGAATATTTAGAGCAAGCACAACAGTTAGACCCTGATTATTATAAAGCTAGCGAACAACGGATTGCGGAGATTAAAGCAACCTTGCAACAATTGAATTTAGACGAACAATAAAGCTGAATTTAGGGAGAAAACAATGGCAAAAAAGGCGCAAGCAGATTACAACACTCCCATTCAGCATTTAGCAAATGTCACCACCACAGGTCCCACCTCGTTTACTGGTACGGTTGAACGAGTGATTTTTAATCGGGGGCTTTTTTTTATTGTGGCGGTTTCGGTTGAGGATGCTAATTTTGAATGGGATACTGATAAGATTACAGTTACTGGGCAACTCGGTGAAGTCAACGAAGGTGATCAGTACGAATTTGATGGACGGGTAGTTGATAATCCATGTTATGGTCTCCAATTTAATAGTAACGGTTGTCATGCGGTTTTACCGCATACAGCTAAGACCTTGACTAGATTCTTGCGGGGGCGGCACCTACCTTTGAATCATGTTGCAACGGCTGCGCGTCAAATATTTGATCATTTTGGTAAAGAAGCGGTCAATCATTTATTAGAGCAACCGACCGATTTGGCTGAAATTAAGACAATGGATGCGGCTGATCAACAAATTTTGATTAAGTTATTCAAACAACTTAGTTTTGGTAGTTCCACGAGTCAAATTATCCAGCGGCTCAAAGGTTTAGGCTTTTCGGAACGATTCGTTAACCTAATTTTTGATCAATATGGGACGCGCGCTTTGCAAATCTTAGATGATAATCCTTATCAATATGCGGTTGATTTGCAAGAATGGGGGCTAACCTTTCTCATGGTTGATCAAATTGCCCAGGAATCATTAGGCATTGCTGGTGATGATGCTCGTCGGATCCAAGGCGCTCTTTTGTGTCTAGCGGACGATCTCACAAACCAACAGGGGGGCACTTATGTGCAAGTTTCCCAATTATTACAACAGGCTCAGCAACGTTTGAATTTCACCAAGTTAACGGTTGATCAAGGGCAAGTGCAAACCCAACTACAAATATTATTAGAGGACAAACGTTTATATCAGGAAAACGGAACGGATGTTTATCCAGCCAGTCTGTATCAAGCCGAATGGCAAATTGCCCAGGAGCTGCATGATTTAACTGCTAATCCGATAGAAGTTGATGAAGACCAACTTACCGAAGTGGTTAAAACCGTTAGTGATCAACAAGATATTCAATATGACGAAATTCAAATTGATGCAATTAAATTAGCTTTATCATCGCGGGTTATGATGATTACGGGGGGACCAGGAACCGGTAAAACTACGATTTTAAATGGGATTGTACAAAGTTATTTACGCTTGTATCCAGATAAGACCGAAAGTAATGTCCGCTTAGTAGCGCCGACTGGAAGGGCGGCTAAACAAATTAATGGGGTAACCGGGATTGATGCCAGCACGATTCATCGATTACTCGGTCTAACCTTAGATAATTCCGCTGAAGAATTACTTCAAGGAAATGACTTAACCGCGATAAGTGGTGATTTATTAATTGTGGACGAAATGTCGATGACGAGTACCATCCTATTTGCGACCCTCTTATCGGCAGTAGAAAATAATTGCCAATTGATCCTAGTGGGTGATGTTGATCAACTACCATCAGTAGGTCCAGGCCAGGTTTTTCATGATTTGTTAGCCTTTGATCAGTTACCGCAGTGTCGCCTATCACATATTTATCGCCAAGGAGATGACTCTTCAATTATTCCTTTAGCGCAACGAATTAATCAGGGACAAGTTGATCCAGTTTTTTTTGCGCCGACCCCAGCCAATCGTTATGCACGTCGTCAGTTTATTCGCTGTTCTAGTCAGGTAGTTGCCCGTCGAATCGGTGAAATAATTCAACTGTACCAAAGTAAGTATCAACAGCAATTAATGGATATCCAAGTGTTGACGCCTTTTCATGGTGGCGCCTCTGGAACCGATTCATTAAATCAGTATCTACAAGAGTTATTAAATCCAGTTACTGACCAGCAACCAGTATATCGAAGTAGTCAAGGTGAACTGCGGATAGGTGATAAGGTCATGCAAACAATTAACGATGCCGAACGAAATGTCTTTAATGGTGATGTTGGGATTATTAAAACAATTGAAGGCAATGCGGTGTTAAATGGTGACTCTCAGGAAAAATTCAGCCTCAAAATGACCGTTGATTTTGATGGTCAGGAGATTGAGTATGAACGTCCTAATCAAGTAGTCGCCTTGCAACTAGCTTATTGCATGACGATTCATAAATCGCAAGGTAGTCAATCACCAGTAGTTATCATTCCTTTGTTCAATGATCAATTCTATAGTGCCAGTCAACATGAAACGATCTTGCATCGGAATCTCTTATATACGGCCGTGACGAGAACTTCCCGAGCTTTGATGATGTTGGGCGATCCCGAAGCGTTCGTCCAATGTTCCCAATCGCCAACTGTTTATCGTGCGACATCGTTAACCAAACGACTGGTATCTGTATGGAAAAATTCAGAAGCTAAGGAAACTGCATCACAGGTAGCTTCTGAAGATAGAAAGGATGCTCAAGGAGTTCAGCTTAAAAGACCGGGAGTGCTTACCGCTCAGATGGTGTTGAATGAAGAGGTCGATCCAATGATCGGGATGACTGGAATAAAACCGCAAGATTTCTAAACTTGCTTGCAAGTCCGATGGATCCTTGTAATAATATTAGTAGTTATATGTGTGGGAAAGGAACCAATTATGAGTGAACTACAGAATGCTGCCGATGTAAGATTATTTGCTTTAAACTCGAATCGTCCCTTAGCCGAAAAAATTGCGGAAGAGCTAGGATTACCGCTCTCAGAATGTACGGTTAGTCATTTTGCGGATGGTGAAATTTCGATAACCATTAATGAAAGTGTGCGGGGCCGGGAAGTTTACGTGATCCAATCAACCTCGGATCCGGTCAATGACAATTTAATGGAATTGTTAATTATGATTGACGCTTTACGTAGAGCGAGTGCTAAAAAGATTAACGTGGTTTTGCCTTATTATGGATACGCTCGTCAAGACCGGAAGGCGCGCTCTCGGGAACCAATTACGGCCAAGTTAGTGGCTAATTTATTAGAATTGGATCAGATTGATCGCTTGATTGCGGTTGATTTACATGCCGCTCAGGTACAAGGCTTCTTTGATATTCCGGTTGATCATTTACAGGCGGCCCCAACCTTGGCCAAATACTTTTTGGGCCAAGCGATTAGTGACGATATCGTGATTGTATCGCCAGATCATGCAGGGATGACGATGGCAAGGCGGTTTGCAGAATTACTAGGTGACGATGTGAGTGTCGCCATTGTTGATAAGCGGACTGAAGATACCCGCGAAAATCCTGATTTAACCATGCCTAGTATGATTATCGGGGACGTTAAGGATAAGGTAGCGATTATCGTTGATGATATTATTGATACGGGAAATCGGCTAACTAATTCGGCCGAACTAGTTTCCAAAAAAGGTGCGAAGGAGGTCTTTGCCGTTGCAACCCATCCAGTCTTATCGGGGGATGCATCAGAGCGAATTCAAGCCTCAGCTATCAAAGAGATGGTTACAACTGATACGATTGTTGTTCCTGAAACGAAGCAATTTGATAAATTAAAGCAATTATCGGTGGCGCCATTATTAGCAGAAGCAATTATTCGGATTCATAACCATCAATCAATTCACCACTTATTTAAAATTTAGGGCCAAAAAAGGGATGCTGATGAAATTTCACCAGCATCCCTTTTATATAGTCTTATTTAATACGAGCATATTCAACTTGTGGTTGTGGCCCCATGGCAGGGGTTAACTTACCAAGCAAGCGATTTAATTCGAGACGACGTTGCCGCTTAGGAATAAATACTCCCATTTTTTCTTGATCGAATCCAGTTACCAATTTGTTTTCATTAAAAATAATTGGGTTCCGCAAGATGTGTGGGTTAGTCGCCACTGCTGCAGTTAGTTGATTAATTGTGACATTTTCAGAATCCATCTTTAAAGCTTTCGTATCACGGGAGCGCTTCGAGATAAGATCCTCGGTCCCATCCATTGAGATGGCAAGTAGATCAAGCACTTCAGCTTGGGTTAAAGGTTCCTTTTCGATGTTACGTTGAGTAACAGTGATCCCGTGTTGGGTAAGCCATTGTACGGCTTTACGCTTTGATGGATCATTAGTGTGGAAAAATAAAGTAACCATCCAAATCACTCCTTTCAAGATATATCTATTGTACGTGACAATTTTTTTATTGAAAAGTGATTTACCTGCTAATTAAATAATTCTTTACTTTTAGTAACCAATTCTTTAAGAATCCTTAATGATATCCCAAAATGGATACCGAACGCTGTCGATTGTTAAGTTAACTAAGTGACTACCTTTAACTTCATGATCAGTAGTAATAGTTAATGGCTTCGAAGCACTAAAGTGGAACCATTTTTCCCGATACCGTTGGCTACCAAGTAAGAATAACTGTTGATGGCGAAACATCAGCCACAACCCCCAGATAAGACGCCATTGGTGATGTTCTTTAGCAATGGCAATTTCAAGTGGTGGTCGTAAATATTGCTTATTCCGAAAATGATAGGTTCGAGTGAAGGGAAAGTTAACGACCTGGGTATTGATAGCATTTGGAAAAATAATATGGTGACGATTAACGTTCAACATTAAATTGTAAGGGGCAATTTGCTTACTAGCTTGTTGAGCTGTTCGTAAATATCGCCAGGTCCGAATGGGGCCAGGGCCAATTAATTGATCCACCGCTGCTGACAAACCAATCGATAGACGATTGATAAAATAACCTTGGACTTGATCTGCTGAATTAATATAGTGGCCGAGATTGATTTCGACCGGTTTCTTAGTCGTTAAGATTCGATTAATTAAAGTATTTGGTGAATGGTTAACATTTAATTGTTTAGCCAAAAAACTATTCGGATTAGTCGGAATAAAGGCAAAAGGAATTTTGTCTTCTTGTTGAACCGGAGGTATTAACCCATTGATGACGGCATTTACTAATTCGTCATTGCCGATCACGACTACGATCAAATTCTGATGGTGGTGAAGGCGTTCATAGGATTTATGGGCCAGGCGTTGGGCATGCTGATAGTCCTTGATAAAAGCAAATTCATAGGCACACCGGGCTTGATCTAAGATTGGTTGAATCGTTTGCCAGATCGTGCGACCTTGGTCGTGATTTACAGTGGGATTGATGAGAAAAGATAGGTACATCGTCACGACCTCCTTTCGGTCACAAATAAAAAGCTGGGTTGCCCCAGCCAATTAAAACGTCGTTAACTTAAAATCGTCACTTTCTTTTTCGTAAGCTAAAGCGGCATCAGAAAGTTCTTCAATTAATTCTACATTATAGTCGGTGTTTTCTTCTACTAAGGCCCGAACTTCGGCTTCAGAATCCGCTTCAATGTATAGTGATTGGGTGTTTTCCCGACGAGGGGTTTCAGTTTTTGTAGGTTGATAATATACTTTAAAAGTCATTATGAACTCCTTCATGATAAATTTCAGTACTGTTATTCTAACACATTTAAATGGTAGTGTCGCTAGTCGATTGAGGATGGTATCCTTATAATGGATAAAAAGGAGAGTGATTCAATGTCGTTTCTATATGTAATTATTATTACACTAATCCTTATTTTGGTGATTTATCAGATCATTCATCGAACCTTAGTTAAGCGTCATGATCAACAACAGCAAGTTGCCGCTCAACAGGTAACGGATCAAGTGGTAATGGCAGCCCTAGCAGATCATTTAGCTAGTGACCATTACGATCATCAATCTTCCATTGTGGCGGAAGTATGGGGCAATGGGGTTCAGGCCTTTGAATACCAGATTCATTTTGATTTGTGCGATGAACAAGAGTTACGTTGGTTAAGCCATCAAAATTTATCACAAGCCATTGAGGAGATCGCTAGACAAAAACAGATTGCAGGATTTAATGCTCAATCAGCTCCCTTCGTGGTTACGGATTGGTGGGTCTATCAGCAAAAACTACACTTTGATGTAGCCTATGTTTCAAACGAAGCCACCCGTGAATATGTTGAAGACCTAAGTAAGTTAAATCAAAAGGCAAACNAATATGTTGAAGACCTAAGTAAGTTAAATCAAAAGGCAAACTAAAAATAAGTTGGTGAAATTTCACCAACTTATTTTTATGATAGGAGTATTAAATCATCAGGATGATTGAAAGGCTCATTTTCATCAATGTGATCATAGAATAAAACGCCAATCAAGTGATCGAGTTCATGTTGAACGACAATGGCTGGATAATGCTTTAATCGTACTTGCTTAGTTTCACCAGCCAGATTTTGATATTTCAAGGTGATTCGATCATGACGTGGGACATAGCCGGGGACGTCACGATCAACAGAGAGACATCCTTCACCTTCAGCTAATGCAGCCATTTGCACTGATTCACTAAGGATAACTGGATTAACTAATACATCTTTAAAGGCTGGTTCGTCGTCTTCGTTTTCACCAGGGATTAGGACTGCAGTCATGCGTACCCCATGATTAACTTGAGGAGCTGCTAAACCAACTCCGGCGCGCAGTTGGTATTTTTCAGCAATTTCTTCATTCTGACTGTTTTCTAAATATTCCATTAATTGTTGGGCAAGTTGTTGATTCTCTACCGATAAAGGAAAGTCAACTTTGGCTGCCCGCGTCCGCAATACTGGGTTGTTGTCTGTATCACGTACAATATCATCCATTGTGATCATTATGATGGACCTCATTTCTCTTTCTTTTATGAAGTATTTTAGCACATTCCTTAGGAAAACACTTAAATTCTGGTATGTCAGTCGAAAATCCATTAAAATGGTAACTAGTAATAAATGAAGGAGTTGGTCAGATGGCTGGGGGGAATTATGCATATCCACTGGATTCGGGTTGGTCTACGGAGGAGCTGATCGCCGTTACAAATTTATATCAAGTTGTCGAAGATGCCTATGAAATTGGGGTCTCACGTTCAAAAATTTTAAAGGCATACGCTGACTTTAAAAAGGTGGTTAGTTCGAAAGCTTTTGAAAAACAACTTAGTCGGCAATTTGCAAAAGTGTCTGGCTATGAAATTTATCAGGTTGTTAGAAGGGCCCAAACCGATGAGAGTAGTAAGATAAAAATGGAGGGATGAGCATGTTAGCGGAGATTGACCAGCAAATCCAAACTTTAATTCGTGAAGTTGGCGAACGGACGAAAGCCGCCATGCAAGCCGATTTTACTATTGATGAAAAAACTAGTCCTCATGATTTGGTGACGACGGTTGACAAACAAAACGAACAAATCATTAATCAACGACTTCGGGAAATTGACCCAACAGCGCAAATTATTTCCGAAGAAGGCTTTGGTGATCAAGTTCACGATATTCATGGCCACGTTTGGATTGTTGATCCCGTCGATGGGACGATGAATTTTATCATGGAACGGGAAAATTTTGCGATTATGTTGGCTCTCTACATTGATGGGCAACCAACTTTAGGCTATATTTTGGACGTAATGAAAGGTCTCTTATATCATGGGGGGCCTGCACTGGGTGTCTGGGAAAATGATCATCAATTATCAAGGCCCTTAAATCGTGGCTTGCGAGATGGACTAATTGACGTTTCTTCCCGGATTTTAATGAATGATCTTCATCATGCCCAAACCGCGGCCAAAGCTGCCCGCAGCATTCGGGTCTTTGGTAGTGCCGGAATTTCGATGACCCAATTAATAACTGGACGAACGGGAGCCTACATCACTAACTTAAAGCCTTGGGATTTAGCCCCAGGACGGGTCCTAGCCGAAGCCCAAGGTTTAGTCGTCAAACGGATTGACGAACAACCGATTGATATGCTATCATCTAACTTTGTATTAGTAGCTACTCCAAAAGCTGCCAAAGATATCATGGAATTGATCAATTAGCAGTAACTGTGACCAATGTCACAGTTTTTTTATGAGAATTGACCATACTTTAAGGAAATGGAAGGAATAGACTTTTGAAATTACGTGACGATATTCGTAACATTGCGATCATTGCTCACGTTGACCACGGTAAGACGACCTTGGTTAACGAGATGTTAAAGCAATCCAATACGCTCCCTGAACACTTCGATATTCAAGACCGGGCGATGGATACTAATGATTTGGAAAAAGAACGTGGAATTACGATTCTTTCCAAGAACACAGCCGTGAAATATGGTGACTACCAAATCAACATTTTAGATACCCCAGGTCACGCCGATTTTGGTGGTGAAGTAGAACGGGTTATGAAGATGGTTGACGGGGTTCTTTTAGTGGTGGATGCGTTTGAAGGGACTATGCCACAAACGCGCTTCGTCTTGCAAAAGGCCTTAGAACAACACTTAACCCCAATCGTGGTTATTAACAAAGTTGACCGTGATGGTGCTCGTCCAGAAGAAGTTGTTGATGAAGTGCTCGACTTATTCATTGAACTCGGCGCGGATGAAGATCAACTAGACTTCCCGGTAATTTATGCTTCGGCGATGAACGGGACTTCTAGCTATGATTCTGATATTTCAACTCAAGAACACACGATGAAGCCTTTGTTTGACACGATCGTGGAAAAGATTCCAGCCCCAGTTGACAATTCAGACGAACCATTACAATTCCAAGTTTCAATTCTTGATTACAACGACTTCGTTGGTCGGATTGGGATTGGTCGGGTTGTCCGGGGACAGATTCATGTTGGTGATCAAGTTACCTTAATGAAACTTGATGGATCGACTAAGAACTTCCGGGTCACGAAACTCTTTGGGTTTGTTGGCTTGAAGCGAATTGAAATTGATTCTGCTAAGGCTGGGGACTTAATTGCGGTTTCTGGTATGGAAGATATCAACGTTGGTGAAACGGTTGTAGATCCAGAACATCCAGAAGCTTTAACTCCATTACGGATTGATCCACCTACTTTACAAATGACATTCCGGACTAACGATTCTCCATTTGCTGGTCGGGAAGGGAAATTTGTGACTTCGCGGCAATTACAAAACCGGCTAGAATCTGAATTGGAAACGGATGTTTCTTTGCGGGTTGAAGATACTGATGATCCTGGAGCTTGGGTTGTTTCTGGACGGGGTGAATTACATTTATCCATCTTAATTGAAACCCTTCGGCGGGAAGGCTTTGAACTCCAAGTATCACGGCCAGAAGTTATCTACCGTGAGATCGATGGGGTAATGAGCGAACCATACGAAGAAGTTCAAATTGATACCCCAGATGAATATACTGGTTCCATTATTGACAGTTTGTCTAAGCGGAAAGGTGAAATGCAAAACATGGAACCTTC
Source organism: Limosilactobacillus gastricus DSM 16045 (assembly GCF_001434365.1). Taxonomy (GTDB): domain Bacteria; phylum Bacillota; class Bacilli; order Lactobacillales; family Lactobacillaceae; genus Limosilactobacillus; species Limosilactobacillus gastricus. The sequence continues at coordinate 46,857 of NZ_AZFN01000006.1, read as the reverse complement.
CAACAACGGTCAAACGCGGTTGATTTTTGAAGTTCCTTCACGGGGATTGATTGGTTACTCAACGGAATTCATGTCCTTAACGCGTGGTTATGGGATCATGAGTCATGTCTTTGACCAATACAAGCCAGTGATTAAGAATTGGAACCCTGGTCGGCAAAAGGGTACTTTAGTATCAATGAATGCTGGGAAGGCAACAACTTATGCTATGATGGGGATTGAAAGTCGGGGAACCCTTTTGATCGATCCTGGGACAGAAGTGTACGAAGGGATGATCGTTGGTGAAAATAGTCGGGAGAATGACATCACGGTTAACATCACTAAGGGGAAGAACCTTACTAACGTTCGGGCTGCTGGTTCTGACGATATGGCACGAATCAAGACTCCAACGCATTTATCATTAGAAGAATCATTGGAATTCTTAAATGAAGATGAATACTGTGAAATTACACCAGAAAACGTGCGGTTACGGAAGCAAATTCTGGAAACTAATGCACGGGAAAAGGCGGCTAAGCGTCGGAAAGCTGCTTCACGAAAGTAATTTAATGAATGGGCGGGAATAATTCCTGTCCATTTTTTAATTGCCCAAACTTTAGTGGTATAATATTTTCCATGATTTAATATTAAGTGGAGAGCATCATGAATAAACAAAAGAAACGCTCAGTCTTAGGCTGGGATCCCTATTTACTGATCCCGTATTTAATTTTATGTATTATTGGGATTGTGATGGTTTATTCGGCTAGTGCGGATGTGGCCATGCAAGTTGGGGGGACAGCCCGCAGTTATTTAGTTAAGCAATCAATTTTTGCTTTGGTAGGAATTGGGATCTTCTTTTTGTTATCGCGAGTCAATTTAACCTTTTGGCGAAGTAAATATACCCTAGGTTTCCTTTCGGGATTACTGATCGTGCTCTTAGTTTATGTTCGCTTTTTTGGTGCAGCCGTTAATGGGGCGCGCGGATGGGTTAATCTGGGACCGGTCAGTATCCAACCCGCCGAAGTTTGTAAATTCTTTTTAACCATCTATTTGGCCGATCAATTTGCACGTTACGAAAACTTATCACGGTCTGATTATTTAAGTAAACTTCGAAAACCGATCATATTAACAATAGTCCTGATCGGGTTGATTTTGAGTCAACCCGATACAGGGGGAGCTTTAATTAATGCTTCGATTTTTTTGGTTATTATCATGGCTAGCCGTATACCTTGGAAATATGGAGCAACTGCTTTAGTGGGGGGGGTTCTAGCCCTACTAATTGGCTTGCCATATGTGGCGCAATTGTTTGCTAAGATCGGTGGGTATCGAGCCGCCCGGTTTGTCGCCTACCTGAATCCCTTTGCTAATGCCTCGGGATCGGGGACGCAATTAGTTAACTCCTACTATGCCATTAGTAATGGGGGGATTTTTGGTAGTGGAATTGGTAATAGTATTCAAAAGATGGGGTACTTACCAGAATCCAATACTGATTTTATTTTAGCGATTATCAGTGAAGAATTAGGATTGGTCACGGTTTTAATTATTCTGGCCTTATTGGCAACCTTAATTTGTCGGATTATCCTGTTAGGTATCCGGTCGAATAACCTGTATGAGACTTTGTTGTGTTATGGGACTGGCACTTTTTTTGCCGTGGAAACGATGTTTAATGTTGGGGCCGTATGTGGACTCTTACCAATTACCGGAGTGACCTTACCTTTTATTAGTTATGGGGGTTCCAGTATGTTTGTCTTGAGTGCTTCATTGGGCCTGGTCGCTAATGTGGAACGTCGAATGCGCCGTCAAAAAGCGCGCCATCGACAGGAGGTGGCTTAAATGACTGTTGAAACAGAACATTCTATTCCACAAAGAACGAGTCTATCTGTTTATATTCGGGGACGCCGCGTTTTACGAGTTCTCCGTCATTATGGGCATATTCAATATGTTTCGCGCCGAGCAAATTATGTCATCTTATATGTGAACCAAGCTCAAGTTGCCGAAATTAAACCGGAAATTGAAAAACTGCATGATGTTTATCGAGTCTTACCATCTCCATGGTCCACTGTCGATCCGACAATTTCATCGGTTGCAGAAACGGGAATAATTCCTTCAACAGAAGAGGAGTAAGCAATGCGAGTAGTATCAGGGAAATTTCGGGGACGCAAATTACAAGCCGTTCCTGGGATGGCGACGCGTCCTACAACTGATAAAGTTAAAGAGTCGTTATTTAATATGATTGGGCCCTACTTCAACGGTGGACAGTCCTTAGATTTGTATGCCGGGAGTGGTGGTTTAAGTATTGAAGGGGTCTCACGAGGAATCGACCATGCTTTTTTGGTAGATCGACAGTATCAAGCGATTAAAACGATTAAACATAACGTTGCTTTAACCAAGCATGAAGATCAATTCACGATTATTAAACAAGATGCCCAACGCATTTTACCGGTTATAGCGGGGCAAGGGGTGCGATTGGATTTAATCTATCTTGATCCCCCGTATGCTAAACAACAAATAATTAAGGATATTCAATCCTTGGTGGATTTAAATTTATTGAATTATGGAGCACTGGTGGTCTGTGAAACCAATCAAGAAGCCAATTTACCGACGGATTTATCCCAGTTTGAATTAGTTCGACAGCAAACATATGGCATCACGGTGCTGACCATTTATCGTTTTACAGGTGAGGAAGTATAAATGAAAGTAGCATTATTTCCAGGATCGTTTGATCCATTAACCATGGGGCATTTAGACTTAATTCGGCGAGCCAGTCATTTATTTGATCAGGTGGCCGTAGCCGTCATGAATAATTCAAGTAAGCATCCCTTGTTTACGGTTCCAGAACGGGTTAATCAAATCGAAACGGCCGTTGCGGGCTTAAGTAATGTTTCCGTAATTACAGCCCAAGGGCTAACCGTGAACTTAATGAATCAAATGGGGGCTGATTACTTACTACGCGGTTTACGAAATGAAACCGATTTTCGTTATGAGCGGGATATCGCGGCGATGAATCATTACTTGGATGATCAGATCGAAACCGTCTTTTTATTAACGGATCCTAAATATCAACATTTATCTAGTAGCCTTTTAAAAGAGGTCGCGCTTGAAGGTGGGGATATATCGGCTTATTTACCAGAAAATCTGAATCAAGCACTGCAAAAACAAATCCACGATCGGATGATTGAACGGGTAAAACAGGTTAATGAAAAATCAAGAACGTCGTCTGATTAGACGCTTAATTTTAATTATTTTCGGGATTCTAGTGGCCATGTGGTTCTTCTTATGGCCATTGAATAGCTATATTGAAACTCCAGGGACGGCGGATGCATTAAAGTCTTACGTTACGATTAAAAAGCACCCTGATAAATGGAAGGGTAGCTATATGTTGACATCGGTTTATTTGCAACGTGCGCGCCCAGTCACATACTTGTGGGCAAAGTTCATGAATCCTTTGGCGACAATTGAAAGTGCTGAGGATGTCACGGGTGGGCAAAGTGATAAGACCTATGACAAGGTTCAAAACTTTTATATGCAAAGTGCGATTAACCAGGCGATTTCGGTTGCATATAAGGCGGCAGGACAACAGTACACAAAAAAGTATTTAGGTATTTACGTCCTTGAAGTTCAGAAAAATTCGAAGTTCAAAAAGAAGATTAAGGTTGGTGATACCATCACCAAAGTTGACGGACATCACTTTAATACGGCGGCGGGTTATCAAAAATACATTGCTAAACAAGGGGTCGGCCATCGATTAAGTGTGACCTATACTCATAATGGTAAAACCAAAACAGTTACTGAACCTCTGGTGAAGTTATCTACTGGTAAGGCCGGCATTGGGATTATCTTGACCGATAATGTAAAGGTTACTACAGACATTCCAGTGAAAGTTGATCCTGGTGAAATTGGTGGGCCTTCCGGTGGATTAATGTTTGCCTTACAAATTTATCAACAAATTTCGGGTAAAGATCTTCGACACGGTCAACAAATTGCCGGGACAGGCACGATTGCAGCGGATGGGAGTGTAGGAGAGATTGGTGGTATTGATAAAAAAGTAGTAGCTGCTCATAAAGCCGGAGCAACTATCTTCTTTGCCCCATACGTTAAACCAACTAAAGAGTTACTAAAATATGAAGAACAACATATGACAAACTATCAATTGGCAAAGAAAACGGCTAAAAAATATGCGCCGAATATGAAAGTGGTCCCAGTTACTAGTTTCCAAGATGCAGTTGATTATTTAAATGAACATGCTAAATAAGAGCGGGCTGAATTAAATCAGGATGGTTTAGTTCAGGCTCGCTCTTTTTTCGTATCTATAAATAAAGGAGGTTTTTATGGATATCGAAGAATTACGTGAGCGGTTAATCGACCTATGGGAAACGCAACGGACCAAACTGATCTTGGGAGCTGGGGTACTGATGTGTATTGGTTTGTTCTGTTGGCATCAGAAGCCAACTCCAGTATCAACCAATTCACCGACAATGATGAATTCGACCGTAAGTTCTAGAATGGCGACTTCGACAACCACTCAAAATGGGCGAGTGTCAATTGACATTAAAGGGGCAGTAGCCCATCCAGGGGTATATACCTTGCCTAAGCAAGCCCGGGTGAAAGAAGCCATCGAACAGGCTGGTGGCAGCTTGCCAACTGCCGATTTGAATCAGGTTAATCTGGCCAAACAATTAACGGATCAACAGGTTATTTATATTCCCTTAGTGGGCGAAAAGATTGCAGGAGCTAACAACATCCAAACAGGTTCGTCAGCCGACGGGGATCAACCCATTGTTAATTTGAATACGGCGACAAAAGAACAACTCCAAACCATCACTGGGATTGGCGAAAAAAAGGCCGATAAAATCTTGGCCTATCGGCAGGAGCATGGTGAGTTCAAATCGGTTGAGGAATTAAAATCAGTTGACGGTTTTGGTGATAAAACGGTCGCTAAACTACAATCTTCTCTATCAGTTTAACGTGTTAATAAATCTCTGCTATACTAAATAAAATTAAAAGGGGGTTTTAGCATGACACAGCGGATTGGTTGGGACCAGTATTTTATGTTGCAAGCGGCTTTGTTATCGTCGCGGAGTACGTGTAAACGTCTTTCGGTTGGTGCGGTTTTAGTCCGTGATCGCCGAATTATTGGAAGTGGATATAATGGAGCCGTTTCAGGCGATGAGCATTGTATTGATAGTGAATGCTATCTACGCGATGGTCACTGTGTGCGGACCATTCATGCAGAAATGAACGCCCTTTTACAGTGCGCGAAATTTGGTACTTCCACGGATGGGGCGGTAGTTTACGTGACTGATTTCCCATGCCTTCAATGTACCAAGAGTTTATTACAAGCAGGGATTACACAAATTAACTATTTGCGAAATTATCATAATGATGAGTATGCAATGGAATTAATTAAACTCAAACACGTTAAATTGCAACAAATCAAGCTCAGTGCTGATACAATTGACCAGGTTAATTTAAAGCAATACTTGGATAGCGATAATTAACCAACGATTGCTATTAGCAGCTGGGCTAAGTAGTTTAGGATGCGGCCTAGTAATTTTGCATTACTGGGTTTTATTAGTACCATTAGGTTGGTTGATTTGGCGGCTGATAGTTCTGGTTGGGTCACCAGGGCGTTGGTTAGTAATGCTAATCAGTATCATGTTTGGTGTCCGCGCTTGGATTTGGCAAGAGAGTCAAATCCAGTTAACCCATTCACCACAAGCACAAGTAAGCCAAATGGTGGTGGTTCAACCAGATCAGTGGAAGGTCAATGGGGACTTCGTGCAGGCAATTGGCCAGGGGAAAAGGCAAAAGTACTTAATTCAAGCCTACCTAAAAGAACCAAGTCAGCAAAAATATCTTGAAAGTTTACATGAGCCGGTTCAAGTTACCATCAAAGGTGATGCCACGCCGATTTCCCCAGCAACAAATTTTAACGAATTTGATCGCCGATTTTGGTATCGGACCCAAGGCGTGCAGATGGTTATCAAGGGTCAGTTAATTAACTGCCAACCAGTTAAGGATCACTCTTTGGTAGATTGTTTGCATCAACTTCGTCATCAATTAGCTACTTATTTTCACCAGTTGCCAACGCCCTTAAGTGGGTATGCCTTACGTTTGTTAATTGGCTTACAAGATCCAGCAACTGATGAGCAAATGACAACGGTTAAACAACTGGGCCTGATTCATCTCTTTTGTCTCTCCGGCTTACATGTGGCTTCAGTTTGTTTGCTCGTGCAAGGCGGAGGGCGAATCATAGGCTATGATCGCCATTTTTTAAATTGGATCTTGATTGTTACTTTGCCCCTCTATTGGGTGATTGGGGGCGGATCATTAAGCCTCACACGTGCGATTTTAATGATTGAATGTCAGCTATGGAGTCAGCAATTTGGGCGTAACCAGCCGGATGCTTGGGCCATTAGTCTGCTCATACAAGAATTTATTCAACCAACCGTTTTAATGTCCTTAGGAGGACAGTTAAGCTATTTGCTGTCTTTTGCCTTATGCTGGTTCGATTGGCAAAAGGTAAAATGGCAATCGTTCAAACTTGGGGCTTTAGGATTGCCGCCGCTATTACATTTTGTCTTTGAATTTCATTTGCTTAGTCTCGTAATTAACTATTTAATGATTCCATTCTTTAGTTGGATCATTTTTCCTGGCACCATGATTAGCACTTTACTTTATCCCTTTTTACCAGGAATTTCCGGATTCTTTAATCATTTGCTAGAGATTTTTGATCAATCCCTAGTCTGGTTAGCAAAGTTTCCGGGAATGATTCATTTTGGTAAAATAGGGGTGTTGCTAACATTGACCCTATTAATTATCACCTGGTGGGCGATTGAACATGCTACCGGTCGTTCATGGATGATTCTGCTACTTTGTTATCTTGGGATTTATCTTGGAATTCACCGACCTTTATCGGGAGAGGTAACATTCGTCGATATTGGTCAAGGGGATTGTATTATTATTCGGGAGCCCTTTAATCATCGAGTGATGTTGATTGATACGGGTGGGGATTTGCAAATTCAAAAACCAGCCTGGGCGCGGGGACATTTTAGCCGCGACCGATCAGTGGGGACCAGTATTAATTATCTCAAGAGTCTTGGGATCTATCAGCTTGATAGTGTCTGGTTGACTCATAGCGATGCTGATCATATCGGATTTTTAACGACGGTCATGAAAAACTTTTGAGTTAAACAAATTTTGGTTCCCGCGGGGATGGAAACTTTACCCAAATTTCAATCCCGACTAGCATATCCAGTCAAAGTGGTCCCGGTTACTAATCAATCATCGCCGATGACCGATCTACAGATTCTTCATCCTATGCAGGTTGGATCCGCAACTAATGATGATTCATTAGTTTTATTTGGCCATTTTGGGAAATTACGCTTTCTCTTTATGGGTGATCTTCCTCAAAATGGCGAAAAACTTATTATGAAACAATATCCCAATTTACAGGCCGATATTTTAAAACTCGGTCATAACGGCAGTAAAACATCGAGTAATCTTGCTTTTTTAAAGCAGGTTCAGCCCCACTATGGGATTATTTCTGCGGGGCGACGGAATCGATACCACCACCCCAATCTAGAAACCATGCAACGATTGCAACAAAGTAAGATTGTTCCATTATCTACCCAAAATTATGGAATGATTCGGTACCGCTATTATGGTTTTTATGATCAATTAACGACGAAGCTTAATGGAGATGAAAAATTTTGGATATCCCAACCTTAAAAAAACAATTAAAGGGTGCTAGTCCAGCCATGGTTTATGCTGTAGTTGGTACCCAGATGGAACTTCAAGCGGAGGCCAGACAGGCCCTTTTGGATTTAATTCCCGCAGAAGAGCGAGTAATGAATGTCGCCTCGTATGATCTTGAAGCGACACCTTTAGACGAGGCCCTAGCGGACGCTATGGCGGCCCCATTCTTTGGTGAGCGACGGCTGGTTTTTTTGAATAAGCCGACTTTTTTAACTGGTTCAACGGGGCGGGGAAGCCTAAAGCAAGATCCTGACCTGTTAAAAGAATACTTAAACCATCCTGAACCAACGACTACTTTAGTGATCATGGCACCTTATGAAAAGCTTGATGGGCGTAAGGGGGTTGTTAAAAGTCTTAAAAAGGTAGCCGTCGAAGTCAGTGCAGCCCCATTGGATGAAAGCCAAGCACGTCATATAGTGGAAGCACGATTCCAAAAAGATGGTTTTACTATGCAAAATGGGGCCATGGATGAACTCGTTCGCCGGACCAATGCGGACTATGGGCAAATGATGAGTCACGTCCAGCAGTTAGAGACCTATGCTTATCCAGGCAAAGACATTACGATTGCAGCTGTGCAGGGGTTGGTGCCCCAGTCGTTAGACGAAAATGTGTTTGACCTAGTTCAAGCAGTTCTCGATCAACAACAAGTAGCGGCTCTGGATGATTACCAACAGTTATTAGCCGCTCAACAGCAACCGTTACAAATTAATGCTGTGCTGGTTAGTCAATTTCGTTTATTATTGCAGGTTAAGATCCTTAGCCAACGAGGCTTAAGTCAAGGTACGATTATCCAGCAATTAAAGGTCCATCCATACCGGGTGCAATTAGCACAAAGGACGGCTCAAAAATATGATTTAGCTACATTGAGTCAAGCTTATCAAGGCTTGATTCAAATTGAACGGGATTTAAAGACGACTAGTCGTTCTCCAGAATTGTTATTTCAACTATTTATGTTGAAGTTCAATAAAGCAGTCGATTAAAAAAGCAGCTGGCGAAGAAATATTCTTCGCCAGCTGCTTTAGTATAAGTATGAATTATTTAGCGTAACGTGCTGCTAAACGTGACTTGTCACGAGCAGCCTTATTAGCTTTAATCAAACCCTTTGAGTGGGCCCGATCGATAGCTGATACGGCATTCTTGTATAATTCTTCAAGGTTGTCGGCACCTGCTAACTTGGCCTTGTCAAATTTCTTAACGGCAGTCCGCATTGCGCTCATTTGAGAAGCATTCCGAGCAGCTGCTTTTTCATTTACACGTACACGTTCAATTGCTGACTTGATGATTGGCATTTCAATTTCACCTCCGTATCATTGGTTTTAAGTTGACCAGTTTTTTTCAACGCCTTTCATTATACATAAACCCGAATTTGAATGCAATAGATTAACGGAAGAAAGGTACTTGCATTCAATTGACAGATCCGTTATAGTATAAACCGTTGTAAAACAACAAACCCTTTCTCGGTTTAACGATCCTCACCGACGTTTTACCTAGAATCGGGCACTTTGATAAATTGAAAGGTGGGTAAATAGTATTATGGCTATTTCAAAGGAACGCAAGAACGAAATCATCAAGGAATATGCAACGCACGAAGGTGATACTGGTTCAACTCAAGTTCAAGTTGCTGTTTTGACGGCTGACATTAACGAATTGAACGAACACATTCGCGTGCACAAGCATGATTACCACTCACAACGTGGCTTGATGAAGAAGATTGGTCATCGTCGTAATTTGTTAGCATACCTACGGCGGACTGATGTTCAAGCATACCGTGAATTAATCAAGCGTCTTGGATTACGTCGGTAATTCATTACGACTTCGATGGGAAGACACTGGCTATTTGGCGAGTGTCTTTTTATTTTGACCTTATTAAAATAAATATGTTAATCGATTTAAATTTATTGCCATATATTTTTGACTAACTATTATTAGGGATGTAGAATGATTAAAATTAAATTAGAAGGCAAATTGATGAATTAACTTAAATTTGCAAAGAGGGGGAATCGGAATGTTCAGTCAAATTGGTGAAACCATTTTTGAACACGAAGTTGTAGCCAAAACCTCTGATTTCAATATGGGGTTAGAAGTTGAAATGCACCGGGCAGATAGTCAAGGGCGAATTAGCTCGGATCCAACTCCTGCGGGAATCAGTCTCAATAGTCCATGGGTAACGAAGGATTTTACCGAGACCATGACTGAAGTCGTGACCCCGGCAGCTAGTAACTCATTAGATGCGATCCATTATTTATACAGCATTCAAAATGCGTTACGAGCTGCTTTAGCTCCTGGCGAGGTTTTGTGGCCTTTATCAATGCCCCCAGCTTTTACTGATGCTAGTAAGATTGAATTGGCCCAGACCACCCCAGAAAAACATGCCTATTTAGAACGAGTGCTGGAGAACATGGGGCGGGTTAATAAGGGTTTGCCATGTGGTGCCCATATTAGTTTAAGTATTGATGATCATGTGGTTGACATTATTTGGGAACAAAATAGTGGTCGCTTTGCTAGTAAAGCGGCTTTGAAAAATCATCTCTATTTGTTATTAGCCCAAGGATTTGTACGCTATCGGTGGGTATTAACTTATTTATTTGGTGCAAGTCCAGTTGCCGAAGCCGGATTTTTTGATCCTGAAGATGACCAACCAACAGGACCAATTCGGTGTTTGCGCCAAAGCCATTATGGTTTTGACATGCGGTTTAAGGGTGATTATTCAACGATCCCAAATTATGTGGAGCGAATTGAAACTGGGGTTGCCAATGACGAGATTATTGATGAAGCTCAATTTCATGGGGCCATTCGTTTAAAAACCAGTGGCGACCTTACTGATATGGAAGAAAATGGGGTCAGCTATATTGAATTGCGGATGCTAGACCTTGATCCTACCAGTACAACTGGAGTTAAATTAGACACGCTGCGCCTGCTACGCATTATGGCGAGTTACTTCATTATGACACCGGGCATGCAAACCAAGGATGTGTCGGCGACGATTCAACGTGCCAATGAAATAAACGAAGAAGTAGCAACGGAAGACCCTACGACCCATTCTCAGTATGAAATTGCGGGAAAGAATTTTTTAAACCGGCTCTTTTAATTTGCAAATCAAATTCAACTGGGACCAGAATACTTAGAAACCTTGGAAACGATGATGGATCGGTTTGATAATCCGGCCAATACCATTAGTGGTCAGTTAGTGGCGCATTTAGAAAATGGTTCATTGTTGCCATATATGACCAAGCGAGCTGCCCATTACCAAGATGGGGCTTTAATGGCCATGCGGACCTTTAACGGTTTTGCGGATATGGAAACCCCACTTTCGGCCGAAGATTTAAAGAACAACCTTTTCCGAGGAAGTTATGAACCAAGTGGGCTAGTTGAATAAGGAAAAACCGTGGAGAATTTTCGTTCTTCACGGCTTTTTTAATTTAACAAGCTCTAGTGATGTGGTAAGATTAATCATAGTAATTTGACAGTTATAAATAAATTACCTAGGCACCACCGGTGTGATAGGCTGTTTACAGTTGAATAAATGATGAAGGAGCATTCATGAGTAATATTAAAATGATCCCCTTTGGTGGGGTGCGAGAAAACGGTAAAAATATGTATGCCGTGGAAGTCAAGGATAAGATTTTTATTTTGGATTGTGGTTTAAAGTATCCGGAAAACGAGCTTATGGGGATTGATTTTGTCATTCCTGACTGGAGCTATTTGGATGATTTGGCGGATAAAATTGTCGGAGTCTTTTTAACCCAAGGACATGCTGATGCCATTGGGGCTTTACCATACTTTTTAGCTGAATTTGACGTTCCAGTTTTCGGAAGCGAATTATCAATTGCTTTGGCTAAATTGGCGGTAAAGAGAAATAAAGAATCCAAAAAGTTTAACGATTTTCACGTGGTCGACGAAAATACCGAAATCGATTTTGATGATGTGACGGTTTCATTCTTCCCAACAACCCACTCAATTCCAGATACTTTGGGGATTGTCTTGGCAACACCAGATGGTCAGATTGTCTATACAGGAGACTTTAAGTTTGATCAAGCGGCAACCAAGGGCTACCAAACCGACCTGGCACGTTTAGCCCAAATTGGTCAAGAAGGGGTTCTCTTACTCTTAAGTGATTCTGCTGGATCAGAGATCACGGGGGCAAGTAGTCGGGAGACTGATATCCGCCAATACATCGAAGATACCTTCGAAAATTCCATGAGTCGGATTATCGTGGCTAGTGTGGCTTCGAACATTTTACGGGTTCAACAAATCCTTGATGCGGCCCATAACACTAATCGGAAAGTTGTTTTATCAGGATCTGACATTGAACAAATTGTGCAAACGGCTTTAGATTTAGAACTTTTAACTTTACCAACGGATGATATCTTAATTAAGTTAGACGAGGCCAACCAGTTACCAGATGATGAGGTCGTTATCTTGGTTACCGGACGGATGGGAGAACCAATTAAGTCCTTGTTGGCTATTGCTAACGATGAAGATCCAGATATCAAGTTTAAAGAGGGCGATTTAGTTTTCGTTACCACGACGCCTTCACATGCGGTGGAAACCGTTATGCAAAAAGCCAAGGATGCGATTTATAAGGCCGATGCTGAGGTTAAATTTATTGCTGACGACCTTAATCCATCTGGACATGCTAGCCAAAATGATGAACAATTAATGCTGAATTTGTTGCATCCCAAGTACTTTGTTCCGATTCAAGGGGAATATCGGATGCTCCATCAACATGAAGTACTGGCCGAAGAAGTTGGCGTCGATCCGGACAATATTTTTATCATGAGTCGGGGAGATGTCCTTACTTATACGGACGGTGATTTTCATTTAGGAGAAAAAGTCAATGCCGGAAATGTGATGATCGATGGCACGGGCGTTGGTGATATTGGCAATATCGTTTTACGGGACCGGCGCATCTTATCTGAAGACGGGATTTTTGTGGTGGTAGCGACCATTGATCGGAAGAAAAAGAAGATCGTCGCACGTCCGCAAATTACTTCGCGAGGCTTTGTCTTTGTCAAGACTAATCGTCAACTGATGAAGCAGAGTGCAGGTTTGGTGGAAGAAGTAGTTCAAGAAAATCTAAATCAAAAAGATTTTGATTGGGGAACCTTAAAACAAGAAGTACGCGACAAATTAAATCGTTTCCTCTTTAATCAAACCAAGCGTCATCCGGTGATCTTGCCAGTGATTATGGAAATTAATCAACACCCAAAACGCAAGAATCGTTCTAATAAATCCGCAGATGAACCAACGGCTAACGACCAAGCAAAAGAGAAAAAACATCGTGGTCGAGGCCGTGGGAAAAAGAAAAATAAAAATTAAGAATCGCTACGAAGCTGGGAAAAGCGATAGGACGCCTCATAGGGCTAACCTAGAACGAATGTTGGTACGAAATTATCCAACCTGAGTTTGAAGTTAGACTTGTGGGGCGTGCTTTTTGGCTGTCATTACCAGTGTAATCAAAAGAAAATGAGGTGAGAAGAAATACCTATATGTGTTTCTAGCCAGCCTCTCTTAGGTGAGATATGAATTCAGATCAACAAATTCAATTTGAAAAAGCACAACAGGCTCTTGATCAACATCAATATTCAGAAGCGGCTCGTATTTTAGCACCACTTAACGACGAGGTTGATTTGTTTGTAATTAATCATTCCTTGGTAAAAGCCCTTTATGAGATGGGACAATATCGTCAGGCTTGGTCCTTAGTAAATGAGCATTTAGCTGATTATCAACAGTCAGCTGAGCTCACTGCTTTAGCTGTTCAAGTAGCGCTTGTCAATCACCAAATGATTAATGCGCGCAAGTTAGCTTTAGCTAGCCACCATGATGATCGATTATTGAGACAAATAGATCAAGCTGAGGACAAAATGCGTGAGACAATGCAGCAATCATTACAAGGAATTCAGCGGCGATTTATTCATTTAGGAGATCAAGCCTTTAACGGTCAACAGGAGCGTTTTCATGCTGCCGACCAATTGCCTTTAAATGAATATGTTCAAGCAGCTAAGTATCTGGTCCGTGATCCCTTTGTCCGACCATTAATCCGAGCCAGTATTATCCAAAATCTTCAACAATTACAGGTTAAGGAAATCATTACAATCTATTGGATTGACGAGCAAGAGTATTCAGTTGATTTAGCAAAATTAAAGCCTGTCGATGAATATCCGATAGTTATAGAAGTGCAAAAATTACTTTCGGATCGGTATGGGCAATCCGATCCGGTGACTTTACAGACTTATTTACAGGAATTCTATTTACAGTTAACCCTATTATATCCACGGATTGAAGAAACCATTGTTGATGCCCAGGCGTGGTATGTTGCCTTATGTGCCTATTCGCAGACTACCAATGAGCCAGCAATTCAAGTAGCAAAAGAATGGCAGAATCGGCTTACCAAGCTGATTAATCGAATGATGTAAAGAAATAGGTAAATTCGTTTACAAACCAGAAGTGACCTGATACTATAATTAAGAATTCTTCTCCAAAATGATTTTTATGCTTTAAATCATCTGCGAGAAGTAGTACAATATTTCATAAGGGTGTGTCAGGAAGACTGACATCAATCTTGTAATTATTTTTAGGAGGAATTCATTAATGGCTGAAAAAGAACATTATGAACGGACAAAGCCCCACGTTAACATTGGTACTATTGGCCACGTTGACCACGGGAAGACTACTTTAACTGCAGCAATCACTAAGGTGTTAGCTGCTAAGGGACTTGCACAAGCGGAAGATTACGCTGATATCGATGCTGCTCCTGAAGAAAAGGAACGTGGTATCACTATCAACACTGCCCACGTTGAATACGAAACTGAAAAGCGTCACTACGCACACATCGATGCGCCAGGACACGCCGATTACGTTAAGAACATGATCACTGGGGCCGCTCAAATGGATGGTGCAATCCTTGTGGTTGCCGCTACTGATGGTCCTATGCCACAAACTCGTGAACACATTCTTCTTGCTCGTCAAGTTGGTGTTGAATACATCGTTGTATTCTTGAACAAGACTGACTTGGTTGACGATGACGAATTAGTTGACTTGGTTGAAATGGAAGTTCGTGACTTGCTTTCTGAATACGATTTCCCTGGTGATGATATTCCATTCGTTCGTGGTTCAGCCCTCAAGGCCCTTGAAGGTGACCCAGAACAAGAAAAGGTTATCGAACACTTATTGGATGTTGTTGATGAATACATCCCAACTCCAGACCGTCCAACCGACTTACCATTCATGATGCCTGTTGAAGACGTCTTCACGATCACTGGTCGTGGTACTGTTGCTTCAGGTCGGATTGACCGTGGTACTGTTAAGGTTGGGGACGAAGTTGAAATCGTTGGTTTGAAGGAAGACGTTCTTAAGACTACTGTTACTGGTGTTGAAATGTTCCACAAGACGCTTGATCTTGGGGAAGCCGGTGACAATGTTGGGGTTCTTCTTCGTGGGGTTGCTCACGACCAAATCGAACGTGGTCAAGTGCTTGCACAACCTGGTTCAATTCAAACTCACAAGCAATTCAAGGGTGAAGTCTACGTTATGACGAAGGAAGAAGGGGGACGTCACACGCCATTCTTCTCAAACTATCGTCCACAATTCTACTTCCACACCACTGATGTTACTGGTACGATCGAATTACCAGATGGTGTAGAAATGGTTATGCCTGGTGATAACGTAACTTTCACTGTTGAATTACAAAAGCCAGTTGCCCTTGAAAAGGGTCTTAAGTTCACTATTCGTGAAGGTGGACACACTGTTGGTGCCGGTGTGGTATCAGAAGTGTTAGACTAATTTAGGGTTTTACCTAATAAAAGAAGTTGAGCTCATCTCAGCTTCTTTTTCTTTATGCATAGAATTGGTTGAAATGTCGGTTTAAGTACGGTAAAATCAGTAAGTATGTAGGACTATTGGTGCCATGAGCATTAAATAGCACATGAAAATATCTCAGATTATTGGAGGAAATGAAATGTCAGTTAAATGGGAACGCGAAAGCGAAGCCAGCCAAGGGACATTAACGTTTGATATTGACGTTGATACTATTAAGAAGGGAATCGACCAAGCTTTCAAGCAAACGCAAAAGCGGATTGCGGTTCCTGGATTCCGGAAGGGCCACGTTCCACGGACGATCTTTAACCAAATGTATGGTGAAGAATCACTATACCAAGATGCCTTGAATGCAGTATTGCCAGATGCCTATGATGCAGCGGTCAAAGAAGCAGCAATTGAACCAGTTGATCAACCCGAAATTGATATCGTTAGCATGGAAAAGGGCCAACCTTGGACTTTAACTGCTAAGGTCGCTGTTAAGCCAGAAGTTAAGCTGGGTGATTACAAGGATCTTGAAGTTACTCGTCAAAACACGCGGGTTAGCAATGCTGAAGTTGACGAAGATCTAGAACGGAAGCGTCAACAACAAGCCGAATTAGTACTTAAAGAAGATGGTGCTGCTGAAAAGGGTGATACAGTCGTAATTGACTACGTTGGAACCGTTGATGGCGAAGAATTCGATGGTGGTTCAGCAGATAACTACTCATTAGAATTAGGTTCTAACTCATTTATTCCAGGATTTGAAGACCAATTAGTTGGTCACAAGACTGATGAAGTAGTGGATGTAAACGTAACCTTCCCAGATGAATACCAAGCTAAGGAATTAGAAGGTAAGGATGCTTTATTTAAGGTTACCATTCACGAAATCAAGGAAAAGCAATTACCAGAACTTGATGATGAATTCGCCAAGGATGTTGATGAAGATGTTGACACCTTAGATGAATTAAAGGAAAAGACGAAGGAAAACATCAAGGAACAAAAGCAAGCTGCAGCTAAAGCGGCCATTGAAGACGAAGCAATTCAAAAGGCCGTCGAAAATGCTGACTTTGAAGCTATTCCACAAGCAATGTTGGATGACGATACCAATCGTCAAGTTCAACAATACTTGGCTGGCATGCAACAACAAGGAATCAACCCACAAATGTACTTCCAAATCACGAATACCACAGAAGATGATTTGAAGGACCAATTTAGTGCTGATGCCGAAAGTCGGGTTAAGACCAACCTCTTATTGGAAGCCGTAGTTAAGGATGCTAACTTAACAGCGAGTGAAGAAGAAATCGCTCAAGAAGTTAAAGACTTGGCTGAACAATATGGGATGGAAGAATCTGCTATCAAGCAAGCTTTAAGCGATGACATGTTAGCTCATGATATCGAAGTTAAGAAGGCCGTTGATTTGATTGCGGATTCAGCTAAGCAAACTTTAAAAAAGGATGAAGAAGCTAAGTAATTAGCTCTTTATGTGGATGAGATCGGGAGTGATCCCGGTCTTTTCTTTTCCCAAATGGGTTTGGATTTGGTATGATAGATCAAGTAAGAATTTAGAGGAGGTTCAGCGAATGTTTGAAGATACTAATGGACAAGATATTCATTGTTCGTTTTGTGGCAAGTCCCAAGCGGACGTTGCCAAAATTGTCGCCGGTCCCGGTGTCTATATCTGTAATGAATGCGTGGCTTTATGCCAAGAAATTATTGATCAAGAATTAGCCGAAGAACGTTCTGGTCAACAAACCTTTAAGGTCTTAACCCCAGCTGAAATTAAGGCCCAGCTTGATGATTATGTAATCGGTCAAGAAGATGCTAAAAAGACCCTTTCGGTGGCCGTTTATAATCACTATAAGCGGGTGAATGCAATGATCGAAGGTGACAACAACGATACCGAATTACAAAAGAGTAATATTGCAGTAATTGGACCTACTGGGTCAGGAAAGACTTATTTAGCTCAATCCTTAGCTCGGATCTTGAATGTGCCATTTGCAATTGCGGATGCGACTACCTTGACCGAAGCCGGGTATGTAGGTGAGGATGTAGAAAACATCATCTTGAAGTTGCTCCAAGCCGCCGATTTTGATATTGATCGGGCTGAAAAAGGTATTATTTACATTGATGAAATCGATAAGATTGCTAAGAAGAGCGAGAATGTTTCTATTACCCGAGATGTTTCAGGCGAAGGGGTTCAACAAGCCCTTTTAAAGATCCTGGAAGGGACAATTGCTAATGTACCGCCTCAAGGTGGTCGAAAACATCCCCAACAAGAGTTTATTCAAGTCAATACCAGTAATATCCTCTTTATCGTGGGGGGAGCCTTTGATGGAATCGAAACTATTGTCAAGGAACGGCTTGGCGATAAGACGATTGGATTTGGAACTAATTCACGGGAGATTGATACAGTAACGGACAAAAACGTCTTACAACACGTGGTCCCAGAAGATCTTTTGAAATTCGGTTTAATCCCTGAATTTATCGGGCGTTTACCGGTTATGACGGCTTTGGAAAAATTAGACGAAGATGATTTAGTGCGAATTTTAACGGAACCTAAGAATGCCTTAGTTAAGCAATATCAAACCTTAATTGGCTTAGATGATTGTGAACTTGAATTTACTGATGGGGCCTTAAAGGCGATGGCACAACTGGCTATTGAACGCCAAACTGGGGCTCGGGGCTTGCGGTCGATTATTGAAGACGTGATGCGTGATGTCATGTATGATCTACCGAGCCGGCAAGATGTTGCAAAAGTCGTGATTGAAAAGCGCTGCGTGACCCATCATACGGCACCACGATATGTTTTGAAACAGGAAGCTTCATAAGAGGTAACACATGCAAGTACATGAAGTGGAATTGACCATTAGTGCTGTCAAAGCGGAGCAATATCCCGCAACTAATTATCCTGAAATTGCTTTGGTAGGTCGTTCCAATGTTGGGAAATCTTCGTTGACCAATGTATTAATTAATCGGAAGAATTATGCTCACACTTCGAGTCAGCCGGGGAAAACGCAGACTTTGAACTTTTATGAAGTGGAACATCAACTCTATTTTGTTGATGTTCCCGGTTATGGATATGCCAAAGTGTCTAAGAAACAACGAGAACAGTTTGGTAAGATGATTGAGCATTATTTGACCGAACGTGAACAACTGCGGGGGGTTGTTCAATTAATTGATGGTCGCCATGCGCCCACGGAAGACGATGTGATGATGTATCAATGGTTGACTTATTATCAGATTCCAACGCTCGTGGTGGCAACAAAGATTGATAAGGTTAAATCAAGTGCATATACCAAGTCAATTTCCAGTATTACTAAAGGTTTAGGGTTAGATCAATCAGTTCCCTTGGTCTTGTTTTCGACACAAACAAAGCGAGGAGCACAAGAGGTTTGGGATTGGATTGAAAAACAAACAGGAGTAACGGATTAATGGAATTTAATGAATATCAAGAAGCAGCAAAGCGGACTTTATATGGGAATGAACAAGTATTAACTAATTGTGCCTTAGGATTAGCTGGGGAATCAGGACAACTAGTTGATTTAGTAAAGAATTATACCTTTAAGGGGCACCCCTTAGATCGTGATGATTTAATACACGAAATGGGGGATGTCTTATGGTATTTGTCGCAGGTTGCCGAATGGGCTGATATTCCATTTGAAGAAGTTGCTCAAAAGAATATTGAAACCTTAAATGAGCGCTATCCGAACGGGTTTAATAAACAAGCATAAGAAAAATGTCGAAGATGGAAAATTTTTCCATCCTCGACATTTATTTTTGTTTAGCATCCTCTTTGTCGTTGGTTGACTTTTTAGGATCATCGGGAGTTTTACCAGCCTTTTTTTGTGGGTCAACGGCAAAACTACTGAATAAATCATCTAATTTATCGCTCTGACGAGTTACGAGTCCCATGAAATTTACCTCCTTCGTCTTAATGCTTGTATTGTAACATATCTGAAGGTGGATTGATTGAAAGCAGGTGGTAACTTGTAATAAAATAGGTTAGCTAGAAAGAAAAGGAGGGATGCGGCGATGGCTTCAGAATATCTCGAACATAAACTGGCTTTGTTACCTGATCGTCCAGGGTGTTATCTAATGAAAAACATCAACGGACAGATTATCTATGTCGGAAAAGCTAAAAATCTGAAAAATCGGGTGCGTTCCTATTTTAAGAGTCATCATGATGGCAAGGTAGCGAAAATGGTTAGTGAGGTTGCCGATTTTGAGACGATTATTACGGCAACTAATAAAGAATCATTCCTGCTTGAAGTGACCTTAATCCAAAAGCATAAACCCTATTTCAATATTTTATTGAAAAATGGTTCTGGTTATCCCTATCTGAAGATTACCAGCGGTAAGGATCCGGAATTAAAGATCACCTCGCAAATATTAAATGATGGCGCATACTATTTTGGCCCATATCCCAATGTGTATGCTGCCCAAGAAACCTTACATTTCTTGTGGAAAGTCTATCCTTTAAAGCGGTGCCATGGTCATCAAGGACGCCCGTGTCTGTATTATCATATGGGACAATGTTTAGGCGGGTGTTTCCGTGAGGTTCCACAAGCAGAATACGATGCGCAAATCAAGAAAATAAAGTCATTTTTAAATGGCAATACCGCAGCGATCAAGAAAGATTTAGAGACGCAGATGCAGGCGGCTTCGGCGAATTTAGAATTTGAACGGGCCGCTGAAATCCGGGATTTGATCCACTATATTCAGGTTACGGTGGAAAAGCAAAAGATTATTTCCAATGATAAAACTCCCCGAGATATTATTAACTTTTATCTTGATAAAGGCTGGTTAAGCCTGCAGATCTTTTTTGTGCGGCAATCTCGGTTAATGAAACGGGTCAAAAGAATGTTTC
Source organism: Limosilactobacillus gastricus DSM 16045 (assembly GCF_001434365.1). Lineage (GTDB taxonomy): Bacteria > Bacillota > Bacilli > Lactobacillales > Lactobacillaceae > Limosilactobacillus > Limosilactobacillus gastricus. The sequence goes on along the minus strand of NZ_AZFN01000006.1, from coordinate 26,462 downwards.
CAGTGGTCGATGATGCTGAAGATGAAATGACTGCGTTTATTCTTCAGTTCTATCAACAAAAGAACCAATTATTACCGAAGGAGTTGTTGTTACCAGCGACGCTACCGACCAAAGAAATTAGTGAAATTTTGGGGATTCCGGTGCGTACGCCGCAACGGGGGAAAAACCGGGATCTCATGAATATGGCTTTAGATAACGCTAAGATTTCTTTGGATGAAAAATTCCGCTTATTAGAAATGGATTCACAAAAAACCACGGGTGCCATGAAAGAAATTACCGATGCTCTAGGTCTGCCAGCGGGTCATAAGATTGAAGCCTTTGATCATTCTCATATTCAAGGCTCAGATCCGGTATCGGCCATGGTCGTCTTTGTGAATGGCGAACCCGCCAAAAAGTTATATCGGAAGTATAAATTAACGACGGTCATCGACCATGCCGATGAAACGGCTTCTACCAAAGAGGTAATTCGCCGTCGATATACTCGATTATTAAAAGAGGGCGAAACTATGCCGGACCTCATCATGATGGATGGGGGCGAAATCCAGATGAATGCGGCGCGCGATGTCCTTGAGAATGAATTGGATCTCGATATTCCGGTCGTAGGTATGGTCAAAAACGATAAGCACAAGACGGCAGACTTGTTATTTGGTGATGATGATCATCACATTAATTTAGACCCACGTAGTCAAGGCTTTTATTTGGTGCAACGAATTCAAGATGAAGTTCACCGGTTTGCGATTAATTTTCATCGCAACGTGCGCACTAAACATTCTTTGAGTTCGCGATTAGATGAAATTAAAGGGGTCGGCCCACGGACGCGGAATAAACTGATGAAAGAATATGGATCGATTAATAAGATCGCTCAAGCAACTGTCGAAGATATCCAGTCCTTGGGAATCAATCATGCCACGGCACAATTAATTAAGGTAAGTTTGCAAAAGCAAGCCGAGGTGGTAAAAGATAGTAGTCATGACTGATTTTGACGCCGCTGAGAGAATCTCATATACTAGAGATATTATAAAAAGAACGGAGTAAATAAATGCCAACTTTTGTTGATCAAATTAAAATTGAGGTTCACGCGGGCCGCGGTGGCAATGGTATGGTAGCCTTTCGCCGGGAAAAATATGTTCCTAATGGGGGCCCGGCTGGTGGTGATGGTGGTCGTGGTGGCAGCATCATTTTAAAAGTTGATGAAGGATTACGCACTCTGATGGACTTTCGCTATCACCGTATTTTCAAGGCCAAAAACGGTCAAAATGGCATGAGTAAGCAGATGACGGGAGCCAATGCTCAGGACACGGTGATTGCCGTTCCCCAAGGGACAACGGTACGTGATTTAACCACGGGACAGTTAATTGGTGACCTGGTTGAGTCGGGACAAGAATTGGTAATTGCCAAAGGTGGTCGTGGTGGTCGCGGGAATATGCGTTTTGCTACCGCTAAAAATCCCGCTCCCGAAATTGCTGAGAACGGGGAACCGGGGGAAAGCCGTGAGATTGAATTAGAGTTGAAAATGCTGGCGGATGTTGGCCTGATTGGCTTTCCGTCTGTCGGGAAATCAACCCTCTTATCCGTCGTTACGGGGGCAAAACCTAAAATTGCGGCATATGAATTTACGACTTTAGTGCCAAATCTGGGCATGGTCATGTTGCCCGATGGGCGGGATTTTGCCATGGCAGATATGCCTGGATTGATTGATGGAGCCTCCAAAGGAGTGGGATTAGGGCTGCAGTTCTTACGTCATATTGAACGAACCCGGGTCTTGCTACATTTAGTTGATATGGGGAGCCAAGATCCAGATCAGGCGATTGAACGATACCATGCCATTAATCACGAATTGGCGACTTATGACCCAGAATTATTAAAGCGGCCGCAAATTGTGGTGGCCACGAAGATGGATTTTCCCGATGCGCCAGAGAACCTAAAACGCTTTGAAGCCATGCTGGCGACTGATGACACCTTAGCCCAACAGCCGGAAGTTTTTGCGATTTCTGCTGTGACACACGCAGGAGTCCAAGAATTAATGCAAACCACGGCTAACTTGCTCGAAGTTACTCCGGAATTTGATAGTAATAGTCATGATGAACAAATGGTCGTTGAATATACGGGACCAAGTGAAGATCAAGAACCAGCCTTTACGATTAGTCGTGATGACGATGGCACTTGGGTTCTTGGTGGGGCGAAGTTAGACCGACTCTTTGCCATGACCAATTTAGATCACGAGGAAAGCCAAATGCGCTTTGCCCGCCAATTGCGGGGAATGGGCGTCGATGAGGCCCTTCGTGAACGGGGAATTCAAAGTGGCGATTTAGTTCGAATTGAAGACTTTGTCTTTGAGTTTATTCAGTAATTGAAAGCAGGATATCGATGCAACTAGAATTTTTAGGGACTGGAGCTGGTTCGCCGAGTAAGCAACGCAACGTTTCCAGTCTAGCTTTAAAGTTATTAGAAGAACGCAATGCCGTGTGGTTATTTGACGTAGGTGAAGCCACCCAGCATCAAATCTTACATACCACGATTCGACCACGAAAGATTGAAAAGATCTTTATTACGCATTTGCATGGTGATCATATTTTTGGCTTACCGGGACTTTTGAGTTCACGATCTTTTCAGGGGGGCGATGAACCATTAACCATTTATGGACCGGTGGGAATTAAGACCTTTGTTGAAACGGCCTTGCAGATTAGTGAAACCAGACTATCGTACCCGATTGAATATGTCGAAATAAAACAAGACGGTGAAATTTTTAAAGATCAAACTTTCCAAGTCGAAGCACGGCGGATGGATCACAAAATCGCCTGTTTTGGTTACCGGATTGTGGAAGCTGATCATCCGGGCGAATTACAAGTGGAAAAGTTACGGGAATTAGCGATTCCGGCGGGGCCAATCTATGGCCAAATTAAAGCGGGGCAAACTGTAACCTTGCCAGATGGTCGTCAGATTAACGGACAGGACTTTATTGGGGCTCCTCAAAAGGGGCGAATTGTCGCGATCATTCCGGATACCCGGGTAAATGAAAATTCTGTTAAATTGGCCAAAAATGCGGATGTCTTAGTTCACGAAGGGACCTTTGCTAAAAATGAGCAACGGATGGCCCATAATTACTATCATTCTACTAGTGCCCAAGCGGCGACGGTGGCCAAGCAAGCACATGTAGGGCGCTTATTGTTAAATCACATTTCAGCGCGTTATGTGGGAAAGGCGGCGAATCAGTTAGCTTACCAAGTTCAAAATATTTTTCCGAATACGCGGGTAGTCAAAGATTTTGAAGAAATCGAAATTCCATTTAAGTAAGGCGGTGATGGATAATGAAGAATATGTTACGACGTTTGAAGTCATTACGATCATTAAAAAATAAGGTGGTCTTAATTACTGGCGGATCACAAGGGATTGGAGAAGCGTTAGCAAATGAAGCGGCTCGTCGGGGGGCCATTGTGGTCGTGTGTGCCCGTAATGTTGAGAAACTAGAATTAGTTGCGAAACGCTGCATGATCTTATCGGGTCGTCCATCATTTCATTATCAATTAGACGTGACCGATCCCGATGCGGTTGACCGAGTTTTAACGACCATTCAGCATGAAGTCGGCGCAATCGATGTCCTTGTTAATAGTGCTGGGGTGGGTGATATGGTTGCGGTAGTGAAGCAAAAATATACTTCAATGAGTAAAATGGTCCAAGTTAACTTACTCGCTACCATGTATTTAAGTCGGAAGGTGGCTAAGCAAATGATGGACCAAGGCTATGGAGCAATCATTAATATTGCTTCCTTAGCTGGGAAGATTCCAACACCGCACAGTGGAGTCTATTCTGCAACAAAGGCCGGCATTGTCCAATTTGATAATATCTTGCGGATGGAAGTAGCTGACTATGGAGTGCAGGTCTTAACGGTTAATCCAGGTCCAGTTAAGACGGAGTTTTTCCAAAAGGCGGATCCAACCGGTAATTATTTAGCCATGTTACCAGAGCAACTCCAGATCGAACCAGAACAATTGGCTAGTCAGGTCTGGGATAATGTTGGTCACAAAACTCGTGAAATAAACGTTCCCGCTTATACGACGGCTTTAAGTTGGGTTTACAATTTAATCCCTGGTCTGGGTGATTGGTGGATTAAGCGGCTCTTTAATTACCAGCAAGACAAGTGGAAATTATAAGCAATTTAAAACCTCTCGAAAGTCATTTGATTTTCGGGAGGCTAATTATTACCAGGAAAATTTAGGTGAAACAGATGCGGAAAGCAAAGTATCAATGGCATCAACTATCAAGTGACCAAACAGACTTAGTTCAGACTATTCAAGAACAGTGTCAGCTTCCCAGCTTTTTAGCCCAATTATTGGTGGAGCGGGGATGTGACTCATTAGAACAAGCCCAACATTTCTTAAAACCCCAATTACAAGATTTATACGGCCCGGAGGAATTACACGGCATTGAAGCGGCTGTTGAAAAAATTGAAGCGGCGATTAGTCAAGATTGGCAGATCACCGTTTATGGCGATTACGATGCCGATGGTTTGACTAGTACGGCCCTGATGTATGAAACCTTGCGCGATATTGGAGCAAAGGTTGATTATTATATTCCGAATCGGTTTACCGATGGTTATGGACCAAATCAGGCGGTTTATCAACGGTTGATTGAGCAAGGGACGCAGTTGATTTTGACGGTTGATAATGGGATTTCCGGGAATGAAGCGATTGACTACGCTAATCGCCAAGGCATTGAGGTCGTCATTACCGACCACCACTCTCTGCCAGCCCAGTTACCTGCAGCAGCGGCAATTGTGCATCCTCAGTATCCTGGAGATGAATATTCTTACGCCGATTTATCTGGAGTAGGCGTTGCTTTTAAAGTCGCCTGGGCCCTCTTAGGTGAATTTCCCTATGAATTATTAGACTTAGTGGCCATTGGTGAATTGGCTGATTTAGTATCAGTCCAAGGGGAAAATCGTTCCTTAATCACTTTCGGTCTTCAGCAGTTGCGCTCAGGGATGCGAACGGGCTTACATGAATTAATTAAGTTGACCAATGCGGACGAAGAACATTTGACGGATCAAGACGTCGGTTTTCAGATTGCACCCCGGTTGAACGCCCTAGGACGAATGGGGGATGCCGCTACTGGGGTGGAATTATTGACCACCTTTGATGAGGAGGTTGCTAAGGAGCTTGCCCAACAGGTTGATCAAGCCAACCAAGAGCGGCAAGCCTTGGTGAAAGCGATCAATCTCGCTGCGGAAAAGATGGCCCAAGCAGCTCCTAATCGTGATCGACAAACATTATTGTTGGTGGGCAAAGACTGGCATCAGGGAGTGCTAGGAATCGTAGCTAGTCACATTGTGCAGGTCACGGGGAAACCAACCATTATTGCTAGCACTAACGAGGATGGCACTTTAGCCAAAGGGTCCGGTCGGGGTGTTGCAGGTTTTGATCTTTTTCAGGCCTTAGATGACCATCGAGACCTAATGACTTCCTTTGGGGGCCACACCATGGCTTGTGGTCTATCATTTGAAGTCGATCAAACTACGGACCTCGCGCAAGCCTTAGAAACAGCCGCTCAGGAACAAGCTTTTGATGCAAGTCAGCAGCCATCATTAGAGATTGCGGGTCAAGTCAGGCCGAGTCAGGTCACGGCGGAGATGTATGAGCAAATTCATCGCTTAGCACCTTTTGGCCCCGGCAATGAAGAACCGATCATTGAAATTACTAATGCTGAAGTCAGTCAGGCCATCCTGATTGGCAAAGAGCGCCAACACGTGAAGTTAACCCTTACCAATCAACCGCCTATCAATGTACTAGCCTTTAACCAACCCCAACTAGCCAGTGAAATGACTGTCGGCTCAACGGCTAATCTCGTGGGGTGTCTCTCCTTAAATCGGTGGAAAGGTCAGACGACAGCGCAACTGATGTTTAAGGACGCGGAGACGACGGGCATCATGATTGAAGATCACCGGACTAGTCAATTAGCGCCACAAATGTTTCAACAAATAGCCGTCTACTTAGTATTTAATGATCAATTACGAGCCAATATTGATGGACATACCAACGGACCGGTTATCAGTCCACAAACAATCGGCGAGCTCAGCCTGCAAGAACAACGACTTATTATCGTTGATTGTCCCACGGACATAGATCAATTCGCTGAGGTAATTAACCAAATTGGGATGGTATCGGTTGTTGAATTATGGCTATACACTAGTCATCAACCAGTTGACCAAGTTCCTGATCGGCAGCATTTTGTACACCTTTATCAGGCGCTGCAAAGTCAGCCGGTAATTAATAGTCGCACGCAATTACCAGCTTTAGGACAGTATCTAAGGGTCACGAACGATCAATTAATCTTTATGATCCAAGTGTTTATTGAAGCGGGATTTGTTATAATAGACAATGGTTTGTTGAAGTCAGTGAAAAATGTCAAATCGGTGGATTTAACCAAGACCCAACGGTACCAACGCCGTCAACAATGGTTGAAGGTGCAAAATACATTATTAACGGTTCCCACTACCAGCCTACGACAACAAATTTCGGCTTGGTTGGGTGATAAGTTAGAGGAGAACAAATGACAGTTAATCTTTATGATCATGTAGAAAGTATTCCTGATTTCCCAGAAAAGGGGATTGTCTTTCGGGATATTTTACCCTTAATGGCGAACGGGGAAGCATTTAAACAAGCTACGGCAGAATTAGCCCAATTTGCACGCGAACGAGGCGTGGAAATGGTGGTTGGACCTGAAGCCCGTGGCTTTATTGTGGGTTGTCCAATCGCTTATGATTTAGGTGTTGGTTTTGCACCAGCGCGGAAAAAAGGCAAGTTACCCCGACCAGCCGTAAGTGCAACTTATGATCTGGAATACGGTAGTGCGACCTTACAAATGGAGCATGATGCCATTAAGCCAGGCCAAAAGGTATTAGTGGTGGATGACTTATTAGCTACTGGGGGTACAATTTTAGCAACGATCGATTTAGTCGAACAAATGGGGGGCATCGTGGTCGGCTGTGCCTTCTTGGTTGATTTAAAAGATCTCCATGGGATGGAACGACTAAAGGACTATGATGTCAAAGCTTTGATGGAATTTTCTGGGGAATAGTTTCATCAATAGTTAATCATGTTACGGGGAGTAGTTAAGATGAACAAGAAGAAAATCATGGCGGGGATTGGTAGCGTCATCGTTATTCTTAGCTTGGCTGGTTGTCAATTCGGAAAGAATCAGACTGACAATACCTCGTCGACTAAATCGTCGAGCTCGGCTTCACAAGTCACAAATTCAAGTTCAAATGCGCAAAATCTGCTTGTTGGTTCCTATCAGGATGATGCCGATAAAGCGGCCATTACCTTAAATTCTGATGGAACGGGACGCTATGTCTATGCAGATCCAGTCAATGCTGATACAGATGATCAGTTAACTTGGCACCAGAATTCGGATGGTACCTATGCTATTAACCTGCAAGATGCTGACGTGACGAGTGTCTTGACGGGGAGATTAAGCGGTCAGACTTTAACCATTAGTGGGGATAGTAGTTGGAATACGGAAACCTTTACGAAAGTTAATGGACAACTTGATTTGGACAAATACTTATCAGATCACCATCAAACAGCGGCTAGTTCCACGGGCACGAAGAATGCTATCAATAGTGCCGATGAAGCAGTCGCCTTAGCTAAAGCGGTTTACGGTGATAATAAAGGGGACTGGCAATGGGTTTGTTTATCCGATAATAATGGCTATCTAATTGATAATCAGTATTACTTTGTAAAGGCGATCTCCAAATCATCCCTTAACAATGGCTCCATGACGGGACAGCCAAGAGTATACGAATCTATACTGATGGGTCAATTAAAGAGTAGCTGACCTGTACTTATGTAGAAAGTTTATATAACCAAAAGGCTAGACAAAACAGTTGTCTAGCTTTTTATTTTCGATCATTAATAATTTGGCCGAGTGAATACTGACGTAGAGATTCCAGAATTTGCATGATTTCTTCGACACTTTCCAGAAAATCGCGTTTGATCCATAAAATAATGATTGCACTGATGGAACTGGCAAAAATTTCACGGGCATATGGTGAATTTACTATCGGATCCTGATTGAAATTCACGTGAAGTTGTTCTTCGACGATTGCGATAATCTCTTGTTTTAAGAGCGATTCAACTTGAGAAGCAAGGTCGCCTTCAGTGAGGACCTTTACTAAACGTTGGTTTGCTAAAGCATAATTTAAAACGGCTAGAATGCTAGCTTCATCAAAATAGGAATTGGTATCGTCTAATTTGAGTATTTGATGGATATTCTGGAAGAGCTTTGCCTCAATTTTAGCCAAAAGATCATATTTATCAGCATAATTGAGATAAAAAGTACTCCGGTTGATTTGCGCTAATTGAGTAATATCTTTAACGGTCAGCTGATTAAAGCCTTTGTCCTCCATTAATTGTAAAAAAGCCCGTTCAATTTTTGCTTTGGTTTTAGTATTGCGTTTGATAGTCATAATTTTATTTCCTTAAATCGACACTTGTTAATTATTGGTGATTGTATACCTAAAAATCGTATATTACAATATAGTTGTTAATTCAACAGGTGTTTATCTAAGGAGAAAAAGATGGCTTATATTGAAGTGAAGCATAATACCAAAACCTATCCATCCGGGGAAACAACGGTGGATGCCAACCATGATATATCATTTGAGATCGAAAAAGGACAGTTGGTCATTATCTTGGGTTCGTCGGGGGCCGGGAAATCAACCCTCTTAAACATCTTAGGGGGGATGGACACTAACACCAGTGGACAAGTGATCATCGATGGTCACGATATCGCTCTATATAGTCGGAAAGAGTTAACAGCCTATCGGCGAAATGATGTCGGTTTTGTTTTCCAATTCTATAATTTGGTTCCTAATTTAACCGCGAAAGAAAATGTCGAATTGGCTTCACAAATTGTGAAAGAATCCATGGATGCTGAGCAGGCTTTAGCCAGTGTTGGTTTAGCCGACCGGACAGGGAATTTCCCGGCCCAACTTTCCGGTGGGGAACAACAACGAGTAGCGATTGCCCGGGCGATTGCCAAAAAGCCAAAACTCCTCTTGTGTGATGAACCAACTGGAGCTCTAGATTATGAAACTGGGAAACAGGTGGTTCAAATCTTACAGGATATGAGTCGTAAAGATGGCTCCACGGTGATTATTGTGACTCATAATGCGGCCTTGGCACCAATTGGTGATCAAGTTATTCATATTCATGATGGACAAGTTAAGCAAATTGATCGTCAGGATCACCCCGCAGATATTGCAAGTTTGGAATGGTAGGTGGCTAAGATGTCAAAACAGATTTTATGGAAAGATGCCTGGCAAGCCATTCCCAGATCATTTGGACGCTTTATCGCCATTAGTCTTTTAATGCTCTTGGGGACCTTTGCTTTTATTGGTTTAAAGATTACCGGTCCGGACATGCGCCAAACGGCCTTAGATTTTTTTAAACAAAATAATCTGGCTGATGTAACGGTGACTTCTACATATGGTCTAGATCAGACTGATCAACAAACGATTAAAGATCAAGCTGGCGTCCGTCAGGTGACCTTTGGCTATTATCAAGATGCCGCTATTAATCAGTCGCAAACCAGTATTCGGGTCTATTCGAACACTAAACAAATCTCAAAATATCAATTGGTGTCAGGAAAACGGCCCACGAAGGTCAATGAGATTGCTTTATCTACTTCCTTGCAGGGAAAATATAAATTAGGGCAAACGATTAATTTAGGCCACACAACGGAATTAAAAAATCAAAAATTTAAGGTTGTGGGATTTGTTAAATCGAGTGAATACGTTAGTCGAACGGATTATGGTCAGACCAATGTCGGAACTGGTCAATTATCTGGGATTGCGGTTACGACCAAAAATGCCTTTAATGCGACCAACTATAATATTGCCCGCGTTACTTATCGTGCAACCAAGCGGATGAATGCCTATTCGGATCGATACAATGAATATACGGATGACAAAAAGACGCAGTTACAGACGGCCTTAAATAAATTACGGGCCCCAAAATATCAGAATTATCAGTCACAAATTACGACTGCCCAAAATCAAGTGACTCAGCTGGAACAAGCCGCTAGTGCTAATCCAGCTTTGCAGACCCAACTCAGTCAAGCCCAAGCTCAATTAACCAGTACTGAAAATAACCTTAAGAATCTTGGTTATCCTAGCTATACCGTCTCAACCCGGTCCAGTTTTCCGGGTTATAGCGTCTATCGCTCCAACTCACGGCGGGTGGATGTCTTAGCTAATGTCTTTCCGGTCTTCTTATTTGTTATCGCGGCCTTGGTTTCACTGACAACCATGATGCGCTTTGTCGAAGAGGAACGGATTACAATTGGGACCTTTAGTGCCCTAGGTTACAGTCACCGGGATATTTCATTGAAATTTATTCTTTATAGTATTATGGCTAGTGGCATTGGGGTGCTACTGGGGGCAATTGGCGGTTTTACCATCTTACCGCAAATTATTTTTAAAGCGTATGCAGCTAGTTCGACGATTTCAGGTTTACAATTGCATTTTTCGTGGACCTATTTACTAATTGTGATTGCCATTGCCCTTTGTTCCACGACTTTGGCGGCCTTGTATGCTTTACGCAAAGACTATCAAGAACATCCAGCAAGCTTACTCTTGCCAAAACCTCCCAAGGCTGGGAGTAAAATCCTCTTGGAGCATTTCACTCCTTTATGGCGTCATTTATCCTTTAATTATAAGGTTACTTTTCGGAATTTATTCCGTTACAAATCGCGTGCCTTAATGACGATTTTTGGGGTAGCGGGTTGTGTTGGTTTACTGGTAATGGGAATTGGGATCCGGGATTCTTTATCTGGAATTATCAGTAAGCAGTATGAGACGATCATCAAATACGATCTGATTGTGGCGCAAAAAACTGCGCCAACCGAGGAAGAAAGTCAAAGCTACCAGAAGCTATTGAATAGTGATAAAGTACGTCGACATCAGGCAATTTATACGCAACAGTTTAATAAGATTGCCGGAAGTGATCAAAGTACCCAAACCATTACCATGATTGTGCCGGCTAATCAAAAGCACTTTAACAAGTTTGTGAACTTACTATCCCCAAGTGGGCAGGAATTATCTTTACCTAAAAATGGGGTAATCCTAACCCAAAAGATGGCAGACCTGTTGAAGGCAAAAAAGGGGAGTCAAGTTAGCTTAAAAGACGCCAATGGTCAAAGTCATCATTTCAAAGTGATGGGGATTGCACAAATGTATATGGGCCATTATCTCTTTATGAGTCGGTCAGCATATGAACATTCATTTAAGACTAATTATCAAACCAATGCGCAATTGGTGACCTTAAAACATAATTCTTCCAAGCAGGTGAAGAAAGTAGCTCAATCATTTATAAGGACTGGTGCAGTCACAACGACTTCCTTAAATTTGGAAAATCAACAGCTAATTGCGAGTGTCATCAATGGTTTGAATACCGTGATTGTGGTATTGATTGCGATTGCGACAATTCTGGCCATGGTGGTCTTGTATAATCTGACGAATATTAATGTCTCCGAACGGATTCGGGAATTGTCGACGATCAAGGTATTAGGCTTCTTTGATCGGGAAGTTACGATGTATATTTATCGGGAAACGATTATTTTGACGACTTTAGGGATCCTATTCGGCTATCTCTTTGGTTATGGCTTACATGCCTTCATCATGATCAATTTACCGCCCGACAATGCGATGTTTGATGATAGTATGTATCCTTTGAATTTCCTGATTTCAACCGTAATTCCGTGCTTGATTACCTTAGGATTAGCCTTTATCATGCATCGGAAAATTCGAGATGTTGATATGCTAGAAGCTTTAAAATCGGTTGATTAGGAAAAAGCAACCAGGCGTCCCATAGGGATAACCCAGAACGAATGTTGGTATGAAACGGACCAACGTGAGTTGTAGTTAGTCTCGTGGGGCGCGCTTTTTGACCGTAATTCCGATTGTAATCAAAAATGATGGTGAGAAGAAATGTCAATGAGCATCTCTTCCCACCCTCATTTTTAGAAGGTTTTACCAGTATATGGTTGATGGGGAAGGTTGTTAAAATCTAGGTTGGCAACTTCATGACCATCAGTTAAGTAGCACTGTAAGGCTTGCCCAATCATTAGGTTAAGGGGTTCGGGTAATTCATGAACGACTACGATAGGTTTTTGATGGCTGTAAGCATAACCTACTTCAAAGGCCGTTCCCGAATCCATATTGTCATTAACATAGTCAGCGACGACTACCAGGGCGTCAGCACGATCAATTTCAGAAACGTCAAGATGAAAGACTTTGTTGGCCCACTCGGGCGATCCCACCGAGAATTCGCCACCATCTTCACCAAGGCGGGGACTAAAGAAGTCATCGACCGTGGAGTTTTGGCGAAGGGCGGTTTCGATAATTTCAATCCGGGCAATTTGTTCTGGACTGAAGAAAGGACCAGCAAGATAAATACGCATAATGAGACTCCTTAATAAATTATTTATTGTACAAATCTATTGTATCTAAGGGTTAAATGATAGACAATGATTAAAGATGATTTTGAAAGGTGAGACAAATGATAATTTTAGTAGTAATTGCGGCGATCGTGTTAATTTTGGGGATCTTTTATCTGGTTAACTCGTGGCAGCAATACCGACAATGGAAACTAGCGACCTTTATCGTCGTTCTGTCATTGGCGGGCGTCATTTATGGAACCATTAATTTACCTTATTGGCATCAAAAGACTAGTTCAAGTGCTAGTGAGTCGGCCAGTGCTAGTTCCTTAATGTCATCTAGTAGTTTGTTATCGAGTTCAACAACTGCTAATCAAAGTGCGAAAGCTTCCTATATTCTTGGTCAATTGCAAAAGAACTTTACCAAGTTAGGGACAGTTTCATATGATAGCAAGACAAAGACCTATACTATTACGCCGTCAGGTGATGATATCACGAATGCGCTGAGTGCTCTTGAAAGTGATACGAGTTATGCGGACCAAATTGGTTGGCCAAATTTAACCAGTAACTTACAGAAGACGTCACAAAGTATTCAGAAATCTATTGGTGATGGTTACACCTTACAATTAATGTCACCAAATGATAATAGTAAGGCTTTGTTGGCCGTTAAGGATGGACAAGTAACTTACAACATTGTTGACACTAGTTCATCAACCTCTTCATCCAGCAATTAAATGAGATACCCAATTGGCAGAAATGCGGTTGGGTATTTTTATTTGGAAAGGTTAATCAAAACAATTTATAGCGTATTTATATCTATACAGCAAAAAATGGTTTATACATACTTTTATATGTATAATAAAAGGGGATAATTATGACTATAAAACCTGCAAAAATGGTAAGAATATTACTTAGAGCTGGATTTGTTGAATGCGCAAAAAGTGGTGGACATCGTAGATTTGTTCATCCAGATGGAAGAATGACGGAGGTTCCTATGCATAGTAGAGAACTTTCACCATATACTCAACGTAAAATATTAGAAGAAGCAAGAATTAAATTGAAGTAGGTGAATGTAATGCAAAAACAAATTTTAATCTATCCGGTTATTGTAACGGAATGTAACGATGAAAGTGGACATTATTACGGCGTATCCTCACCCAATATTAAGGGGATGGTGACAGATGGGAAAACCATGACCGAAGCTATTTTACATGCAGAAGATGCCATTGCAACGATGATTGCAGGAACTAAATATCCCACAGTAGAAGATCCAACTAAGTGGCATCTTGGCCCTAATGACTCAATTATGTGGGTGACCATTAATATGGCAAAATGGCTGAATCAATATGGAAAAACGGTCAGAAAGAATATTACAATTCCAGAAGAATTGAATAATTGGGCAAAAGAAAATAAGATTAATGTTTCCCAAGTGACAACGCAAGCACTGCGGCATTTACAAGAAGAAATGTAAATAAGATAATCATGGTTTTTCAACTTTTTTTGTTTGGTATCAGATGAACAAAATGACATAGTGATTTTACGAAACACGTGAAACAAAATCGAACAAATCTTAATAAAAATCTTATCATTCCTTCTTTGAATATGACACATTTACGTAGAATCGGAAAAATGTGTGGTAATATATGATGGTGTTGTGAATATTATGAATTTAGAAGGAAGATTCTTATGGATTATATCAAACGTTTCAAGCTTTATAAAAGTGGAAAGAAATGGTGTTGCGCTGCAATTGTTACTGCTGCAGTAACTACTGGAGTATTGGTTAGCTCTATGCCAGCTCAAGCGGCAACGAATAATGATCAAACTACGCAAAGTGCCCAAAAATCAAACATAACATCTGATCAAAATACATCAAAAGATAGTACAGGTACATTGCAAAATGCTACGCCAAATACGGATAAGACTCCCGTTACAGGACAACAAAGTAACGGACAGTCAGATCAGAATAATGGAAACACCAATAAGGTCAAGCAAGATGATTCGACTCAAAATCAGCAATCGGATAACCAAACAACCAACCTAACGCCGGAACAAGATTATGCAAGTAGTACGGTAAAGACCGTTGCTGGAAAGACCTATGCTTATCACAAGAATGGGACAGAATATATTAATCAATGGTACCAAAGTAATGGGAATAAGTACTATTACGGTACCGATGGTGTACGGGTGGAAGCTGCTACTGCCCAAGCATTAGATCCGGATAATGCTAGTGATACCAAGTTGTATACTTACTACTTTAATGCTGAAGGAATTATGCAAGCTAACTACTTCTTGAAGCAAAATGAGAAGATGTACTACTTTGGTAAGGATGGAAAGGAATATCAGAACCAGTACTACTCTAACTGGGGTAACACCTATTAATTTGGTCCAGACGGTGCCCGTTATGATAATCGTTGGTTAGAAGATAATGGACAAAAATATTACTTTGATGCTAATGGGGTTCGCCTCGCTGATCAATTCCTAACCCAAGATGGAAAGTTATATTATTTTGCTCCCCAAACCGGTGCGATGTACCAAAATCAATGGTATGAAAATTGGGGGAATAAATATTACTTTGGTAAAGATGGGGCTCGCTTAACCAGCACGAATGCTGATATTGATGGGGCAACATACTCTTTTGATGACCAAGGAGTAATGAAGAAAGACTTCTTCCAAACTCGAGATGGCAAATTATACTACTTCGGTTTAGATGGTAAGGAGTATAAAGATGCCTTCTATACTAATTGGGGTCATACTTATTATTTTGGCCCTGATGGTGCTCGTTATACGGATCAATTCTATTCTAACTGGGGTAATTTGTATTACTTTGGTGATGATGGTGCCCGTTGGGATAACCGTTTTTATAGTAACTGGGGCCATGTCTACTATTTCGGTGATGGTGGTGTTCGTTACACGGACCAATTCTATTCTAACTGGGGTAATACCTATTACTTCGGTAGTGATGGTGCTCGTTGGGACAATCGCTTCATGGTTCGTTGGGGCAATGCATACTACTTTGATAATAATGGGGCGCTAGTTAAGAACCAAACAAGGAACATTGATGGCACCAATTACATCTTTGATGGTCAAGGTGTTATTTCTCTTCGTGACCAATTCTTGACGGCAAATGATAATCAACTCTTTTATTTTGATGATCAAGGTAAATTGTTGACGAATAGCTTTTACAATAATTGGGGTAATTCATACTACTTTGGTAGTGATGGTGCCCGTTACACAAATCAATTTTTAACTAAGGATAATAATACATATTACTTTGGCGATGGCGGGGTCATGGCGAAGGGAAAGACCCAAATTAATGCTAAATGGTATTACTTTGATCCATCAAACGGAATCATGGCGAAGAATAAAGTAGTTGAATTAGACGGTCTTGGGTATGGTTTTGGTAAAGACGGGGTCTTGATTTCTGGCGTTACAACCGATAAAGATGGTCATGTATACTATATTGATGGGACAACCGGTAAAGTTCGGACTAACTTCTTGTTAGAAGATAATGGCAAGTGGATTTACTTTAATGCTGAGAATGGACAAGGTAGCGATGCTTTACAGCTTCAATTCCAATCCGGCACGGTTTCAGTTGATCAGCAATTTGCGAATGGCAATCAGGCCTATGACTTTACAGATGCATCAATTCAAAACGTTAATGGTTATTTGACGGCAGATACATGGTACCGACCAAAGCAAATTTTAAAGGACGGAACCATCTGGACTGACTCAACTGCTAGTGATTTGCGGCCACTTTTAATGACTTGGTGGCCAAGCAAGGATATCCAAGTTGATTACTTGAATTACATGAAGAAGAATGGCTTGATTACCGCGGATAAAGATTATAGTTCGACTGATAGTAATTCTACTTTGAGTTATGCGGTTGATACGGTTCAAGAAAATATTGAGAAGAAAATCTCTCAAGCGGGGAACACCGATTGGCTGAAGACCTTAATGAGTGCTTTTGTAAAGACTGAATCAATCTGGAACGATAATAGTGAAAACGTTAGTTATAATGGCCTGCAACTGCAAGGTGGCTTTTTAAGATATGTAAACTCGGACCTAACCAGTTATGCTAATTCGGATTACCGATATATCGGTTGGACGGCTGATAATATCTTGAATGGTGATACTAAACCAGGACAACCTAAATCAGCTGGCTCGGAATTCTTATTAGCTAATGACATTGATAACTCTAATCCAGTAGTTCAAGCCGAACAGTTAAACTGGCTATACTACTTAACTAACTTTGGGACGATTACAGCTAATGATCCTGATGCCAACTTTGATAGTATCCGAATCGATGCAGTTGATAATGTTGATGTGGACCTATTAACGATTGCTGGTGATTATTTCCGTCAAGCGTATGGCTTGGACGAAAGTGATGCTAAGGCAAATGCACGTCTGAATATTCTAGAAGACTGGAATGGGCGCGACCCGTATTATGCAAATAGTATCGGAAATCCTCAATTGACTTTGGATAACACGGTCTTAACCGGGATTCATGATACTTTGGCAGCGGCTCCTGACAAGGTTAAGTCATTGAGTGAGTTAATTTCATCATCGTTGGTTAGTCGGGCAAATGACAGTACTGAAAATACTGCCATTCCAAATTACTCTTTTGTGCGGGCTCATGATAATGGGTCACAAGACGAAATTCGTCAAGCCATTGCGGCTGTAACCGGAAAGGGGTATGGAGATTTCAACTTTGAGGATGAACAAAAGGGGATTGAAGCTTATCTTAAAGATCAAAACTCGACGACGAAGCGGTGGAATAAGTACAATATCCCGGCTTCCTACGCCTATATTTTGACTAATAAGGATACTATTCCACGGATTTACTATGGTGATCTTTATACGGATGGTGGTCAATACATGGCGCAAGAAACCCGTTATTACCCAACCATCACCAATATGATGAAGGCCCGGATTAAGTATGTTTCTGGTGGTCAAACCTTGAACTATGATGATAATAAGGGAATCTTGACGAGTGTTCGGTTTGGGAAAGGGGCCATGACCGCTAGCGACAAAGGAACTACTGAAACACGGACTGAAGGAATTGGGGTCATTATTTCCAATAATACTGATCTTGCTTTAAAGAGTGGCAGTTCTGTTGTTCTTCATATGGGGGCTGCGCATGCTAATCAAAAGTATCGTGCATTACTGTTAACCACTACAGATGGGGTGCAAAATTATTCTAGTGATGCTGGGGCCCCAGTTGCATATACAGATGCTAATGGTGATCTTCACTTCTATGGGAGCGATCTGATTACAGCTGAAGGAACCCAAGCAAATACGGCCATTAAAGGTTATGCGAACCCAGATGTCACTGGATACCTAGCAATTTGGGTGCCAGCAGGAGCGCCAGATGATCAAGATGCACGGACGGCAGCAAGCACAGATGCACATACTAAGGAAGAAGCATATCGTTCCAATGCAACCTTGGATTCTAACGTAATCTTTGAAGGATTCTCAAACTTTGTTTACTATCCAACGACTGACAGTGAAAAAGCCAATGTAAAGATTGCCCAAAATGCCGATTTCTTTAAGTCTATAGGGATCACTTCTTTTGAATTAGCACCACAATATGTTTCAAGTAAGGACGGTAGCTTCCTAGATTCCAAGATTGATAATGGTTATGCATTTAGTGACCGTTATGATCTCGGAATGAGTACTGATAATAAGTATGGTAGTGCTGAAGATCTGCGGAATGCTATTAAAGCCTTACATAAAGCCGGTTTACAAGCAATGGCAGATTGGGTCCCAGATCAGATCTATAATTTATCAGGACAAGAAGCCGTTACGGCAACCCGGGTGGATGAACATGGAACGACTTGGGCAAGTTCTCAACTTAAGAATAAAGTATACATTGCCAATACCATTGGTGGTGGACAATACCAAAAACAATATGGTGGGGCCTTCTTAGGTCAATTACAAAAGCTATATCCTGAAATCTTCAAGCGGGTCCAAGTTACGACTGGTAAGACCATTGACCCAAGTATAAAAATTACGGAATGGTCAGCTAAGTACTTCAATGGCACTAATATTTTAAGGCGTGGGGTTGGTTACGTTCTACAAGGAGATGGTGGTCAATATTACAACCTTGGTTCAGCAACCACCAAGTACTTGCCAGTTCAACTCACCGGAGCAGTCGATGCCAACAAGAATGGTTTTGTAAAAGGTAATGATGGTAAATATCACTACTACAACGAAGATGGGGAAGAATTGAAAGATGGATTTGTTCAGGATGCAACAGGAAACTGGTACTACTTTGATAAGAATGGTAATATGCTTGCCAACGCACGCTTTGTAGACGTTGCCGTTGATGGAAACACATCAACCTACCTGTTCTTGAACAATGGGGTATCGTTCCGATCAGGACTAGTCCAAACGGCCGATGGTACTTACTATTTTGACGCTAATGGACGGATGGTAAGGAACCAAGTCGTTTCTGATGGTGCGATTACCTACACCCTGGATGGGAATGGTAAATTAGTCAAAGAAACTTACGACTCAACTGCAGACACCTCGCACCCAGTTGATATTAGTAAGCAAGAGAATACAAATAAATAGTAGTATATAGACAGAAAAGGTCGTTGCCCAGATGGACAACGACCTTTTTAAAACATTAAACAAATAAATATAACAAAATAACTTTATGAAAATTCCTGTATCTGCTTAACTATCAATACCAGATCATGGATTATGGTAGTCATACAGAAAGGGGTGGTTACTATTCAGCTTTGTTATTTATCTCGTGTCTCCTTTAACCAGTTAACAAAAAAGGGACCTCGTTTAATACAAGGTCCGCTTAAGAAAGGAGAGTACAGGATTTGAACCTGCGCGCCCGCTCAACACGGGTTCGCCGGATTTCGAGTCCGGTGCATTACCACTCTGCCAACTCTCCATTAACGATTACTAATTCTAGCATTCAATTCATTATTTAACAAGCATCCAAAGAAAATTTCCGAGATATCTTGATAAAGTGACGGGATATCATTATTATGTATATGTAATGTATTTCAATATTACTAAAATATGTTAATATTGTGATTATTATTGAAAAATGTGTGAATCGATGCTAAACCTTTTTAAGGTTTATTAAATTTTGGGAGTTTAGTATATGGATTCAGAAGAGATTAAACATCATCATCGACGTCACAAGCATCACTGGTTACGTTGGCTGTGGGCCTTAGTCGGCATTGTCTTTGTTATCGCTGTAATTTTTGCAGCGATGGCTTGGCGCAACCTGCGCGACGCAACGAATGATATGTACTCATCATCTGGTGTCTCGGGACGAAGTATCTCGAGTGTCTTAAAGCAAAAGAAGCCGATCAGTATTCTTTTGTTGGGTACTGACACTGGGGCCCTTGGTCGAACTGAAAAAGGGCGGACGGATACCATTATGGTGATGACTATCAATACCCAGACGAATAAGACGACAATTGTTTCCTTACCGCGAGATATGAAGGTTGATTTGCCGGATTATCCTGACTATTCACCTGCTAAGATTAACTCAGCCTACACATACGGCGGGGTTAAAGAAACTATTAAGGTGATTAAGGAACAATTCGGAATTCCGGTGGATGCTTATTTACTGGTTAACATGGGTTCGATGGAAAAGGCGATCGATCAAGTTGATGGGATAGATGTTAAATCACCATTAACATTTACATATGAAGGATATTCCTTTAAGAAGGGGAAGACTTACCATATGGATGGGAAGGAAGCTTTGGCTTTCAGCCGGATGCGTTACGATGATCCCGATGGCGATTACGGTCGGCAGTCACGGCAGCGTTTGATTATTGCCGCCCTGATTAAAGAATCAGCTTCATATAAGTCTGTGCTTAACCGGAAATTCTTACAAACCCTTTCCGGTGGAATGCAAACAAACTTAACCTTTAGTAATATGACTCAACTAGCACTAAATTATCGCGATGCTACGAAGGTCGTGCAAGACTATGCGAGTGGGACTAGCGATGACGAAGATGGCGTTTCATACCAACAGGTTTCATACAATGAGCGGCAACGAATTAGCAATTTAATTCGGCAGTCCCTAGGTTTACAAACGAAGACCTTACCTGACGATGATGATTCGGACAGTAGTAGTTATTAATCATGACGGAGACTAAATATTAATGGAAACAAGTAACACAATTGATTTACGACGATTAGTTAAGATTCTCCGGAAGAATCTGTTAATGTTAATTGTCTGGACCTTAGGATTGGGTATCATCGCAGCTGCAGATGCTGAATTCTTAATTCAACCGAAATATACTGCTTCAACGCAGATTTTGGTTAATAATAAGGAAAATAAGGACCAAGCGGGCCAAGCTTATAACAATCAACAAGCCGACGTGCAACTGATCAATACTTATAAGGATATCATTACTAACCAAGTGATCTTACAAGAAGCTACAAAGTATCTGGCTAATCCTGAAACTAGTCACGCTAATGGGAAAGCTTATGATCTATCGGTCGCGGAATTAAAGGATGCCTTATCCGTTTCGACCCAAACAAATTCACAAGTCTTTACCTTAAATGCTGAGGCAAGTAACCCAACTGAAGCCAAAGCGATGGCTAATACAGTGGCTAGCGTTTTTAAGAAGCGGGTTAAAAAGATCATGGATGTCAACAACGTCACGATCGTATCTAGTGCAACGACGCCTAAGACGAAGTCCTTCCCTAATGTTAAGCTCTTTGCTTTAGCGGGAGCCGTGGTTGGCTTTGTGATTTCCTTTGGTTACTTATTGATCAAGGAACTATTTGATACAACCGTGCGGACGAACGAGTTTATGACCGACGAATTAAACTTGGTTAACTTAGGACAAGTTTCCCACATGCGGTATGATCGCAAGAACAAGCGGCAAAAGAGCCGTGGCAATCGACGCGTTTAGGAGGTGTCATCATGGGATTATTTTCACGTAAAAAAATTCAATCAGTTGACACCATGGTTAATGGGGCCAACCTGGTTACCTTGACCAAGCCGCAAAGTTTGGTGGCTGAACAGTTCCGGACGATTAAGACTAATATCACCTTCATGGGGGTTGATCATCCAATTAAGGCGTTAGCTTTCACGTCCTCCAACATTTCAGAAGGGAAGTCCACTGTAACAGCTAATGTTGGGGTGACCTGGGCGCAGGATAATAAGCGGGTCTTAATGGTCGATGCCGATTTGCGGCGGCCAACCATGCATTCAACTTTTGACCTTGATAACCGGCAGGGATTAACGACCCTTTTGATGGATCAAGAGCATGTCATTAATTCTCAAGATGTCATTCAAGCAACCGAAGTACCAAACCTGGATGTATTGACGGTGGGCCCGGTTCCACCGAATGCCACCGGATTGTTAAATTCGCAACGGATGCGCGATCTAGTCGCCACCTTTGAGCAAATGTATGATGTGGTGATCATCGATGTGCCACCGATTTTGGAAGTGAATGACACACAAGTGCTGTCGAGTATGTTAGACGGGGTTGTCTTAGTCGTTCGCTCGGGGGTGACCCAAAAAGTTGCCGTCAAACGGGCTGTTGAAATGCTAAACATTTCCAAAGCTAATTTACTTGGTTACGTTATGAATGATGTGGCCAGTGGCGATGATGATGGCTATGGATATGGTTACGGCTATGGGTATGGTTACGGATCGGTGGAACCAGAAGATTAATCATGGGATACGTTGATTTACATTGTCACTTATTACCGAATTTAGATGATGGTTCGCCTAGTATGGCTGCTTCGCTTGAATTGGCGCGTGATGCGGTGGCGGATGGTGTCAGCCATGCCTTAGTTACACCCCACCATTTGAATCGGCGATACGTGAATCATAAAGAGACGGTGATGCAAGCTACGAGTTACTTCCAAGCTGCTTTGAACGAGGCAGGGATTGACCTAACAGTTTTTCCAGGCCAGGAGGTTCATCTGTCTAACAAGATTTTAGCGGCTTTAGATCAAGATGACATTTTGTTTGCGGATGAAGGTGGTCGATATATGTTACTGGAATTACCGTCCAACGAAGTGCCACACTATACCAAGTCGATGATTTATCAACTCCAATCCCGGGGAATTACCCCAGTGATTGTTCACCCGGAACGAAATAATGAGTTGGTCGCTCATCCGGAGCGTTTAGCTGATTTATTGGAACTAGGGTGCTTAAGTCAAATCACGGCTAGTAGTTATTTAGGTACTTTTGGAAAAGATGTCGAACGTGCTGCCAGATTGATGGTGAATGCCGGTCAAGGTACGGTCATGGCTTCAGATGCTCACGTGATGGAAAAGCGTGATTATGAACTTGGAGCGGCCATGCGACGGTTAGCTAAAGATTTAGGTCGTAAAGTGGCTGGAGATTATCAACAAAACGCTAAGTATATTTTGAATGGTGATCCAGTCCGAATGACCTGGGAGCCAATTAAGCAAAAGAAACGATTTTGGTTGTTTTAACTTAGAAAGGAGTTCAATCATGGAAGTGAGAAATATCGAAATTCCCATTGTCGATAAGTCGCAAGTAGAATCACGATATGCTTATCGATTTTTTAAGC
Organism: Limosilactobacillus gastricus DSM 16045; assembly: GCF_001434365.1. Taxonomy (GTDB): domain Bacteria; phylum Bacillota; class Bacilli; order Lactobacillales; family Lactobacillaceae; genus Limosilactobacillus; species Limosilactobacillus gastricus. The sequence continues at coordinate 3,492 of NZ_AZFN01000006.1, read as the reverse complement.
GGTTTTTCGATATTGTCTTTTCTTTAATTGGATTGATTTGCCTTTCTTGGTTATTTTTAATTATCATCATTTGGATTAAGATCGATGATCGTGGTCCGGTATTCTTTTCACAGACCCGCGTGGGAAAAGATGGAAAAGAATTTAAAATGTATAAATTCCGTTCGATGGTAACCAATGCTGAAGAGCTTAAACATGAGGTAATGGAACAAAATGAAGTTGACGGGGCGATGTTTAAGATGAAGGATGCTCCACGAATCACGAAAGCGGGTAAATTTATTCGAAAAACCAGTTTAGATGAGTTACCCCAACTGTGGAATGTCCTAATCGGTGATATGTCACTAGTGGGTCCCCGTCCACCACTACCGGCTGAAGTTGCACATTATTCGGAACATGATATGCAACGTTTGATGGTTAAACCTGGCTGTACCGGTTTATGGCAGGTAACTGCTAGGAATACTGTTGGTTTTAAGGATATGGTAGGAATTGACCTAACTTATATTCAACGGGCTAATTTAATGTATGTTTTTTGGCTTATCCTATGTACTGTAAAGGTGATTTTTAAGCCAAATGGAGCATATTAAGGAGTAAGAGATGAAGGTTTGTTTAGTTGGTTCAAGTGGTGGACATTTAACTCATTTGTATATGCTGAAGCCATTTTGGCAAGACAAAGATCGGTTTTGGATGACCTTTAACAAGGCCGATGCGCGAAGCAAATTACAAAATGAAAAAATGTATGGGTGTTACTATCCAACTAACCGTAGTTTAAAGGCCTTAATCAAGAATACAATACTTGCATTTAAGGTTCTCCGAAAGGAAAAATCGGATGTGATTATTTCTAGTGGAGCTGCGGTGGCAGTTCCTTTTTTTTATATAGGTAAATTGATGGGTTGTAAGCTTGTTTATATTGAAGTGTTTGATCGTATCGATAAACCAACAATGACTGGTAAAATGGTTTATCCGATTGTTGATAAATTTATTGTACAATGGGAAGAACAGAAAAAGGTTTACCCGAAGGCTATTAATCTGGGAAGTATCTTTTAGGAGAATATAATGATTTTTGTGACAGTAGGAACGCATGAACAGCCATTTAATCGCCTAATCGAAAAAGTGGACCAACTTGTTGGAAATGGAGTAATCCAAGAAAAGGTGATAATGCAAACAGGTTATTGTACATATCAACCTCTGCATTGTGAAGCAAAATCAATGCTTGATTACAATAAGATGAAAGATTATATTAACCAGGCTCACATTGTGATTACCCATGGTGGACCGGCCAGTTTCATTGAGGTTTTACAAGCGGGTAAAATTCCAGTAGTTGTTCCACGATTAGCCACTAATAATGAACACGTTAATGACCATCAAGTGGACTTTCTGAAAATGGTTGATGAACGGATGCATAATGTAATTCCCGTTTATGACATTGAAAACTTATCAAATGTTATCGAGCATTATGATGAACTTGTTAAGAACATGAGTGCTATAAGTAGTGGAAATAATGCTCGATTCAATCAGTATTTTGAACAAATTGTTAATAGACTAGTTGGACGATAATATGAAAATATTCATTATAAATACTGTTGGCCTAGAAGAAAATGGTATTTCAACCTTCATACTTAATACTTGTAAAGAATTAATCAAACATAATTATGACATTACGATTGGGGCTCCTAATCATGTTTCTGGCGAAATCCAGAAGCAGGTAAACGATTTAGGTATAACATTAATAGGACATTTAAATCGTAATCAAGAACCTATTAGGTATTTTTTTAAGATTTATCGACTCTGTCGACAGAATCAGTATGATGTTGTTCATGTTAATGGAAATAGTACCACCATGGCAATTGAATTAGCAGCTGCAAAACTTGCAGGTGTAAAGGTGCGGGTTGCTCATAGTCATAATACGACTACTAGACATGTTAAGGCGAATCAATTATTGAGACCGTTCTTTGAGATGGTAGTAAATGGGCGAATTGCCTGCAATCAAGCAGCCGGGAAATGGTTATTTAAGAGTAAGGATTTCGTTATAATCGAAAACGGAATCGATTTTGATAAATATAAGCTTAATCAAAATGTGCGTACAAAGATTAGGTCTAAATTGGGAATCAGTGATGATAAGATTTTAATAGGACATATCGGAAAGTTTAATTCTCAAAAAAATCAGGAGTTTTTGATAGAATTAGCGGAAAAACTTGATGATCGTTATCGAGTCATTTTAATTGGTAATGGTGTAAATCTAAAGAAAGATCGACTTCTTGTTGAAAAAAAGGCCTGCTAAAGAAAGTATTATTTACAGGGGCCGTTAGAGATGTTATTGATTATTTAAATGCAATGGATATATTTGCATTACCATCTTTTTATGAAGGACAGCCATTTTCATTAATTGAGGCTCAAGCTGCTGGACTACCATGTTTTGTTTCTGATAAGGTGTCTCAAGAAACAAATGTTACCAAGAATGTGACTTATCTTCCTATTGATGATGTGACAGCCTGGAAAAATGAAATAGAATTTTTTAGCTTTTCTGATAATAGAATTGATAGAAGAGATCAAAACGTAAAATATCTATTAAGAAATGGTTTTAGTTCTGAAGATAATGCAAATAAATTAATTAAGAGCTATGACGACTTTAAAGTTAATAGAAGGTGATTATGATGAAAGAATTAGATAAAAAAGGTAAGTTAATTTTAAATATCTACAAATATGGCCAAAAGCATTATGGCCAATCTGGTTTCTGGCATCATTTTAACTATAAAGTTTATAAGGTTTTAGATATAGTATTCATATTAGGGCTTTTCGGATCAGAGATTCAAGTTTCACAATCTATAAGCAGTAGAATATATTTATATCATCCTTATGGAATAATTATCAATCGTAATTCTGTTATTGGAGATGGATGCATTATACGACAGCAGGTGACTATTGGAAATAAAGGAATTGATTATACTGAATGTCCGATAATCGGTGAAAATGTTGAAATAGGTGCTGGTGCAAAGATAATTGGGAATATTAAAATAGGAAGTAACAGTAAAATTGGAGCGAATGCAGTGGTTACTAAATCATTTCCAGAGAACTCAATACTAGTAGGAGTACCAGCAAGAAATATTTCGAGGGAGATATATGGATGATTTGATTAGTGTGATTGTACCCGTTTATAACGTTGAAAAATACCTTGTTCAATGTATTGATTCTATTCTTAACCAAACTTATAAAAACCTGGAAATAATTTTAGTTGATGATGAATCAACTGATCACAGCGGGAAAATATGTGATCAATTTTCCTCAAATGAAAATAGGATTAAGGTAATACATAAAAAAAATATGGGACTTGGGTTAGCCCGTAATACGGGACTTGAAAACGCAAACGGAAAATACGTTGTCTTTGTAGATTCAGATGATTATCTTTCGAATAGTAACATTAAGAATCTTGTAGCGGGAATAAAAAAGAACAATTCTGATATTTGTATTGGTGAAGTGAACCCTTAAAGTTGGACACTT
>NZ_AZFN01000059.1 GCF_001434365.1 Limosilactobacillus gastricus DSM 16045 | reverse complement strand
AACGATGTTGAAGCACTCTCACTTAAGGATTCATTACCTGATTGCAAATCACTTAAGGAAGTTGAGGCACTTTGGGATGCCGCCCGGTTCGAAGTACTTTGACTAGCACTAACTGAGGCTGCTGAAGCCGAAGCTTGCGCCATCGATGTTAATTCATCACTCGTTACATTGCCACGATCATCCAAACTATTGGATGCCGAAGTACTGTTTTCAGCACTAACTGAGGCACTATCAAGTTCACTGATAACTTGTTCAACCGAAGTTGAAGCACTGTTATTCAAGGATGCATCTGAAGCACTCGCGTTGGAAACGCTGGTACTCAAACTCGTTGAGTTTTCATCACTAATT
>NZ_AZFN01000058.1 GCF_001434365.1 Limosilactobacillus gastricus DSM 16045 | reverse complement strand
CACTTGTCGAAGCACTCAAGGATTCGCTCATCGAAGCACTCAAGGATTCACTTGTCGATGCACTCAACGATTCACTCGTGGAAGCACTTAAGGACTCACTAGTTGATACACTTAGTGAGGCACTTAGTGATTCGCTCGTCGAGGCACTTAAGGATTCACTCGTGGAAGCACTGAGGGATTCACTCGTCGAGGCACTCAACGATTCGCTGGTGGATGCGCTGAGCGATTCACTCGTTGAGGCACTTAGTGATTCACTGGTTGAAGCACTCAAGGATTCGCTCGTCGAAGCACTGAGGGATTCACTCGTCGAGGCGCTTAGTGATTCGCTGGTTGAAGCACTCAAGGATTCGCTGGTCGAAGCACTAAGCGATTCGCTCGTCGAGGCACTTAGTGACTCA
>NZ_AZFN01000057.1 GCF_001434365.1 Limosilactobacillus gastricus DSM 16045 | reverse complement strand
AGGGCCTTGCTCAACGATGTTGAAGCACTTTCGCTTAACGAATCATTATTAGATTGATCATCACTGAGTGATGCTGAAGCACTCGTCGAGGCCTCACGATTTGAAGTGCTTTGGCTAACACTAACTGAAGCTGCTTTTTGACTTGCTGCCGAGACAGAAGCTGACTGTTCACTAGTTAAGCTACCCGTTTCCGAGAGACTTTGTGAATCGCTAGCACTTACCAGTGCACTGGTTGAAGCACTATTAATTTCACTTAAGCTCTTCACCGCTGAGGTTGAAGCACTACTATTCAAGGAATTATCTGAGGCACTCGCCTTCGAAACACTTGTGCTCAAACTCGTCGAGTTTTCATCACTAATTGATGCAATCCTACTTTCATTCGTGCTACCGGCCTTGGATTGACTTGCCAAGTCGCTGGCACTAGCGATTTGACTCTTCACTTCACTTTCGTG
>NZ_AZFN01000056.1 GCF_001434365.1 Limosilactobacillus gastricus DSM 16045 | reverse complement strand
GCCAGCACATCCAGATTAAATAAGTTGGCGGATGGGTTGGCTCCTTCAAAATGGCTGGTGTGACTCTTAATTAAGAGTGGATTTCCTTTAATAAGATAGCTGCGTTCAGGACCAGTTGGCGATAAATCATCCTGCAACTGACATTTGAAAGTAAGTCCCCGAGCAATCAGACTATTTTCAAACCTTTTAACCCCATTTTGAAAAAAATCCTGGATTAACTGATTAGTTTTAATCGAACCAGGGATATTTAAAGCAACACTGACGACGGTCCAGTCTGGATTACTGGAAACGAGCATTGATAACTCTTGAAAGCGTGCATGAGCGTGTTCTCGGATAGTTTGGGTATCTACTTCCTGACCTGTAGCGAAAATTTCTGGAATTTTCATTGGCAACTCCTTAGTTGTCCGCAATATTTAAATAACTGATCTTCAATAAAACGTTCACTACCTGTTCCATTGTTTGTACGGACACGAATTCAAAGCGTGAATGCATATTTTCGCCACCAGCAAAAAGATTAGG
>NZ_AZFN01000055.1 GCF_001434365.1 Limosilactobacillus gastricus DSM 16045 | reverse complement strand
TGAAGTGAACCCTTAAAGTTGGACACTTTATTAGGCTACTTTTTCTAAGGCAAGATTTCGATATTCTATCGGAGTCTTGCCTTTTAGATTATGTTGAATTCTTTCATTATTGTAGTAATCAATCCATTCAATCATTGCCTCGATCAATTCTTCTTTAGTTTCAAATTTACGATTATAGTATAGTTCAGTTTTCATTAAGTGAAAGAAGCTTTCCATTGGCGCATTGTCTAAGCATGTCCCTCGACGGGACATACTTTGGAAAATATGGTGCTTCTTCAGTGTTTTACGCCATTGTGTAGTTTGATATTGCACTCCTTGGTCACTATGAATAGTCATTCGGTACTCCAACGATGGTCGAAGTTCAATTAACTTCCTCAATGGTTCCATAACTAATTCAGTTGTTGGATGATCACCAATCGCAAAAGCAGTAATTGTATTATTGTGTAAATCTTTAATGGGTGAAAAGTAGATACGTTCTTCAATAGTTTCATTTCCATATCGAAATTCGCTTATATCAGTAGTCATTTTCTGGTATGGGCGATCAGATTCAAAGCGACGATGAATCTTA
>NZ_AZFN01000054.1 GCF_001434365.1 Limosilactobacillus gastricus DSM 16045 | reverse complement strand
CCAGGCTGCTCTACCCCGCGATAATAAAAAGGAGGATAAGAGATTCGAACTCTTGCGCCGCGTTAACGACCTAGCGGTTTTCAAGACCGCCCCCTTCAGCCACTTGGGTAATCCTCCAAGATATTCAACTGTATGGTAATCAAATATGGACCTTGTAGGACTCGAACCTACGACCGGGCGGTTATGAGCCGCTTGCTCTAACCAACTGAGCTAAAGGTCCAAAAAGCCACCCAAATCGCGGCGGGGGGGATCGAACCCTCGACCTCCCGGGTATGAACCGGACGCTCTAGCCAGCTGAGCTACACCGCGAATAAGGAATCATATTAAAAAATTACCAATCGGGAAGACAGGANGAATAAGGAATCATATTAAAAAATTACCAATCGGGAAGACAGGATTCGAACCTGCGACCCCCTGGTCCCAAACCAGGTGCTCTACCAAGCTGAGCTACTTCCCGTTGAAATGCACCTAGCAGGAGTCGAACCTGCAACCTTCTGATTCGTAGTCAGACACTCTATCCAATTGCGCTATAGGTGCATATGGTGCCGAGGACCGGGATCGAACCGGTACGGTCATCACT
>NZ_AZFN01000053.1 GCF_001434365.1 Limosilactobacillus gastricus DSM 16045 | reverse complement strand
CAAGCAGGATGGTTACCAAGTTATTAATAGGCAACCTAGGATAATCAATTTTGCTTTTGGTGAGGTTGGATTTAAGCGACGTTATTACCTTTACCCCGATGGTAAGAAAGGTTTCTTATTAGACAAGAAGTTAAAACTTGAAGGGAAGAAACGCTTATCGCCTTACCTCAGATCAGTAATTGCTTCGTTGTCTCAAACAACTACCATGCGGAATACCGCAAATGTGATCAATTTACTTACTCATAACAGTATCAGTGCATGGTCAGTGGACTTAATCGCTCGTGAGATAGGAGCTAAAGTTGCTGGCGAGATTGCTGATGACGAATCAAAGCTGGATCCAGATCTTAGATCTGTCGACAATCTTGTCGTTGAGGGTGATGCGGTGGCCGTTAAATCAAAGGATAAGGGTAACATCATANAGATTTAAATAGGGACGTTGCTTGTGAACGCTTGTTAAAGTATTTATCCAGTCATTATGATCTTAAAAACTGCACCATCTTTTTCAGTAGTGATGCCGGTCCTGGGTTTGAACCAGATACTATGATGAACTTGGGAACGGGAGCTAAGAAAACCGAATTCGTGTTGGATCGGTATCATGCTCTTCGCAAGATTAAGATGACTTTGGGACATTTTAATGACTTAACTCCAAAAGCACTAAGTGCCTTTCGTCATTATGATAAAGATAAACTAACAGTAATCCTCGACACTTATGAATCACAATTAATTGATGACAATCAACTAAATCAATTAATCAGGTTACGAAATTACCTTGACCGAAATTGGAAATATATCACCTTTCCACGCGATCGTAATTACAGGACTGTCGGAAACTTCGGCTCAATCGAAAGC
>NZ_AZFN01000052.1 GCF_001434365.1 Limosilactobacillus gastricus DSM 16045 | reverse complement strand
AGAAGTGAACCCCCTAAGTTGGACAGATAAATCCAACTTAGGGGGTTTCTTATGACCAAATTTTCATTTGAATTGAAATTAAAGATAGTTGAACAGTACCTTAGCGGTACTTCTAGCACTGCTCTCGCAAAACGTTATGGAGTTAAGAATAGCTCGAACATTACTACTTGGGTAGCTCGTTATCGTAAGTATGGGATCAATGGACTTAAAATACGATCACCAAAATATGATTATGATGGTAAATTCAAGATCAAGGTTTTAAACTGGAGAAAAGAAAATCAGGCCTCGTATCCAGAGACAGCTCTAAAGTTTGATATTAGCAATGCTGGGACAATTGCAATGTGGCAGCGGAAGTTTAATAAAGGTGGGCTACAGGCCTTGTTCACTAGAAGAGGAAGGTCTAAGCACGTGACTACTAACCACAATAGACAATATGAAAAAAACGATTTAAGTGAGCTCGAACGTCTTAAAATGGAAAACCGAGCTTTACGTGTAGAAAATGAATATTTAAAAAAACTAGATGCCTTAATTCAGAAGCGCGGTCATCACAAGAAGAATATCAAATCATCCAAGGATTAAGGCACAAGTTTGGATTTAAATTAACTGAGATCTTATCATATAGTTCGATTAAGCGAAGTACCTTTTATCACCAGGCTAATCGTACTAATGACATTTCAGTTTCCGAAAGGAAACTAATTGATGAAATCAAAGACATTAAAAGTAAACATAAAGATTACGGTTATCGCAGAGTGACTGATGAACTTTATAATCGCGGATTCAAAGTAAATCATAAGCATGTGTTACGAATTATGCAGGAAAATGATTTACTAGCTGAAATGTATAATAAGCAGACGCGTAAATATAACTCTTCAATTGGTCCGCAAGGTAAGAAAGCCAAAAATAAGATTCATCGTCGCTTTGAATCTGATC
>NZ_AZFN01000051.1 GCF_001434365.1 Limosilactobacillus gastricus DSM 16045 | reverse complement strand
TCGTCTTGCTTATAGTCATTGGATTCTTCGCAACGTGATTGATTAATCTTGAGATTTAGCTCTAGGTTTTTTATAGTTGGCGCTAGCCTTCTAATACAAATAATACCCATTTCGATGGGTATTAAATCTGCACTTGACGCTTGTCAAGGGCATAAGTGCGCATTGACCTCGTTTTACTCAGTCTGCTGATGACCATGAAATCAATTTTTGCCGTTATTGAATTGAATGTATTTTTAATTCAATTTATGCTTGCACTTAACTAAGTTTGTTATGCTTTAAATACTTAAAAAATGTTGCAGATTCCACTGTTTTAAATCCAAATTTTTTTATTGCTTTGTGCAGAGAATCTTTATAAACTTGGTAACAAATTGAATGTTACTCGACAAGCCCTTTCTAATTGGGAACGTGGGAAAAATTATCCAGATATCGATATTTTAGTTAAATTAACCCAAATATATAACCTATTATTCGATGCATTAATTAAGGGAGACACGGAAGTTATGAAAAAGATTAACAAAGATGCTCAAGCTTTAAGAAAGCAAAAAAAACTAAAGATCCTCGATATTTCGCTGATAGTCGTGATAATGACAGCTGTTTTAATTCCTTTTTTATTGAATCTCTTTGGTAAGCAACACTTTTTAAATAGCCGTTTTATGAGTATTTTAATATTTGTTTTGGTTATGTATATCATGATAGCTTCTTTATGGCATTATCGTTTAGGTAATCCTGGTCCACTCAATAAACGAGCTCCTTTGTTAATCCCAAAAAGCTTTGGTATCGGATTAACAATTAATCCACAAAACCCAATTGGGTTAGCGCTTTGGGTTATATTATTAATTATTGTAATTGCTACATTTATTCCAATAATTTTTAAATAAATTAGCTTGGTCATGCACCTATTGAATCATTCTAGTGAAGCCATGACTTTAGC
>NZ_AZFN01000050.1 GCF_001434365.1 Limosilactobacillus gastricus DSM 16045 | reverse complement strand
TTTATCAACGTCTTTTAAAGCCGCTAACTGTCGATCTAAATGTTGCTCCTTGGAACTCACACGCGCATAACCGATTTTAGCCATTTCCAATTCTCCTTTTGGACAGTTCTAATGAACACTTGTAATTCCTAGTATAGCACAGAAATAAAAAAGTCCATTAGGGTATACCCTATTGGCCGTTTCTATTTCTATTTTTCAAGTTTAACTTTCAAGAAGCTTATTTTGTTTTGCTGGTCAAATTGGTAGGTGTCAAAACCATGAAATGCAAATATTTTTCCACTACGTTTACGCCCAGCAACGGCCCACTCAGCTTGATAGTTACCATCATCGACGACTACATGGAAAAGATGCCTTAATTCTTGGTTATCTTTAAAAAAATTCTTGAAAAATTCGGCGACTCTAGTCGGATTATCAGCAACAAAACCATTAGCACCCTTGACCACAGCCCTTTTTGAAAAGAGTTGAATTATTTCATGCAATGCTTGTTCATCATTAGAAGCCAAGTCAAATAACTTAAAGTATTGTTCAATGATTTGCGTTTTTGAATCCATATACTTACCTTCNTACCTTCTTTCAACTGTTTAGTATATACTAAACAGTTGAAAAGTAAAAAAGGAGCGGCTATGCATGAAAGAGAACTTACCTAATATTGATCTCAATAAAGTTACCCTTACGCAAATACTAAAATCCTTAAGTGATCCTATTCGTTTAGAGATTGTCACTAAGTTGTTTAAAGAAAGCAAGGAATGCTCATGTGCCATTTTTAATGATCTAGGAAAGAAGAGCAATCTATCTCAACATTACCGAAATTTACGTTTAAATGGCTTAATTTCCGTTAGACATTCTGGTATTCATAGTTATCTTACGTTACGACAAGCAGAACTAGATCACAGATTTCCAAATCTTTTAAAGGCTATTATTGATAATTGGCACCATTGATTTTGAAAATAGCCTTTTAAGCGCTTGGTCATGCAGTGAGTTGCCTGTATAATAGTTCTTTGTAGAGAAGTTAAGGCGGTGGCTATTTC
>NZ_AZFN01000005.1 GCF_001434365.1 Limosilactobacillus gastricus DSM 16045 | reverse complement strand
TCTGTCCAACTTAGGGGGTTCACTTCTCATGACCTGATCGTCTGCTTGGCCTTTTTTATTGATAACAATTTGATTCGCGATCATATTCGAGCTCGAAATTTCCCCATGCCGTTTCAAGTTTAATAGTTTGATAAACGGGTGTGTATCCATGATGGTTCATAGTTACTGTGATTTCATGATTATCAGTTACCTTTACTATGTATTCATTGTATGCACCCTGCAGATACTGAAAATCTTCTCCATTGTCCTGATAATGCTGATATTGACCTTTTTGCCCAAAGAGCTTAAAAGTAATCGTTTGGTCTGACAATTGCGAAACGCGTAAAGCTGGTTGGGTTAATGGTAAGATTTGATTGTCCCTAACAAAGATTGGCAAATGATCGAGGGGCGCATCAATAATCTGACTAGTCTGGCCCTGATAAACTTGTCCTGACCAAAAATCATGCCAACAGCCACTCGGGAAGTACACGATTCTTTCTTGACTTCCCTGAGTAACGACCGGAGCAACCAGAACATTATCGCCGACCATGTATTCATCGTTCAAATTGGCAACGTGCGGATCATCAGGGTAATTCAAAACTAATGGTCGAACTACCGGTAATCCTGATTGACTACTTGCCCTCAACTGATCATATAAGAACGGAATTAGTCGATAACGTAATTGTAGATATTTTCGGTAGAGGTTAAGCACTGGTTGCCCAAATACCCATGGTTCTTGATAACGAGTCCCCATTTGGGAATGATTTCGTAAAAGCGGCACAAATAACGAGGCTTCTAACCAACGAATTAGCAGTTCAGCCGTTGTATCAGCTTGAAAGCCACCAACATCCGTCCCACAAAAAGCAAAACCACTTAGCCCCAAATTGCTTAATTGAGGTACCACCATTTGTAAATGAGCCCATAAACTCTGGTTATCACCCGTCCATACTGTTGAATACTTTTGCGTCCCTGCATAAGCGGCTCGGGTAATTACAAAGGGACGCTTTCCAGTCAGTTCCTTCAGTCCCTGATAGGTTGCTTTTGACATATTATGACCGTAGACATTATGCATCTTCGCATGGGTACTTGGCTGATCATGGTCCGTAAAGATGAGGTCATTTGGTAACGGACCATTAAAGGAAGCCGGCTCGTTCATATCATTCCAAACTCCACATACTCCACGATCCGTTAAAAATTTGATATTTTGGGCCCACCATTTTTGAACTGTTGTTTTACCAAAATCAGGAAAAACAGCGTCGCCCGGCCAGACCCGATTTACATAAGTTTCGCCATACCTATTAGTAACAAAATAATGCTTAGCCTCCCCAACCTGATAAAGGTCATAATCTGAGTCTTGTTTGACCCCGGCATCGATTATTGGCATTAACCGAATTTGCCGTTTTTGCATACGTGATAAAAAACCTGACAAATCAGGGTATTTATCTTGATCCCACGTAAAATCACGATATCCCCTCATATAATCAATATCCAAGTGGATCACATCAAGGGGCAACTTTAAATCATCAAACTTTTTAGCGATATCTTCGACCCGTTTGGCACTGGTGCTATAACCCCAGCGTGATTGCTGATAACCCAAGGTCCATTTTTGAGGAAGTGGTGTCTTACCGGTTAAGTACGTATAATTCGCCACGACTTCTTTCAGGTCTTTGCCCCCTAAAATGTAATAATTTACATTTCCACCAGTCGTTGCGTAAAAGTAATATTCATTGCTTTCTTTTCCCAAATCAAAACTGCTCCGAAACGGATTATCAAAAAACAACCCAAATGGCCGCCCCTGATTGATACCGTATAGAACTGGGATCGATTTATATATAGCTGGAGTCGCCTCCGTATGAACATCTGGAATATCACTATTCCAATTTTCAAATTGATACCCCCGCTTATTCAAAAATCCGGTCTTATCACCTAAGCCATAGAAATTAGTGGAGGCATCAAGTTGTTTTACTACCTCCCAGTAATGTTCATTCGTTGGTAATAGTTCGTTAATAACATGACCTTCAGCCCCTACCATGGCTAGATGCTCAGCATCCATATCATTTTCTAAAGGTTGACGAGCTCCACGATAATCTAAAATCAAAGGTTCATGTTGTCCATTAAAAACATCAAAATGATGATCATCAGAAACCTCAATGATCAAATCTTTGGTTATCACGCTCACTTGTGTACCATGTGATTCGACTGAAAAACGAGTCGGTTGGCTCTTATCACCTTCAATAGCATACGAATAATCCTGATCACCACGATAGGAAAATATCCGGATAATCGCTGAAGTAATTATCATAAGCTGGTCATCCTGGTGATCCGCATAATGAAAACTAATCACTTGTCCATTCTGATCATATCCCATTAATGTATTTGTCATGTTGATTGGTTCCTTTCTATCAAAACTTTTCCCTGTCATCCTAGCATTAATTGTAAACGTTTACAATAACGAAGTGGAAATTATCAGAAATTTTACCATTTGACAAAAAGATTTTATAATAAGCTCAAATAGATCAAGGAGCTAAGACCATGACCGCTACTATCAAAGATGTTGCCAATTTAGCAGGAGTTTCCACGGCCACTGTATCACGAGTTTTGTCGGACAAAAAAGGAACCTATAGTCAACAAGCCGCCCAAAAAGTTTTGGCTGCCGCTAAGAAACTTGGTTACGTAAAAAATGTGGCCGCTGCTGAATTGGTTTCTAAATCCAGTAATCGAATTGCGGTGATTTTAAATAATACTTTGACAAACTTTTGGACTGACGTGATTAAAGGAATTTACGATGCCGCAATGGAAATGGGATATCAAATTTTTATCCTCTATGCTGGTGATAAAAATTTACCACAATTTCATAATGCCCTGGATGTGGCACTGGAACGACCACTAGCCGGCATTTTAATGATTTCAACCATGATTGATCAAAAAGCCAAAGATCGCCTCCAAGCTTCAGGAGTTCCCTTTCGCTTGGTTTCCATCTATGATGAAAAAAAACGGCTTTACAAAGACTTACCCTATACCAGTTCCAATAATGTTGAGATAGCGACAATAGCGACCCGCTACCTTATTGAACTCGGTCATGAACGAATCGGGCTGGTAGGAATTGATCGATCCAATACTGGTCAACAACGATTATTTGGCTTTGAACAAGAAATGATCAAGCATCAACTACCAATTGAACCCAGCTGGATCCATTACGGCAATTATAGTTATCCCACCGGTCAAAATTCCTTTGCCGATCTATTAAATGATCAGCTAACAGCTGTAATTACAGCCAGTGATATGATCGCAGTTGGGATGATTCAACAGGCCAACGTCTCGGGGATAACCTTACCTCAACAATTATCCATTCTCAGTATCGATGGGACTTATCTTTGTGATATTACCACACCAACTATTACCAGCGTTACCCAAAACTTTTATCAGATGGGTCGCCAATCAGTTATTGGGCTTCTTAATAATCAACCTGCAGAATTTATTCCAGTTAAAATTACCGAGCGTCAAAGTACGATTAGAATCTAACCAACTCCTGCTTTAGGCAGGTTTTTTTATTTTTACAACATATAACCGTTTCCAAATATACATTGCATTCAGTCAAATCCATGCTAAAATGTTATCGAATCTTGTAAACGTTTACAGTTAACTTGGAGGTTTATTATGGAAAATCAACATTGGTGGAGTCGCGCCGTTGTCTATCAAATTTATCCCAAAAGCTTTCAGGACAGTAATGGTGATGGAATCGGCGACTTACCGGGCATTATTCAACGTTTGGATTATCTCGCTAAATTAGGGGTTGATATTATCTGGCTAAACCCAATCTATGCTTCCCCGCAAGTCGATAATGGCTATGATATCAGTGACTATCACGCCATTGACCCTGCTTTTGGCACCATGGATGATTTTAAGAAGTTAGTCGAACTGGCCCATCAAAAAGGGATCAAAATTGTGATGGATTTGGTTGTTAATCATACTTCGGACCAACATAATTGGTTTATTGAATCGAAACGTTCAACCAACAATCGCTACCGGGATTTTTATATTTGGCGCGATGCTGATTCTGAACATGCCCCTAACAATTGGGGCTCATATTTTTCCGGCTCGGCTTGGCAATATGATCCGCAAACTAAACAGTCATACCTACACCTTTTTGCCCCTGAACAGCCGGATTTAAACTGGGAAAATTCCCTTGTTCGCCAGGAAGTTTATCAAATGATGAATTGGTGGTCTGAACTGGGAGTTGATGGTTTTCGAATGGATGTCATTAGCTTAATCTCAAAACCAGCCGGCTTACCCGATGCCCCGAAGAGCGATAATAGCCAATATGGTAATCCAGAAACGATGGTTGCTAATGGACCACGGGTTCATGAATTTTTACAAGAAATGCATCAAGCCGTGATGGACCATCATCAAATGGTTACCGTTGGTGAAACGCCGGGCGTTACGACCAAAGAAGCTCAAAAATACGCAAATTTAAATAATCGTGAGCTTAATATGGTCTTTCAATTTGAACATATGAGTTTAGACGGCAATCCCAATCCCCAATTAGGAAAATGGTATGATCAAAAAGTTAAATTATCATTATTAAGGGAAAATCTATCGAAATGGCAAACTGAACTCGCTGGTCAAGCTTGGAATTCTTTATATTGGAATAATCATGATCAACCTCGGGCAGTATCACGCTTTGGAGACGACTCAACGGAAACTTACCGGGAAAAATCAGCTAAAATGCTTGCCACTATTCTCCACTTTCAACAAGGAACTCCTTACATTTATGAGGGTGAAGAAATCGGCATGACCAATTATCCTTTCCAAGATTTGAGCGATTATAACGATTTGGAATCTATCAACGCATATCATCAGTTAGTTGATCAAGCTCACTTACTAGACGGGAAAACGATGCTAAAATATTTAGCTTTCCACTCGCGCGATAATGCGCGAACACCAATGCAATGGGATGATACCACTCATGCTGGCTTTACCACTGGACAACCTTGGTTACCAGTTAACCCTAATTACTCACAATTAAATGTTCAGCAAGCCTTAGCTGATCCAAATTCTATTTTCTACTACTACCAACGCTTGATTCAATTACGGCATGAGTTACCGGTAATCACTAATGGTCAGTATGCTCTAATAGCAGGAAACCTTGAGGATCCCGATGTTTATGCCTACACTCGAGACGATGGTCAGCAAAAATTATGGATAATTGCTAATTTTACCAAGCAAACTTTACAACGAGACTTCTCAATTCCGAAAGCAGCCACTCGTTTAATTAGTAACTATGATGATGATCAATTAATCACTTTACGACCTTATGAAGCTAAAGTGTATCAACAAATATATTGATGGGAAGTGATCTCAATGGATACAAAGAAAACTACGTCACCCCGCCAAGCACTTGATACGGGATTACCAGACCTACCACAACGGACCCTATATGCCATCACTTTTGCCTTCTTAGGAATTAATATGGCCTTTTCGCTCCAAAGTTCGCAAATGAGTCGAATCTGTCAAACGATCGGGGCTGACCCGAATAATCTCGGTTTTTTCTTTATCTTTCCACCACTTATGGGAATGATCGTTCAACCCATTTTAGGAAAGATGTCTGATCGTACTTGGCACCATCGCTTTGGTCGGCGAATGATTTACCTACTATTTGGAACTCCCATCGCCGCCTTAGTCCTATTAATGCTCCCCTTTTCTGGGTCATTTGGCTTTGGTTATGGTTCATTAACTGCCATGATTTACGCTTGTGTCGCCGTTTGTTTTATGGACTTATTTTCCAATATTTGTATGCAACCATCGCGAATGATTGTCGGGGATATGGTGAACAATAAACAAAAGAATTTTGCTTGGTCTTGGCAACAAATTTTTTCCAACACGGGAGCCATTTTAGCGACCCTCTTACCATTTATCTTTACCGCCTTTGGGATGTCCAACACCGCTAAAAAAGGGGTTGTCCCGAATACTGTTATTTGGGCCTATATCTGTGCCGCAGTGGTTTTATTGGTAACTGGTCTTTGGACAGTTTTTAATGTCAAAGAATACGATCCAGCCACCTATGCTAAATATCACCAGATCGATCCCCAGGTTGCCCAACAAAAGGTCAGTCTATGGAAACTAATTCGGCAAGCTCCCCGTTCATTTTGGGAAATCAATCTGGTTCAATTATTCTCCTGGTTTGCGATTATGTATGGTTGGACCTATACTACCGGAACGTTAGCTAAAAATGTTTGGCACACGACCAACGTCACTTCCGCTGGATATCAAGCTGCCGGGAACTGGTATGGGGTCTTAACAGCTATTTCAAGTATTGCGGCAATTATTTGGGGACTTTTCATTGCTAAGACTAAGCCTGGTTCACGAAAGGGTTGGTATACTTTTGGCTTAATTATTGGAGGAATCGGCATGGCGGCTTTAGCCTTTGTGACCACCAAGACAGCCACGATAATCGCTATGATTATGTTTGGAATCGGGAATTTGAGTATCAATACCGCGCCCTTTACTCTCCTTACTTCATCCATAAGTGGCGAAAATGAGGGGGCTTACCTAGGTCTCTTTAATGTAGGAATTTGTGTCCCGCAAATTCTTGCTTCACTTTGTTCTTTCTTTATTTTCCCCCTTGTGGGTCACCAACAACCGATGATGATTTTAATTGCTGGAATTGCTCTCTTAATTGGGGCCTGTTTTGTCCCAATGATTCACGAGGGCGTTGTCAAAAAAGCCGAAGTTTAATCTATTAGCTAGTAACTTGTGTTGTCACAAAAAGGGATAAACTAAATTTCCAATCGGATTTTTAGCTTATCCCTTTACTTATATGAATTTTTTATATCATCTTATAGAGGCAGGTCTTTTTTCACGAAGGATAGGCCCCCTAACGTGATTGTCCCTATACCAATTCCACCAAGAACCGCAATTTTAGGAATCCAATCACTACCCCCAGCTAAGATATTCTTGATATCAAATAAAGATAAAATTGTAAAATGTTGCACTGGTTTCAAATCTGGTACCCCAAAATCAGCAAAAGATCCTACAATGGCAATGATTAGAAAGGCAAGTACCAGTAGGCCACCCGTTCCCATCACATTTTTAGATAAATTAAAAATACCAGAAGCGGCGAACATAATCCCGGCTAAAGCCAAAGAAACCATAAAGGCACCCAAGTTTAAATATACAATAACATCATTAGCAAATCCGGCGTCAGCCATATTATTAACCATCATAAAAGTTCCCGTGGTCGTCAAGAATGTAGCTGCTAAAGATCCAATAAAGTAAATAGCTTGAGTTGTCACAACAGTGGTCCTTCTAATCGGTGCTGATAAGATATAAGCCATTGATCCTCGGTCAACTTGATTTGCTAAAAGTTTGTTACCCGTAATAATAATATAGATCGAAATAACTGACGGCATTAACATATTGTAATACATTTGGTTGACTAAGGCGGCCATATCCATGGATAAAAGCTGTCCCAGCAAAATATTTAAAATTAGTGTAACAATGGCTCAAGTGGCAAAATTAGCCTTAATTGATTGCTTTAATAATGGAATGCTCATAATATTTCTCTCCCTCTAATTTAAGCAGTGACAAGTTCTTCTGCAAAATAATCATCTAATCCCATCCGTTTAATGGAAACTTCTTTAACATTAACCATCCCTAATTCTTGGATCAAGTTCCGATCTTCTTTTTCATGAATGGTGAGTTTTACAATTTTCTTATTGTTATCATAGCCACTAACTTTGAAATTGGATTTCAAAAGACGCTGATAACTTTTTTCGTCTTCAAGCTCTATCTTAAATTCTTGATGCAATCGCAGATTGTCCATCTTTTTTTGATCAAGCAAATCAAATATTTTCCCTCTTTTCAAAAAAGCAATCCGATCACAAGTTGGTTCCAACTCATTGAACATATGGCTCGACATCAAAATCGTTTTTTGCTGGGACTTGGCATCTTTAACTAAATTAATAAAAACATCCCGCATCACCGGATCCAGTCCCGTCGTTGGTTCATCTAAGAGTAAAATCTTTGCATCTGTCATAAAGGCACAGACCAAGGCCACTTTTTGCTTCATTCCTTTACTCATCCGCTTTATATCAGCCGTTGTGTCTATTTTTAACTTCTGAATTAGATCGTTTACCTTTTGATTTTCGTGTGCCTTCTGGTGTAATAAATCAAGCTGGAGCTTTAAAAAGGTCTGCCCAGACCTAGTATCTGGAAAGGCGATTTCTCCTGGTACATATCCCACATAATTTTTGATGGTAGATGCGTTTTTCCAAACATCAAAACCGTCAATTTGGGCATTGCCGTTATTTGCTTTAATAAAGCCCATCAACATCCGAAAAGTCGTCGTTTTTCCCGCCCCATTGACGCCAACGAGTCCAAAAACCTCGCCTTGTTTAATTTGGAGGTCCATATTAAAAACACCACGACCGCTTCCGTAATCCTTGGTTAAATTATCAATTACAATCATATTTTTTACCATTTTAGATCTCCTCGAATACCTTATCTGACCGGTAAAAGTCTAAGAAATACTTTTCTAAGTTAAACCGTCTTTCATTGATAGCGATAACCTTTAAATCTGCTAACTGTTTGAAAAAATCACTAATCCTTTCCTTCGCTACGGTTACCTCCAAAACTAACGGCTGAACAATCTTTTTATTATCAAAAACGCTCATTGCTTGAGCTAAATTACTTGGATTAGTAAAGCCTAATTGGAAATTTTTTTGTCTTTCATTTTTCAAGTCTGCAGCGTCAACTTCGGCAACAATTCTGCCTTCTTTAATAATGTTTATTCGATCGCAAGTGGCCTCAACTTCTGGAAAGATATGACTGGATAGTAAAATGGTTTTACCTCGTCTCTTTTCTTCCACCATAAATTCAATAAATTTTTCTTGCATTACTGGATCTAGGCCCGAAGTGGGTTCATCTAATATGAGAATTTCTGGGTCAGCCATAAAGGCAACTACCACTGCTAATTTTCGTTTTTCTCCCAAGCTCATCTTTTTCATTGATCCTTGGTAATCAAGATCAAACAATTCAATCAAATGATTCAAGTAGCGATCATCTTTTATATGACGCATTGCTTTCATCATTTTAATAAACTGGCCTCCCGTCATATCATCTGGTAAAGCCACCTCACCAGGTAAATATCCCACATATTTCATGACCTCTTGAGGTTTATTAGTACAATCAAAGCCATTAATCTCGACTTTGCCTTGCCCCGGTTTAGTAAAGCCCATGAGATGGCGGATCGTTGTCGATTTTCCAGCTCCATTAGGTCCTAAGAATCCTAATACCTCGCCTTTATTAATTTCAAAATTAACATCAAAGATACCTCGTCCGTGACCAAAATCCTTGGTCAGATGTTCTACTTTAAGCACTGTCATCTATATTTCCTCCTATCTCTTAAGCGATGGTCTTAGTATATAAGGACTAAGTAAACTTAACGTAAACTTTAAAAAAAAGGCTGAAAAGAAACCAATTTACGTTCCTTTTCAGCCTTAATGCTTTTCCCAGCTGTTTTTAGGTATTTAATTCTACTATAAATTCAACTCCTGTTTTAGGCAGGTTATTTACCGTAATTTTTCCTCCCACTAGATCTAAAACTCGTTTGACAATGGCAAGGCCAAGGCCTAAACCATCAGCACTATCTTTTGCATGGTAGAACTTATTAAATAATTTCTCCTGGTCTTCCTGACTCAGATTAGGACCAGAGTTCGTAATCACAACTCTGGTTTTCCCTGTTAAGACCTGATTTTTCACCGTGATCTTTCCGTTTTCTGGAGTAAACTTGAGGCAATTATTTAAGAGATTGGTCCAAATATGCTTAATCAAATCCTGATTGCTAGTCAACTTAGCCTTAACCAAGTCCACCTCAAGTTCAATCTTTTTTGTTTCTATTTGGGGTAAAAAAGTGATCACTGACTGCCGCAACTGTTCATCTAAGGAATAAGTTTGAACATCAGTAACAATCGTTTGTTTCTCAAGAGAAGTTAATAGTAATATATTTTTTGAAAGATTAGTTAACCGATTGGATTCATCTGCAATAATGTCGATATATAACTTTTTTTGCTCCTCACTGAGGGTTTCATCTTTTAACATTTCAGCGAAACCATTGATGGAAGTAATTGGGGTCCGAAACTCATGCGAAAATTCACTAATAAAATCATCACGTAACTTACTGACGCCTTCTAATTCTTGCGCCATCTTATTAAAATCACGATAGGTTTCTCTGAGAGGACCCGCCTGCTTTAAATCCAAGCGAACTGAAAAATCTCCGGAGGCAACTCTATTCATCTGCCTTGAAAGTTGCCGTATAATTCTAGTCAATCTTGTAAAGATAAAAGTTAAAAAGATCCACAAAATTATGAATACCGGCACTATCATCATCAGGGCAAGTAACTGGCGGTTCGTCCATGTTGGGATTTCGCTCGTTAACAAAACCATCGCTAACTGCATCCCCATGATCATGAGCACACTAGCTATCACTACTCCAACTATTGTCCACCTAGTGAAAGGTTTATTTCTTTTCATGATGTAGGATCCCCCGATATCCCAAGCCCCTGACCGTTTGGATTTCAAAGTCATCCTTAAAATCAGATAACTTTTTCCTCAGTCGACTAATATGAGTTTTGACCGTATCTTCATTACTATCAGAGTCCAGTCCCCAGATCTCATCAAAAAGCTGACCTGTAGTAAAAACCTGATTGGGATAAGACAATAACTTAAATAACAGGGCAAACTCTTTGTTGGCTAACTCCACGGTGATGCTATCCTTTTGAACAAGCAGGGTAGTTTCGTTGATACTCGTCTCACCGATTTTAATCACCCGGGAACTTTGAATTTTTGCCCGCCTCATCAGCGCTGCAATCCGCAACACTAATTCATCCAAATTGACGGGTTTAGTAATGTAATCATCAACCCCACTAGTAAAGCCAATCGTTTTATCCCGAATGGTTTCCTTTGCCGTTAACATAATAATCGGAAAATCATACCCATCTTGTCTCAGTGTCTTAACCAAGGTAAAGCCATCCATAATCGGCATCATGACATCACTAATCAGCATATCAACTGCATTTTCTTCAATATATGCTAGAGCCTGTTGACCATTACTGACAGTGCTTATATCATACAGTCCTGCTAGTTTACTCTTTAGCAACAAGCATATATCCCTATCATCTTCGGCAAGTAGTATTTTTGCCATTACGATCCCCTTTTCCTTTCGAAACAAAGTTTAATTTCATCAAATTGATTAGCTCTTACTTTTTAAATCGTTGATTGATCATACTCTGTAACAATTTTCCTAGAATATTTTTCGCCATCTCAAAGGCACTCGGGGAGAGTTCTCGGGTGCTTTTTGCTACTGAGAGAATTTTATCCAAAGCGTATAGTTCTCTAAAATAGGTTAAATTTGCTTGATTAGCAACTTGATAACCATAACTTAAGAAAGCCTGTAATTCCTCACTACTTAATTGATTTAACCAATCATCAATCACCTCTTTAGACCAGCGCGAGACCGTCTGTAGGTCATCAACCTTTACCAAATGATCGTCTTGAATCTCCCACTTGGTTACAAAATGTTGAGCAGGACCAAGGCCTTTACTAGCAACCACTTGATAGTCAAATCGATCATCTAATAAGAGACCGATTAAGGCTTGTTGCGGAACATATTTATGGATTTTAGTTTGCAAAGCTGTTAACTTACCTTGATAACGTTCTTCTTGATTTAAGAAACCCGGGCCATCGAAGTTATAGGTTGCCACTATCTTCTTTTGCTGACTGGTACTAGCATTTAGGGTCACATAAGTTGCCAAGTTACCGCCCTTCGAATGTCCCACCAAATACACCGACTGCCAATAGTGTTTGCGCATCCAAGCTTTAAAATAGGTTTGCGCTAATCTTTGCGCTGGTACTACCTGGCGATAGGTCATGTTAAGATCTTCTTTCCACCCAATGGTAATCGCCGGCGTCCCCCGATAGGCAATAACGGCTCTCCCAGTCGGTAATTGAAAAATAACCGCCCCAAATTGGATTTCTTGGGCGCGATCCGTAATAATCTTCGGATTGCAACATTTGATGGAATTAAAACGACGACTGTTAGCAAGAACTTGTAATAGTTGGGTTCCTTGGTGACTTTTACTGGTCAACAATTCCTGAAGCTTGGGATTGGCAAATTGACTGAAGGTGGTTGGCTTATCCAGTTGATCGAAATCATAATATGCCAACTGAGCAAAGACCATTGCATCCACTTCATTTAGTGGTGCTAGCATAAATGATTTTTCAGCCTGTTCTATATACTCTTGCATTACCACCATATTAAAACTCTCCATTTAGTAAATTATGCCTATTATAACAAAACCACCCTTAACCTGATTAGTTAAAGGTGGTTGATTTTGTCTGGATGCGATTAACTTATGGATTAGTAGTCGTTGGCGTAACCGTAATCGTCCGCGTTGTTGAAGTTGTGTAGGTATAAGTAGACGAATGCGTCGCCCCCGGAATAACCGTTGTCGTCGTGTTGGTCGTTGTATTAGTGTTCGTTGTATTGGTATTATTCGTATTCGTGTTGTTAGTTGTCGTTGCGGCTCGGCTGGTCTGAGTTGTCCCAGCCGTAGAAGCAGTGTTTGTAATCGTGCCTGACGTTTGGCCATCATTCATCGAACCTGAACTTGCCGAACTGGAACTAGTTGAAGATGAACTCTTCTTTTTCTCAGAACGATGCTTACTCTTTGCAGAAGGACTAGCATGACTAGATTTTACTGCCGCTTGCTTAGAATGACTAGTAGCAGTGGAATGTGAATTAGTCCCCACAAACGGGGTCACTGCCATACCACCCAAACCTAAGACGATCATTCCCAATAATAGCCAGTTAATGAAAACCCGACCTTTTCCAACGGTCGTATTACCGGTTTTCCGAATCCGGCGAACTTGTTGCGCAACTAATAAAATGTAACCGACCAGACCAATCCCTAATACGGTTCCAAATAATTGCATCTCATCACTCCTTTAATTATGCCAGATATATACCAAAGTATATCTTTCTATAACATAATCGTAACAGAGAAATGACGTTAATTCCAGTCGTCTTTTAAATTTTGCAAATATTTATTCATATATTGTTGAATTTATATTCACCAGTCAACTATTTAAAAATTTGACCAACCCATTTAATAACATTTTTTATCCATTTAACAACATGCCGAATTAAATGTTCCACTCGATCGGTAAAATTTAGATGTTCTTCATGGTGTCCTCGATCAGATTCCTTGACTGGTTCGATTGGTCGTAAGGAAGCACTGGTTTCATCACCATCTTCATTAAAGGTCCTTACAGAGTCATTGGAAGTAGTAGTCTCTGATGAATCCTCGCTATCATCAAGTTCGCTTGAACTCGATACAGCTAGTGGCATTAATGTGGGCTGACTATTACTTGAATCTGTTTCAGATGCTGTCTTACTACTTGCAGCCGATAATTGACTCGTTGAATTTACTGATGTTGAAGTGGCCTTTGGTACCAAATTAACTCCACTAACCTTCATCGTGACAATCGGTGATCCCGATTCAGATTGACTGGTAACACTTTGTGACTTAGAAGTCGGTTGGCTTTCGGTGACCACGGAAGCACTATTTGCGCTTGAACTCGCGCTAGCTACTCTGTCATTAGTATCTTCAGTTAATTGGACTGATCCACTAATCGCACATTGCTGACAATCAGAAACCATCGTTTCTTGATCATTTTCCCCTGAACAATCAGCCCAAGCGGTTTGACGACCATTATAAGCCGTTATCCCTAATCCTAAACTGAACAATAAGAATGGCACCGCCAATGACTTTGGAATATGAAATTGCTTAGACAGATTCCATTTGGTTGTCATCCTATCTTCCCTCTCTAGATATCTTTACATTTATATTAACGCTATTAATTTTACGCACTTTTCCGACCCAGGTAAAGAAATTCACCCCAATTAATTCTTATTTTTTTCTTATCTCAGCAAAATGTTAAAATGTTGTTAAATTTTAGTTACAAAAAGGGTGCTGACAATTTTAGCACCCTTAATTCCGGTCAAAAAGCGCGCCCCACGAGTTTAACTACGAACTCACGTCGGTCCATCTCGTACCAACATTCGTTTTAGGTTAGACCAATGGGACGCTTTATTGCTTTTTTTCCAGTTTTTTATCTTACTTATTCCTTCAACTGAGCTAAACTTGATCCAAAAATTTGTTCAATGGCCACTGGATCCCGATGACTAAAGAACTGACTCTTACCGGTATTTAATGAAGCCACTTGTTTCATTTCTTCATCCGATAGTTCAAAATCAAAAATTGCAAAATTTTCTTGCATCCGTTCCTGATGTACGGACTTGGGAATTAAAATAATCCCCTGTTGTAATTCCCAGCGTAAGATGACTTGACCAACTGTTTTATGATGAGCATCCGCAATCGCTTGCAGTGTTTCATTAGTAAATATTCCGTTATGTCCCTCCGCAAATGGTGCCCAGCTCATCACCTGAACCCCTTCCGCTTGATTAAACTTCACTTCGCATTCTTCAGTATAGAAGGGGTTAATCTCGATTTGATTTACCATGGGTTTAACCTTACTCATTAATTCAAGATTTTTTAAATGATCAGGTTCAAAGTTAGCGACCCCAATGGCTTTTAATTGACCAGCTTCATAAGCTTCGGTTAAAGCTCGCCAAGCTCCGTAAACGTCACCAAATGGTTGGTGAAAAAGATATAAGTCAATATAATCCGTTCCTAAACGTTCTAAAGAGGCCTGAATCCCAGCTTTTGCACGCTCATAGTTTGCGTCAGAAACCCATAATTTAGAAGTAATGAAAAATTCAGCCCGATCCAAACCACTGGCTTGAATTGCCTGCCCTAATTGTGCTTCATTTTGATAGGCTGTGGCCGTATCAAAAGAACGATAACCAACTTTAATCGCATTTAGAACTACGTCTTTAGTCTTATCTGGTTCAATTTGAAAAACGCCAAATCCTAATTGTGGCATTTCCAATCCATTACTTAATTTAACTGTTTGCATGATAAAACTCCTTTACATTTCTTTTCTATAGTTTAGTTGGATATTAATGGCTTTTAAATTACTCTTTATGCATGTTATTATAGCTAAAACGTATACTAAGGAGTTAACCATGATTGATTATCAACTTCTAGAAGAACTCGTTACCTTTCAAGAAACTGGAACTCTCTCCGCAACCGCGGAAAAGCTCCTCATTACCCAACCTAGCGTAACCCGCGGAATGCAAAAATTGGAAGATGAATTAGGTGTGTCCCTCTTTGATCGGACCGTTAACCGCTTAAAATTAAATTCCACCGGGGAATTAGCAGCTAAGCCGGCCCGAAAAGCCTTAGCAGCTAACCAAGACTTTGTTACGATTACCCAAAACTATGCTCATCAACAAGATGCTATTACCATTGCCTCAATTGCCCCAGGTCCATTATTATTATTAGATTATTTACAAACTCAAAATGACAACTTAACAAACTTTGTCTTAAAACCTGTCATGTCAGTCACTGAAGTCAAAGAAAGTTTATTATCTGCTGAAGGTCAGTTAGCTTTTATTACCGATCCACTGGATAGTGATTACATTATTGAAGAGCCCATTGGTAGCGAACAATTATATCTTTCAATTAGCACTTTTCATGCTTTAGCTAGCTATCCAAAAGTGACCTTTGATGATCTGGCGGATATGAGTTTTATCCTATCTGACGATATTGGGATCTGGCATGACATTATCCAGAACGCGATCCCCAATCTTCATCCGCTAGTACAAAATTCCGAAGAAGCTATTCAACAATTGACGTCCTTTAGTGATTTTCCGGCCTTTAATTCCAATATCACTCAACTGACTTCCAATCGGAATACCGATAATCGCAAAAGTGTTTTAATTGATGATGATCGCGCTCGAATGAAATTCTTTGCAGCCTATGTTCATGAGCAGGCAGATCGCGTTAAACCCATTATTGAATTAATGAAAGCACTCTGGCCTACTAAAAATAATTAGTTACCTCTTTTTATAGCAACGATACTAATAAGGAGTTGAATTAACGCTAGGATTGCCATCCCCATAAAGGCAACATCAATCCCTTGGACAGAGGCAATTTGATGTGATCCACTTTGCGTGGTCACAAAGGTCAGGATCGCAGTGAAAATTGCCACGCCAAAAGCCCCACTAATGGTCCGTAATGATGTCAACACCGCGGTTTGACTAGCCTTTTCTTCATCACTGCTTCCTTGCATCGCCCAGGTCACCACTGGCATCATGATACAAGCAACTCCAATTAACCGAATTGCAAATAGAATGGAAATTACCCACAGACTAGTAGAATCATTGAAGCAAGCAGACCCTAAGGCTGACACTAACACGGCACTGCTTCCCATAATTAATAACCACTTAATCCCATACCGATCATAAAATTTACCGGTAATGGGATTCAAAATAGCCATTAAAAGTGACCCTGGTAGCATCACTAACCCTGAAACGACAGCTGATTGATGTAAAATATTTTGCACATAGATCGGATAAATAGTCGAGCCAGCCATCATGGCCGCATATAAGAGCATTGAAATGATAACCGCCCAAGTAAACCGCCGAGAGCGAAAGACCCCTAAATCTAAAAATGGCTGAGCTTCTTTAATTTGCCGATAAGTAAAGGCTAGCAAACTGCCAATCCCCAGAATGATTGGCAACCATACCCAAAGCCTATCGGTAGCACCAAAGTTGCCTAAGCCAACGAGCAAGCCACTAAAACCAATTGCACTGAGCAAAAACGAAACCGTATCAAAATGAGTAAGCTGACTTTCACCAAAATTACGCAAACAAAAGATCCCAACCACTAGAACGATGACACTCAAAACGGTAATAACAGCAAAAATGCTGCGCCAACCAAAAGCATCAATCAAAATTCCCGATAAAGTCGGCGCAATAACTGGTGCAGCGGTGGCCGCTAAGCCATAGATTCCCATCATAACTCCTTGGCGGCCCACTGGAAAGATCGTCATGATGGCGATTTGCGTTAAGGGTAAGAAAATCCCCGTTCCCATGGCTTCCAAGATTCGACCAACGAGCAGGAGTTCAAAGTTTAATCCTAACCAGGCCACTAACGAACCGATTGTAAATAGACTGAACGCACCGATAAATAATTGTCGCGTCGAAAACCGCTTCATAAAATATGCCGTTGCCGGCACCATGATCCCCATCACTAGGGTATAACCACTCGTCAGCCATTGACCAGTTGCGGAATCAACTTTCAAGTCATTCATGATAGCTGGTAAAGCAGTATTGAGGGCGGTTTGCGCCAAAGACGCAGTCACTGATGCTGACATTAAAATGATAAAGATCCAGCTTGCTGTTCGTTTATTCATAAGGTTCTCCTTTTGATTTAATACCTATATTTTAAAAATATTGGTCGGAGAACTTAACAACAAGATTTCGCAAAAGTGTTGCGTCAGAATGTTCTACAGTCAAAGAGGGTGGGAAGAAATGCAAATTAACATTTCTTCCCACCCTCTTTGCTTTTTTCCCTGCTTCTTTTAATCAGCTAATTTACCATATGCTTCATCGTCAACTGGTTCTAACCATTCCGTAGAGCCGGCACCAATTGCCACATGCGAGAACCAACTATCCTTGGTAGCTCCGTGCCAGTGCTTTACGCCATCGTGGAAGACTGCTACATCACCCGGATGCATCTTTTGCGCCGGTTGACCTTCAATTTGGTACCATCCTTCACCAGCGGTACACATAATAATTTGGTAACCATCATGATGTATGTGCCAGTTATTCCGACATCCTGGTTCAAAGTTAACATTGGCAACCCCTACTGTTACATCATCTTTTGCGGGTACCAGACCATTTAGATAACTTTTTCCAATAAAATATTGGGCATAAGCGGTATTTTCTTCCCCAAAACCAAACATATCATTTTTAACTGCTTCTTCATTCTTTGCCATAATTCATTTCTCCTTATTGTTCTTCTACTTTTGCTTTAGCTTCAGTGGCACACCGCAAGGCATTTAAGCTCCGTGGATAGCCAATTAATGGTAAGTTCTGGGAAATTACCTTAATTAAGAATAGATAATCATTCCCATTTTGAATATTAGCCTCCGCATGTCCTTCTAACTGTGGTTCTACGCCACCTTGAGCGGCTAAATAACAAAAGGTCATCAATTCCCGTTCTTGATAATTTAAACCCTGACGTGTGTAGTAATCCCCAAAGCAATTATCAACCAACCATTTGTTGATATTTTGGGCAGCACCACCCTGACTCTTAAAGTCGCGCATTCCTTCGCCAAAAATATCGATTTGGCATTGCTCCCAGCCGCTAAGCGCGTTTCGGGACTAGTCGTTGATTGACCAGGTAATGGTAAGTCGATTCCTTGAGCCGCCAATTGTTGATTAACTACCTTTAAAAATGGATAAACTCGTCCCATCCCTAAGTAATCAATCGCTTGGTAGGTAAGCTCTTTGACCTCGACTGGACTTACTCCCGCTTTTAGGGCCGCTGGAACGTATTCTGAAAATAAATCAATTCCTTGACAACCGATTAAGGTAGCTAGATTACACATAAAACGGGTCCGATCATCTAAATCGTCATTATTAACGACCTCGTCAAACATGAAGTTATTAACGATTTCATATACTTCTGGATCCTTTTGGGCTAATTCTTGAAAAGGATCGTCCGCAAATAAGCGTTGCCGATATTCTGACGCTGCTGAAGAAATTGCCATCTTCTCAACCTCCTAATAAGTGCTAGCAATTTGATTAGTGATCAACCATTGACCATTAATTTTTTGAAATTCCATTTTTATTTGGAGAGGCCATGTCGTGACCCCGCCACCCCAAACCGAAGCGCGAACCAGATTTTGACCAATTAAACTAGCCTGATCCCCATCGATCACGACATCAAAAATATGCTCTTCTTGAGAATCAAAATATTTCATTTGGCCATTTTGAATCTGATCAATCCATTCTAATTTGGGTTGAACCATGCCAGTCATATGAACTAAATTCATGGACGGAGCTAAAATTTGATTCAAAGTAACCAGATCTTTCTTTACCATCGCCTCATTCTCTTGCCGATAGAGCGAAATAATTTGTTCTTCGTCTGACACTGTTTAACACCTCCAGCTTTAGGATAATTACAGTATAAAAGGAGCGATTATATAAAACGATTCCAATTATTAATTCAATGCATAAGTTTTACTTATTTGAACTGATTTGCTAATAATTTAGCAAATGCTTCCACAAAATAACCGCCATTATCTTTATCCCAATAGGCAAAGTATTTTTGTAGAAACTTTTCTTGATGATGAACTAACGGTCGAGCCTGAATCACCGCTGAATTAAATTGGTCTTGCGTCCGTTCATTAACAATCACGTACCCTTGGTTGGTGGCCATTAACATTTCAGCGGCTTCTTTTGTCCCCACGATTTGAAAATCACTGCTAATTCCAAGCGCTCCTTGATAATATTCAATGGTGCTAGTATCTTCTGAATCGCTTTGAATAATCAAACAGGTTAAGTCTTTTAAATCATCAACGTCGACCTTTTGACGGTCTTTTAATTGATTAACACTTGCGGCCACCATCAAAGGACTTGCCGTTAAAAAGTGATTGATAACCCGATCAGATAAAGCCCGTCGTTGATCGGAAAAAATCAAATCCAATTTTTGAGCTTGCATTAGTCGGTAAAGACTTTCGTGATTGCCACTTGTGATGTTGATCTTAATTTGTGGATATTGGCTGGAAAAATCAGCCACTGCTTGCAGAAACTCGCCGGTTCCAAAATCACGGAGATAACCAACATTTAATTGATATTGATCCGGTTCATTAATTTGCTGAGTTCCCTTAATTAAGAAATCCACCGAGTCAAGTAAATCTTTTCCATGTCGATAAAAATATTGACCGGCCGCCGTCACGGTAAAAGTCCGCCCATGGCGATCTAATAAGGCCACCCCCAAAGTAGCTTCTAATTCTTTAATTTGTTGTGAAATAGCGGATTGTGAGATATGGCATTCTTCGGCAGCTAGGGTAAAACTATGTTGCTCAACCACCGCAATAAAATATTTAATCTGAGAAAACATGTCACACCTCCTAAATACTTCTATTTTATCATGACAACAAAAATGACCCGCCAGCTTTTGACGGATCTATTGGTTACTGACTATTCACTTACAATTACTAAGGACTTAATAGCTTCACGTTTATCCATCGCTTCATAAGCAGCTTGGATATCATCCAATTGGAACCGCTTAGTAAAGACATGACCAGGATGGATTTCACCCTTTAAAACAGCTTCTAATAAAACTTCTTTATCATAAGTTGTTACGTTCGCAACTCCGCCCCGTAAACCAATATTACGCCAGAAGAGCGCGTTCGTATCGATAGTTGGGTTTTGCGGTACTCCAACCCGACCAACGATGGCCCCTGGGCGGCCAACTTGAACCGCAGTTTCATTTGATTGCGCCGTTCCGACACATTCTAAAATTGCATCCGCACCATTGCCATCAGTTAATTCCATTACTTTTTGCACTGCTTCATCGCCCCGTTCAGCAATAAAATCGGTGGCACCAAATTCTTTGGCCAGCTTTTGCCGATCTTCATGCCGACTCATCGAGATGATTCGCTTAGCACCACGGAGTTTAGCCGCAATGACCCCACAGAGTCCAACCGCTCCATCACCAAAGACTACTACCGTGTCGCCTGGTTTAACTTCCGCACTGGCAGCCGCATGATATCCAGTTGCCATCACATCTGAAAGGGTTAATAAATCGTTTAATTGTTCATCAGTATAGTCACTAGGTTGTCCGGGAATCTTAACCAACGCCCAATCAGCATTGGTAGCCCGTAAATATTCACCTTGGTAAGCACCATCACTATTGGTTGGGTATTCAGCATTCAAACAACTACCATCAAAGCCGGCTAAACAAGCCGCACAATGCCCACACCCATGAGAGAACGGTACGACTACAAAATCACCTGGTTGAATATGAGTTACATCTGAGCCCACTTCTTCAACAATCCCAATTGCCTCGTGACCGGTATTAGTGCCGGTTTCCCGTTGGCTAATTCCCCGGAACCACCATAAATCTGATCCACAAACACAGGCCCGTACAATTTTAATAATCGCATCACTCGACTTTTGAATCGATGGTTTCGTAACTTCATGGACCTCCATCTTACCAGGTCCCATAAATACCGCAGCTTTCATTTTAATTTCCTCCATTTATTAATATACTGGTCGATCTAACCCCTGGGTATCAGGATCAGCCATCCCAATACTGTCAAAGGCAGCAAAATTAGGATCGGCAACAATCTTAAGTACGACATCCGCAATGCTCTTTCGTGACCCCGAGACGCCAACATAAGGTTCATTGCGATGGGTAATTGTATATTTAATTTCATCCCGATCATTTAACCAAGGCAACCGTAAAGTTGTGTAGTTCAAGCCTGAATCCTTTAATAATTGGTCAGCTAGAACTGGGGCCGAACCACTTGGATCACCACCAAAACAGGTATCATTGTTCCAGCGACCAAATTCTCCCGGCACCTCATTATAAAGGCCGAGCAAACTAGTCTCGATGATCCGATCAACCTGATTTTCTTGAGCAGCCTTAATGATGTCTTTGGTTGGACGATTGCTACCAGTATCATCGTGATCCACTACCGCTGAAAAAATCAGATCTTGCCCTTGGGCTGCTTTAACCACATCCGCTTCCTTATTCAGGTCCCCTTCGATCAGGTTAACTCGCGGATTAGTTGCTAAATCTGCTAAGCGATCAGCATTTCTTAAGAACAAAGTTAGGTTAACCGATTTAAAATTATCTTCACTTAAAATCCGTTCCTCTACTAACCGAGCAATTTGCCCATTGGCTGCTAAGATCAATAAATTCATAAGGTCCCTTCTTTCCTAATTGATATGTCTAATTATATTGGGGAAATAAAAAATGGTAAAATACCTTTTCAGCATATTACCATTCGTTAAATGTATACTATTTTAATAGGCATCTTCCCGCATCCAAGACGGCCAGTGCATCGATTGGAGGCCACGGTCAAATTGTCTTAAACTTGCTAATTCTGCCGTACTTAAATCAAAGTCTAATGACGCTAAGTTATCAACTAAATGCTGATGATTAGTGGTCATCGGAATAGTGACAATCCCTTGTTGAGTTAGGTATCGTAAGAGCACTTGCGTCGGCTTAACCTGATGTTGATGCGCAATTGTTTGCACCAAGGGGATTTTGACCATTTCCTTCAACTGACTAGCCCCCAATGGGGACCATGATTCGTGGGCAATCTGGTGTTCATGCAAATACTTGGCCATTCTAGTTTGGGGCCATAATAAATGGGTTTCAATTTGATCAATTACTGGTATGACCGAACTATTAGCCAATAGCTCATCTAATTGACGACTATTAAAATTACTAACGCCAATTGCGCGCGCCTTGCCTTCTTGATAGATCTTTTCCAAGGCTAAGTAGCTTTCCAGAGGGTGTCTTTGGGGCCAATGAATCAAGATTAAATCAAAGTAGTCATAGCCAAAACGTTGTAATGACTCATCAATCCCATCCAAGGTCGCCTGATAACCATCCATCCACGATTTGGTCGTCACAAAAAATTGGTCTCGGGCCAGCTGACTATGTCGAATCGCATCTCCGACTGCCGCTTCGGTTTGGTATTCTTGGGCAGAATCAAAATGGCGATAACCTAATTCGATTGCTTCTTGTAATAATTTCGGTCCCGTAGATTGCGGCAACTGATAAGTCCCATATCCCAGAAGCGGAATTGTGACGCCATTATTTAGTCTTACCGTTTCCATGCTTTCACCTTCTTAATCTTCAATCGTCACTTCACCAACTAAATCTTGATTAAAACAAGCTTGCACAGCCTTGATATCCATTCCCTGACCTAGGGCCCACATTAATTTAGTTACTGCACTTTCTGAAGTCATATCTCGTGCACTAATGGCCCCTTTTAAGAGGGCCTCCCGACCAACTTCATACTTCGTCAAATCACTTCGTTCATATAAACATTGGCTACTGGCAATTACCGGAATGCCAGCACTCGTTAGTTCACCGATTACCGCCACTAAATTTCGCCGAATAAAGTTCATACCCCCGAGTCCATAAGCCTCAATGACGATACCGCGACAACCATGTTCCACCATCGCCCGTAACAAATCAGGATCAAATCCTGGAAAGAGCTTAATCAGGGCCACATGTGGATCTAGGGCTTTTTTTAACTGACAATCAAAGGCAATATCACGATAGGTTTGATAATCTTTCCGGAAAACCAACCCATCTGACGTTACCGTCGCTAACGGTGGAACATTAACACTTTCAAAGGCGTCAAAATCAGTTGTCCGAACTTTAACACTACGACAGCCACGCATGATTTTTCGATCAAAGGCCACAAAAATTCCTGGTTTCCCAGCCATTGCGGCCGCAAAGGCTAACCGTAAATTAGATTGAGCATCACTTAAAACTACATTAATCGGAACTTGACTCCCAGTAATCACCACTGGAATTTCAATATTTTGTAACATGAAGGATAGCATCGAGGCCGTATAAGCCATGGTATCAGTCCCATGCGTTATGACAATTCCATCGTAATTTAACCGGTTTTCATAAACTTGGTCAGCCATAAATTGCCATTCTTCAGGCTGAATATTAGAAGAATCCAGTTTCAAAATATCCCGGACATCTAAGTCAAAGGGCAGTTCTCCCAGCAATTTAACCAAGTCATTGCCACTTTCTCCTGGGGTTAAGCCGGTATCTGATGCGACCGAGGCAATGGTGCCGCCAGTTGAGAGTAATAGTAATTTCTTTTTCATGATGATTATTTCCTATTTCAAGATATTAGGATTATCTTACACCATGTAAAAACGGACTTCTATGAAAAGTTAGAATGTGAATTAATAATAATGATCGTAAACAATATTTTCAATTTCTTTCTTAATTAGTTTTTTCTTAAATATTCCGACTTTTAAGCTATCATAATCCTTCAATTCATCTTCAATATTATCTAGATATTGTTCAATAGTAAGTCCTTTCAGGTCCAAATAATAAGCTAACGAAAATTTATAGTCTTTTCTGAACTTTCTTTCTTTTACTAATCTTGTATATAAGGCGCCCTGTCCCTCAGTCAATTTTAAGGTGAAAAACTTTAATATAGAAGAATAACTTAAATCATAATACTTTTTACTCTTCACAAGACCAATCATAAAATACTGAGCTTCATAGTAACCTTGATAATGATCAAAATATTTTTCATCTATAATCTTTTCTAAAATTAAAAGAGATTTAAGTGGTTTGTCCATGATTAAATACTTCTTAATATCACCTAAATTATCAAGTATGTAATTATATATAGTAGTATTAAAGTAGTATAGATCAGCTATTGGGTCAAATAATTCTGGAAATTTAGACATAGTAATAAGACATTGGCTCATCAAATTAGTGTTAAGATTCGAATCTTGTAAACTTATTTGTATTTTACAACTAGATATTGTACTAATAACTGAAATAAAATTTAAAACATTCAAACCAACATTATTTCCCCACCAATTATCATCAATGACAAATGTTTTGTCTTTCTCTTTCTCTTTTTCTTTTATGCTTAATACAATCTCCCTAACCTTCAAACATTTTTGTTTCACTTCATAAATATCTGATTTACTAATATAAGAGTCAATACAATTAATATAATTATTATACTTTTCATCTATTTCCTGTTGATTTAACGATTTAAACAATTCATATAATATCTCTAAATAGTTTTTAATTGGACCATCATGATCATTATTTGATGATATTAATTGACATAAGGATAATACACCACAATACGGTTCTTTTATTTTTCGTAAAATATTCAATGTATTATCGGAACTTTTTTGTGAACGGTTTAAATTGTTTAAATTTTGAATCAAAAATTCAAACCAAATATTAGAATAAACATTTAGTTCATTAGATATATTTGGACTGTCCAAGTTTAAATTATCGCAAGATATATATATCTGGAGTATAGTTTCGCCAAACTTTTTCTTGAATACTTCAAAATACTCTCTTAGGAGATTTCTTCTAACAATAAATTCTTTACCGTCATCAGTTGTAAGTTTTAAACAAGAAATTTTTGAAACATTATTTTCTAAAAATTTTGTTATTTCAGAAAAAGTATTAAATCCATTCAAATATACTCCAAACCCAATAAAGCCTTCTACGTCAACAGAAACAGAAGTAATTCGGTTTTGTATACTAACTATTTCATTAATTGGAATATTTGAATCTGAACAATTAAAATTTAATGGCAATGAATTATTCTTATCAGTTTCCCAATGATTTTCCGTATTTTCTTTTAAATAACTATCATTTAGAATACGTTCATTAACTAAAGACGACAAACTTTCAACAGATTTTTGTGATTTAAATAGTGGTGCTACTTTCTCCAAAATATATACATGTATATTGTTTGTAGCCGAAATACCAACTTTTTTTTGATTTTCATTAATATTGAAAGTCATCTTATCCAAATTAAAAGTTGATTTGTTATCATAATAACTCTGGCTATTTAGGTTCAAAAATTCATCACTATCTGTAAGTAGGTTTTTATACGCTACCATATCTTTTTCTACAAATGGAAAAATAATAGATTGAGCTTCATCTTCTGAATACGTATAATCTGTTAACAATTTATATTTTTCCTTAATAAATAATTGAACTCCATTTAAAATAACAGTTGCATCAATTTCTTTTTGGCTTAAAAAAAATTTTTTTAAGACTTTACTATTCGTATTTATATCAATCAGATTTAAATTATTAAATACAATTGTCAAAAATTCCTTTACATCCTGTTCATTCAATTGTGAAAGATCATATTTCAGATAAAGATAGAAATTATTTACATCTTCAACGGTAAAACCATTGTTCAATATATCTTCAAAATATTTTTTATATTGATATATGATATCATTTCTAATTACTCGCTTTAAACCCATATCAGCTATCAGCATCTGTATTGATTAATATAGTGATATTAGCAACATTTATACTGAATTTTAACAGAAAAATAAACAAGATAAGTAACAATAAAATGTTCGACTGCCAAATAAATTGATATACATTCAAAATTCTGAAAGGTAGAATCTCGATTATTTGAGGGGGAATAATTATTAAAAATAATAATAAATAAAATTCCCATATTCTAGTAATTTGATACCAAACATTTCTACTACTTAGAAAATCCATTTTTTGATGACCTAAATAAGTAATATTTTTTTTGTTGTATCCTGCCATAAATTGCAAAAAACCTATATACACGCCGTACATAGCAAAAATGGCCAATACTAATGTTAATTGAGTTGAAAATTTTTCTCCATTTTCAAATATTTTATAATTAAGAAAGTAAGATAACATTGAAAAATAAACTATTATTGTCCAGAAAACAACACGCGAAAAAAATGTTATTTTATCTCCGTACAATAGATCATATTTTATTTTGTGAAATTTCATTCCCTGTTTTGGGCATAAAATTGGAAAGATTAATTGCATAAAATATAACAAAAATGGTGTCCATAGAATAGCAATTCGTATCATGGAAATAACAACTCCTTTTTACTTAACGACATTATTTTAATGCTTTTTCATTACAAGATTATTATTATTACTTTACAAATTTCTCTGTATCGTAATGATCTATTTTGCCCAAAATAATAAGCCAATCACAGGTACAATTTTGTTTTACCTAGTGATTGGCTTAATAGGTTATTATTAAATTTTAATTATACAAATTAATTAGATCGCCGTTCCTTGCGCTTCCATCGTATCAGCTACCTTAAGGAAACCAGCAATGTTAGCCCCAGAAACGAAGTCATCCTTCTTCGCATACTTTTCAGCTGCTGAAGAAATATTTTGGTAAATGTCTTTCATGATGTCATGAAGCTTATTATCAACTTCTTCAAAGGTCCAGCTTAACCGTTCTGAGTTTTGACTCATTTCAAGGGCAGAAACTGCAACCCCACCGGCATTAGCCGCCTTCCCAGGAACAAAGAAGACACCCTTTTCTTGAAGATATTCAGTTGCTTCTGGAGTCGTAGGCATGTTGGCCCCTTCAGCAACTGCAACTGTTCCATTTTCAACTAAGGTCTTCGCATCATCAAGGGTTAATTCATTTTGCGTTGCACAAGGTAAAGCAACATCCGCCTTAACAACCCAAACACCACGTCCTTCATGGTATTCAGCTGATGGACGTTCTTCAGCGTAAGCTGTTAAACGAGCCCGCCGGTTTTCCTTAACGTCCTTAAGTAAGGCAACATCAATCCCTTCTGGATCGTAAACCCAACCAGTTGAGTCAGAAGCCGTCACAACCTTAGCACCAAGTTGTTGTGCCTTTTCAATCGCATAGATGGCCACGTTTCCGGCACCACTGACCGTGACAGTCTTACCTTCCAGGCTTTGACCGTGGTCCTTTAATAATTCATCAACGATGTAGAGTAACCCATACCCAGTAGCTTCGGTCCGAGCTAATGAACCACCCCAGTTCAAGCCCTTACCAGTTAAGACCCCTTGGTAACTAGTTGTTAAACGCTTGTATTGACCGTAAAGGTAACCAATTTCACGACCACCAGTACCAATATCACCAGCTGGAACATCAACGTCTGGTCCAATGTGCTTGTAGAGTTCAGTCATAAAGCTTTGACAAAAGGCCATTACTTCACGATCAGACTTACCCTTAGGATCAAAGTCCGATCCACCTTTACCACCACCGATTGGTAAGGTAGTTAAAGCATTCTTAAAGATTTGTTCAAATCCTAAGAATTTTAAGATTCCCAAGTTAACCGTTGGGTGTAACCGCAATCCACCTTTGTAAGGTCCGATGGCATTGTTAAATTGGATCCGGAAACCATTGTTAACCTGAACTTGACCATTATCATCAACCCAAGGAACCTTAAAGAGAATTTGCCGGTCCGGTGTCGTTAACCGTTCTAGAAGAGCTTCCTTGCGGTAATGTTCTTCATTGGGTTCAATCACAGGCCGTAAGGAGTCTAAAACTTCTTTAGCGGCTTGGTGAAATTCTGGCTGAGCAGGATTCTGGGCAACAAGTCGTTCATAAACATCATCAACGTAAGACATATAATAACCTCTCATTTCTCGTTTGCTGTTTTAATCATTTTTTAATGATTGTAATTATAATCTTATCAGGATCTGAAAATAAATCCAGTTTTTTCATCATAGGATTTTTCGTGATTTGATTATTAATTCATAGTTATATGTGTGAGTTCACTTAACTATTTTAACTTTCTGCAATCTTTAAGTTCGGTTCTTAGCCTTTAAAACACTTATTTGCCATACATTTCAGCTTCTTCTCGATCAATAAGCGAATCATTTTTATGACTTAACCCGAAAATGTAAACTAATAGGGAAATAAAAATCGTTGCCGTGACATACCAATAGAAACCACTTTCAATCCCAGCTGAGCGCATCCAAAGCGCAACATAGTTAGCGGTTCCCCCGAAGATGGCCACGGTTAGACTATATGGTAAGCCAACTCCTAACGCCCGGATTTTGGCAGGGAATAATTCGGCCTTCACAATTGCATTAATCGAAGTGTAGCCAGAAACTAAAATCAAGCCACTAACCATTAGTAGAAAGGCACCCCAAGCAGTAGTGACATGGGCCAGTAGTGTGAAAATTGGAACAGTGGCAATGGTGCCCCCAACTCCAAAGAAGACTAACAATGGTTTCCGACCAATATGGTCTGACAAAGCACCAAAGACTGGTTGTAAAACAATCATTACTAACAAGGCGGCGAAGTTTACAATCGCCACGACTTCTTTATTCATGCCAGCCGTGTTAATCATAAATTGTTGAAGATAAGTTGTGTATGAGTAAAAAGAAATTGTTCCCCCAAGGGTCAACCCAATGACGATTAAGACTTGTTTCGGGTATTTTGCCAATAAACGTAAGGTCCCTGACCGTTTGTTATGCTTATTCGCATGTTTAAATTGGTCTGATTCTTCCATAGTTAACCGTAACCATAAGACGACTAAAGCACCAATCGCCCCAATGACGAATGGGATTCGCCAACCAAAAGCATATAACTGTTGTTCATTAAACATTTGTTGAAGCACAATTTGCACTAGCAAGGCTAACAGTTGTCCGGCAATTAAAGTGACATATTGGAAAGATGAATAGAATCCCCGCCGTTGTGGCGAAGCCATTTCGGATAAATAAGTGGCTGAAGTCCCATATTCACCACCAAGAGAGAGCCCTTGAACCATCCGCGTTGCCACCAAAATAATTGGTGACCAAATCCCAATTTGACTAAAAGTCGGTACAAGGGCAATAATCATCGACCCTCCAGCAATAATCATGACTGATAAGGTCAAGGCAGCCCGCCGACCATGGCGGTCCGCATACCGCCCCATGACGAAGGATCCAAACGGTCGCATCACAAACCCAATTGCGAAAACAGCAGCGGTTGAAAGTAATTTAGCCGTCTGGTTGTTAGATGGGAAGAAGGCCGCTGAGAAATAGATTGCGAAGGCTGAATATACGTACCAGTCAAACCATTCGATCATATTCCCTAGCGAACCTTTTAAAATGTTGGAAGCAATCTTCCGTTCGGTTCTAGCTATAGGTTGTTGATTTGTCATATCCATCTGAAATCCTCCTTTTGATCAGATTGATGATTCATTCTTGTGAATGTAATTAACATCCTAAGACTAGAATTAGAAAATGTTAAGCCTTTTATAACTTTTACGTAATATTTTAACTATCTTGGCATTAGTGCATATTTATATAAATTCAACACCCGATTAAATTTAATTTAATAAATCACTACGAAACTAAAAAAGGACCTACCAACTAACGATTCTAAACCGATAATCAGTAAATCCTTAAGGTTAGCGTTGACCGCGATCACCATTATTCTTGAGACGTTTTGTATATTTATTTAAAGCGGCTACGATTTGGTCAACTTCAGCCAGTGTATTATCAATCCCAAATGAAAAACGTAAGGTTTCCCAAATTCGGGGGCTATCTTGACCATACATCGCCACTAAGACATGCGACGGATCTAAAGACCCTGAAGTACAAGCCGAGCCAGCGGCCCCAATGATTCCTTCCAAATCAAGATTAGTTAATAATGCGTCATTAGGAACACCTTTAAACCATAAACTAATGGTCTGAGGAGCCATTTGATCATCAAGATGACCATTAATTTCAAAATCAACGCCAACTTGACTTAATCCATCAACCAAGCGGTGTTTTAAATCATGATAGTGGGCTTGATGGCTAGCCATCTTTTCTAGATGGAGACGCGCGGCTGTAGTCATGCCAACTACTCCCGGAACGTTTTCTGTCCCTGCCCGGCGTTTTAATTCTTGGTCACCCCCGCGGATGAAAGCAGGGAAGTTAATGCCGCGCCGGCGATACAAGAAACCAGTCATCTTGGGTCCATTAATTTTATGGGCAGACATTGATAAGAGATCAATTTGATCCGCTTGAACGTCAATCGGCAAAATGCCATAGGCTTGGACAGCATCAGTATGAAACCAAGCTGAACTATCGGCAACAATTTGACCAATTTGATGAATGGGTAAATGACTCCCCACCTCATTATTAACCGTCATGATCGAAACTAAAATCGTGTCGGGACGTAAAGCCGCCTTTAAATCATCTAAATTAATCTGACCAAATTCATCTACTGGTAAATAGGTAACTTCAAAGCCTTGTGCTTCTAAATCACTGAGGGGACGTAAAATTGCTTCATGTTCAAAAGCCGTCGTAATAATGTGTTTGCCTTCACTTTGCCGGGCTTGAGCAACTTGTTTTATGACCGTATTATCGCTCTCTGTTCCTCCACTGGTAATCACAATTTCATCATCATATTGAGCATGAACGGATTGAGCTAAATAATGACGACAGTCTTCTAATACTTGTTTAGCTTGTCGGCCGTAATAATTAGTTGTCGACGCATTCCCAAAGGTGTCTTTCATCGCTGTCGTCATGGCTTCAATCACTTGTGACGCCATCGCCGTCGTTCCAGCATTATCAACATAAATTCTAGATCCCATACTCTTTCCTCCCTGAATCAATGGCTACATTATAACCAATAATCGCTCAATCCTCTAGTTTGTTGATTGAATTCCAAACGAACTATCGAGAAAAATCAAATAAATATCCCTTTTATCTTGCCAAAACCTTAAGTTTTTGTTAAGTTAGTTTAGTTAATGTATATATAAAGGAGTATCTTATGTTAAAAGAATTTCGTGAATTTATTTTACGTGGTAATGTGATGGACTTAGCTGTTGGGGTGATCATCGGGTCAGCTTTTACGGCCATCGTTACCTCATTAGTTAAGAATTTGATCAATCCATTGATTGGGATTTTTCTAGGTCGGATTGACCTCTCCAACCTCGTCTTCAAGGTTGGCGATGCCACTTTCCGTTATGGAGCCTTTTTGAACTCAGTCATTAACTTCTTAATCATTGCTTTGGTTGTCTTCTTATTAATGAAGAGTATCAATACGGTCATGGAAAAGGCCGCTGCCCTCGCTAAATCAGAAGAAGATGCTAAGGAAGCGGAAGAAGAAGAAAAAGAAGCGACTGAAACTGATTACCTTAAACAAATCGTTGCTTTACTTGAAAAACAAGATAATAAGTAAGCAAGATCCTAAAAAGTCCTCTGAAAATTTTTCAGAGGACTTTTTTATTCTTCATTATCATCACGTAAGGATACCATTTCAGCCATCATAATCTCTTTATATAATATATTGAAAACTTCATGATATTTACTTTCACGATGCTCAATCATGGCTAAATAATCACGTTCCTGATCAAAAATATAGTGATAAATTTCGTTCAGGAAAATTGTTTGATTTTGATCTAAGCCCACCACTCGGCTAGCTTTTTGCCATTGTTTAATAAAATCTCGGGTCGAAGTTTGTCCAATTTGAGCATTTAAATCATATTCCAGAATTGGCTTCATTCGATCAGGTACATAAATTTCATTTAATTGTTGGCGAGCATGCTCCACCATGGCAACCCGCATTGAAGTTAATTCTTCGATCATTTCGTCATCAGGCACGTCCTTATCCAAGACAAAGCGGAACAATATTGACGGAACTAAAAGGCTCAAAATGATCAAGACACTCTCAGACATGATTGCTAAATTAAATTGACGCGTACTCAACGTGGCGTGCTCTAACATCATGACCAAGGCAAAAGTCACTGCCCCATGCACACCACCTAAGGCGAATAACTTGGCCGTGTGAGCTTTTTCCCGCATAACAAATTTTGAATATAAAAATCGTACAATGAGATTAGATAGATACAAGACGATCCCTATGTAAATCCACGTCCATGACCCATAGGTAATTTGTTCATCACGATAGGTCCGCATCAAGACGATCCCAAGGACAACAAAAACCACCCCGTTCAGGATTTCGCTAATCATCTCAATTAAACGTACAGAATCATAATAAACCATCGGATTTAAAAGTTTGCTCCGCTGCGCCTCAGTATTCCCAACTAACCCTGCGACCACCACGGCAATAATTCCCGAAACGTGAATTTCTTCGGCGATAAAATAAATCAAAAAAGGGGTCGCGAAGAAAATTACCTTCATGGGAGTCCCATTATTGTAGGTATTATTCAAAAAATTAACTTTTGAAGTAAACATTTGCTGCCGCAACATCATTAGTAACCAAGATGACACATAACCAAGGGTTGCTCCTCCAAAGGCCGAAATCAAGAAATCCATTAAGGTTTGTTGATAATTAATATACCCATTTTGAAACCATAAGGTTGCCATGCTTAGCAAAATTAAACCAGAAGCATCATTAAACAATGACTCCAACTTTAATAAGATATTGGGTCGTTTCGGCATAATCAAGCCATCAGTAACCGCGTCAGTCGCTGTCGCATCCGTTGGAATACTAATGGCAGCCAGTAAAAAGGCTAACGGTAAGCCAATCTTAAATAGCGATTGAATGGTAAAGCCAGCCACCAAAAGAATCACTAGCACCATGACCACCGTCATACTAACAATAGATTTAAACTTGGTTGAAACTAGGCGTAATCTCGTGCTTTGCCCATCAAAAAATAGTAAAGGCGCAATGACAAAGCCCATAAAAATTTCTGAATTGAACTTCCAGACTAGGTCATTAACTACCGGAATCCAAACTAAAGCCATCCCTAACAATAAGCTGATATAATGACCCGCAAAGTGAGGAAATAGTTGGCGATGAATGATTATCGCTAACGTCGATGCTGTAAGCAAAATTGCTGAAGATATCAAAATTTCCATTAATTGATCCTCGCTTTCTGACCAAAATGCAGGGCCCCGGCACCTAAGTTTAATTTATGATACCTAACCTTTTGAAAGCCACTTTCTCGCATTACCTGCACGATCTCATCGGCCGAGTAAAAAGCTTGCGCCGTTTTCTGTAGATATTGATAGTCTTGCGGGTGCGCCCCAGTTAATCTAGCCATGTAGGGAAAAAGCTTAAAGTAGGCGCGCCAGCCAAGTTTAATGATTGGATTCGTCGGTTGTGACATCTCTAGACAAGCAAAGTGACCACCTGGCGCTAATACCCGATAAATCTCAGACAAAACTTGGTTAGCATCAGGAACATTGCGAAGACCATACCCAATCGTAATAATATTAAATTGATCATCAGTAAAGGGTAAGTGCATAGCGTCTGCTTGGAGCCATTCAATTTGTTGATTCACTCCACGAGTATGTGCCTTTCGTTTAGCTAAGGCCAACATCTCAGCATTAAAATCCAGTCCAACCACTCGCCCTTTTCTTCCTGATCGTTGCGCTAGTGAAATGGTTAAATCTCCAGTTCCACAGCAAAGATCTAAACAAGTATCACCTTGATGAATTGGTAATTCTCGAAATAACTGTTTTCGCCAGCGACGCTGAGTTCCTAAGCTAATTAAATCGTTCATCCGATCATACTGGGGAGCAACCCGTGAAAAGAGCTGATTAACCTCACTTTCAGAATGATGATTAGTTAGCGTCATAAAGTTCTCCTTTCCCTTGTTCTTGCACCCACTTTTGAACGACTTGATTATGATTGAATTCAGCAAAAACAGCGGCTTGATGAATCATTGCTTCAATAGTTGATGCATCCGCACCTTGCGCTTTTAAAATTTCCGTTTGCACCATATACAGTCGCGGAACAAAGTAAGTAACGTGATGATACTGGGCTAATTGCAAGCCGAAGTTAATATAGTTTTCGGCCGCTTGCAAAAAATTATTTTGCCAATAATAACGCCCTAAAATATATGAAATTGCCAGGACATATTCAAAATCGGTAATATTTTCGACAGCCGTATCGCTTAGTTGATCAACATAAGTTGCCACCATTTTAAAGTGTTCTTTAGCTGCGATCGCGCGCTGTTCGCGATCATAGACCAGCGCAAGCCCTGCTTGGCCCAGATAATACCAGATGGTTGATTGTTCCTGATCAAGTTCTTCGGTCACTAATTTAAAATCAGCGATGGCCCCTTCATGGTCCTGATCAAGTAACAATTCTAGCAACCCCCGGATTAGGTAAAATTGCATTTGATGGATCAGGGTACTTTGCGAATTGATACTGATGTTACTTAAGCATTCCTGAGCAGCTAAAAAGTTCCCAATCATCAGGTCAATTTCGGCTTGTTTTAACTGACGATTAAGATAAACTATCGAGTCCTTATCGTTTTGACTTAATTCATCTAATGATAAACCCAAGCGGTTACACAACTGTTGTAAAATATTTAAAGATGGAATTTGACCGTTATTTTCGAATTTACTTAGGGTTGCTTGGGT
Organism: Limosilactobacillus gastricus DSM 16045; assembly: GCF_001434365.1. Taxonomy (GTDB): domain Bacteria; phylum Bacillota; class Bacilli; order Lactobacillales; family Lactobacillaceae; genus Limosilactobacillus; species Limosilactobacillus gastricus. Next base: position 57,222 of record NZ_AZFN01000005.1, on the reverse strand, counting down.
ACAAATTCCCTGAGCTAGCTGTACTTGCGAAAAACCTAGTTCCTTTCGTCGACTGACAAATCGATTAATATCCATCTTTGCATCCCCACTTATAAATATCGTTACCTTTAATTATAAAGAAATCCGCTGTAAATATGAATGACCAATCTTAGTATTTCTAAAATTAAGATTGTAGGTTAGAATATAAGTTAACATATGATAAAGGAACAATAAAATGTCACGCTCATTTATCCCTCAATATCCCGAATTAAATACGAATCTCCAAGCGGTTGCTGATTTAATTACTAATCGCATTCAAACAGCCGATCATCAATTAGAAACTGCTTTAAAAACGATGGCCAATAATGGTGGTAAATATATTCGTCCGGGATTTGTCTGCCTTTTTAGTATGATCAAGGGGCCAAATGATCATGAACAATTATTAAAAGCGGCAGCCTCGATTGAAATTTTACACATGGCTACATTAATTCATGATGACATCATTGATGATGCTCCGCAACGTCGCGGAGCCATTAGTATTCAAGCTGCTTTTGGTAAGGATATTGCGGTTTATTCGGGCGATTATCTTTTTACCGTATTCTTTCAATTAATCACTGAAGCGTTTGCCAATACACCGTTGCTCAAGGTTAATGCGACGGTGATGTCTAAAATTTTGAATGGTGAACTGGGACAAATGGCCCACCGGTTTGATCTCAATCAATCAGTGTCCACCTATCTGGATAATATAAAGGGAAAAACTGCCGCCCTATTTTCTTTAGCGGCTCGTGAAGGGGCATTCCTCGGCAATTTATCGGAGCAAGAAGTTCAAATCGCCCAAGCCATTGGCGAAAAGGTGGGGATGGCTTTTCAAATTTTGGATGATATTTTAGATTATTCCGACGGCCGCGACATGAATAAACCAGTTCTCGAAGACTTAACGACGGGCGTTTATTCGCTCCCCTTACTAATTGCGTTAGAAAATGATCCTTCCCATGCCATCAGCGATCTGCTAGCCAAACAAAGCCAAATGACAATGGATGATCTTTTACAAATTCGACAATTAGTAATTGCTAACGATGGTGTCAAAATTGCACATCGGACTGCTCAACAATATTCTAATGATGCTTTAGCATTATTAGCTGACTTACCTGATAGCAAGGCAACCCGTAATCTAAAGAAACTAATCAATAAATTATTAAACCGAACTAATTAGATCCGTGATAACTTGAGAGAAATCTCAAGTTTTTTTATTGATAAACTTACGAAAAATTTAAAATTCTGGTAGAGTAATCAATTGTGTGAAAAAGAAAGAAGGAGTTTATTTATGGAAAATACAAACGTTATGTCCGCTCGCGTACAAGTGAAACATCCTTGGATCGCGATGTTTGGAATGTTGTTGGGCGCTTTTGTCGGAATGTTTAGTGAAACATCCCTCAACATTGCAATCCCCCAACTTGAACAGGCCTTTCACCTGCCAACCTCGACCATCCAATGGTTGGTAACGGGTTATATGCTAGTAATTGGGATTGTCATGCCCCTTTCTAGCATCATCGGTAAATGGTTTACGACTCGCCAAGTGGTGATCTTTGCGATTGTCGCCTTTATGATTGGGTCGATTATTTCAGCCCTAGCCGGCGACTTTGCAATCCTTTTGACCGGTCGAATGATCCAAGGGATCGGAACGGGGTTGATTCTTCCAACCATGTTCGCAACTGCCATGCAACTATTTCCGCCCCAAAAATTAGGGGCCGTCAACGGGGTCATGGCACTGGTGATTATGTTTGCCCCTGCTATTGGACCGACTTTAACTGGGATCATCTTAGGGATTGCTTCTTGGCGTTGGATTTTTTGGACTTTTGTCATCTTTTTAGCAATCGCCTTAATCTTCTCGATTTGTTTTGTTAAAAACGTTGGTCAACAAACTAAACCGCCCGTTGATTTATTATCAATTTGCGAATCAATCATTGGTTTCTCCGGAATTGTAGCGGGAGCTAGTTTAGCCAGTGAATTAGGCTGGCTTTCTTGGCAAGTTCTCACCTGCTTAGTTGTCGGGATCGTCGTCTTTATTCTTTACTGTGTTCGCCAATTAAAATTAGCAAATCCAATTCTCAACCTTAAGGTAATGCGCAATTCCAGTTTTTCCTTAGGGGTTGCAGTTGTCATGCTCGACTTTGGAATCATCCTTTCGGCAATGTACTTAATGCCCCAATTCATTCAAAATGCAATGGGGATTGCGGTTGCATTAACCGGAATTATTATGTTACCAGGGGGTATCATTAACGCGCTTGTTTCAGCAATTGCTGGTCGAATGTACGATCAAGTTGGCGCTAAGCTCCCCGCCACCATTGGCTTCATCGTTGCTTTTGTTGGTGCATTGATGCTAGCCGTTGCTGGTCCTTCATCATCCATTCTTTACATCATCATTGCCCATGTAATTTTGATGATCGGGGCACCATTAGCCATGTCACCAGCTCAAACTAGTGCTTTAAACTCTCTCCAAGGTTCTGAAGCCGGCGACGGTAGTACCATTATGAATACTTTACAACAAGTTGTAGGAGCCTTAGCTACGGCCTTAGCAACTAGTTTCATGAGTATGGGACAAGCAGCTAGTCATGCCTCATCTGCCGCTCGCTTTGCGAATGGCGCTCACTATGGTTTTTGTTTCACAATTGTCTTAATTGTAGTCGCCTTGATCCTATCATTTAAGCTTAAGGGTCGAAAAGCTCAAACCCGTAGTACAGATATTGATCTCGACCAATTTAAATAATTTAGCTACCCGATATAAAAAACCTGCGACCACTGAGCCGCAGGTTTTTTATGATGTCTAATCTTAATATTGGTAAGGTAAAAATGCCCCGTGTTTCCGAGCAATTCGTTCAATTTCACTTTGGTCATTCTTTTTCGGGACGTAGAAAATCACCCCATCTTCAGCTACGAATACTTGGTATTCTGATGCAACTGGTTTGATAAAACTGGGTACTGTTAATGTGTTTGATGTCCCCACACGTCTTAATTTAACTGTCATCTTCTCACCTCACATGATGTCTAAATAGGTAAAATATTACATATTTGGTTCATTATATTATCATCCATCATAGATGCTCAGACTACCCAAATTAATTGATTTGCGTATATATTATATATTCTTATTGTAACAATAATAATGGATATTTAAACTGCATCACGATAATTTTAGTTATATTCTTAATCATAATTATAGGAATTATATAAAGATACACTAATTTAGATAATGAGTATTTTTGCTAAAGTAAAATAAAAACCCGCCCCTTTTGATTCCTCAAATGGCGAGTTTATCTTAAGATTTAAACGTTTAAATCCAAGGCTAAACCTTGTTGATGTAAAGCAGCTACAATCTCATCACGCTTTGTAACCTGTTGATTCAACTTATCGCTATTAATCTGATTGGTAAATGTATCTACCCGCTGATTAGCGTTTCGTAAATCGTAATAAGTATTTACAACTCGGTCGTAATCCGGCATTAAATTCATTGGCATCGTCTTTGGATAATCATTTTCAAAGGCCATTAATGATAAAGGCAACCGCGGTTTTAATTGTGGCTCTTGATCTGGGATCCCAATTTGCAGACCTAAGATTGGAAAGGTTATTTGCGGTAAATCTAAGACCTCAATTAATTTTTGCGAATCATTCTTGATTGACCCTAAGACGACCCCACCGAGTCCCATACTTTCGACCGCATTCAACACGTTTTGGGTAGCTAATACTGTATCTTCAACAGCTTGTAAAAAGATATCCGTAGTGTGTAACCGACCATCATCATTTCCAGCTTGTTGACGAATTATTTGGTTACGGTGCAAATCAGCAATAAAAATTAGCAGATCCCCATTGGCACCAACGTAGGGTTGATGACAAATTTCCCGGACAGCAGCCCGTTTTTTCTCATCCGTCACATGTAAAATCGTCATTTGTTGCATAAACATACTAGTGGAAGTTTGCCGGGCCACCTCATATAGGGTCGTCAGTTGTTCGGTCGACAATGATGCAGGTTTGAATTGACGAATGGAGCGGTGATTTAATTGGTGTTTGATGGTTTCGTTTTCAATCATAAAAGGATCCCTTCTTTTCATTAAATTATTTTAATCTTGATTGGGATCATTATCGCACAATTTAAATTAGCTTCTCAACTCTGAATCTTAATTTTATTAAATTAAGTATTTCGAAATGAAAGTGAAGATGATAAAATCTTATTTATTTACGGGAGATTAGAATATGATTAAAATTCGCTTATTAAAAATGCTGACCTCATCACGTCGACAGATTGCTCTCCAAATTTTCTGGCAATGGCTTTCATTAATTGCGCAAATCATGTTAATTTTTGCATTTGCCTCGATCTTTGATCTAATTCTACACAATGAAGGCAAAACAATATCGTTTATGTCCGCCCTCTGCACAATCGGGGTGGCAATTATCGTTCGGATGGGATGCTCGCTGGCTTATGATCATGCAAGTTTCTTTGCTGCGAGTGAAATTAAACAAAGTCTCCGCTTCGCCATGTTTGAAAAGTTAGCACGCTTAGGAACTGGTTATCGAGAACAAATTCCTTCCGTTCAAATTACGCAAATGCTGACCGAAGGAATTGAACAACTAGAAACTTACGTTGGCCGCTATTTAAGTCAATTTTTCTATGCTCTTTTAGCTCCAATTACCCTTTTCATTATTTTGGTTCAAATTAATGCTCCAACCAGTATTGTTCTCCTTTGTGCCGTCCCGTTAATTTCCATCGTGATAATGGTGGTTATGAAGTTAGTCACTTCGGTCCTCTCGACTTATTTTAGAAGTTACTACCAACTGGGCGATACCTTTTTGGAGAAGCTCCATGGGATGACCACCTTAAAAGTTTATCAAGCAGATCAGACGGCAGAAGATGAGATTGTTGCCGAAAGTGAACAATTCCGTCGGGTGACCATGAAGGTCCTTTCTACTCAACTTTTTAGTACCATCATTATGGATCTCGTGGCTTATGGTGGTGCCGCCGTGGGCATTGTGGTGGCTCTTAGTCAATATCATCAAGCTCAGATTACGCTTCAAGAAACCATTATCTTGGTATTACTTGCCACCGAATATTTCTTACCAATGCGACAATTAGGTGCTTATTTCCATATGGGAATGAACGGCATGAAGGCTAGTGACAAAATTTTTGAATTCTTAGATTTAACTGAACTAACCGATGGTGATCAAAATCTAGCTGATCAGGAATTTACAATTAGCAGTCAAGATCTTACTTTTACTTATCCGCATGCTCATCAGCCGAGTTTAACTAATATTGCTTTAACCATTCAGCCTCATCAGTTGGTGGCTTTCGTGGGTCCTTCGGGAGCTGGTAAATCTACTTTAGCAGCTTTACTAAGCGGACAAGTTCGTCAATATGCTGGATCGTTAAAATTCGGTCCCACTGAACTGTCTGATTTATCACAGGATTCCCTTAATGATCGAATTACTATTGTTAGTCACCATGCTTTTGTCTTTAAGGGCAGTTTTCGCGATAATCTTATCTTGGCTAAACCTGATGCCACCGATCAAGAGCTAATGCAAGCTTTAAAGCAAGTTAACTTATGGGACTTTTGTCAATCTAAAGCTGGGCTAGCGACGCTGATTGAGACTGATGCCGCAAATCTATCGGGTGGGCAAAAACAACGGCTAGCCATTGCTCGAGCCTTACTGACAGATGCCCAGGTCTTTATTTTCGATGAAGCAACTTCAAATATTGATCAAGAATCAGAAGCTATAATTATGCGACTTATTAAACAAGTTGCAAAAACTAAAACAGTTATCTTAATTTCACATCGATTAGCCAATGTGACTGATTGTGATCAAATCTTTTACCTTGACCAGGGAAAAATTATTGAAAGTGGTGATCATCAAACCCTGCTGGCGCAGAACGGTGCCTATACCAATCTATTTAATCATCAAGCCGAATTAGAGAGTTTCACAAGCGCTAAGGAGGAATTATCATGAGTGCCCTATTTCGTCTATTTAAATTAATTGCTCCCTTGACTGGCGTCATGTTTGCAGCCATCTGCTTAGGGGTGCTAGGTCAGTTAACGGTTATTGCCCTTCCCGTAATTGCTATTACTGGTCTACTCACGGATCCTAGCAATTTTACTAATTATCTTTGGCCTATTCTAATCTGTGGTTTTTTGCGAGGCCCTCTTCATTATGGGGAACATTATTGCAATCATTTAATCGCCTTTAAGCTTTTAGCGCTCCTGCGGCAAAAAGTGTTCTCGGCGCTTCGTCGGTTAAGTCCGGCCATCTTAGAAAATAAGAGCAAAGGAGATTTAATCGCACTAGTAACCAGTGATATTGAAATGTTGGAATTATTCTATGCTCACACCATTTCCCCGGTCGCGATTGCAACCCTGGTGTCAATTATGGTTCCTGGATTGCTAACTTGTTTATCACCCTGGCTTGGTCTGTGGGCCCTGTTGGGATATCTTTTAATCGGCTACCTAATTCCCCTAGTTAGTCACCATATCATGGACGCACGAGGACTTCAGGTCCGTAATCAACTGGGCCAATTATCGTCATACGTCCTCGATTCCCTATATGGATTAGGTGAACTCTTACAATTCAAAGGCATGCCGAAGCGATTACAGTCACTTACTGACCAAACTAAAGCCTTAAATCATACCCAAGGTCAAATTAGTTTGGGAAGTGGCCTCCAAAATGCTGCCATCTACTTGGTAGTTTTTGGTTTTTCCCTTGGGACCTTGTTAATAGCCTATGCCTTGCATTTAAGTCCAGTAACTATCATTATTGCTACAGTTATAGTCCTTTCATCTTTTGGGCCAGTAATTGCCTTATCTTCGCTAACCGCCGGGCTCTCCCAAACCATTGGCGCTGCCCAACGACTAATTGACTTGTTAGATGAAAACCCAGTTGTGCAAGAGGTTGAACAAGGTCAACAACCGACATTTGACCAAGCCCAATTAACTAACGTTACCTTTACTTATCCTGATACCGTCAACCCGGTCATCCAGAAACTTAATTTGACTATTCCAAAGGGACAGATTATGGGAATCCACGCCCCAAGTGGGACTGGCAAATCAACCATTTTAAAATTATTAGCGCACTTTTACGATCCCGATACTGGTCAAGTTACCATTAATAAGACTAGTTTAACGAAAATAAACAGTAATTATTTACGTCAGATGGAAAGCTACGTTTCCCAAGAAACTTGGCTCTTTCAAGATACCATCGCGAATAACCTAAAATTAGGTAACCCACAAGCCAGTGATCAGGAAATTCAACTGGTGGCTCAACAAGCCGGGATCGCTAATTACATCGAATCTTTACCAGAACAATATCAAACTAAGTTAAGCGAACTAGCCGATAGCATTTCAGAGGGTCAAAAGCAACGATTAGGAATTGCCCGCGCCTTTTTACATGAAGGTGAGTTGCTGCTTCTCGATGAAATTACTGCTAACTTGGATGTTTTAAATGAAGCGATTATTTTAAAGTCGCTGCAAAAAATTGCAAAAGAAAAAACGGTGGTAATTGTCTCCCACCGCTTATCAACTCTATCAATTGCTGACCAAATCTATGAACTTACGCTCTAACTGGAAAAAGGAGATCCAAATTTTGGATCTCCTTTTCTACTATTTTAAAATCTTAGCTAGGAAGCTTTGGGCCCGTTCACTAGTTGGGTGATCAAAGACTTCCGTTGGGGTCCCTTGTTCTTGGATATATCCTTCATCCATGAACCAAACTTCATCCGCCACTTCTTTAGCAAAACCCATCTCATGAGTAACAACTACCATCGTCATCCCAGATTTAGCCAAGTCTTTCATAACTTCCAGCACTTCGCCGACCATTTCCGGATCCAAGGCACTGGTTGGTTCATCAAATAGCATCAAATCGGGATTCATTGCTAGGGCTCGCGCAATTGCCACCCGTTGTTGTTGTCCTCCTGATAGGCTGGCGGGATAGGCATCCGCCTTTTCGGCCAAGCCAACCCGATCTAATAACTCTTTAGCTGTCGCTTCAGCTTTAGCTTTTTCGATTTTCTTAACCTTGATCGGTGCCAAAGTGATATTATCCAAAACGGTCATATTTGGGAACAGGTTAAAACTTTGGAAAACCATGCCCATTTTTTCCCGCAACACATCAAGTTGAGCTTCCTTAAGATTCGTTAATTCCTGTCCCTCAAAGATCACCTTACCAGAAGTTGGTTCTTCTAATAAATTTAAACACCGTAAAAAGGTACTTTTCCCGGAACCAGAAGGACCAATGACACAAATCACTTGCCCGTTATCAACTTCAGCGGTGATGTCCTTTAAAACTTCATGATCCCCAAATTTCTTTTGGAGGTTCTTAATTTCGAGCATCTTATCCATTGTGATTCATCTTCCCTTCGTAGTATCCCAGAATCTTTGAAACAGTGAACGTCATAATAAAGTAAAGTACCATGGTGATGGCTAGTGGCGCCACTCCTTTATATGTAGAGGTTTGTACTAACTGAGTTTGGTACATTAATTCGGCAACCCCGATCGTCGAAGCTAAGGAACTATCCTTCAGCAAGGTAATAAATTCGTTTCCTAAGGCTGGCCAAATATTCTTTAAAGCTTGTGGCATCACAACATATTGGAAGGTCATCTTTTGACTCAACCCTAAGGAACGAGCAGCTTCACTTTGACCTTTGTTAATTGATTGAATCCCGGACCGAATAATTTCGGCGACATAAGCTCCCGAGTTTAAGGAAATTGCGATAATTCCGGCCAAAATAGCAGGCATGGATGAAATTACCGCCCCAATCCCAAAGTAAATGAACATAATTTGAACCATTAACGGGGTACCCCGAACGAATTCAATATAACATACCGCGATCCAATGTAACAGCTTGATTTTGGAAAGCCGCATTAATGATAGCAGAATCCCTAATACAAACCCAAAGAAGACCGAAACCACCGTGATAATTAAGGTATCACCAATCCCTTTAGCAAAGTATGTCCAGTAGTTCCAAAGTGTCCGCTTAGCTTCAACTTTCTTCATATATTTAGCAGCTGCTGGCAAGTAAGTTTTTTCGACCGTCTTATTTTGGTTAATCCGATCGATTGTTTGGTTAACCGCATTTACCAAACTCGTTTGCCCTTTTGGCATAGCAACCGCCGTTCCGGCATCACTTAAATCATTCTTAATACCGGTTTTTGATACCACTGCTAAAGAATCATCGTTGCTAGCATAGGCTTTGGCAATTAAAGCATCCATCAGGACGGCATTGGTCTTGCCCGACTTCAAAGCTAAAACTAAGTTACTGAGGTTAGATAAGGGTTTCACCGTGGCATTTGGGAAACTATTCTTAGCCATCGTAGCTTGGACAGTCCCGGTTTGGACCCCAATATTAGCCGTTTTAAGATCATTACCTGATTTATACTTTGCTTTGTCCTTTTTATTAATCAGGAAAGTGGCCCCACCCTTGTAATAAACATGCGAGAAGTCCACACTTTGCTTCCGTTCGGCCGTGGCGTTCATCCCTGAAATAACCATATCAACTTTCCCAGTTTCCATGGCCACCAAGAGCGAATCAAAACTCATATTCTTAATTTCAAGTTTGACGCCCAGATCCTTGGCGATTGCTTTAGCAATGGACACATCGACCCCAACATATTCCGTTTTACCATTAATTTTGGCAGTAAATTCTAATGGTGGATAATCAGCAGATAGTCCAACCACGAGGACCCCTTTTTGTTTAATCTCGGCTAATTTATCACCCGAAGTTGAAGAAGCCGAACTGCTGGTAGCTTCACTACTACTAGATGAACTACTAGCAGCCATCGCTGAAGGAACCAGCGCCGACATCATTAATGCTAAAGTAGCAACTAACATTAGCATTTGTTTCCAAAGTTTTTTCATAATCAAATCCCTTTCTATGATTTTCATTCATGATTATGTATGTATAATACTAAAAAATGAATATTAATACAATACAATCGGGATATTTTTGCTGTTTTTTGTATATCTACACTTGTTATGCACTATTTTTGTATACAACCTCTGATAACATAAAGAGTATAATGGAAATAACTTAACGAAGGGAGCAGATCTTATGACAAAGATTGGATTTATTGGGACCGGCTTAATGGGTCATGGAATGATTAGAAATTTGCTGAAAAATGGTTACCAAGTACAGATTTGGAATCGGACCAAGGCCAAAGCGGAAGACCTTATTAATGATGGAGCTGATTGGACTGATGATGCCGCTCAATGTGCACATGATGTGGACTTTGTTATTACGATAGTTGGCTATCCTAAAGACGTTGAAGAAGTCTACTTTGGTGAACATGGGATTTTAGCAGGGGCTAACCCGGGTACCACCATTATTGATATGACGACAACCAGCCCACAATTAGCCCAAAAAATCTATCAAGCTGCCGTTGATCATAAGCTCTTAGCTCTGGATGCGCCGGTTTCTGGTGGTTTAGCGGGAGCTGAAAATGGTAGTTTATCAATTATGATCGGTGGAGATCAGGCCACTTTCGATCATGCTTTTCCAATTTTTACTGCCATGGGGAAACAAATTGTCTTACAAGGACCAGCTGGATCCGGTCAACATACAAAAATGGCTAACCAGATTGCCTTAGCGGGCGCATTAGCAGGAGTTTGCGAATCCTTACGGTATGCCAAAGCCGCTGGGCTGGATCCGCAAAAAATGTTTGATACTATTCGCGCTGGGGCAGCTGGAAGTGCTCAAATGGAAGCCTTTATGCCTATGTTAATTAACAATGATTTCAAGGCCACCTTTTATATGAAACATTTTATTAAAGATCTCAAAATCGCCCAAGGTGAAGCCAATGATCGTGACCTTAAATTAGCAATTTTAGACCAAATTCTAAAAGAATGCCAAGCCGTTGAAGCTATGGGCTTCGGTGATGAAGGAACCCAAGCTTTATACCATTGGTATGAATAAAAATGGATCATAATCTTAGTCAATATCCTAAGGTTATGATCCATTTTGTTTTTATTTTTCTTCAAATTCCCCTTCAATCGGTGCATCGGAACGATGATTACCACCCTTTTGATAATCAGGTCGGTTTGGCATAATTTCCATCGCAATAAAATATGCAAGTACCCCTAAAAATAGTTGACCAACGAAGAGAATAATTAAAGTGCCAATTAACCGTACCACCGTTTTATCCCAGCCAAAATATTCAGCAATTCCGCCAAAGACTCCGCCAATGATTCGGTCATTTGATTTATATAGCTTTTTAGTCATCGTCATCATTTCCTTTCAAAACATTAATGTCACCATTACTAGCGGTCAATTTCACTTGAGTGCTATTGTCTTCATTGACCTTTAATTGATCTCCACTGTCATTTGATTGTTTAAAAAGCTTCGCATCTCCATTAACAGCTTGGACTTGGTAACCAACCTGATCATTGGCATTAGAAACTTCAATATCGCCATTCTTGCTATTAATGGTTACTTGACCATTAAAGGTCGTTTTTTGGAGGTCAATATCATCTTCACTAATGATTTGACCACCATTAATAGTGGCTTGGTTAACAGTAATATCGCCACCAGTTGAAAGATAAACATTATCAGCCTTAATGTTCTTCAGCGTCAGATCACCAGCTAGGTCAACATTGGTTTCATTAATAGAAACATTCGATAATTGGGTGTCTTTAGGTACCGTGATGATTAATTTCGAATCGGCATGTTGATCATGGTCGTAAATCCAGAAGAAACCTTTCGTCCGCATTCGGTAGCCCTTCGTGGCGTCCTTGGTTTGCTTAACAGTTAAAGTTTGATCTTTTTTACTTACCTTAAATTTAGCATCTGGCGAACCGACAAACTTAACGTTATATGAATCACCGGTTTGGACGACAACATCAACATTCTTCACATCAACATTAATTTGGTTAAAATCACTTTCTGACCATTTGGTCGTTTTAGTAGTGATCTTGGATGACTTAGTAACGATCTTAGCATGATGCCAGTTTTCAAATTCAATCGTTTGATTACCATGACCTATAAAACCAATTGCAGTTGCAACGAGTCCAACAATAAGGACGATCAAACTCCAAAAATACCACTTTTTCATGATTAGTGTCCTCCCCGATGTAATTTCTTCGTAATCCATTGAATTAGTTCCACCATCCAGTGAATTAGTAACTTAAAGCCAAACCAAATCAACGGCAATAGGAACATAGCTATAGCTAAGGCAATAATCGCGATTCCAATATAGAATAAACTGACGGCTGGATTCGTCGTTGCCATTAGAATGCCGATATAAATGTTAGTAATTCCTAAAATAATTCCGACCATGATAGTGGAAATGATTCCCATGATTACACCAAAGGCAGCTCCAATAATTGCGACGACAATCCCAAAAGCAATGCCTAATAAAATCATCCAAATCGGAAAGGTAATCACAATTACTAAGAGGATTAAAGCCAATGTTCCAGCGTTCAAATGTCTCCTAGTTAGTTGCGAACTTGTTTCCTTAGATCCTTCTTGGTCTCCTACAATCTTATGGGCTAAACTCTCCGGTTTACCCAATTTCATGACCATCGCGTCCCAAGTTACTAAGCCGGCGTCATCAATCATTTCGCTATAAAAATCGATGGCGTCTTGACGTTCTTCTGCTGATAATGGTGCTAGATATTTAGCTAGTTCTTCCAAGTATCTTTGCTTGTCCATCTATCCTTCCTCCCCATCTAGATGACCATTAAAAATTTGGTCTAAACTTTCTTTATAATCATTCCACATTTTGATGATCCGCTCCAGGTGTTCCTGACCCTCTGGTAAGATTCGATAATAACGACGATTACGACCATCTAAAGCTTGATCATAAGTTTCTAAATACCCATTTTTCTTTAATCGTCGCAATACCGGATACATTGTTGACTCAGAGATTGAAATCACTGCTTGCATATCTTGGGTTAAGGCATAGCCATAGTAGTCTTGACGACTTAATAAGACTAAGACTAACCCATCCAGCAGGTCAGCATTAATTGTAATTTTCATTTTCTGTACCTCCGCTTCAACAATATTATACAATATATAGTATTGTTCGTCAACACAGTATAATTTTATATATAAAAAATCCACTAGACCCCGGAGTCTAGTGGATTTGGTACTTATTCAATTATGAAGTTGGTCTGGTTTACGATCGTTCCTTCAACCGGACAATACATCCGACATTCTTCAATAAAAGCTTTTTCTTCATCAGGATTTAAATCTGATTCCATGTCAACATGAACCCGAATTTCAGTAAAGCGATTTTGAAAATCCGGATCCTTGGCATGTTTCATCGAATAGGTGCCTTCAACATGCGCATCAAATTGATCTAACCGAATTCCCTTTTGTCCTGCTAACCATTTAGCAGTAATTGTTAAACAGCCAGCTACTGCTCCTAATAAATATTGCACAGGGCTAGGACCCACGTCGGTTCCATGACTGCTTTCTGGTTCATCAATCATCCACTGATGGTGATCCGCTTTGATTTTCACCTGACGACCAGCTGGCAGTAATTGCCCATCAATCGAAATCGTTTTTGCCATTGTTAGCTACCTCCTAAGGTTTTCCCTTATCATAACAATTGGCAATGGAATGTCAACGATCTTAATCGATTGTCTTGATAACCCGGGCTGGAACCCCTGCCACAATCGTATTATCGGGGACATCATGAGTCACTACTGCCCCAGTTCCAACGATAGCATTTTCACCGATTGTTACCCCTGGTAAGACACTGACACGAGCGCCTAACCAAGCGTTTTTCTTGATGTGAATTTCACCTGTATAAACCGTGCGAATATTTTTGGGTTCATGATTGACCGTCAGTAAAGCAACTTCTGGTCCCATCATTACCCCATCTTCAATTGTGATTGTTCCTGCCGACATGATGTCTAAATCATGATTAGCAAAAACATTTTTCCCTAAGAAAACACGACTGCCACAATCAATATTAAAGGGCGGCGTAAAATAAGTTCCATCATGCATTTGATCATTTAATAGTTGATTTTCCAGATCAAGAATGCGTTCCTGCTCATTTGGATCGGTTTGACTGATTAGATAACTTAAATGTTCACTCCGATTAATCTCTTGGTGAACCTCAGCTTGATAATCAGGATCACTAATCGCATAATGTTGGCCTTTTCTTAGATTTTCAAAGACACCCATCTTATTCCTCCGTTGGTTGTAATGGTCCGTAGAAGTAGGATGCAGTTGCTCCACCATCAATCAAGACCGTTGAACCAGTAATGTATTGGGAACGTTCACTCATTAATAATTCAGCAACATCTGCTACTTCATCCGCCGTTCCCGGACGACCAGCTGGTGATTTAGCAAACATATTCTTGTAGAAATCACCACGGATTCCATTAAATTCATCAATAGCTAAAGGTGTAACGATAATTCCTGGAGCTATATCGTTGATCCGGGCACCTTTTTCACCCCACTTAACGGCTTCATACATAACCCGCTTCTCATTGGCCCGCTTTGCTAATTGGTAGGCATGTAAGGTGTTTTCGATTTGATCAGGTTGTAAGAAATCAAGGTCTAACAATTCTTCGGTTGGGGTCATCGCCAAAGCTCGGTCTTGTTCGGCCGTTAATGCTGGCATCCGGAATCCTGATTGACTTGAGATCACGACCCCACTCCCACCAGGAACGATTACTTTCCGGACTTCTTCCATTAAGACAGCCGTCCCGTAAAGATCAACTTTCAAAATCGTTTCCACTGGAACTTGGGAAGGTGAAACCCCAGCACCATTAACTAAGTATTTAATGTCTCCAAAGGATTGACCCACTTTAATTAAATTTTGAATTGATTCACGAGATGACAAATCCATTTGAACGGCTTCAACATCAAAACCGGCATTCGTCATCACTTCTGCGATGTTCTTAGCATTATCAAGACTTAAGTCCCCTAAAATAATCTTCTTTCCAGATCCCATGCGACGTGCAATCGCCATTGATAATTGTCCGGCACCAGTCACTAACATTACTTCTTGCTTCATTTTTTCTTACCTCGTTTTCTATATTAATTATGCTGGAGTATTAATTCCAACGCTTTCCTTTGAATACAATTGATTGTCGTTAACTAATTTAAGAACTAAATCGGCAATACTGTTAATTGAAACATCATGGCCGCCGAATGGTTCGCCCTTATGGGTCACTTCATAATTAGCTGGACCACCAGTGAACCAACCTGGCCGAATCACCGTATAGTTCAAATCACTAGCTTCGATCACATCTGCCGCCTCACGGTAGGGACGCAATACCGAATTGTATTTTAAGTTACCGCGTGAGCCGACCGAGGTTGGAATTTCATCATAAATTCCCATTGAAGAAATAAAGATTAAACGTTGGACATGATTACGATCCATTGATTCAACAATTGATTGAGCATATCGTTTTAAATTACCACTAAGAGCTGCAAAGACCACATCCTGACCTTTCATCACTGCATCTAATTCTTGACCATTAGTTAGATCACCACTGACCGCTTTTTCACGCTTTGGATCAACCGTTAACCGATCGGCGCTCCGTGAAAATAAGGTTAAATTAACTTCAGTTTGATTTAAGAGTTCTTGACGAGCTGCTGAACCTAACGTTCCAGTAGCACCAAGGATTAAGACATTCATTTCATCAACCTCCTTTGTTGATGGTTTAATCATATACCTGATAAATAGACTAGTCTAATACTTAAAATCTATTTATAATAGAATAAATCTATTAATGAGGTGAACCCATGAATTCGCGTCAAGTTGAATGTACCCTTGCCGTTGCTAAAACCTTAAATTTTAATCGCGCAGCTAACGAACTTTATATTAGTCAACCCACGCTCTCACATCATATTCAAAGCCTAGAAGCCGAAGTAGGCTTTAAGATTTTTGATCGTTCCAATCGAAAAGTCGCGTTGACTTCTGTAGGGCAACAATTTTGTAATGCCCTCCAATCACTAAATACTGATTTACAAACTATAATTGAACGTTGCCAGAACTATGCTCGTCAATACAGTGATACCATCCGAATTAGCATTTTTACCCGTACGGCCTTATTAGAATTACCAGAAGTCATGTATGCCTTTCGTCAACTACACCCAGAAGTTTTTATTGATCCAATCTTTGACAATAGTGAACATCGCCTAGAAAATTTTTTAGCTGGTCAAAGTGACATTATCTTTTCGCGGGGCGATGAATTGCAAGATATTTCTGGGGTTGAAGCCCACCTCTTATATGATAGCCGGCTCAAATTAGTTCTCCGAGCTGATGATCCTTTAGCAGATCAAGGTCTAATCACCCCAGCTGATCTACAAGGTCGAACCCTTTTGGTTGGTGGGGGCAGTCCTCAACCGCTGCGTGACTTGCAACAAAAGCTCAAAGCCGAGCTAAATTTAGCTACTATTAATAGTCACGATCACAGTACAACTTTAACTTATGTTGCGGCAGGCGAAGCCGTTTGCCTTAGTCCCGATTTATATGAAGATGACGACCCCACCTTTATTTGGAAAGATTTCGCCGCTGATGTTAATCTTCCCTGTTGCCTTTTCACACATGACAACTGCAGTCCGTTAGTGACTGCTTTTGTCCGCTTGCTCTGCCAAGCATACCAAGCATAAAAAAATAAGATCATGATTTATGGATTTGCGTCCCTAAATCATGATCTTTTTTTTAACGATTCAATAGCCGAACCCGAACAACAGCTGGAATAGCTTCCAGATTCTTAATTAAGGCCTCAGTGTCATCATCTAATTGGTTAAGGTCAATCACCGTATAAGCCATTGTTTCCCGTGACTGGTTTGATAGGTTATCGATGTTGATATTAGCATTGGCAACCGCCGTCGTAATTTGCCCCAACATGTTAGGGACATTTTGGTGCATCACTGTAATTCGATGATTGTATTGCATTGGGGTCGTCATTTCCGGCATGTTAACTGAATGATGAATGATCCCTTGTTCCAAGAAGTTTCTAATCGTATTGGCTGCCATAACAGCACCATTGATTTCCGCTTCTTCAGTCGTTCCTCCAAGATGCGGGGTCACGATCGCTTTAGGATTTTCAACGGCTGCTTGCGTTGAAAAATCAGTCACATATAGTTGGAGATGTCCTTGATCCAGCACTTGAGTCGCCGCCGCATCATCAACAATATCGGTTCGCGAATAGTTGAATAAGACTGCGCCTTTTGGCATCATCGCAATTTCATTTTCACCAATTAAATGCCGATTGTCTTCCGTATATGGAATATGGACCGTCACAAAATCACTTTGTTGCAGTAATTCGGCTAACGAGTCTAACCGGGGGATTTGATTTGATAATTGTAAAGCATGTTCGACCGAGATATAAGGATCATACCCAACTACTTTCATACCAAGTTGTTGAGCCGCACCAGCTACGCGTGAGCCAACATTTCCTAGACCAATTACCCCAATGGTTTTACCCACTAATTCATGACCAGCAAAATGATTCTTGTTCTTTTCAGTTTGTAGAGAAACATCAGCTCCCACCAGTTGGGCCGACCAATTAACTGCGTCAATTACGTGCCGATTACACAAAATCAGCATCCCAATTACTAATTCCTTCACCGCATTGGCATTGGAACCCGGCGTATTAAAGACTACCGTGCCTTGTTCATTCGCCTTATCTAAGGGAATATTGTTAAAACCTGCTCCCGCTCGGGCGATCACTTTGACATTTTTACCAAAATCCGTGGTATGCATATCTTGACTACGAATAATCAGGGCATCTGGATCATCGGATTTGTTAACAGCATATTGACTGGCTGGTAATTTGGCCAAGCCCACTGGCGAAATGACATTATAAGTTTTTACCTGATACATTATTTACCCCCATGTTCTTTTTCAAATTCTCCTAAAAATTTAACCAAAGCTTGGACGCCATCAATCGTCATGGCATTATATAAACTAGCCCGCAGACCACCAACTGACTTGTGTCCCTTTAAACTCATTAAGCCTTGCTTGGTTGCCTCTTGAACACATAAAGCATCTAAGTCAGCATCTCCAGTGACAAACGGAATGTTCATCGTCGAGCGATCAGCCGAGACGACCGGATTACGGAATAAGTTTGATGAATCTAAAAATTCATATAGTAATTGCGCTTTAGCTTCATTTCGCTTTTGCATCGCTGCAACGCCACCTTGTTCTTTGATCCACTTGAAAACTAAGCCTGCCATATAAATTGCAAAGACTGGTGGAGTATTTAAAGCCGAATGTTTCGCTGCTTGTTTTGAAAAGCTTAACATCGCTGGTAAATCCGGCACTTGCTCTAATAAATCTTTACGAACGATGGCTACCGTCAAACCAGCAATTCCCGAGTTCTTTTGAGCCCCAGCATAGATAATACCAAAGTCATTTACATTATATATTTGGCCTAAGAAATTGGAGGATAAATCAGCCACCAAGGTTCTCCCATCCAGTTCTGGTAAATCCCGGTACATGGTTCCTTCAATCGTGTTATTAGTTGTTAAATGAATAAAGTCGTAATCACCATTTAAAGTAACTTGATGGACTAACTCCGTAAAATGTTGATCGGCTGATGAACCCACTTCTTCCACGGTTAAACCTGAAACGTAACGCGCTTCTTCTTCAGCTCGTTCGGACCAGTGCCCAGTATTAATATAGCCAACTCGATGAGCTTGGTTAGCAAAGTTTAAAGGCAGCGTATAGAACATTTGCGTCGCGCCCCCTTGCAAAAAGAGGACTTCATAATTATCAGGAATTTGCATTAAATCCCGTAAATCTTGTTCAGCTTCACTAGCCATCGTCGTGTATAAATCAGACCGGTGACTAATCTCCATGACACTCATCCCGCTGTCTTTAAATGATAGCAATTCAGCTTGCGCCTTTAAGACAACTTCATGTGGTAAGGTCGCAGGCCCTGCCGAAAAATTATACACTCTATCCATAAAATCTCCTCCTAACGTCCATAAAACTCTAAAGTTTTAGTTGATGGTGTAAGGACCAATTTAGTTAAACCCGCATTTGATGGCTCACTCAACCCAGTTAAATTCCCGATCTTTAAAACTAGATCAGCCATTAACTTAATGGTGAAACCATGACTGACGACTAAAATTTTCCCATCGGGATATGTAGCAACAAGTTCATCAAACAAGGAAACTAAACGATCCTTGACCTGATCATAAGTATCGCCATGAGAGACCTCCCATGACCCGGCTAATAGATTATGATGCTCATCAAAATATTGTTGGTACTTATCCCACAGGGTTGCTTCTAATTCGCCATCCCAGTCCCCATAATCATATTCTTTCAACCGATCATCTAAGTGAATATTCGCATCATTACCGGCAATGATTTGGGCTGTTTCATGAGCTCTTAATAAAGGACTCGCAACTACGTGGTCATAGCTTATCCCGCTTAAATGTTCTTTGGTTGCTTGGGCTTGCTGACGACCCAATGGTGTTAAGGGGGTGTCAATTTTAGCGCCTTGCATAATTCCCTTGGAATTAGCAACGCTTTGGCCATGGCGAACTACGTATAAAATCGTCATGATATTCTCCTTTTGTTTGTGATTTATGTTTCAATTATACTCTAATTAAATATCTGTAACCACTTTTTAATTAAAACCCGTCAAATTTAACGAACGACTTACAAAAAGAAGGTTTAAAACTTAATCGTCTTAAACCTTCGCTTATTTATGAACGAGTCAAATATTGTCGTTGATGATCACGTTGTCCAGACAGGACAAAACGTGATGGATCCTGGCTTAAATCAAAGTTCACATCTTCAGCCTTCATTCCTAATTGCTGATTGAATAATGCTTCGTATTCGCTCACCGTAACTTGCTGACGATGGTCTAAAGCTAACGAAGCTGCCTTTAATCCATCTTGATAATTTGGCTGTAAGATACCACTGTAGAATTCACCCTCTGCCCCCGAGCCATAGGAAAATAAACCGATGCGTTCACCAGGTTGGACATCACCATTCACCAAGAGTGACATTAGCCCTAAATATAATGACCCCGTATAAAGATTACCGACTTCGCGTGGAATAGCTTGTTCTGCAACTAAATTATCCCGCAAGCGTTGACTAATCGCATCTTCTTGGTCACCTAGCTCGGCTTCTAATGCCTTTTTGCCCATTTTGGTAAATGGTAAATGAAAAGCCAGCGCAGCAAAATCACTTAATTGTTTATTTTGCCTTTGGCAATAGCGATCAAAAGTCCGCTGGAAGAAATCAATATACACGTTGGTCGAGTACTTACCATCAACCATAGCTTCCGTAGCATATATTGGACGCCAAAAATCCATCACATCTTGGGATAAGGCTACACTTCCTGACTCGATCGCAAGCATTTGTGGATCAGCACTGATTAGCATGGCTACCGCACCAGCCCCTTGGGTTACTTCACCGCCCGTGTGTAAACCATAGCGAGCAATATCAGCCGCAATTACCAAAACTTTTTGCTGAGGATCCAAGGCGACTAAGCCACGCGCAAACTGGATGGCGGCTGTTCCACTATAACAGGCTTCTTTCACTTCAATCGTCCGGACAAAATCATCTAAGCCAAGTAACTGCTTAACGTAAATTGCCGCCGCTTTAGAGTTATCTATACCCGACTCGGTTGCCACGATAACGGTGGAAATATCTTTCCGGTCATGATCATCTAGTAAACGACTAGCAGCTTCCGCAGCCAGGGTCACAATATCCTGGGTTGGCGGAACGACCGCCTGTTTATTTTGACCAATTCCAATTAAATATTTATTGGGATCTTCTCCGCGGGCCTGAGCCAAGTCAACTAAATCTAAATAATACGGGGTAGTGGCAAATGCCATTTTATCAATCCCAATTTGCATGATCATGAACTCCTCTTAAATTCGTATCTTTCCAATGGATTATTATACCTTAAAAGCTTTAATTTCGCTCAGATTTACACAAACTAAATGGTTGACCATGCTAGTTATAAAATAGTAAGCTAACACTATAGAAAACGATTTCAAAGGAGTTTACTATGTCTGAAATTACTAAAACCAAAATTACCCTCACTCCCCAAATCTCTGAATGGTTTCGCAACGAGATGAACTTAGAACCTGGCAATGGGATCCGTTTCTTCGGTCGGGTCTATGGCGCAACGAATGCGCATACTGGATTCTCGGCGGCTATGTCCCGGTGCGACCAACCTAATTCACCGGTGGTCGATGAAGTAATTGACGGTATTCACTACTATATTCAGGACAGTGATTTTTGGTTCTTTAATGGCTTAGATCTTGAAGTATCTTATGATGAAGCAATTGATGGACCTGCCTACCATTTTAAACCTAATGATGGATCTAAACTTGATGCAAAGGCGTCCGCCTCACATTAATGAACAAAAGGGTGAAAGGAAACGACAAAGTTTCTTTCCACTCTTTTAATTTATAGTTAAATTACGATAGCGAATGATATAAGTACCTAAATTTCCTTCTACCGAACTAATCTTTAAGGTTACCGTCTGACCTGATTTAACTTTTGGTTTTTCTTTACTAACAAAGCGAAGTTGTTGATCATCATCATTAGACTTCATGACATATCCATAATTATCATTAGTCACGACTGATGTGACCTTAATTTTGACGTATTTACCATTCAGTTGCTTATTTTGGTTCAAGGCCGTCTGCACTTGATTAGCATTTTGATAGGCAACTTTAACACTCTGCCGATTCTGACAACCAGCAATAATGATCACTCCTAGGACTAGGATTAAATAGATACACTTTTTCATGGTTTTTAAATAGCTTCCTCCTGTTCCAGATTCAGTTTACCAAATTAATATTGACCGCGCGAAAGTTTTCGGAAAAGCTAATTTCTTTTGCATTTACAGAAAACTATCGAAAAAAAGTAAGAATCTCCTAATTTTTCCTTTAATTTTTAAATTGTTGGGTATACAATACTCATACATTAGAAATTTATTAGAAATCAATTAAGGAGTGATTTTATGGCAACATTTAAATATTCGAATCGAGTTCCTGCAGATGGTACGGATGCCGTTGGAGCAATCTTGGCAGCGGCAGCGGACCCATCAATTATTTCCTTTGCCGGTGGTCTTCCCGCTCCTGAACTTTTCCCAGTCGAAGCAATGAAGAAGGCAGCTGAAGCCGCTTTTGACGAACACGGCCAACAAGTCATGCAATATGGTGATGCCCGCGGGGTTGCCGCCATGCGTGAATTAGTTACAAAGATTGTTAAAGAACACGAAAACATTGATGCCAAAGACGAAAATATTTGTATGACGTCAGGTTCGGAACAAATCTTGGAATTAGCTGCTAAAGCCTTAGTTAATCCTGGTGACACTGTTTTAGTTGAAGATCCAACTTATCTTTGTGCGGTTGACGCTTTTAAGTCATACGGGGCTAACCTAGTTGGGGTCCCAACAGATGAAGATGGCTTGATTCCAGCGGAATTGGAAAAGACCGTTCAAGCACACCCGGAAGCAAAGTTCTTATATGTGATCCCAACTTTCCAAAACCCAACTGGTCGGACAATGCCAGCAGAACGGCGGAAACAAGTCGCTGAATTAGCTTCTAAGTATGACTTTTTAGTCTTTGAAGATAATCCATACGGTGATATTCGTTTCGAAGGTGAACACGTTGATGCCATTAAATCATATGACAAGACTGACAATGTCGTTTATATGGGAACCTTCTCCAAGATTCTTTCCCCAGGTTTCCGGTTAGGATACTTTGTGGCTGATCCTGGTTTTGTAAAGAAGTTTACAGTTTTGAAACAAACGGCTGACTTGGGAACTGACAACCTGGTTCAATGGTGTACGGTTAAGTTCTATGAACAAAATGATGTTAACGAACACGTTAAGCAGATCAGTGATCTATACGGTCAACGTAAAAAACTGATGGAAGAAGGTATGAAAAAGTACTTCCCTGAAGGCGTTACTTATACTCACCCTGAAGGTGGGATGTTCCTATGGGTAACCGTACCTGGTGTCGAAGATACGACAGAATTATTTGAAACCTGTCTAAAACAAAAAGTGGCCTTTGTACCTGGTGAACCATTCTACGCTGCTAAGCCAGAACCTGGTCATCTCCGACTCAACTACTCCAATATGAAACCTGATCAAATTGAAGAAGGTTTAAAGCGGCTTGGTAAAGCACTTGAAGAAGCCATTGCTGCTAATAAATAAGCTTGATATAAAACAACTCCCTAGCAAAGCTAAGGAGTTGTTTTTGTATATTAAGCTGGTAATTTTTGTCCGGTCCGAGCTTTTAAGGACCAGAGAATACATACCGTATCAATCACTTCTTGAAGCAATGCTCCAATAATCGCTGGAATCCAACCAGTCATACAAATTAACATTAAACCGATACAGATGAAAATCCCGATCAACACGGACTGTTTAGCAACTTTTAAGGTATCGCGAGCAATTAAGACGGCCGAAGCAACTTTCTCAAGATTATCAGTCATGATAACAATATCAGCCGACTCACTTGCCGCCGTTGAACCCCGCGCCCCCATGGCAATCCCGACGTCAGCCGTTTTGAGAACCGGAGCATCATTAACCCCATCTCCGACCATGACCGCCGGGCGTTGATCAGGAGTCAGCGCCTTAATTCGACTAATCTTATCCGCCGGTAATAAGTTCGCTGCCACTTGATCAAACCCAATTTCTTGACCAATCCGTTTAGCGGTTTCTTCCTGATCACCAGTTAACATCATTTGATTATTAATCTTTAATTGATGCAACTCACTAATTGTTCGAATTGTTTCTGGACGTAATTGGTCCTCTAAAGTAATGCAACCCGCATATTGACCATCAACCGAAACATATGATGCAGTTTGATTTAACGGTTTGATCGCTTGATCGTCCGTAACAAAGATCAATTTCCCGACTTTGACTAAGTGATCATTGACCATAGCTTGTAGACCATTTCCCGTCACTTCTTTGACTTCATTGGTCGTTATTAATTTAATCTGATGGTCTAAAGCATAATTAGTAATTGATTGGGCAATTACATGACCAGAATTTTGTTCCACGCTCGCTGCTAATTGTAAAACTTCATCTGAGGTGAAGTGATCAGCAGGTTTCACCTGATCAACCGTTAAATTTCCTTGCGTCAAGGTCCCAGTTTTATCAAAGGCCATCGTTTTAGCAGTCGCTAATTTTTCGATCGAATCCCCAGTTTTTACGACAATCCCGTTTCTCGAAGAGCGTCCCATCCCTGACACGAAAGCTACAGGAGCTGCTAAAATCAACGGACATGGCGAAGCCACCACCAAGACTTGGGCAAATCGAACGGGATCTTTACTCATCCACCAGGCAATCCCAGCTAAGACATAAGCTACAATCGTAAAAGGAATGGCATAGCGATCAGCTAAACGAACAAAGCGTCCTGGATCGTTTTCAGCTTGTTGAATCAAGTGGATTAATTGTTGATATTGACTGTTAGCTGCCGTTCGTTCAGCAACCACCTTCAACATACCTTCCGTATTCACTGACCCAGATAAAACTTGATCACCCACAGTCTTTTCAACGGGGACTGATTCACCGGTTAAGGATGATTCGTCTAAACTGGAATCACCTTCTAAGACCCGACCATCGACTGGCACAAGTTCACCTGGTCGAATTAATAAAACATCATCAACCTTAACCGAGTCGGCTTTAATGTCTTCAACTTGATCTCCATTTAAACGGTGGGCTTGTTCTGGCGAATTATCTAAAAGGCTTTTTAACTCACTATTGGCTTTCCTATTAGCATAGTCTTCTAGGGAATCACCACCAATTAACATTAAAAGAATAATCATGGAAGCCCAGTAGTCACCGACTGCTAGCGTCGCAACAATCGCTGTCACGGCCAGAATATCAACCCCAAAATCCCCATGGATCATTTTCTTAATCATTTCAATCAGCATCGAAATCGTTACTACCGCTCCGGCAATGGTAACCACAATCTGCGCATATAAGGGAAGACCAAAGCCCCATTGTAGAATAGCTGCTAAGATCGCAATCCCGAAAATGGTTATAAGTTTTTGTTTATGTGTCATAATCATCCCTCCTCTTATATTATATTAGAATCATTCTAAAATGTATAAAGGAAAGATATATTAAATGTATTTATTAGCACCGGCACGCGACACCACAGCTACCACAATCATCTAAATAAAAATCGTTTCGTTGATTGGCTTCAATTAGATCACTAATGTCTAGGCCCTCCCGCTTAGCAATCTCCTCCATCACGACACTAAACCGTTGCCGGAATTTATAAATGTAACAAAAGATCGCGTCTTGATGGCGCACATCCGGACCGACTACAAAGATATTAGAAGCAACTGTCGATTCGTCAAATTCATTGAGCACCATTTGATGACCGTCAAAACGGAATAAGTCTGGCCATAAAGTAACTGGACCCGCGGAAAAACCAATACATAAAATTGGTCGCTCCTTACTCTTCATCCGTCGCCCGTCTTCAAAAAGCAATTCATAGCCGTGATCATTATGGATAACGTCAACGAGGTGTTGGTGGCGAACCAAATTGACTCGATCAGCATGATCAAGTAATAAATTCATAAACCGATGCCGAGTATGAGGTGCCAAGCGAATACTAGGATCTGCTTCATCAGCATCTAGTCCCGTTTCATCGGTAATGACCGTTACTTTATCGCCCAGTTGTGCCAGGTTAATTGCCGCATCGATCCCACTTTCATTCGCCCCCACGATAATTTGATCATGCCCACTAAAAGATTCCCAACTATCTACTTGGCTATAATGAACGACATTCTCAGGGTGAGGAGTTAACCTCGGCGTATGGTATTGTCCCACTGCCATAATTAAATACTTCGTCGTAATGGTGCCTTGATTAGTAATAACTTGATAGCCATCATCTACGGTCAGAATATCTTTAGCAGTGGTATGTTCGATAATTGGTAATTGATAGGCTTGAGCCACTAACTTTAAATAATGAGCATACTGACGACCACTTAAATGTTCCATACCAAAGGTATAGGCCGGCGAAGTATCAATTGTCACTGCATTTAAATCAGGCATTCCAAAACCATTACTGGTAAATGATGGAGTAATGAACCGAGTTTCGTTGGGCCACTTTTGGAAACTATCTCCGATCTCCCCTTGTTCAATAATCTGGAAATCAGGATAATTAAGCTGTTTTAAGATCACGCCCATGCCAATTCCGGCTGCCCCAGCCCCGATAATGGTGATTTTATTCATTAGTTGATTCTCCTTGAAACTTGAACTTTAACAATAATTTTTGACTAAATAAGAGGCCGGTCTGATGGGCTATCATGGTCCCAATTACTGTGACGATAATCGCGATGATAACGGCTAATGATTCCGCCAGAATGAAGCGACTAGTTTCCTCTGGTTGGCTAAAAATCCCACCAAATTTAATTAACATTAGTCCTCCGACCCCAACTAGACCCCCAATTGCATTCATCGCAAAGGAATCCACCGCATCATAAAAAGTTACAGACTGATTCATTTTATTTATAACGGTTGGACAGGCGATACCAGCCACGAAGGTAACCAGGCCGATCTCAAGTGGTCTAACATACCCAACCAGACAGGTACTGGTAACTAATCCACAGATAATGCCATTTAAAAGATCATCTGTTTCGATGCGTTTGGCTACTAAGCGAGTAAACAACATCCAGCCAATCATCGCGCCAATTACCGCCCCCAGCGTATTGACCAAAACCTGATTAGCTAACTGATTAAAATGACCAGCTGGTGCTAGGTTGAAGCCAAACCAACCAATCATGATCATTAAGGTGGCCGCATAGTTAGTCCGAAAATCATTTTCACGGATGGGATCATTGATTGGCTGCACTTTTCTGGCCAAAACTAAACTGGTTAGCCCAGCGGTCAAATGGACGACAATTCCACCTGAGAAATCCAAGGTCCCCATTTGCCTTAACCATCCCTGGTCATTCCAAATTAGGTAGGCGATTGGACAATAAACTAAAAGAGTCCACAGGGGCACAAAGCCGATAAAATAGCGGATACCTTGAGTAACTACAATCGTCCCAATTAGCATCACAATAGCATACAGGTAAAATTCCATTTGAACTAGTCCCGTTACGATGTTGCTAACGGAACCAAATAAAATGTTCGCCCCCCCGTTTAACTGATTACCAAAGGCAAACCAACATACGATCGCGACAAAAATGGCAACTGTCATCCCCAGCAAAGCTTTTTCTTGACCTTGTTGTCCCAGCATTCCCACATACAATATAGGAACGCTAAAAATCATTGGCAACATGATGAGAAAGCAGACTAACTCAAACATCACTAACTCCCCCCTTTTTTCAGATAGTAAAGATTACTATTTATCAAGGAGTTGAGTTTAACATTATCTAATTTTATCTGTCAATGTATTTTTAGCTTCTTTTTACTCGTTGACAAAACAGACAAAACAAATTTATATTAATTATGGTTACAATTGTTAAGGAGAAGAAAATCAATGGAAAATATAATTGTTGCGCTTGTACTTTGGGTTCTTGGGGGCTTAATAATTTGGAAACTAATACTCCCCGACTGGAATAAGAAGAAGCGTGTTCGAGCTATTCTATGGGGATTTGTTGCTTTTACATTTATAATTGATGGTTTCGTTGGTATTACTGGAAATTACGAAAACACTAATTCATCATCGGAGAATACAAGTTCTTCAAGTAAAATCTCTTCGAAACAATCTCAAAGTTCAAATAAGGCATCATCAAAATCTTCATCCAAAAAAGGATCTGAGTCTAAAGCTAACAAGGCTCTAGAAAAATGGCTTGAACAAGATCAAGAATGGGCATATGGAAAACTTGATAGTGACGGCAACTCTACTGATAGCGGCGAACCCCAATCACAGTTTAATTGGTCCACGCATATTCAAAAGATGACCTATTCAAAAAACGATCATTTAAGTATTTATTTCTTTGACTCTCAATCGCTATCAAAGACAGAAAAGGATGAGATAGTTTCGTCTGCTCGAAATTCGGCAATTGCCGCTTTAATGGATGCCGGAGTGATTGACGATGATGAAGCTTCCGACGGACTATCAGTCACAGTCTATCAGGGAAATAAGATCATTGGCACAAGTAAAATTCTTAATAAAAACGAAATTTTGTGGGATTAAATACTAGGATTTAGTATGACTTTACACATATTAAATCCTTTTTATTTACTAAAATTTTGCATAACAAAAGAGCAGTTTAACGACTTACTCAGGTCAGCTAACATTAATCTTTACTTGTTACTTCAATTTGATCGACATCTTTAAGATAGATCGCATTACCGTAGCTAAAACTTCCAGTGGTGTTGTATACAATAGCTTCACCAATATCATTATCAAAATCTATATCTACCATAAAGACTTTTTTGATTTGACCATTCTTAAATCTTACATTTACCCATTTCCCAGAAAAGGCGTCATCAATATCATAAATATATGTCTGATCGGTAATCTTCATTTTCATCTCCACCTGTATAGATTCTAATTATCATTCACAATTATCTTCTCATCTTTAAACTTTTGAAAAAGAAAAACCCTCGCATTAAGCAAGGGTTTTTCAGATAATTAGCCTCGACGCCGTTCAGCGATCCGAGCACTTTTACCAGTTCGTTCACGTAAGTAGTAGAGCTTAGCCCGACGAACCTTACCATGACGAACAACTTCGATCTTTTCAACTCGTGGTGAGTGAAGTGGGAAAGTCCGTTCAACACCAACCCCATTACTGATCTTCCGAACAGTATAGGTAGCACTGATACCTGAACCGTGGCGCTTAATAACCACCCCTTCAAACACTTGCACACGTTCACGTGAGCCTTCAACAATGAGGGCGTTAACACGCACCGTGTCCCCGGCCCGAAAGTCAGGGATATCACTACGTAATTGACTGGCAGTGATCTTTTCGATTAATTGATTTTGACGCATAATCATCTTTTCCTTTCGCCGACATTCATTCGTTCCCACGGAACCAGCGGAACACCGTTAATCACGGCTAATAGCCAATAACTAACTTAACACATTCCATTACTTAGTTCAAGTTATATTTTACTTTAAGGATTGTACAACCTGATTGACAATATTATCAACAGTAATGCCATTTTGAGCTAAGTAATCTTGCGGATTGTAACGATCTGGATAAGCCTTTTTCACTCCGTAATTTTGGACCTTCAAATCAGTATTGCCGAGGTAACTGGCTACCATTTGACCGTATCCACCTTCTAAAATTCCATCTTCTAAGGTTACAACTACTTGATGATCGTCCGTCAGACTATCTAGCAATTCCGTATCCAAGCCCGTAATAAACTTCGGGTTAACGATCGTTCCCTGAATTCCATGATCATCCGCTAATTTCTTAGCGACTTCTTCAGCCAGTGAATAGAAGTTTCCTAAACCAAAGAGGGCTACTTGAGATCCCTTTTGCGTTACCTGATTCTTGTTTAAAATGGAGTAATCAGTATGATCAACCGCTCCCGTTTCTCGCAGTGGACCCACTGGTACCCGAATAGCTACTGGATGGTCCTTTTGGTCGATCGCCCAATCCATCATCGCTAAATGTTCTTCTTTGCTAGTTGGTGCTAAGTAAACTACGTTTGGGATGTGGGCTAAGAATGGAATATCAAAGAATCCCAAGTGGCTCTCATCGTTCATCCCACTAACGGACGCCATGTAAACCAACACCGTTGCCGGTAAATTGTTTAAGGCAATATCATGGGACCATTGATCATAGGTCCGTTGCATAAATGTCGAGGCCACAAACCAAACTGGTTTGGCACCGTTCTTAGCCAATCCAGCTGACATGGTCGCCGCTTCTTCTTCAGCAATCCCGACGTCAACAAATTGACTCCCTAAGGCTTCGCGTTGTTGCTGATCAAAGGCAAACATTGGCGTACCAGAACTAATGGTAACGACATCCGCATCTTTTTGGGCTTTTTCCATTAGGTAATCAGTTGTCACGCTACTATAAGTAGGTTCGTTATTGCCAAAGCTTTGGTAAGCTCCAGTTTTCGGATCGTATGGACCACCAGCGTGAAAGGCTTCCCGATTTTCTTCCATAAATGGAATACCCTTCCCCTTTTGCGTATGGATATGCAAAAGAACGGGATGATCAGTGTCTTTGACATCTTGGAAGAGCTTAATTAATTGTTCAAGGTCATTTCCTTCATCCAAGTAATGGTAATCATAACCTAAGGCTTTAAAAATATTATCTTCCGCCGTTCCCTTACTTTGCCGCAAGGTCCGCAAAGCGGTGTAAATCCCGCCAGCAGGGTTCTTAGCAATGGATTGATCATTATCATTTACAATCACGATAAGATTAGTGTTTTCAGTGGCAATTTGATTCAATCCTTCATAAGCCATCCCACCAGATAGCGAGCCATCACCAATGACAGCCACAACATTATATTGGTCACCCTTGACATCCCGGGCTTTGGAAACCCCAGAAGCTAATGCTAAAGAAGTTGAAGTATGTCCAATCGTGAATAAATCATGCTCACTTTCCTTGGGGTTGGTATATCCAGATACATCGTCGTAGTGAACTGGATCCAAGAAGGCTTGCGCCCGCCCAGTTAACATTTTATGAATGTATGATTGATGCGAGACATCAAAAATCAATTTATCAACTGGCGAGTTAAATACATAATGTAAGGCAATGGTCATTTCAACCATTCCAAAGTTTGGCCCATTATGGCCACCATGGTGACTTGTTTTTTCTAATAAAGCTTGCTGTGCTTCGGCTGCAAGTTGAACTAATTCTTCTTTTGATAATGACTTGACGTCTTGGGGTGAATTGATTTGATTTAAGATCATAATAAACTCCTTTATAGATGTGAAATTAATTTAATTCAGTAAAAACTTGCTCAATCGAATGCTCACCGGGATTAATCTGGATTACCTGATGATATGTATTCGGTTTGTCGACTACCGTTGCCAAAACTTTCGCAACATCAGGAATTGGGATCGACGTTAATCCCTGTTCGCCTAAAGCAATATTCCCCGTCCCGGCTTCATCTACCAAGATTCCTGGTTGAATAATCGTGTAATCGAGATCAGTTTGGTTTACTAGATAATTGTCAGCGAAAAACTTGGCAATATAATAGTTTTTCAGTTTCTCAGACCATTTACCTGGTTCCAAGGTATAAAGGGCACTCAACATCACAAAACGGTTAATTCCTAAGGCTTTAGCCAACTGCATTAATTTAACTGGCCCATAAGCGTCCGTTTGTAATAGATCTTGGCCCCGTGATCCGGCCGTAAAAACAATCGCCTCCACTCCTGATAAAAGCGGTTTAATTGTTTCGGGATCTGCATGCAAATCTAATTTAACCGGTACTATCTGTTCTGTAGCCATAGCTAAATCAGGATTTCGTGATCCAGCCACCACTTGATGTCCGGCAGCAACTAAATCTTGAACCACATTCTGACCAACCCGGCCACTGGCTCCGGCTAACCTGATAGCGATCAGATAATTCGGCCACGCGCTTTACAATTGCGAGATCTTGTTCCTCGGTGGCATCGTACTTCTTTTTAGCAATCTCATCCGTCTGACTTCGCGCGGTATCGGCGTCCCAGTCACGGATGACCCGCCCGGCTGCAAAAGGACTATAAGGGGCCAGACCGACACCAGAATCCTTACAAAATGGCATCATTTCTCGTTCGTCTTCCCGGTATAACATATTATAGTGGTTCTGCATCACTGAGAATTTTGTCCACCCATGCTTATCAGCTACATATTGGGCTTTTTGAAGTTGCCAAGTGTACATCGCAGAAGCCCCTAAATAACGGACTTTGCCGGAACGGACTAGATCATTTAGAGCCGCCATCGTTTCTTCAATTGGCGTTTCATAGTCCCAACGGTGAATGTATAAAATGTCAATATAGTCTGTTCCTAAGCGATTTAAGCTGGCTTCCACTTGATTAAAGATCGCTTTGCGTGATAGGCCGGTCGTATTGGGCGCTGGTTCTAAACTATCACCGAAGAAGAGCTTGGTGGCAATGATAACCTCATCACGGTTGGCAAAGTCTTTTAGAGCCCGTCCCACGTATTCTTCACTGGTTCCATAACCATAAATGTTGGCTGTATCAAAGAAGTTAATGCCAATCGACAAGGCCTTTTTGATGATCCGGCGAGTACCTTCTTCATCCAAGATCCATCCCTGATGCATTCCCCCTAGATTGGCATCACCAAAGCTCATTCCACCTAAACAGATTTTCGATACTTGTAATCCGGTGGTTCCTAAACGAGTATATTCCATAAGGTTCTCCTTTAATTTTCCGATAAACGAGCTACGTATGCTTTAACTCTGGTCTCAACATCTGGTCTATTTAGATCCCGAACTCCTGTTGTAACAAACGGTTCAACCACCTTCAGTCCTGTATGAAATTTAATGGTTTTAATCGGTTTTAGGATTTCATCAACAGTAATTTCAAATCGACCATCCGATGTATAGTCATCTCCAATTGCGCCGAAACTTGGTACTAATAATAATTCTTTATCCTGCAGGGTCCGACCATTAACTCCATGAATCCAACCAAATTCTAGGACATCATCAAACCATTGCTTCAACAAAGGTGGCACCTGATACCAATATATTGGGAATTGCAAAACAATCCTATCCGCAGCTTCCAAGGCTTCTTGTTCAGCCTTAACATCAACTTTAAAATCAGGATAAAGTTGGTATTCGTCACGGACTTCAAATCCGGCCTCTTGAGCCCCTTGAGCTAGTGCTCGATTCAACTTTGAACCATCATTTAAATGCGGGTGAAAGGCAAATACTGTCGTCTTCATAATTAATTATTCTCCTTGATAATCATTAATTTTCTGAGCAATTAAATTCGCTTGAAACTCATTAACATCGTAAGTTGCTAAATCGGGAAAGTAAGCATCTTGGGCAATCATCGCTTGTAATTCATCGCGATTAGCGGCTTTAGCAATGACTAGACCTGCCATTGGTCGATCCCGATAAGGACCAACCAAGAGAAAATTGCCAGCTTCATACTGGCCCTTAAACCAAGCTCGATGCTTTGCTAACAAGTCCGCTTCTTGATCCTTTGGAACTTGATTAGCTTTAATTGTAATATTTATTAGGTACATTGATGACCTCTCATTTTAATAACATCAGTAAACAATTATTGATCATTTCTTCGGCTGACCAGTAGACATACGGGACATCCGCTTGATCCATGGCCTGTCTTTGTTTATCACTTACTATCGTATAGGGATAAACTCCATACAGGAATGGAAAGAAAGCAAAGACCACTCGATCAATCTCCGTCGATGACAACTGTGGGAAATTATCCTTCAGTAAAGATTGGATCAACTGAATTGACTTCCCATACACGGTTTTTAGACGGATTAAGGCTTGGGGACGACTTTTTTCATCCAATGATGACATATCAACCGCCAAAATCTTCAGTAACAAAGGTCGCCGAGCTAAAGACTGGGCAATTTCACTAGTAAATTGTTCTTTCTCTAATGGAACTTGATTTAACAAATCTGTTAAGTCTTGATTCCATTGCTGATACTCACGCTCTAATAATCCCAACAAGATTTCTTCTTTATTATCAAAATAGGTATAAATTGCCGTCCTAGTAAAAGATAATTGTTCGCCAATCATTTTTAGATTTAAATCATAAAATGACATTTGCTGGTAAAGCTTAGCCGTAACATTTAAAATCTCTTGCCGGCGGGCTTCCGATTCACATTTGGTTATTCTAGCCACAAGCCACCTCCTTTAATATGACTCCGTGTCAAATTAATGTCATTATACGCCAATTTGACTCCGTGTCAAATTATTTACCAAAAGAAAAAGGATCGTCAACTATTCCCTAGTCGAGATCCTCATATTCTAACTTTAAGTCTTGTAGCATAATTGCTTGTTCGGGACTTAAATGGGCTTTTTCTAATAAATCAGGTCGGCGCAATAAGGTCCGACGTAAGGATTCACGCATTCGCCATTCTGCAATTTTTTGATGATTCCCACTCGTCAAAACTTCTGGAACTTGCATTCCCCGAAAATCCGCCGGTCTCGTATATTGCGGATACTCCAACAGACCATTAGAAAAAGAATCGCCCGTTGGTGATTCCTGGTTGCCCAAAACCCCCGGCACGAACCGAACTGTTGCATCAATCATGACCATGGCCGCTAATTCTCCACCAGTTAAAACATAATCACCCAGCGAAGCTTCATCCGTTACCAGCTGACGGATCCGTTCATCATAGCCCTCATAATGACCACAAATAAAGGTCAGATGGTCCTCTTCCGCTAACTCCTGGGCATAGTCTTGGTCAAACTTGCGCCCTGCTGGATCCATTAAAATCACTCGTCCTCTAGGTAATTGACCATCGATTTCTTTTTTGATGTGATCCATGGCATCAAAAATCGGTTGGGCTTGCAATAACATCCCTGCGCCGCCACCAAAGGGCGCATCATCAACGTGACGATGTTTATCAGTGGTAAATTGACGAAAATCCGTTACGTGAAGGTCAACGAGTCCGTCTTCTTGAGCCCGCCCCACAATTGATTCACCTAGTGGTGCCGCAAACATATTGGGAAAGAGGCTTAAAATATCAATTCGCATTATTCTAAGCCCTCCAATAATTCAACCGTCACTTGTTTCGCATCTAGGTCAACTTTTTTAATCACATCATCAATAACTGGTAATAACAGGTCGGATTGGCCTTCTCGTTGCACCACCCAGACATCATTTGCTCCGGGAGCCAAGATTTCTTTAATTGTCCCTAATGAACGACCATCGATGGTCTGCACCTTTAAGCCAATGATTTGACGATAATAATACTGGCCCTCTTCAAGTTCGGCTTGATCCGCCTCCGTCACACTGAGTTGGGCATTCCGAAAATGCTCTACTTCGTTGATATTATCAAATTCAGCAAATTTCACCAACATGGTTCCCTTGTGTGGACGAGCTTGCTTAATAGTGACTGCAATTGGTGCTTGCCCAGCTTGTTCGATCCATAATTGATTACCAACTTGAAAGCGTTCGTCGACAAAATCCGTTGTAGTAATTACCTTTACTTCGCCCCGGATACCATGAGTATTAACTATTTTACCAACTTTATATAAGGTCATCCTTTTCTCCTATAATAGACAAAAACTCCCACAAACCTGTGGGAGTTACTAATGATTTAAGCCAAGCATAAGTGCAGCTGCATCAGATTCCTACTATTTCATATAATAGAGGTTTCCTCATGAATACTCACGCTTAGTGAATATTCATTAGTTCTTTGAATACTTAGCTTCGTGGAACTTCTTCATAACACCAGCCTTTTGAAGCATGTTACGAACAGTATCTGAAGGTTGGGCACCCTTTTGTAACCAATCCATCACTGCTTCTTCATCAAAGTTAACTTGCTTTGGAGTAGTTAATGGGTTGTAAGTACCTAATGATTCGATGAAACGACCATCACGTGGTGCGCGAGAATCGGCAACAACGATCCGGTAGAATGGACGCTTCTTGGAACCCATCCGCTTTAAACGAATTTTAACTGACATGGCATGACACCTCCTTTTTCTTTTTTCAACATGTAATACTATAACAAGTTTTCAATTTGATGTAAAGGTTTTTTTCTTGACAGTACAAATTTTCCAAAAATTTCGAATCCCCGTGAAAAATAAATTATAATGCAAGATAGATAAATAGCAAGTTTAGCCAATTCTTGCTTTAATTAAATTCAAACGGAGGTTCTTAAGATGACTACTAATTTACCAAACGATCCCTATGATTTACGTAAAGTCCTGAAAGAATTACAAGACCAACCAGGCCAATATCACGAAACCAACGAACCGGTTGATCCTATGGCGGAATTATCGGGAGTATACCGATACATTGGAGCTGGTGGTACCGTTCAACGCCCCACCCAAGAAGGGCCAACAATGATGTTTAATAATATTAAAGGCTTTAGCGACGCCCGGGTTTTAATTGGTCTCATGGCCAGCCGAAAGCGAGTTGGACAAATTTTCCATCATGATTACCAAACCCTAGGACGCTTTTTAAAAGACTCCGTCAATACCCCAGTACATCCAATTAAGGTTGATCATGACCAAGCACCGGCCCAAGAAGTCGTTCACCGGGCAACGGATCCAGATTTTGATATTCGTAAAATCATTCCTGCTGCCACTAATACGGAATTTGATGCTGGTCCCTACATCACGGTCGGCGTGGTAAAAGGTTCCAGTCCTGATCAAACTATGACCGACGTTACCATCCACCGAATGGTCTTAGAAGATAAAGACACCATCGGGATGTACATCATGCCGGGTGGTCGGCATATTGGTCATTTCCTCAAACAATATGAAGACTTAGATCAGCCAATGCCGATCACCATTAATATTGGCCTCGACCCAGCAATTACCATCGGCTGTACTTTTGAACCGCCAACAACTCCCCTAGGTTACGATGAATTAGACATTGCCGGTTCCATTCGTCAAGAACCAGTCCAATTAGTTGATGCTGTTACAGTCAAGGAACAAGCGATTGCCCGGGCTGAATATGTGATTGAAGCAGAAATTCTTCCTCATGCCAGCATGCAAGAAGACATCAATACCCACACGGGTTATGCCATGCCCGAATTTCCCGGCTATAATGGTGACGCCAATCCTGCTGTTAATGTAGTTAAGGTTAAAGCAGTTACTCACCGCCAAGACCACCCAATCATGCAAACAATGATTGGTCCCAGTGAAGAACACGTTTCAATGGCCGGGATCCCTACTGAAGCATCAATTCTAGATCTGGTCGATAAAGCTATCCCGGGTAAGGTTACGAATGTTTACAATCCGCCAGCTGGGGGTGGAAAGTTGATGACCATTATGCAAATTCATAAGGACAATGAAGCCGATGAAGGGATTCAACGTCAAGCCGCCCTACTCGCCTTCGCTTCCTTCAAGGAACTTAAGACGGTCTGGTTGGTGGACGAAGACGTGGATATTTTTGATATGAATGATGTCGTCTGGACAATGAACACCCGTTTCCAAGGTGACCAAGATGTTGTCGTGATCCCTGGGATGCGCAACCATCCACTGGATACATCAGAACGGCCCGAATATGACCCTAAATCCATTCGGTTTAGAGGGATGAGTTCCAAGACGATTATCGACGGAACAATTCCATTTGATATGCGGGAGACCTTTAAGCGGGCACCTTTTAAAGAAGTTAAGGATTGGCAGAAATACTTGGAATAAGGTGAGAATATGAAAAAGATTATTGTTGGCATTACCGGTGCTTCCGGCGTGATTTACGGGATTGATCTTTTAAAAAAGCTCCATGCGCTCCCAGAAGTTGAAACCTACCTAGTTATGTCAGCCTGGGGGAAGAAGAATATCGAATTAGAGACAGATTATGCAATTAGTGAAGTAGAAGGCCTTGCTGACCACCTCTTTAAGAATCGGGATTTGGGTGCCACAATTGCCAGTGGGTCCAATCTGTTTGATGCTATGATCATCGTCCCGGCAACCATGAAAACTGTTGCCGCCCTTGCCATCGGTTATACTGATGACTTAATTACCAGAGCGGCTGATGTGACAATTAAAGAGCAACGACAATTAATTATTGTCCCACGAGAAACTCCGCTCAGTGCTATTCACCTCGACAATTTAAGTAAACTTGCTCACCTTGGTGTCCAGATCATTCCTCCTATGCCGGCATTTTATCAGCGACCAACTACTATTCAAGAACTCCTCGATCAGCACTCCATGCGCCTGATGGATGCTTTAGGAATTAAGCAAGAAGTTGGTCGACGCTGGGAAGGAGATTAAAGTGAATTTCACGATTCAAAAATCTGGTCTTCAGATGCAAGCTGAACTGAAAATCATTAATGGTGACCTCCTCATCGTCTTAACCGGGGGTGACACCCCGCACATCGGTACCATTACTGCTTTTGATCAGGCAACTAGAACGATTACGACAACCCAATTTACTAGTCATGATAACCGGAAACATAAGGATCAAGTCCTGGCGGAAGAACTTTTAAATATCATTCGACCAGTCTTACCCGGTAACTGTGTCATTACTTCAGGAGTTCACGTTAATAGGATTACAAAAGCACAGATTCAAGCCACTTTTCCAATGGCCCAAAATTTAGGTCAACAAATTAAGGCATGGCTGCAAGAACTCCCTCTCGAAATTAAGAAACCGGAATATCATTAATAGTTGAGGCTGGAAAGAAACATCATCACGTTCTTTCCAGCCTCTTTTTAACTCACAAATTTAATGTTCCTTGTTGCCAAGGCAATAATAATTGCCATTAAAACGGCCACTATTCCGATAACAATATCGCCAGCAAAGGCCATTTGAATGCTGATATCCGATAAAATCCCGGTAATAATGGGAACGGTGAATGAAGCGATCGCCCCGAAGAAATAAAAGACGCCGGTTACCATTCCCCGATGTTGCGGATAGAGTTTCATAAATAAGGTTAAACCAGTTTGCATAACGCCACTAGCAGCACTGAAGCCAAAGATAAAACTAGTAATTTCCGCCACCACTAACTGATGAGAAAGCACAAGCATTATCAAAGATCCGTTAGCGATTAAATTCATCGCAATGATAATCTTCGCTTCACCAACATTTCGTCCTAATAGGATAAATAAAGTTAGTACTCCCAAAATGGACCCAATACTATATAAGGAAAGTAACCAATGACTTTGACTGGCAGTATAGTACTGACTGTTTTCACCAAAAAGGGTAACCCATTGCGTAAACCAAATCATCAGCGCCATTGAAACATAGCCATAAATAACGAAGGCGCCACTAGCGATTAAACGTCCAGGATTGTTTTTTCTCTCCTGGCTATCCTGCTTCAAACTCGATGTTACTTCTGGTCGTTTGGGGAATCTAATCGGCATTAATAAAACTGCATTTATCGCCAATAAGCCCGCCATAATCAAAAATGTCCAACCGTACCAGCGCCCATCACGGGAGAAAAAGGAAACCAGAAGCGGCAAAATAAATTCCCCCACCGAAACCACGGCCCGCAATAAAACATTGAATTGCCCATTACCATTGTTCATTTCAACAAAGGTCGTATAGGTACCAGCATCAAGAGCGGAATTGGCAATCCCTGCCAAAATTGCTAACCCGTAGGCAACTGGAATGCTCGGTGACATCACCATGCCGATCGCAAAAATAAAGTAACAGGTCATCCCAAGATAAACAAACAGCTTACGACTGAGTCGATCCGCCCAATATCCGGTGATCAAATAAGCAAGCAGGCGGCCAATCCCAACTCCGGAAATAATAAAGGAGACCATCTTAATGGTTACTCCCCACGACGAAGCTAAATTTGCCATATTTTGCGCTAATATTAACAAGCCAAAGCCATGAACAACATAATTCAGATATAAACTGAGCGATAATCGTCGACGTTGCCCAACCGTGATTGTCGTTTGATCCATATCAAGTTCTCCTTAAATATTGATTCATTTGTTTGTGATAAACCATACAAAGTTAATATGGATATTAGAACATACCTATTTAAGCAGGTCAAGTTCACCCTAATAATGATGGCGTTCAAGCCAACGCAAAATTTCTTGATAGATTTCAGTTTGCCGACTCGGGTCAACCAATAGGGAATGCATAATATATGGATATAAATGTAATTCCTTATCTTCCGAACTAATTTGATCGTAAACCGTTAAGGTGTCGTGATAGTCAACCACCCCGTCTGCTTGACCATGTAAAAACAAGATCGGATCAGTAATCTGATTTAAATTATCTTTTAATTCTACTGCCCCGTTCCCCAAGGCATTCATAATCCCGACTTTTAAATTGGCTAAATTAGCTGGATCCTGCGCCGCCCGCTGTTCAACCCGAGAGTCAGCATTCACGCCTTGACCGCCACTAGTCTGATCAGGAATGACCTGATGCGGATCAAGATTCAGAGGTAATTTCCCTAAAGTTGGGATCTGATAAACCGAAAAAGGATCTACAACAACGGCCCCCGCAATCTGACCCGTTGTTTTAGTGAGATAGCGCAAGATGGTAAAGCCACCCATACTATGCCCGATCAAAAAAGTTGGGAAATAGTAAAATTCACTCTTTACCTGTTCAACTATTGTTGCCAAGGTTGTTTCCAAATCACTAGCCGATTGTAAATACCCCCGTTCGCCTTCTGATTGGCCGTGACCAGGTTGATCGTAACGAAAAACATTACAGTGGTTAGCGAGCAAAAAACTTGTTAATTGGTCATACTTTTCCAGATGTTCTCCCAATCCATGAACAATAATGACATTGGCTTGCGGATAATCGGCTAAATTAGCAACAGTATGAATTTTAATACCTAAAGCGTCAATTAAAACTTGGTTCGTCCTTTGATCGTAAAATCCCATTTGATCCTCCCGAGTGAACACAAAAGCGACCAGGTGATTTCACCTGATCACTACATTAGAAATTAAGAAATGAATTTAGCAACCAATTATTAGTCTAGTTGGGCCAAGGATTGATCCAAATCAGCAATTAAGTCATCCACATTTTCAATTCCAATCGACAAACGAATGAGGTCTGGCGTAATGCCAGCAGATAACAATTCTTCTTCGCTTAATTGAGCATGGGTGGTTGAAGCTGGGTGCACTACTAAGGACTTAGCATCTCCAACGTTAGCTAATAAGGAGAAGAGTTTCAAATTATCAATAAATTTGACAGCCGCCTCGGCACCACCAGTTAATCCAATCGTAAAGATTGACCCAACCCCCTTCGGGAAGAATTTATCAGCTAATGGCTTATACTTGTTTCCAGCCAAACTCGGATAGTTAATCCAAGCGACCTTCGGATGATTGTTTAAGTAATCCGCTACCTTTTGAGCGTTTTCGACATGCCGTTCAATTCGTAGCGACAAACTTTCTAACCCTTGTAATAACAAGAAGGAGTTGAACGGACTT
The DNA here is from genome assembly GCF_001434365.1 of Limosilactobacillus gastricus DSM 16045. Lineage (GTDB taxonomy): Bacteria > Bacillota > Bacilli > Lactobacillales > Lactobacillaceae > Limosilactobacillus > Limosilactobacillus gastricus. The sequence continues at coordinate 16,398 of NZ_AZFN01000005.1, read as the reverse complement.
AAAGCTGCCCCGGTATCCCGCAGAATTTGTGCCCGTAGTTTCGTCGTAAAGGCGGCCCCACCAAGATCTTTCCAAACTAAACCATTGTAATGTTGATCAGGGGTCGTAAAGCCAGGGTAACGTCCTGATGCTTCGTAGTCGAATTTATCACCTTCTACGACAACCCCACCCATGGAAGTTCCATGACCACCAATAAATTTAGTAGCTGAATGAACGACGATGTCAGCCCCTAACTCTAGAGGACGGATTAAGTAAGGAGTTCCAAAAGTGTTATCAACAATCAGCAAGATCCCGTGCTTGTGGGCGATTTCAGCGACTGCTGGAATATCAATCAAGTTTGCGTTTGGATTACCAATTGTTTCCAAATAAACTACCTTGGTATGATCATTAATTGCCTTTTCAAAATTAGCTGGGTCATCAGGATCAACAAAATGAGTCGTAATCCCAAATTGAGGCAAGGTCGCTGCAAATAAATTATAAGTTCCGCCATAAATCGTCGATGCGGAAACAATCTCATCACCTTGACCGGCTACATTTTGAATCGCTGCTGTGACTGCCGCAGCACCCGAACCAAGGGCTACTCCCCCGGTCCCGTTTTCTAAGGCCGCCACCCGCTTTTCAAAGACTTCCGTCGTCGGGTTGGTTAGCCGTGAGTATATATTTCCCGCATCCGTCAAGGCAAACCGACCGGCAGCTTGTTCAGCGTCTTTAAAAACATAGGCCGTCGTTTGGTAAATTGGAACTGCCCGCGATCCAGTTTCAGCATCTGGATGTTGTCCCGCGTGCACTTGTAAGGTTTCAAATGATAATCCATTAGTATCTAAATCGTAAACTGACATGGTAATCTCCTTTTAGATCATGAATTTGTAACGACTTTTAATTAAGACTTAGCTCCACATGACATCATCATCCAGATCAAGGAGGACACTGACATATCCCCAATTCTGATAATGTTTCATTAGTATCCTCCTCGACTAACCTAAACTAAGGCAAAGCAACTTTTAAAAACATTTTTGTATAGCTTTAAAGCATCCTGGTGCCAAGAATCCTGGACATTATCTGGTTCCGGCGTCCCTTTAAAATAATTAGCCGGTAATTCAATGCTCTTTCCAGCTTCACTATCACGATGATACTCCTGGTACAAGGTCAAACGATCGTATTCGGGATGCCCCGTGATGTATGTGAAGTGGTGATCAGCGCTTTCGACAATTTGCGGGCCAACCACTTCATTTGCCGCAATCAAGACAAGGTTGGTACGCTCGATATTCATGATCCGGTTAGTAGTGTGACGAGAAAAGGGAATCTTCAAACGATCAACGTCGATCCCATCAAACAGTTCGCTCTCATGGAAAACCGTGACGGGATAAAGGCCAAACAATTTTTGATCCGTTGGGTATTTGGGTAAATCCGCCTCATAATACATACCGGCTTGGGCTGCCCAACAAAGACACAAGACTTTGGTGCAGTGATCGCGCGACCAATCAATAATCTGACAAAATTCATCCCAGTAATCAACTTCTTCAAAATCAACGGTTTCAACTGGCGCTCCAGTGATAATTAAGCCGTCAAAATGTTGATCCGCAATCTCTTGCCACGTGGCATAGCATTCTTTAATCGTCGCTGCTTGATTACTCTTGAAGTGATGAGATGTCGGATAAAAGAACGTTAATTCAACATCCGTTTCCAAAGCGGCTAAAACACGACGATATTGATTTTCAGTCGTTTCTTTAGTTGGCATCAAGTTTAAAATCGCAATTCGAAACGCTCCTGAAATACTTTGATCAATATCCTTGGTATACCCGTTTAAACTATATACTGTCATGTTAATAACCTCCTTGAAAATTTTACTTATTTGAATTTCTGTTAATAAAAAATCGTCCCTAAATAGTTGCCTATCCAGGGACGATCACTCGTGTTACCACCCATCTTCATTAACTTGTTACCAAGTTAACCTCATCAGCACACCGAAGTATGCTAGGGATGGTATCGGATCCTGCCGGAATCATCAGCCTTGCGACCAAGATTCAGCGACTCGGAGCTCATCTTCAGTAATGATTCATCGTCTTCTTTCACCAAACGAAGCTCTCTGGAACTAGAATCAACTACCTACTCTTCTCGTCAACGTCATTCATATTAATAAGTTGAAACCACTATAGTCCTCTAATATGAGATGTCAACAACTTTTATCATTTTTATTTAATTTTTGTCTAATGATTGGGCTAAATCGGCAATTAAGTCATCCGGATTTTCGAGACCAACTGATAAGCGTAAAAGAGTCGGTGTAATCCCTAACTTCTCACGTTGGGCTTCTTCAACGTCGGCATGTGTTTGATATAACGGGATCGTAATGAGACTCTCGGCGCCCCCTAAACTTTCTGCAAAGGAAATGAGTTTGACATTATCTAATACCTGCCGCGTTAATTCGGGGGTTGATAAATAGAATGAAATCATCCCCGCTTTTCCTGGATAAAGAACCTTGGTAACTTCTGAACGCGATTCCAAAAATTCCTTAATCTTTAAAGCACTTTCCGTGTGACGTTCCATTCGAATTGGTAAAGTTTTCAAACTACGTAAGAGCAACCAGGCATCAAAAGTCGCCATGGTATCACCAGTGGTAATATAGTATTCATAGTATTCGTTAGCCAATTGTTCATCATTCACTACAACGACACCACCTAAGAGGTCATTATGTCCCGAAAGATATTTGGTGGCTGAATGAACAACGACGTCCGCACCCAAGGTCAATGGCTGTTGATAAATTGGCGTGTAAAAAGTATTATCCACCATGACCAAAATGGATGAATTATATTCATGAACAACTGCAGACAAAGCTTCCAGATCGAGCTTCTTCATCGTGGGATTGGAGGGTGTCTCTAACCACACTACTCGAGTCGCTGGACTTAATAAATCCACTAGATCGGCTAATTTTTCCCCATCCCATTGTTTGAACTTAACTCCTATATGACTTTCCAAATACCGGAAATAGCGGAAATCACCACCATATAAATCATCTAAAGAAATTAACTCATCACCAGTCTTTAAAATACTTAAGGCTAACTGAACTGCTGCCATCCCAGAACTTAAGGCAAAGGCGCGCTGACCACTTTCTAATTCTACTAAGGTTTCTTCGAGCACGCGCCGTGTTGGAGTCGCTAAGCGGGCATAAGTGTATTCCTTTTGCTCATCAAAATTAATTGCTTGCTCTAATGATGGATGACGATAGTTAGATGAAAAATATAAAGGTGCTGAAACCGACCCATTTGCATCCCGATGATTTCCAGCTTGCGCAGCAATAGTTTCTACTGACTTTTTACACTGACTACCCATAAATTATTCCCCTCTCTGTGCACTTAATAATGCTTGTTTTAAATCTGCAATTAAATCCTCGACATCTTCAATCCCGACTGAAAGCCGAATTAACCCAGGTTTAATCCCCGCAGCTAATTGTTCATCCGGCGATAATTCGGCATGACTCATTTGACTTGGTAATTCCACTAAACTCTCTACTGACCCTAAACTAACGGCTAATTTAAAGTAGTTAAGTTGGTTCACAAAAGCCACGGGATCAGCTTGATCATTTAACTCAAAGGATAAGACACCCCCTGCCCCTTTAGCCTGAGCCCGGAGGCTTTCGTAACCTGGATATCCGGGTAAACCTGGATAATTGATTTTAGACACGACACTTTGACTTTCTAAAAATTCGACAATGGCTTTCAAATTTTCCATTTGACGATCCATCCGTAAAGATAAGGTTTTAATCCCCCGCGCTAATTCATTTGAGTCTTCAGGTGATAAGATTCCGCCCAAGGCATTTTGGACAAAGTAGATCCGCTCGGCATACTGATCATCTTTGACAGCAACGGTTCCAGCACTAACATCGGAGTGCCCCGATAAATATTTAGTAGCACTTTGAATCACCACATCTGCCCCTTGTGTTAATGGTTGCGATAAATATGGACTTAAAAAGGTGTTGTCAACAATCGTAGTTAAATGATGTTGCTGAGCTAACTTTGCCACGTCTTCAACTGAAGTTACTTGTAACAAGGGATTGGTTACTGGTTCAAAATAAATTCCCTTCGTATTAGGCTGAATTGCGGATTCAATCGCTGCTAAATCACGGGTATCGACGGTGGTAATCGATAAGCCCCACCGATTAAAGAACTGATTCAGTAGCCGAAAAGTACCGCCATAGATTTGATCACCAACAATGAGGTGATCGCCTTCTTTAAAGATCGCTAAAGCCGCATGAATGGCTGCCATTCCTGAAGCAAAAGCGAAGGCATGCTTGCCACCTTCTAGATCGGCAACTTGATCCTCTAGAGCTTGGCGAGTAGGATTACCTGATCGCGAATAGTCATATTTAACTTGCGCGCCAATTTCCGGGTATTCATAAGTCGTTGCCTTATAAATGGGCACCGTCACGGAACCCGTTTGATTGTCTTTTGGAGCTGGTACATGGACCAGCCGAGTATTAAAACCTGTCATATTCTTCTCCTTCAAATAAAAAACGCCCCCAAATGACCGAAGTCATCCAGGGACGATTGCTCGTGTTACCACCCATCTTCATTAGTCTGTTGCCAAACTAACCTCAACAGCACACCGTGGTATGCCAGGGATGGTATCGGATCCTGCCGGGATAACTATAATTATTCTAGTTTCCATTTGCTCCGAGGTGATCTTCAGAATCATCTTAATCCCGCCTTTTCACTAACGACGGTCACTGCTGATCTCCATAATTCCTACTCTTCTCATCAACACATAAATATTAAAATTTAATTAGAATGATTGTAGTATAGTAGGTCACCTATTGGCTGTCAAGGGAATTCATAAACTATTCAATAATCGTAAACCAATCCTGTAATACCATTCAATTCCATACTTTAATGAATCATCATTCAAAATTAAATCGGAGTGATGCCAATCACTATTACCATCGCTACCAACAAAGACAAAAACACTTGGTATTCTTTGTGAGAAATAAGCAAAATCTTCACCAGCACTTGATGGGGTGGGATGAACTACTTGCGCAAACTTGCTTGTCTCATCTTCAACTATTTTTGTTAGCTTAACGTTATTATCAACCACATCAGGTCCAGTAATCCAGTTAATTGTAGCTGACAATCCAAATGAACGTGATTGATAATTTACGACTTCGTAAAATCGTTCTTTAATTTCTGCACGAACCTTTTCGTCAAAAGTCCGGACTGTCCCTTCAAAGAAAGATTGTTCAGGTAAAACATTCCAAGTATTACCACCTTCAATATGAGTGATTGAAACTACTGCAGATGAATGAGAGAAAATATTGCGACTAACAATTGTTTGTAACGCAGTGATAGTAGAAGATAAGGCGACTATTGGATCTTTTCCTAACTCTGGCATAGCAGCATGAGTCCCTATCCCATTAAAAGTAACTTTAAATTGATCGACTGCTGCCATTAACCCGCCTGGTAAAATACCAATTTCACCGGTTTTCAGATCCGGCTTATTATGGAAACCGATTATGGCATCGATCCCATTCGTAGCACCAGATTCCACCACTTCTTCAGCCCCCACATGAGTTTCCTCAGCCGGTTGGAAAATCAATCGTAAAGTCCCATTAATATCATTTTGACTTAATAATTTGGCAGCTCCTAACAGTGACGCTATATGAAAATCATGACCACAAGCATGCATGACACCATTATTTATGGAACTGTATTCTAAACCAGTATCTTCTTGAATTGGTAAGGCATCGATATCTGACCGTAAGGCTACCACAGGTGAACCTTGACCAATTTCAGCGATCACACCTGTATTTAGCGTCTTAGGAGTCGTAATTCGATAGCCAAATTCAGTTAGTTTTTCTGTAACAAATTTGGTTGTTTCGAACTCTTGATCTGACAATTCAGGGTGCCTATGTAAATAATGACGAACGCGAATTGATTCATCCACTATTTCATCTATTTTCGTCATCGATTTCATCTCCTAATGTTCAACAGCATGAATCAACAAATCACCAATAAATTGAATAATAAATACCATTACAAGAATAATAAGTGTTGCTGCCAAAGTAATATCATTTTCAAATTGATTGTAGCCAAGGGTTATTGCAATATCACCAAGTCCACCAGCTCCCACTGCTCCAGCCATTGCTGTGAGTCCTATTAAACTAATTAAAGTTACAATCGATACACGAATAATCTCACCCAAACCTTCACGCAAATATACTTTTACGATAATCTCAAAATTGGACAAACCCATTGACTTAGCTGCTTCAATCAATCCAGGATCAATTTGTGAAAGAGCATTTTGGATTTGTCTGGCATAAAAGGGAGCGCATCCTAATGTTAACGGGACTAATGCCGCAGTGGTTCCAATTGATGTACCAATTAACCAACGAGTAAATGGAACTAACAAGGCTAACAAAATTATGAATGGGATCGACCGCATAATATTAACAATTTTATCTAAAATCTGATAAATCACCTGGTTAGATAATATATGCCCCTCTTCAGTTGCTGACAGAATGATTCCAAAAAACAAACCTATAATTCCGGTTAGGATCGCTGAAAAACAAACCATATATAATGTTTGCCAAATTGAACTAACAAATTGTTCCTGATTAGTAACAACATTGGGAAAGTATTGACTTAACCAACTCATGATAATTCCACCTTTTTTATATTAACGTGACGTATCTCGAGTTCATTTAAAATATGTTGATATAGTTCTTTTGAAAATTCAACAACTGCTTTTATAATCACATGATTTTGAACAGCAACACTATCTGTATAAATAATCTTAGTTCGAATTTCAAATTGATCTCGAAGCCAATCAAACAAGCTACTATTATCATTCTCGCTTGAGTCATAACTCAAGCGATATAAAGTTTTCAATCTTATCTGCTCTGTTGGAGTAATCTTAAGTAGATTATCACTCGAGAAAAATGTGTCTTCAAATAAATCACGGGTAATCTGATGTTGCGGATTTAAAAGAATCTGATAACTTTCAGCTTGTTCAACAAGTTCACCATCGTTGATTACTGCAATCCGATTACAAATATCTTCAGCCACCTCTAATTGGTGGGTAATCAGTACTATTGTTAAACCAAGTTCACGATTTAATCGCTTTAACAAAGTCAGAATAGAAGCCGTCGTTTGTGGATCTAAGGCACTCGTTGATTCATCACTTAACAAAATTTCGGGATTATTGGCAAGAGCCCGAGCGATGGCGACCCGTTGCTTTTGTCCGCCTGAAAGTTGACGCGGATAAACTTTTTCTTTTCCTGATAAACCAACCAAATGTAATAATTCAGTTGCTCGCTGGCACTTTTCTCTTTTTGACAAACTGCTATGTCCCAAGGACAATATTACATTATCGACCACATTTAAACTGTTCATTAAATTAAAATGTTGAAAAATCATTCCAATTTTTTCTCTTGATTTGCGGAGTTCCTTTGCTGAAATTTTCGTTATTTGCTGACCATTAACAATCACTTCGCCTGAAGTTGGCTTTTGCAGAAGATTAATGGTTCTAATTAGGGTACTTTTTCCAGCCCCAGAGTAACCAACAATTCCAAAGACATCTCCACGATCTACTTCCAACGTTACGTTATGAACAGCTTGGACTACTTTATTTTTATTTTTGAACTCAACTGAAACATCTTTTAATGCGATCACAGGATCCTTAGCCATCGGAACTTCCTCCATTCAAAATTATTTATAATTTGGCACATACCAGTATCCCTGCTTATTATGCTTGTTGACATAGTTCTTAAATTCTTGCGATTGATAGGCTTTCTTAACTGCCTTAGTCCAAGCGGTATTTTCATCTTTTTTGTTAACTGTTGCCTGTAACAAGTATTGTGATTGAATTTTTTCTTTTGCTAAACGCTTCTTAGTAGAAACCTTTGAACTATAACTAATGCTGCCTGGCAAAATTCCGTAATTAACATCTTTAAGTGACCGTGGAATTTGACTGGAATTCATTTCTACAAATTGTAATTTGTGAGGGTTTGAAGTTATATCTTTTTGCGTTACAGTAGGAGAATTCTTAGCCGATGACTTCAATTTAATGATGCCTTCTTGAGCTAACAATTGATACGCTCTCGAACGATTAGAAGCGTCGTTAGGAATTGCTACTTTGGCCTTATTAGGGATATTCTTTAATGAAGTACTCTTTCCAGCATAAATTCCCATTGGAACCGAAGGAATAGCAGTTAACCCAACAAAATCAGCATTGTTTTGCTTATTATAATTTTTTAACCATGCAGTATGTTGTTCTACATTAAGATCTACTGAACCTTCTTTCAATGCTTCATCTGCATGATTCAAATCTGAAAAGTTTACTTTCTCAACTTTATAACCATCTTTTTCTAGAATTGGTCTGATCCCGTTCCAAAACAAATCACTATATGGTCCTGGTGAAGTTCCTAATTTAATAGTTTTAGTATCTGAACTATATGCATGAACTTTACCCTGATTTATGCCTACAAAAATTCCTATTGATAAAATAAAAATTGAAATAAGTTTTATGACGTTTTTTAATCTCATTTTGTACCTCCCATTCATTATCAATTTTCTTCAATAAACGAAATCAGCCGCTTAAGGGTCTCCAAAATTGTTTCGGTCTGGTCGACCAGACTTACCCGAATATAACCTTTCCCATATTCACCAAAAGTACTACCAGCCACCACAGCCACGTATTTTTCTTTCAGCAAGTCATTAGCAAATTGCACATCATCTACATCATTCGGCAATTTGATCCATAAAAAGAAGGTCCCGGCCGAATCCAGCACTTCGATGTGGTGAGCTTTCAATAATTGGACAGCTGCGGCTTGTCGGTCCTGGTAGACCGCTCGCAAGTTAGCTCTCCCTTCTTGCGAATTTAAAAGTCCAAACTCAACCGCATCCTGAATGGCCCCAAAGACACCACCAAAAGAAACACGGATAAAACCTTCAATTAAATGAATAAGTTCTTGATTACCAACGGCGAAAGCGATTCGCCAACCAGCCATATTAAAAGTTTTCGAAAGAGTATACAATTCAACCCCAACGTCTTTAGCCCCCGGAACACTTAAAAAGCTAGGTGCCGACTGATGAAAGGAGATATCGGCATAAGCAAAGTCATGCACCACTGGAATCTGATTTTGCTTGGCAAAGCTAACCGTTTCTTCAAAGAATTCTCTCGTGGCTCCTGCCCCCGTCGGATTATTGGGATAATTCAAAAAGAGCAAATTAGCCTGGTTTAAAACAGCCGGAGGAATTTGATCATAGCTTGGTAGATACTGATGATCGGCTTTTAGTGGTAGGGGATAACTGCGTCCACCCGCCATCTTCACGCCGTTTTGATAACCGAAAAAGGCGGGATCAGGAATCAAAGCATAATCGCCAGGATTTAATAAGACCATTGGTAAAGCGGTAATCGCTGCTAAAGATCCAGAAAAAATAGTGATTTCATCTAGTGATAATTCCACTCCGTATTCACTTTGATAGAATTTTTGAATCGCGACCTTTAACGATTGTTTTCCACCATATGGCGGGTAACCATGATTTAATGACTTTTTACTATCTTGCAGAAATTCATCTACAATATCTGGAAAAGTTGGTAAATCGGGACTTCCCCGTCCTAGGGAAATCACTTCATGACCAGCTTGTTTTAATTCACGAATTAACTCTTGTTGGCGCGATAAAAAATTATCAGTTTCGCCATTAATTCTGCTTGCCTGATTTATTTTCATGATCGACCTCACAAACGTTCAAATACCGCCAGAATCTGTTCAGCTGAGATAGCGGGAAAAATCGATTGCATCCGCTCATTTTGTACATCCGTCATTTGAATAGCAATCTCCCGTGCCTCTCGGTCACTAATCGCCAAATCACTTAATTTCTCCGGTAAACCGAAATGGGGATAATAAGAATGGATTTCCGATATTAAGCCCTGATTTGCTTCTAATTCCACTTGAATTAAATTCCCCAGTGCTACGATTTCGCCATGCGTGAATTTAGTTACTCCTTTAACTTTCATAAATGCATTGTAGAAAGTATGGGCGGCGACACTACGCCCATTCGAATCCGCAAACCCATCAACGGCCGCCGCAAATAAAAAGACCGTATCTAAAAAATTGATTAATTGTTCTGACTCTAATTGATCAACACCCTTGACTGCTATGATTTCATCTCGACACTCATCCAAAAAGAAGCGGGCCGCTTTTTCGGTAGCTAAAGATAGGCGATCCTTCGGCAATCGGCGACGAATTTCATAAAACTTGGCTAAGGTATCCCCGATTCCTGAATTTAAATATGGTCGCGGACTCTCCTTTAAGAGTCGGGGTTCAATTAACACGGCAGCAATTGGATTGGCAATCCGGACACTTTCAATCATTTCATGCGCATGATTGTAGACAATACTTTTGGTGGTCAAGGCAGCACAATTAGACGGCACGGTTTGGATATTAATTAACTTTACCTTTAATTGATCCGCCACTAATTTGGCGTTGTCCATTAATTGTCCTCCGCCTAAAGCAATTAATCCATCCACTTGGAACTGACTAATTAGGTCCACTAACCGGGAAACTTCCGCAAAAGTATTCGCGCCCGCAAACAAAAATAGTGGGTATGTTTCATAAAAATGAGCTGGCAGGAAGTCGGCCGTCACTTTTTTTACCAGTTCGTCAGTCACAATCACTGGATATTGAATTTCAAGGTCAGCCAAGATTTCCTCAATTGATTTTAAAATTCCGGGTTCATTAATATAAATCCCCGGGCTTTGGCGAATGACTCGCTTTGCCATGTTAACTCACCTCCGCAGGAAATGGATCATCTAACATCCGGTAAATATGTAATGTATCGGGATGATTTAACAATTGATGCAACTGTAATAATGAAGCGGCAATCCCTGCTGCCCCATCATAATATCCAAGAGCGGCGGTTTTAATCGCAGGATTTTTGCGTTCAAATGATTGCACCCACTTTACCTGGCCATTCGTTTCACTAGCCCGATTGATAATAATTTTCGCCGTTACTTTAGCTTTTTCTAAATAGTTATCATCCTTAGTCGCTAAGTAAGCTCCGATATACATTTGAAGGAGCCCCGCCGATGAACAACAATAATTATCAAGTTCCCAGTATCCTGCCGACCGTTCTTCCGGTGCTTTGAGATAATCAAGCCCAGCAATCGATGCTTTTAACAATTCTAAATGTCGCTGATCATGCTCGAGCTGCCATTCTTGGTAAAAATAGCGGGCTACTCCAGTGGGACCTCCACAATAACCAACATAGCAAATATGTTCATCATCAGGTAAATAATGGGGTAGAACAATCTTAGTTTGATCTAGCGAATTCTTTCGATAAAAGTCATCAATCCCTTGCGTTCCTAACCGATACTTTTCTTGCCCGGTGATTTCCCAAATTTTTAAGAGAACAAAGGCGACTCCGCTCGGGCCTAATGGAAAGCCCGTATTAAATTTACCAAGCGGTCCCCCCACAAATTTAAGGTCCAGCCCTACATAGTATTGACCAAACTGATCGTGTTGTTGTTGTTTTAAGACATAGTCCCCAAATTTTGCCAATGCTGCTTGAAAACCTGACAGTTGGTATTTAGGTCCCAACTTAGCTAATAATAAAGCTGTCCCCCCATCAGCGACGACACCAATCTGCCCAGACCAAGCTCCTTGATCAGTTTGATCATCAATGATTGATTGTAGAATTTCTTGAACGGTATTTCGATAAATGGCTTGATTAGTAAATTCAAATAGTTCATCTAAAATAAAAGCAATGCCGCTATAACCAGTCGTGATCGCATAGGGACTAAAAGCCTTTTTTAAAGCCCGTTGATTTTGCCAGCGATATACCAAGTATTTTCCACCTTGATCTGCAATTTGGAGGTAATGTGGATCTTGTAAGCTGGTATAAAGACCTAAATAAAATTTAATAATCCCGGCACTACCAGCATACAAAGAGATTTCGTCATAATAATTCCAGTCACCATGAAAAGATTCTGAAATATCCCATACCGTGCCTTCATCGCGATCAACTTGATGGGCTGCTAAATATTTTTCAACACCTAAGACCGTTGCTAGATAATCCATCTCTTACCCCCGTCTAATATTGACTATAGCGTCGTTCCAGAAATTGCTGAAAGATGGTATAGATCAAAATTAAAATGACATACCAAATTCCCACGACAACATAAACTTCAAAATATTGGAAATTCTCTGAAGCAATCAACTTCCCTTCCCCAAATAATTCGGTGACCCCGATGGAAAAAGCTAAGGAAGTTTCTTTGAGCAGTCCAATAAAGGTATTCCCGATGTTAGGAATCATAATCCGAATGGCTTGAGGAATTACAATGAACCGATAGACCTTTTGATTACTTAAGCCCAGGGATCGGCCGGCTTCAACCTGGCCGCCGTCAACTGAAGACAAACCTGACCTAAAGATCTCTTCTAAATAGGCCGCTTCTTTTAAAGCAAAACAGAAGATCGCCGCCGCTAATGGTGAAACTGATGACCCCGTATTCAACAGTTCTGGAATCCCAAAATATGCAACGAACAGAATGACTAAGGTTGGGAAGCCCCGAAAGATTAACAGATATAATCTGACAAACCAATTCGTAGCCTTAAAAGAATACATGATTGTTAACAACGCCCCGAGCGCAATTGCAATAACCATTGCCGCTAAAGCCATGCCAACGGTTTGTGGCACATAGCGCCCAATTTGTAAAAATAATTCTCCTAAATAATTTAAGTTCATACCTACATTACCTTTCGCTAATCATCAACTGATTTCTTAGTTACGTCTTCGCCGTAGTATTGCTTTGATAATTTACTAATCGTCCCGTCAGCTTTAAGCTCCTTTAAGGCCTGGTTAAACTTCTTCTTCAAAGCGGTCCCTTCACTACTCTTTTGGAATGGATAAGCTTCATTGTTCCAACCAGCTACACCTTTCACAATCCGCAAATTCAAGTTTTGCTTCTTAATCGTTTGTTGAAGGAATTGACGTTGATTTAAGACCCCTGCGACCGTTCCATTATTAGCATCGGTAAAGATCGCATTCCGATCATCATAAGTTTTGATCTTAATCTTGGAATCGTAGGCCTTCAATAAGGCAATATTACTTGAACCAAGGGTGGCCGAAACCGTTTTCCCTTCTAGATCCTTTAATGATTTAACACTGGAGTCTTTAGGAACTGCCACTTGCGCTGCATAATATGCAAAGGTATTAGAGAATTGATAGGTCTTCTTCCGTTCAGCATTGACGGTTACCGCATTGGCTACGGTATCAATCTTGCCAGACTTAACTGATTCCAACAGGGCAGGAACATCACCAATCACTTTAAACTTCACTTTATAACCAAGCTTTTTAGCCACTGCCTTGGTTAAGGCGATGTCAAATCCGGTCAGTTTCCCGTTCGAGCGATACGAATTGGGGTATGTTTGAGCTGTCGTTCCCACCGTAATCGTCTTACTGGCGGCTTTGACAGTCGTTTGACTAGCGAATAACCCTACAACAGTTAAAAGGGTCGTTAAAGTAACCAAAATTCCTAATTTCCACTTCTTCATCTTCTTTACCTTCCTTTTTCCTAAAACAAAAAGGCTATCAACCACGAACATGGTTGATAGCCTTTATCAAGGTTTAGTGCTTATCCGGCACATTATTTAATTAATGTACCCGAAAATGCCCAACTGAAACCATGTCAGTTCGGATTTAGCTGGAGTACACATACATATCATCGCTTGATTCAAACTTTTCATAATTCCAGTTCCTTTCTGTTAGATATTTTTCAATATAGATAATATATTGGAATGACCACTAAAAGTCAACATAATTTTTAAAATATTTTAATCATATTTTAAATTTAATTTAATCAAAATTCCATTGCGTCTAAAAATGCTTGAATTCGGTCCGTTGGGTGCGTAAAGAAATCATCCGTTGAACCATCAAATTCAATACGACCATCTTCAACAAAGACAATTTTATCCGCTACCCGGCGGGCAAATTCCATATTATGGGTCACCACAATCATCGACTGGTCTTGTTTTGCCAAATCTTGTAAGACGCGCAAGACCTGGGCCTCTAATTCGGGATCTAAGGCGCTGGTCGGTTCATCTAATAAGATATAAGACGGGTCAAGGGCCAGCGCACGACAAATTGAAATCCGTTGTTGTTGTCCCCCGGAAAGCTGATCTGGATATCGATCGGCAGTATCAGCCAAGCCCACTTGTTCTAATAACCGACGTGCATTGGCCTCAGCTTCCTTTTTAGGTTGCTTATGTACGACAATTGGCCCTTCAGTGATGTTTTGTAAAATCGTTAAATGAGGAAATAGGTTCCAACTTTGAAAAACCATCGCAGTTTGCTGGCGGGCTTTCAATAATTCGTTTCTAGCAATTGGCTTAGCAAAATCAATCGTTTGATCATTTATCTTTAAGAGACCTGCTTGAGGACGTTCCAAGAGGTTAATGGATCGTAAGAGAGTTGATTTCCCCGCTCCCGATGGCCCTACTAAAACCGTAGTCTGATGTTCAGGAAATTCAACACTAACATTATCTAGGGCATGGTGGTCAGCAAATTGCTTATCAACATTTTGAAAAGAAATCATTTAGGCCACCTCCTGGGTTAGATAACGAGAGAAATGTTTTTCTAAGTAATGTTGCAGAATTGACAAAATAGTACAGAAAAGCGCATAAATAACGGCCACGATACAATACATTAATAATGGCTGATAGTTTCTTGCGGCATATTGTTGACTGACCATAAACATTTCTAGAATCGTAATTGACGATGCTAGAGAAGTGTCCTTGACTAAACTGATAAAGGAGTTTGACAATGGTGGTAAGGCGACCCGAATAGCCTGCGGAAAGACAATCTTAAATAAGGTCTGTTGATAGGTCATACCAATTGAATAAGCTGCTTCCCATTGACTTTGGGGGATTGAACTAATAGCTCCACGAACCGTTTCGGAGGCATAAGCCCCCGTATTCAAGGAGAAAGTTAAAATCCCAGCAGTCCAGGCATCAAATTGAATGCCAACATTGGGTAACCCGAAGAAAACAATAAATAATTGAACCAATAACGGCGTCGACCGAAACAGCCAAACGTAAAAACCTAGAATCCACTTTAACAGATGCCAGAAAAAGACCAGTACCCGATTACCACGTGGTGTTGAGATCCGCACAAGCGCCGTCAAAACGGCAATCACTAACCCGATAGCAAAGGAAATTACTGCAATCGGGATAGTATATTTGATCCCTGCCCATAAAATATCGGGAGTTGAACTAGTTATGATTTCCCACATAAATTACTCCTCAGTTAAATCAGTTCCAAAGTACTTTTCAGAAAGTTTTTTCAACGTTCCATCTTGGCGTAGTTCCTTCAAGGCCTTATTAACCTTCTTTTGTAGTCCCTTGTTATTCTTGCTCATCATTGCCGCAATCTTTTGACTGGCGATTTGACTTGTAGGCACTTCAATTGACTTGAGATCAGCATTCGGATTTTGTTTGATGTAATAGGCATAAGCTTCATTTGAGTTTAAAGCGGCAACAACCCGACCTTGTTGAATTAATTGCATTGAACTGGCAAAATCACTTGATGAAACCACGGTCCCACCAAACTTCTTTACGTTCGATTCATTAGCGGTCCCCGTTCCAGCAGCCACCTTTTGCCCCTTAATATCATCGATACTAGAAATTGTGGAATCCTTTTTTGTTATTAAGGCTGACTTAGAATAAATGTATGGGGTTGAAAAGGCATAAGCTTTCTTCCGTTGCGGTGTTTCCGCTAAATCGTTAAAGACAATATCAAATTTATTAGAACCTAAACCAGCAATCAGTGAATCCCATTTGGTTGGCACAAATTTTACCTTGTAACCCATTTTTTTGGCGACGTTTCTTGCTAAGTCAACTTCAAAACCTTTTAGTTTCCCGTTTTCTTTATAAGAATATGGCGCATATGTTCCCTCTAAGCCGACAGTTAGCGTTCCCTTAGTGATTAAATTGGCTTGACTACTGCTCGAGCTCTTACCACAAGCCGCTAAGGTAACTGTTGCTACTAAAGCTACGGCTAAAACTGATAGACGTTTAATCCATTTCACTTTCATTGTTAACCTCCTATTAACATACCTTGAAATTAGCTTACATGTTGCAAAAAAGGCATCAACCACCCAACATGGTTGATGCCTTTTTAAGGTTAAGGAAGAATGAGTGCTTAATGTACCTCAAAACTCCCAACTGAAACCATGTCAGTCCGGACTTGCAATGAAGAACACATACACATCATTTGCAGATCCGCTTGTAACATACTTTCAGCTCCTTTCATTTTGCTTATCATTTGTAAGTACAGTATCTAGTTTACCGATCCAGTTCTAATCTGTCAACATAAATATTGAAATGGTATCTGTCAAGTTTTCATAGGTTAACCT
>NZ_AZFN01000049.1 GCF_001434365.1 Limosilactobacillus gastricus DSM 16045 | reverse complement strand
AAGATCATGAACACCATTCAAAATAAGGGTGCCACCCTAGATGTGTTAAATTTACCGTCCATGACGGGGATTGCGGATCCTAACTTACGTCAACTGATGACCAACTTGATTATTGAACTCTATAAGTATCAGGCCGAAAGTGAACGTAAGCGAATCATTGAGCGCCAGCAGCAAGGAATTGCCTTAGCTAAGCGGCAGGGTAAATATCATGGCCGCAAACCCCAATACACCCAAGACGATCCCCGCTTACAACATGCTTTTAAACTTTATCAGGCGGGCATGAGTGATGTAGACGTCGCCCGTAATACCGGGATTAAGCGGACGACCTTTATCAGATATCGCAAAAAGTTTAATATAAAAAGATAAGACTTGTACACTTTTTATTCTAGGCCCATTTCTACGATATGAGATATAGGAATTTCAGTAGATATAAGTCCATGAATATCATCAAGTATTTTCATGAAGTTTCTTCCCTTCCTAAGTTTTTATCGTTTATTTTCGAAATAGTTAATGGTTTATTAATAATTTCTATGGGGATATAGAGATATATAAGCAAACAAAGTTAAGAAAAGTTAACAGTTAATTTTTTACCCAAAGCATTTGCAATTTTTGTTAAGGTATCAATGCTAGTGTTAGCCCCACTTTCAATGCGTGCAATTGTTGATTGTGGAACATCAGAAATAGTAGATAAATCACGTTGAGAAAGGCCCGAATCTCTCCTTGCTTTTGTTAAAGCAATAGCACTTTCTAACTTAGTAGTCTCATTTTCGAACTCTTTCTTAAATTCAGGATCTTGTAACTGTTCATTTAAGTAGTCTTTAAAATTAATGTTACTCATGAGTTATTGCTCCTTTCGATTAGTAAAGTATTCATCACGTAAAGCTTTCGCATGTTTAATTTCTCGTAGAGGGGTTTTCTGAGTTTTCTTAGTAAAACCGTGAGTAATTATATAATGGGTTCCGTCAACATGAAAATATAGTCCACGTTGTTGATTACTACTGATTCTAGAACGAATTTCATATAAATTCTTATCAAGAGGCTTAACCCAATTATGTTGAATGCTAATATTAATTCCTTTTTTTGCAACGATATTAATACGGGCTAATAATTTTGCTCTACTTTTAACGTCAAGACTATCTAAATATTCTTTAAATTCAGTATGACCATTAGGCCGAGTATAAAATTCAAAATCTAATTCTTCCATACATTATACGATATCATATATTAGTTAAAATATCAATATGTGCTATCAAAAAGAAGAAACTAAATATTATATCCACAACGTATTACTTTTTGGGGTTATCCAAGAACGAAAGAGAAAATTAATTATAAGCGATCGTAATACTGTTCTTTATATAGGAATGATTGAATTGGACCTATGTCTGAAGTTTATCAGAGATAGATCCTAATATTAAAGCTAATTAATCAAATTTAACTTCATCTAACATTTGTTCACGGCTAACTTGATCTAGGCCCAGATACTTGAGTTAGATTTAAATTGTCTATTTTATTGACAGGGG
>NZ_AZFN01000048.1 GCF_001434365.1 Limosilactobacillus gastricus DSM 16045 | reverse complement strand
TTGAGAGGTAAATCTCTCAAAACTGAACATGGTTTCAACTAGTGTAGGTTTCCGATTATTCCTTAGAAAGGAGGTGATCCAGCCGCAGGTTCTCCTACGGCTACCTTGTTACGACTTCACCCTAATCATCTGTCCCACCTTAGGCGGCTGGCTCCAAATGGTTACCCCACCGACTTTGGGTGTTACAAACTCTCATGGTGTGACGGGCGGTGTGTACAAGGCCCGGGAACGTATTCACCGCGGCATGCTGATCCGCGATTACTAGCGATTCCGACTTCATGCAGGCGAGTTGCAGCCTGCAATCCGAACTGAGAACGGTTTTAAGAGATTTGCTTGCCCTCGCGAGTTCGCGACTCGTTGTACCGTCCATTGTAGCACGTGTGTAGCCCAGGTCATAAGGGGCATGATGATCTGACGTCGTCCCCACCTTCCTCCGGTTTGTCACCGGCAGTCTCACTAGAGTGCCCAACTGAATGCTGGCAACTAGTAACAAGGGTTGCGCTCGTTGCGGGACTTAACCCAACATCTCACGACACGAGCTGACGACGACCATGCACCACCTGTCATTGCGTCCCCGAAGGGAACGCCCTATCTCTAGGGTTGGCGCAAGATGTCAAGACCTGGTAAGGTTCTTCGCGTAGCTTCGAATTAAACCACATGCTCCACCGCTTGTGCGGGCCCCCGTCAATTCCTTTGAGTTTCAACCTTGCGGTCGTACTCCCCAGGCGGAGTGCTTAATGCGTTAGCTCCGGCACTGAAGGGCGGAAACCCTCCAACACCTAGCACTCATCGTTTACGGCATGGACTACCAGGGTATCTAATCCTGTTCGCTACCCATGCTTTCGAGTCTCAGCGTCAGTTACAGACCAGGCAGCCGCCTTCGCCACTGGTGTTCTTCCATATATCTACGCATTCCACCGCTACACATGGAGTTCCACTGCCCTCTTCTGTACTCAAGTCTCCCAGTTTCCGATGCACTTCTTCGGTTGAGCCGAAGGCTTTCACATCAGACTTAAGAAACCGCCTGCACTCTCTTTACGCCCAATAAATCCGGATAACGCTTGCCACCTACGTATTACCGCGGCTGCTGGCACGTAGTTAGCCGTGACTTTCTGGTTGAATACCGTCACTGCATGAACAGTTACTCTCATGCACGTTCTTCTTCAACAACAGAGCTTTACGAGCCGAAACCCTTCTTCACTCACGCGGTGTTGCTCCATCAGGCTTGCGCCCATTGTGGAAGATTCCCTACTGCTGCCTCCCGTAGGAGTATGGGCCGTGTCTCAGTCCCATTGTGGCCGATCAGTCTCTCAACTCGGCTACGCATCACTGCCTTGGTAGGCCATTACCCTACCAACAAGCTAATGCGCCGCAGGTCCATCCAGAAGTGATAGCAGAGCCATCTTTTAAATTCAAACCATGCGATTTGAATTGTTATGCGGTATTAGCACCTGTTTCCAGATGTTATCCCCCGCTTCTGGGCAGGTTACCTACGTGTTACTCACCCGTCCGCCACTCGTTAGAAATCCAACGTCAATCTGATGCAAGCATCGTCAATCAGTTGGGCCAACGCGTTCGACTTGCATGTATTAGGCACACCGCCGGCGTTCATCCTGAGCCAGGATCAAACTCTCATATAAAACAAGAACTTGAATAGCTCTAAATTCAAATAAATTAAGCGAATTGACTTCGCAAATGTTTTGCTTTGATCTTTGATCAAAGACCCTACACATTTGATTCGTCGAAACTATATTCAGTTTTCAAAGATCTACC
>NZ_AZFN01000047.1 GCF_001434365.1 Limosilactobacillus gastricus DSM 16045 | reverse complement strand
TCCAATAACGACATCGTGATGTTCGACCGCCAGATGGAGACTCTAACCTTTGATTCCGTCGCCACCAATAATACGGAGGCAGTTGAAGAAATGACCAAGCGGATGATGATTGCAGGCTACGACGAACTCTACTTTGTCTCTTGGCAACTAGAAAAGGTCAGTACCCGTATCAAACGGTACCAGGGCTTTTTACGTGCACACGTTACCCTGACGGTACCCATCTAATTCTGGTCCCTTACCCTGGTCAATCAGAATCGCTAGTAACTTTCCAAACCCAAATCAAACGGATCATGGAGCAGCGCGGGAATAAGAAAGTGGGTTTCTTTACGATGAACGCTAGCGTCTTTGTCCAACTACTGCAAACCATGCAACACAACAACTACACCTACCCGACCGATTACGGGATCGCCACCTACGAAGAGTTTGACTGGATGACCGTCATGCGTCCCGGGATCTCTTGCATCCGTCAGGACTCCCGGCGAATTGAAACCGACGCCGCGAAACTCTTGAAAAAGAAGTTGGAAACTAAAGAAGGTGGCGTTCCAACCACCCACATCATTCCAACGACCCTGATTATTCGCGATAGCTTTTGATGGAAGTGCGAACCAACCTCCTCAACAGGCCGTTGGGCTAAGCTAGGGCAGGGGTTGATGCGGTTAAGCATCGTTCTCTGCCCGTACTTAGCCACTAGGCCTATGGTTGGGGAGCACGTTATCCGTCTAAACTTCATCAATACAGTAACAAGCTGGGAGAAAGCTCGATTTTCTCTCAGCTTTTTTGATATTCAATGACCTTAGTTCCTCTTTTTTGAAGTATTGTGTCGCAAAGCAAAAAGAAGGTTGTATGCCTAAGTTTGTACCAGCTTCATTACCATAATTTGATTTTTTGTATGGAAACACAATGCCCAATCTGAATTCGTTTTGTATTGAGTACTTCATTGACTTCGTTCCTAGCATGCCTCGGCCAACTTGCTCCACAGACTTTTTACCTTCAAAATAGTCTTTTCCAAGTTTGTCCATTTTATTTACATAATCCGTGATATACCAAACTTTTCGAGCAAATATTGTTGTTTCTTTTAGGATACCTTCTCGCTTACCTGCTTGGCACTCCTTAATTACACTCAATAAGTGAATCATATTTTGATAAGGAATAAAAATAAAGTCACGATTCTTGCCTAATTTTTCTTCGCATTTTATTAATGAGCATGATATTTCTTCCTTTACAAAACCGTTTTTGTCAAAGGAGTTTATATCTAGTTCTGTAAAACTAGTTATAAAAGCTGGCATGTCTAGCGCTAGCTTTTCAAGTTTTTCCTCAAATTTATCATCAATTAAGTTATCAGCAGCTTCTTCACTATTTTTTGTAAAAGTATCAATATTTGATAACCATATAGATTTGAGATTAAAAAAGTTTTTCATATACTTTCTGTCTACAAATTTGATATAACCAACAGTGTTTTTAAATCTCAGCAATGCAATTTGAACATTTATTTTGTAGCTGTTTATAATTTCCGATTTTAAATATAGATTTAATGAATTTTCTAATTCTTTAATTCTTAAATATTGGCTTAATACATCTTTTGATTCTTTGTTACCATTGCATATTTTTTTAACTTTAATACTCTTTGACATCTTAGCTTCTTCTTTCTTATTTGTTTGCATTTTTATTCTTATTTTTAGAATTATCAAGTACCTTACTGTTCTACGTCACCAAGTTTTAAAGCCTTCTTTCAAATTTTGTCCGTGTCCTACTAGTAATATAAAGATTAAGCTGAAAGTTAATCCGTTTACATTGGTTCTCACTAGTAATATAGCGATCAGGCGAATTTGTTTTAAAGCTTGGATAGTAATACAGATTCCTTGTATAATAGTTACATGTAGAGAAGTTAAGGCGGTGGCTATTTC
>NZ_AZFN01000046.1 GCF_001434365.1 Limosilactobacillus gastricus DSM 16045 | reverse complement strand
ACTGACTTTCGACTATTTTTAATCAGCTTCCTAGCAACTTAAAGGAACATACGTTTGCTAACTACGCTAATACTAGTGATATCACTGTTGACGGTTGATGAAGTTAGTGTGAAATTTTCTATAAGAATATGGTAATATAAGGGCATGTGATAATCTTTAGTATTGCGCATAGAAAACAAAGAAGGAGGCAACATTATAAGTAATAAATCTAGGCATCGTCGACTTTTATTTATGATGGGACTAGTCTTATTTTCGTTATTAGGGTCAATATGGATATCATCTAATAATGGTATGACCGTATATGCTGATAGCAAGACAAATATTACTCAGAACGGTACGGGGTCCGGGACTGTTATTAATCAACAGGAAGAACCGCAGATAAGTACCGTTAATAGTAATACCACAGATAATACTAGTTCTTCGGACGATCAGACGTCTCAGAAACAAGTTACTAATACAGAAGCACAACCGAGAGCACCAACTGACAATAATCAGCCAGTT
This sequence comes from Limosilactobacillus gastricus DSM 16045, assembly GCF_001434365.1. GTDB lineage: Bacteria > Bacillota > Bacilli > Lactobacillales > Lactobacillaceae > Limosilactobacillus > Limosilactobacillus gastricus. Next base: position 1,484 of record NZ_AZFN01000046.1, on the reverse strand, counting down.
CAGGAGGACCGTAATTATATAAGTAATAGTCAATACTCGACTTCTAATAGTGGGGCTAATACTAATCAGGGTCCATCAGTTAATAGTATTTCTAAGAATAATAGTTCCCCATCTGCATATAATAAAGGAACTAGCGTTGATATTACAATTACCAATCAGAGATCATCAACTAAGGAGATCTCAGGTGGAGGAACTACAGAATTCTCTTTTGATTTCTCAGTTCCAGATTCAGCCAAATCTGGGGATACAACAACTATTTCATTACCGGATCAGTTAGATTTCCAACGATCTCAGAAGTTTAATATTTATGCACCTGATGGCAAAACTGTTGTAGCTACAGCAGTTATCGATAAGCCCAGCAAATCACTTGTTCTAACCTACACCGATTACGTTGATTCACATGACTCAATAAGTGGCCATATTGATATGCAAGTAACGGCCGCTACAAGTGAAATTAATAAAGAAGAGACCATACCAGCGGAAATCAAGATTAATGGGCACACCGTTACGATTGATAGATCTGGTATAAAACACATACCTTCCAAGGGTGATACAGCAACAGACTTTTGGAAGTACGGATATGTTGATTATGACAATAACAAGAATGAAATTATCTATCACGTCAACATTAACGCCTCTATGCAAAGTGTCAGTAATGTAGTTATCTCTGATAGTTTGGCTTCAGATGGTTTTTCTTATGTGCCCGGAAGTTTTTCTATTTCTAAAGGGAATTGGGAAAGAAATTCTGAGAACTATTGGACATTGAGCAATCCACAAGATGTGACAAGCCAATATAACATTGATATTAATTCAAGCAATAGTGCTTATACAGTGAAATTGGGCAATATATCTGAGGGTTATGCAATTGTCTACCGGGTTAAGTCAAACCATCCATTACTTAATGGCGAACTGGTCGAGAATGATGTTAGCTATAAATCTAATAAGAAGGTAATAAACAGTTCTATAAATAGAGTTCTTTACCAAGAGGCTAATGGCAAAGCTAATGGATATAATTATAGTTTAACTATAAATAAAGAGGATGAATCTGGAGCCCCACTTGCAAATGCTGTTTTTTCTGTTATTCGCAAGTCAACTAATGGGGTTGTTGGAACCATAACTACTGGTCCTGATGGTAAAGGAACAATTTATGGTCTTCTAAAAGATGATTATATTATACGTGAAACTTCGGCTCCATCGGGATATACATTGGCTAAAGATGTTACTGTTTCAGCTGATAGTTTTGACTCTAAGGGAGCAACAGCAACGATCACAGATAAGAAAGCTGTTACTACCGTTTCAGGTACAAAGACTTGGAAAGATAATGATGATCAAGACGGCAAGCGCCCTGATTCAATCAAGGTAAACTTATTAGCTAATGGTAAGGTTGTTCAGAGTAAGACAGTGAAGGCATCAGACAACTGGAAGTACAGCTTTACTAACTTACCTGAATTTGAAAATGGTAAGAAGATTACCTACACAGTTAC
>NZ_AZFN01000045.1:803-2103 GCF_001434365.1 Limosilactobacillus gastricus DSM 16045 | reverse complement strand
TCTGTCCAACTTAGGGGGTTCACTTCTCTTCAACAGGCGCCCTTTTTGTTTGTCGACAAGGTGAATGACATTCGGTATACTGAAGGAGCCATCTTAGCTCAGATAGGTAGAGCGTATCCATGGTAAGGATAAGGTCGGCGGTTCAAATCCGCCAGATGGCTTCACAGGAATTACACGTAGACATCGACGGTTTGAAAATTTGAAAGAGGAGTGGGTAAATGAAAACAATTGGCATTATTGGCGCAGGTGCGATGGGATTTGCGGAAGCAAGAGTAATTGTTGCTGCAGGATATAAAGTGATTCTTTCGGGTTCACGAGCACCGGAATTCTTGAAAGAGAAGGTGGCTATGCTGGGTGCAAATGCTTCTGCAGATACGCCAGAAGGCACAGCTACAAAATCAGACATCCTATTAATTGCTCTCCCATATGAGTATTTTGATACAATGCCTTTAGCAAAAATGCAAGGGAAAATCGCGATTCTTGTATCAAATCATATTTATGATGGTAGTCTCCCTGAAGTGGAGAATAAAAGCGTATCCTTTGCGACAGTGATAGCTAAAAAATATCCGGGTATTCGTTGGGTCAGAGCATTGAATAATTTGAACTCAGGTGTCTTTACGTCTCTCCCAAGAAAGAAAGGTGATCCTGAAAGATCTGCGGTGCCAGTTGCAAGTGATGATGAAAAAGCACTGGCAGAGGTTTCGGATCTCATTCAGAACATGGGTTTTGATACAGTAGAATTAAACACTTTGAAAGATAGCCTTCAATTCGAACCAATGACTCCAGCATTTGGGCTCCCATATTTGCGATATCCAGAAAAGCTCCAGGAATGGCTTGCAGGATTAAACGGAAGACGAGAAGTACCGCCATTTGATCCAGGGAGAACCGTTACAATAAAAGAACTTAAAGAATTGCTATCACAATGGAATAAATGATGATTTGCACTTTTTAGATCTAAAAGATGAGTCTTCTTAAATTTTCGAATCGCCTTATGTAGGGTAATAATTATTAATTAAATACCGACTTGTACTAAAGCCAGCTCTAAGTGAGTGAGGCTTTTTTAATTCTTTATGGTTGCTCGCTAAAGTTTAATGGGCNTTTAATTTCTATGCAAATATACAATCAATTCGTTTGAAGAAGTATTCAATGTTTGAGAAACCATAACAGCCACGTTTAAGGGACTTTATCTTACGATTAATACCTTCCAGCGGACCGTTGGAGTATTCAAATTTAATACTGTTCTTAATGAACCTCCGGTTCTTCTTAAAGGTATCAAGTTCTGTAAGGGTTGATTGATAAG
>NZ_AZFN01000045.1:0-703 GCF_001434365.1 Limosilactobacillus gastricus DSM 16045 | reverse complement strand
CCGGTTCTTCTTAAAGGTATCAAGTTCTGTAAGGGTTGATTGATAAGAATTGATGGTTTCATCCAGTAAATCCATGTTTTTTTCTTTGATCGACATAACGATATTCTGATAAGTGTCGTATATCTCACCAAAATCCTTATATTTTTCAGTAATGAGATCTACGGCATTTTAAGGCGTCATATACTCATTAACCCCTTTTAGATACACTTGTTTAGCTGTTTCTAACTCCTTAGCGTTCTTATGGAATAACTTCCACTGGGATTTTAATATTTTGAATTCACGACTCTGATAATCAATGGATTTTTGTAATTTTATCCGTTCTCGATCTAAAGATCGACCTATTAATTGGACAATATGGAAACGATCAATGATGATTTCCGCATTAGGGAAAAGTCGATAAATAAACGATTGATACTGGGCATTCAGGTCAATTACAACCGTTTCAACTCGTTGCCGTTCTTCAACTGAATATCTGTTTTCAAAGTATTCAATAATCGATGATGATAAGCGGTCATTTAATTTGGCGACAATTTCATGAGTTTCACTATCGCAACAGATGAACGACATTGCATGTCCTGCAGATCGGAACTCATCAAACGACAGATGTTTAGGGAGCACGGCTAACCGATATTGTTTAGGAACGTATTCATAAACGGTTCTTCTAACACTGCTCGTTGAGCAGTGACAAATTTTTGAAATCTGT
>NZ_AZFN01000044.1 GCF_001434365.1 Limosilactobacillus gastricus DSM 16045 | reverse complement strand
ATTGTCTATTTTATTGACAGGGGACCAAATAATCCATTCCCCAAATTGGAAAAGAGAATTAAAGAAAGAACTCACTGAATAAAATACTTAACTTAAGAAACCAAGTAAATCATTGCAGGGTCTATAATATACAAATACCCCCTCGAAAACATTGTTAAAATAACCCCCCAATATCTATATTATAGATGCTGGGGGTTATTTATATGTTTATATAATTTATAGTCCCTTGGTAAGAACCCTATTTATATTATTTCTGCTTCAATAATTTTTATATCTTTTTCATAATCTCTTTCTGAATAATTCTGTTCAAATCCCCTTAATAACTCTGAATTTAGTTTCTTAGCTGACATTTCCATTCCAATCATAGTTATACTTCCCGAAGTAACCCCACCAACGATTGGAACAATTTTCGCAATTCCAGAGGCTAGTCCTTTTCTGGTTAGTGTTTTTCCAGCAACTATACTAGTTATTTTTTTTAATAATGGGTACCACAAAGTTTTCATTAAGGGTTTCCCTAATATTTGTTTAGAAGCATACTTTATAGCATTAGAACTTGACACCCGCAACAAAGAAGCTGATCCATTTACTCCAGCCATTGTTCCTAAAAATAATAACAATCCATTTGTTTGAATTTTTCCATCTTCTTCGATCAAATCATCAAAATCATATATATAGGCTAATTGTTGAGCCAATCTGATGGAGTAAACCATGTTTTGAATAATATCGCCGGGTATTGTCCCTGCTATTGCAATTCCCCCGGGAATTCCAGTAAGAAAAGAAATAACAGTAGTATTTCTTACCGTTGCTGTAATTTGTTTTTGTGCAACCTTTTTTCTTTCTTTTAAGGAAATATCTAAGTGTCCATTGATAATATCTGATTCTGTTACTTTAAATACTTTTGCTAAATATTCAGATCTGTTAACATGTGCAATTGGATTTTCAACGACTAATTTTAAGAGTGAGCGAAAATCATTATTGGTGATTGCTTCTAACATTTTATTATTATTTAATGATTGCTTACCTGAATCCATTATTTCTAGCTCCTTAGCATTGGTAGTTTTTAACTATATTACCGGCATAAATTGAATGGTTAATCGCTGATTAGTTGCCTGAGCAATCTCAGATAATACCCTAGTTGAAGCATTCATCGATCCATTTTCAATCCTAGCAATGGTTGATTGTGGTTTACCAATTAGACTAGCAAATGCACGTTGACTCATACCCATATTTTCACGGAGATCACGGACTTTAACTGCTACCTCTAAATTGATGTTTTCTTGTTCAACGAGTTTTGCAAAATCAGGATTGTTTTTACTTCTTTCAGTAACATATTCGTCAATTTTACTCATTGTTGGTCCTCCTTGTTAAAATACTTGCTGCGTCGATTCCGAGCAATTTTCTTTTCAATTTCTGGTGTTTTTTGCGTTTTTTTAGTGAATGCATTGGTGATTAAGTACTGAGATCCTTGTACTTGGAAATAGATAGCTCTCTGAATATTTGAAGCTCTCTTAGAACGAATCTCATAGAGGTTGTTGTCTAGCTTTTTGACCCATAATTGACGTTCTGCGATGATTAGACCGTTATTTTCAATATTTTGAATGGTCGCAATTAATTTGGCAGCGTCTTTATCAGGTGATTGATTCAAAAATTTTTTAAATTCATTCCAGTCATAATAGTCAAATTCCATTTTTTTCATATTCACATGATAGCTTATTGGCTATCAAAAAGCAAACAAATATGTTATTACACAAATCCTTGGTACAAGTGGAAGTGTGAAATTCATATTTCCGCTTGTACCAAGGGATTATGTCTCCACCAACGAGGTGATTTTTATATGCAACAAATTGTCCTACCAATCAAAGATTCGAATGTACTTAATGATGTTCAAGATACTTTACTCAATAACTTTAAAGCTGGCCGGCGTAACTATACAGTTTTTCAAGTTGGCAAGGCGACACTGTTGCGAGTCAGTGATGTCATGCGCTTAAAACAGACCGATATTTTTAATCCGGACGGTTCTATTAAACAAAATACGTTCATTCATGACCGAAAAAACGGGTAAACCTAATACCTTGTACCTTAAACCGGTTCAAACAGGGCTCTTATTGTATCGCCAATGGCTACTTAATCATCAGCTGGATTCTGAATGGCTCTTTCCCTCAATTCAACACCCAGAGCGCCATATCACGGAAAAACAGTTCTACAAAATCATGAGTAAAGTTGGTGATCTGTTAGGAATTAATTATCTAGGTACCCATACAATGCGCAAAACCGGTGCTTATCGCGTCTACACGCAATCAAATTATAATATTGGATTAGTCATGAATTTGCTCAATCATTCTAGTGAAGCCATGACTTTAGC
>NZ_AZFN01000043.1 GCF_001434365.1 Limosilactobacillus gastricus DSM 16045 | reverse complement strand
CGGTCGAACATCACGATGTCGTTATTGGAGAGAGTCTGGTAAATTGGATTGTCGGGATTAACTGGATCAATGATGATACCAGCCACGTTTTGAGCTTGGAGCCGTAGGATATTGCTAGTTTTGGTATCCTGATCATTATCAGCATTGGTGAAGATCATCCGGTAACCCGCTTGATTAAAAACCGCCGAGATTCCAGAAAGGACGGTGGCGGAGAAGGGATTGGTGATGTCAGCAATTGAAACCCCGATTGTTTTATTGTCGTTTTTTGCGAGATCGCGGGCGACGCTATTGGGGTGGTAGTTATGCTCAGTGATAATTTTAGCCACGTGGGCACGAGTTTTGGCAGACATCTTGCCGTAATTGTGGTTTAGAAAGTTGGAGACGGTGGCCGTTAAAATCCCCGCTAGTTTGGCAATGTCGTTAATTGTTAGTTTTTCCACGATGCTGCCCCCTCGAGTGCATAAAATTTAGAGAGTTGAGTTAAATATGTTAAATTAGTTAGCGTCTTATCCGGTAAAATAACGGCTTTTAGTTGGGAAACGCTTTCTTCTAGAGTTAGAATAACATTAGCACTAATGATTTATCGAGGGATTTATATATTTATTTTCAATGTACACTAGCAGATGGGGTGGAAAATATGTTTCAAGATGTCAATGCCTTTTTTACGGCGTTTGGGGCTAGCGTTGTCGTCCCGGTGATGATTTTTATCATCGCCCTTTTCTTAAAGGTTCAACCCAAAATGGCAATGATGAGCGCCTTTTACGCCGGGGTGGGGCTGACGGGTTTTGGTTGGATCATTTCAGAATTCACACCGGTGGTCACTAAGATTATTAAGCAGATGGTGAGTACTACCGGAATTAAACTCCCGGTGGTCGATATTGGCTGGCAAGCCGGGTCTCTAGCTAGCTTTGGGTCAACTGTAGGCCTGGCTTTCTTTGTGTTCGGGCTTCTGTTTGAATTGCTGATCTTTGCCTTGGGAATCACTAAAGTCTTTATGGCCTCTAACTTATGGAACAACTTTGGTTTCATGATTTGGGGGACGATGGCCTACTATGTTACCCACAACTTTTGGCTGTCGATGGGGTTGTCCTTTTTTATGCTCCTGTATTCCTTAGTGTTGGCGGAAGTTCAGGCAGATCGATGGTCAGATTACTATGGGGTCAAAAACGCTACGGTGGCGGCCTCACATAACATTGAGCAGACCATCCCGGCAATTTTCTTGGATCCACTGTGGAATCTACTCGGCTTCAACAGGGTTAAGGTGACTCCGGAATACTTTAAGAATAAGTTAGGCGTGTTTGGGGAACCGACGACCTTAGGGGCGTTGTTAGGGTTAATTATCGGTATCCTAGGGAATCTCCATAGTTTAGGAACTATCAAAGCGTGGGGACAAATCCTCCAGTTTGCCGTGCAGCTAGCTGCCGTAATGACAATTTTCCCGCTGGTGACCGGAGTCTTTGCCAAAGCCTTCGCGCCATTGGCTGAAGAGATTGACAAGAATCGCAAAAAGGAAGTGGCTGAGCAAGGAAAAGAAATCGATGCTATTCACGATAAAAAACGGTGGTTCCTTGGTGTTGATGATGGGGTTGGTTACGGGGAGCCAGCTACAATCATTGCCGGGGTGATTCTAATACCGATTATGGTGGTAATCGCCTTCATCTTACCGGGGAATCGGGTTCTACCGGTAGTTGATTTAATATCGTTGCCCTTCATGGTTGAATCGATCGTCGCCGTTACTCGTGGCAATATTTTAAAGGTGATTGCCAACGGAATTGTTTGGTTCTCATTGGGGCTGTACGCCTCCAGTTGGTTAGGAACTATCTACACCGGTACGGTTTCTCACTATGGGGTGGCGATTCCAGCCGGGGTAGTCTTGATTACTAGCTTCAATCTAATTGCCCGGCCGGTAAACGCCCTTATATTCGCGGCCTTTATTTCCCAGAATCCGGTTTGGATTGGGCTGTGTATCGTTATCTACTTGGTAGCGTTGTATGGGCTTCGCCGGTATCGACCACAAATTTGGTCTTATTTGAACCGGATGGCGGAAAAGAATGCAAAATAAGATTATGACACAAAAAGACCAGTGGTTCGCGGACGTACAATACCCCCTAGGATTGACACTTTAAATAATAAAAGTGTCATCTCTAGGGGGGTGTTTTGAATAGGAACATATTCAACGACGGAAAAATTAAGGTTACTCAGTAATTACCAAGATTCAGACTACTCACTCGGGGTATACGCAGATTATCACCAGGTGCGGACCTCTAGCCTTAACAGATGGATTAAACAATTTTTAACGGCTGGTTTGGCTGGATTGATTCGCCCTGAACACAATCACAGGCACACACTTCAAACCAAGCGATCAGCCGTTAAAGCTTACCTTTCAGGTACCCTGTCAGGCCAAGCAATTCTCAATAGATATCAAATTCGTAGTCTTTCCCAACTACATCAATGGATTGTCCGGTACAATAGTGGACAATTAAGTGTTGCTTACGCAACAAGAAAGCGAGCTAGGAAAGTGGGCCGAAAAGTTACTTTTGAGGAGAAACGGCAAATTACTCAATGGACAATTGATCACGAGTATAACTATCAAGCCGCGGCAGAAAAATTTAATGTCAGCTATCAACGGGTCTATTCATGGGTACGAAAGTACCAAAGAACTCACGATTGGGAATCCCTTCAGGATAACCGGGGTCGCCATAAAGGCAAAACACCAACCAATGAAGTGAAAAGATTACGACAAGAAGTAAGGCAGCTGAAAGCTAAAGCGAAGGAACGGGAGGTACAGATTGCCTTCGCAAAAAAATTGATCGAA
>NZ_AZFN01000042.1 GCF_001434365.1 Limosilactobacillus gastricus DSM 16045 | reverse complement strand
CCACAACAAAAATCAGAACTAAAAAATAAACTAAATGATATACACCATGAAATCAGTAAGCGAACACAAAAACAGCTGCAAGCATTTGCTGAAGAAAATCCGTCAATCAACCAACCCAAATCCGAACTGGATCAAAGTTTAAAGCGTTAGCCAGTTTTTAAAGGTCATGCTATAATATAAACAGAAAAAGGAAGCCCCGCCGAAAACAGGACTTCCCGTGCAAGCCGCTTCAAAGGCGGTGGCATTAGTTAACTAAACGATAATGTCGTCCCGTAACTCGCCAAAGTTATGATCGGGGCGGCTTTTTTATTTGTGGTGTTTGTCGATATAGCTGAGTAGCGCGATTAAAAACGTGCCAAACAGCAACATCAACGAGAGTGTCTGGAAGACGCTCATTGACTGTGAAACCTTCCTGAAGATTATTCCATGTTCCCATGGGCCTCACCTCACAAGGGAAAAGACAGCCACCGCCCTTAAAACTTCTTGCTCAATCCATTATACAGGGAAATTAAAAATCAACCAAGAGCAATAAAACTGCTCTTGACAGCAAAGGAAAGCTACAACACTAGCAAGGTCAGCAAGCAAGGCTAATAATACTGCTGCAATGGGAAATGACAAGCGTCCAGTAGGGCGGTCCAAGAGCGGGCGCAAACCCTACCAGGCAGTACGATTATAAAAGTAAAGAAGGTCATAAAATCAGCTACTAGAGGGAAAACTGTGGTAAAAGACAAATAAGATGGTGAAATGATGACTATAAAGTCAAGTCAGATAAACAGGTGATTAAGCATACAAATTGCTTTTGACACTTTACTTACTTATAATAAGTACAATAACAAATGACTAGTAAAAGGCGGGTAAAACAATGGATAAATTTAAAAATATTATTATTGGATTTGGTAAGGCGGGTAAGACATTAGCTAAGTACTTGGCACAGCATGATGAGACCGTGCTTTTGATCGAACGATCAAAACAAATGTATGGAGGAACTTGCATCAATGTTGGCTGCCTACCATCTAAAAATTTAATTTTAAATGGTCAACGTGGCTTAGACCTTACTACGGCAGTTAATAAGCGTGGTGAGATGACTCGACAGTTGCGAAACAAAAACTATCACATGGTGGCTGATGAGCCACTAGCAACGGTTTGGGATGGGTCAGCCCGTTTTATCGACAATTATGTTTTGGCAGTCGTAATGAGTGATGGAACGACTAAGGAGGTGAGAGGTGAACGTATCTTTATTAATACTGGAGCAGTTCCAAATTGGCCATCAATCCCAGGGTTAGAATTCAGTCAGCGGATTTTTACGTCTAAAGAAGCTATGGAGTTGGAGAAACAACCGAAACGACTAGCAATTATTGGTGGTGGTTATATTGGCCTTGAATTTGCTGGAATGTTTAATTCCTTTGGTACGCATGTAACGATTTTCGACCAACATACCAGATTGTTAGAGCGCGAAGATCCTGATATTGCGACCGAGGTCGTAGCAGATCTGACTGACGCAGGGATCGAGATTAAACTGGCGACTCAACTAACGCAAGTAAAAGATAATGGTGAGAAGGTTACGTTATATTATCAACAAGGTGATCAAACTAACACTGCGGAATTTGATGCGGTATTAGTTGCAGTCGGTCGGCGGCCTAATGTAAGTAGTTTAGGACTAGAAAATACTGATATTGCTTTAACCAATCGCGGTGCTATTCAGGTCGATGATCATTTAAGAACTACAGTACAAAACATTTGGGCTTTAGGTGACGTTAATGGTGGCCCTATGTTCACTTATGTCTCATTGGATGATTTTCGTATTATCATAGATCAATTGTTTGGTAAGGGGAATCGCTCAACGGCTGATCGATCGGTAATACCAACTGCTTCATTCCTAAATCCACCGCTGGCCAACGTTGGCTTAAATGAACGTCAAGCTAAGAGTGCAGGTTATGATTTTCAAACCTTCAAGCTATCAGTCAAGGCAATTCCCAAGGCCCGTGTCTTGGAGGATCAACGCGGGCTTTATAAGGTAATCGTTGATCAAAAAACACACCTTATTTTAGGGGCAACATTGTATGCCGCTGAGGCTCATGAAACCATCAATCTAATTGCATTGGCAATGAAGGCCAAATTACCTTACGAAAGATTACGCGATATGATCTATACTCATCCAACAATGTCTGAAGCCTTGAATGATCTTTTTAAGACCCCGGTTGTGAAAAGCTAACGCCCTAGAAACACAAAGCCGACTAGTTAATCGAGGAAACAATCAAGAAATCACCGTTAAAATTATTACGCAATGTGATTAACAATGCCCTTAATCTAAAGGACCGGGGCTCCAGAAATTCAGGCCACGTGTCGTGTTTAATAGAGAAGCCAAAGCGGGCGACTAACGCAGAAAACTGCGTTGGTCGCCCGCTATTTTTGTTTGAACCCAGGGATCTGAGATACCATCAATGGTTAAGATTTAACCCGGTTCGTTGTGGAGTGCTTACGATCATTCAATCATGATCAAATAGTAAATCTATTTATAACTACTAAACCCAAGCTTAGCAATAACGTCACTAGTCCAATTAACATCATACCTATTGATGATTCATTACCTGTTTGAGGTAATTTACCTGTTTTTTCGTAGGTTTTACCTTGAGTGTAAGCTTTTGGTGTTACCTTATTCCCATTATTAGGAACTTGAGGTTTCTTGGGCGTTGTCGGGTTATTAGGAACCTGGGGCTTCTTAGGCGTTGTCGGATTATGGGTATTAGTAATATTGTAACCATCGACAGTACTGGTGTACCCCGCAACGGCATTTTCCGTTACCGTGTAGGTGATCTTCTGACCATTAGCATAAGCAGCTAAGTTGTCGAAACTGTATTGCCAGTT
>NZ_AZFN01000041.1 GCF_001434365.1 Limosilactobacillus gastricus DSM 16045 | reverse complement strand
TGACTTTCGACTATTTTTAATCAGCTTTCTAATAATTTAAGAGAACGCATGTTCGTTTCTGTGCTACAATATAGGTAAAAGCTAACGGAAGTGATCTAAATGTTTTTTTGATGATGAACCTCATGGCGTGTTCTTCTTAATCGATAACAAGTCCTTTTATGTTAGTTTCAAAAAAAGCTCACTACTTAAAATAGTAAGCTTACAATCAAGATTTATTCTACTTCTACTAAAGCAAAAGACAGACATTCAACTATTTCATTTACTGCCTCATCTATACCTAGTTCCTCATTATCATTCAACATCATTGGAAGAACATAAGAAAGACTCAAGGCTAAAATATAGCGAACGATTCTTTCGTTTGTCCAATTTCTGATGAGGCCCTTTTCTTTAAACTGATTCAGAATTGGACTAATTGGACTAATAATAGAGTGAACAATAACATTTCCTAACTGGTTAGAAATAGCATTATCGATAAAAGAACGACTCAAGAGAATTTTAACTTGCATTTGATTCTCCTGAATAAAAACTAGTCTATCCCGAACAATACTTCTCAAAAACACTGAAAAGGTCTCCTGGTTTGCTGTAAATTTCTTCTTAGAAAAATCAGCAATCACATCTGGAATAACTTGCTCAAGAAAAGTCGATAAAATTGCTTCTAAGATACCTTCCTTGGTCTTAAAGTAACTAAAAACCGTCCCTTCTGAGACTCCAGCTTCCTTAGCGATAAGACTGGCTGTTGTGTTTTCAAAACCAATTTCTGCAAATAACTTTAGACTTGATAACAGTACTTGACGTTGTTTTAAACTCAAATTGCTATTTTCTAATGTCTGAGCATACTTTTGTTCTAAACTTTCTATCACTAGCACCTCCCTGCTACTCTCTTACTTTTACGACTTTCTTACCTCGAGTGTGTCCCAATTTCAGACTACGATATGCTTCTCTAACTGACTTTAGAGAAAAGTCATACACTTGATCAATATTTAGCTGAACCTTTCCATCTGAGACCATCTCCGCTAAAGTTTTAAAGTCATCATATGTAGAATGTCTCGGACCCGTGAACTGAGCTCCTCTTATCATAACATATGGAGAGGGTACTAGAGTTCCAATCTCACTCCCCTTCAAACCTAGACTAAAAGCTAACTTAACGTAATCACTTCCATAGCAATCCAAGAATTTTGTAATCGGTTTTGGAGTTGCTGATAGAAGAGCATTTTGAATGTTCTCTTCGTAAGCTACTGGTATGGCACCTAAGGACTTGAGATATTCTGAATTCTTCTTACTTGCAATTCCGATAACCGTTGCACCCTTAGCAACTGCATACTGTACTGCAATACTTCCAATACCACCTGTTGCTGCTGAAATAACTACAACATCTTTAGAATTTAACTCTATTTTTCTAAAAGCTCCACCCACAGCTAAAGAGGCTACACCCATAGTAGCTGCGTGGTTCATATCAATCATCTTTGGTTTCAATACAATTTCCGATTCATTGACACAAATTTCTGTTGCCAAAGCTCCCCTCTTGGTCCCCAATCCAGGGTCACTGATTATTGATCCAAAAACCTTGTCCCCTACTGCAAAGGTATTTACTCCTTCACCAATTTCTGTGATAACTCCAGCAAAATCCCTACCAACACCTCTTGGAAAAAGAGATGATTTCGACTCAAACCAACGACTGGGATTCCTTAGTTTCGCCATAAAAGATAGAAATCTAAGTGGTTTTGCACCCTCAAAAGTCTTGTAATCAATAGGATTTAAACCAACGGCATGAACTTCTACCCTGACTTGATTCACTTTTAAAGAATCAGATTTAATATTCACTAAATCTAACACTTCTTCATTACCGAAACGACTATATTGTATTGCTTGAACAACCATTTTATGAACTCCTTTGCTCCTCACGTATTGAGTGAGTGCTCAATCATTTACTTGATTGTACGCTTATTCTTCAAAGATGTAAACTATACTGCTCCCACTCTCTGTGGCAGCTGATGGGCACCGCTATCAAGCGGGCTTCACTAGTGGGCGGACATAACGGAGGCAATAGCTATGAATAACGATGTAGAGATTATTAAGGGGCGGTTAACCCTATTGTTTAAGCGACGTCCCCAAACCCGCTATTGGTCAATGTTGACTAATGGCACCTATGATCAGACCTATAATCTTTTTTTAACAGTCAACGGGCTAACGAGCGCTTGCAATCCGTTCCCTTACATGAATTAGCTAACTATGATTTAGCTGATTTAGAAAAATTACTAAAAGCATTACGACAAGATATAAAGCTAACGATCGAATTTGTCGGCTTTACTGGAGAACGGTGGCCGGCTAGTCAAAAGCTGATTCAACGAAAGCGGGTGCCACTTGAATAACCAAGAATTTGACTTAGACACGGTTAAGTATTTTTTTAAACATGATTATCATGACCGGGGCATAATGAAATGGCAAGGGTTCTATTTATCCGATCATACCGCCGCTTTAAACCATCAGAACCAGCAATTGAATGAAGTATACGTTCTACGACCGCAACAATCCTTAGCAGAGATAACCCAACTACTGGCAGACGCATACCAGCGTCAACAACCAGTGACCATTCAACTAAAAACGGTTGATCAAAACAACCGTCATTGGCCAGATATCACCACCTTGATCCATGGCTACAATGCCAATGATATTGTGATTGACGCTGATCGGTTTATCCCACTACCAGAAATTCGCAATGTGGCATATAAAAAAACGGAGAAGCTATAAAATTCTAACTCTCCGTCTTTCTCTTAACGCTTTAATTGTTGGGGTTCATCATGACTTGGTTGTTTGATCTTAGGATTTTGTCTTACAAAATCCTGTAACTGTTTTTGGACACGATTACTAATTTCCTGGTGTACGTCATTAATCTGTTTCTTTAGTTCTGATTTTTGTTGTGG
>NZ_AZFN01000040.1 GCF_001434365.1 Limosilactobacillus gastricus DSM 16045 | reverse complement strand
ACTACTCTCACTTTTTTGGCTCTGGATGTTAGGCCTGACAATGGCCATTACAAGCGCATTTATCATCATCAAGCATGGGGCAATGACAAATACCATCTGCACTCGCGCAAGGACACCCATCTTGACAGATCATTCCATTAAAACAATAGCCATCTTGTTCACTCATAAGCTTCCTCGATTAGTTTTTAATCCGAATCAAGCGACCAATAATTGGAAATTTGGCGGCTTGTTTCATCCATTTAAGATACCAAATTTGCCGATGCAACCAACGATGGAAGCGTGGCGAAATTTTCGTAAGGCAAAATAAAGCTAGTAAGAAGAACGGAATTTGGGGAACAATGGGTAACATTAACCCAATAATTCCACCAACTAAACCGAGTGTCCCCAAGAATCCCCATAAGATTCTTGAAATAAAAAATCCCATTGGCCTTCGCCTCACTTTCAATTAATCTATCATAATTTTATCATTGAGCAGATGAAATTAATATCAATTAAACCGACCTTAAACAAATATTATTAAATTTCAGTAAGCTTAAGTCGGTAAGCCTTTTAAATGAGCCTAAAGTTCAGTATACTGATATTCGTCATAGGGAGGAGCGGACACATGTTATTTGTATCTCGGGAACTATCCTTTGCCTTTAAAAAAGATACGGAAGTTAAGGATCAGCTAGTTCCAGACCAGTTAAATTGGATCATCCGTCCCATTGCTCAAAACGGGCTAAAATGGGTCTTAGTGATGAATGTTGAAACCTATCTGCCCCTAATTTTGCCATCTTTTGACCTGTTACAGGTACCGCCACGGATGGTGATTGAACAGGTACTTTCGACCTTATTCGATCGTGAACAAATTTCGTATGCTAAGCGATACCGGTTTTTAAAGACTTTTGATGATCAAAAAGTGTATTTGCAAAATATGTCGGATCATTTTACGATTGAACGGGCAATCTGGGATTACCAGCAACGCTTATCTGAACAACCATTATTAGGGTATCAGGATTTAGATGATGATGAGCATTTGATTGATCACTTGGCCGATGCCGCGATGAATTTAGCGCAAACCAACCAGATGCCAGCAGCGGGGAATGCTTGGCTTGCTTTTATGGAGTTGGTGACGCAACCGCAACCAGCGGAGGGTAAAGAGCTGATCATCAATCGCTTAATGGATGCTTTAGTGGAACAACCACGAGCGGTAACGACGCAATCTTTATTAGCCTTGTTGGCACAGAAAATGCGGACACAGGATTGGGAGGGGTTAACGCAACGACTAACCGAGCTCAAAAGTGAGGAACGTCAAGCGTTAGCTGATGAAATAGAACGGTTAAGTCGGGAATTATAATTATGAAGAAAATCATCCAGGTACTTATTTGCGGATTGATAATTATCTTTAGTAGTGGTGGTGCTGTGACGGCACATGCGGCGACTAATAAAAATCCAGTCACGAGTCAAGACACTCAAACCGCCATTAAACAGATATTAGCTAATCATCAAGTTAATGGTGTAGTGGTCGTAAATGGGAAGGATAACCAACCTTTAGTGATTACTAATCAGATCACGGGGGTAGATCAAGCCCATACCTTGACGGGGGAGCGCTTGTTTCCAATCGCTTCATTAAATAAGTTAATTACGGGGATTGCCATTCAACAACAGCTTAATCGGGGGAAATTAAGCTTAAATGAAAAGTTGAGTCAATATTATCCTAAGGTTACAAATAGTAATCAAATCACGATTAGGGATCTAATTACCCATACTAGTGACCTTCAAGATACATCTCAAGCCAGCAGTCAGGTGATGAAGAAACAATCAACGCGGTTGAATTATACTTTGGATCATTATTTAGCGACGGGAAACTTTACTTGGGCATATTCAAATACGGATTATGTTCTATTAGCGGGGATTCTTAGTAAATTGACTCACCAGTCATATCATCAATATGTTCAATCCCATTTTATTAAGCCGTTAAAGCTGAAGCAGACCAAATATTTTGATCAAGTTAAGGCTAATCAAGTGGCGCTGCCGGTTGGCGAATCTAATCTTCAAGCTAATTTAATTAATTTACAAAAGAATATGTCGGTAACCTTAGGGGCCGGAGACTATTTCTTCTCTGCTAAGGATTATTGGCGCTTTGTGAATGCTGTAGGGCATAACAAATTTGTTAAAATGAGTTCGATCGATGAAAACGTAGATTTTACCACCGGAACTGATCATTATTTTGATGGAGTCTACTTTCGGGCCGGCAAGTTGTTTGTGGTCAATGGTTGTTACGGTAATTTATGCTCATCTGTATATTGTAATTATGGTAATCATCAAACGATGGTCGTCTTTGCCAACAATATTCCATATAATCAAGAAAAATTAATTGCGAGTCAAATTTCGCAGATTTATTTTAATTAGAGTTAGGGGGAGAGATTGTGTTTAACCCGAATTTTAAATATCCCGATACAGAAGCCTATAATTTTGTCGTCAATCGACTACACGAGCGTGGGGTGGAATTACATCAATTAAGCGACATCGCTTTTGAAATGCAAAGTCAATTTGGTGAACATAGTTCGCGTGAAGAATATTATGAAAACTTGATTGATGTCTTACACAAACGAGAATTATTAAACGAAGCCATGGTGGCGTTAGAATTGGATCGCTTAGCTCAAGAGAATCAAATCCAAGAACCCTTATTGTCAATTATCAAAAATGACTCTGGTGTTTTTGGCGTGGATGAAGCCTTAGCTATCCAAATTTCAAATATATACGGGACCATTGGGACCACTAATTTTGGGTATTTAGATCGGGTCAAGTATGGTATTATCAAAAAATTTGACCAGGATGACCAACATGTGGCGACTTTTATTGATGATTTGCTGGGAGCGATTATTGCGGCCTTGTGTGGGAAGATGGCACATTTATATGCTTAAAATATGATGCGGATTATCAGAGAACATATTATTTCGAGATTAGCTTCTAAATCGATATAATGAAGCTACCAATAAAATGGAGGTTTCATTCATGAATAATGAAAAATTTCTAGAAGTTATGCAACATGAAGGACCCGTTACAATTGTAACAATTAATGCATATCCAGCTAGTCTCGTTAATACTTGGATATCATATGTAAAGTTAGATTTAGATTCGGATGTTTTATACATCCCAGCAGCCGGAATGCATAGTATTGAACAGGATTTTCAAACGGACGCTACTGTTATCTTGACGGTTGGAACTAAAGAAGTTCTTGGAACCCAAGGACCTGGAGCAGGCTTTCACATTTATGGTCAAGGATCATTTATCGAGTCAGGACAGATTTTTGACGAAATGAAAGAAAAGTTTCCGTGGATCCGGAAGGTTTTGCAAATTAAAGTCGATAAAATTGAACAAAAGATTTANAAATTGAACAAAAGATTTAATGGAAAAACCGATCGAGTTTGTTGACCCGATCGGTTTTAAGTTTACTTTATTAAATTTTTATACTGTGACCCAGTCGTATCGTTTTAAAAATAAGTGAGACGATCGATCATGATGGGTGATAACACCAATAT
This sequence comes from Limosilactobacillus gastricus DSM 16045, assembly GCF_001434365.1. Taxonomy (GTDB): domain Bacteria; phylum Bacillota; class Bacilli; order Lactobacillales; family Lactobacillaceae; genus Limosilactobacillus; species Limosilactobacillus gastricus. The sequence continues at coordinate 810 of NZ_AZFN01000040.1, read as the reverse complement.
TTTCTTTAGCCTGGGCTAGTTTATACTTGGAATCAAGGTTCAATAATAGCTCGCTAGATATACCCATAACCATTTCAATCCGCAGAGCAAGAGTTTCATCCATAAATTTCTTACGATTTAAGATCTCTGAGATATGCTTTTGGCTTACACCGATACGTTCAGCAAGGTCAGCTTGCGTTATTTTATAAAAATCCATTGTTTCCTTAAGTAGGTCGGCAGCCGAACTATTATGATAGGCTCTAATTGGATATGTACGATCTAATTTCATGTTCTTTCTCCTTACTAATGATAATCGCTGATTTCAATGATCCTAATAGAAACGATCTCTTCTTTATCGTATGAGAGAAGGTCAAACTTATCATATCCTTCAAAAATTAAACGAAAATTTCGACTAACATCAACAGCGAACTTTCCTTCAAGTGATCCATGCAATCGATGACATCTTGGGGGAGGGTCAGAAGGAATAAACGAAAGGTTTTTAGCACTATCAAATTCATTTAATCGTTCCATTATTTTTCTCGATCGCTTAAGTCCGAATTGTTTAAGCATCAAGTTAGGATCGTTAAGGATTTTTGACAACTTGTTACTTGCAGCAAAATACTCCATAATTTACCTCGAGTCAATTATACCAGAATGGTATATTACTTCAAACAAAATTTGTTTCACTCTTTAAATACGTAAACTATGGAGTAAATTAATGATAATTTAAATCCGATTAAATATGGCGGCGATTCCCATGCCACCCCCGATACAAAGGGTTGCAAGTCCGGTATTAACTTGGCGTCGTTGCATTTCATAAAGAAGGGTAAC
>NZ_AZFN01000004.1 GCF_001434365.1 Limosilactobacillus gastricus DSM 16045 | reverse complement strand
ACCTATGAAAACTTGACAGATACTAAATCTGTCCGCTTTCTTGACATAGGACCATTCTCCATCTTTTTATTAAAATCAATCATCATATTAAGAAATTCTTCATCTTTTCTAGAAAGTAAAGGGATATCACTATTTAAAAAATTATTTTCCCAATTATTATCTATCCCATCAATTAAGAATTCTTTGAATTTAATTTCTAAACGAATATTTTTCCCAGTAACTTCCTTCCGTAAATTCTCCGTTTTCTGTAATGAATAATTAAAAAATTTTTTGATCAATTCTTTAAATACATCTTCTTTACTACTGAAATAATTATAAAAAACTCCTACAGAGACTCCTGCTGCCTTTGTGATGTCTTTAGTTGTTATGGAAGTTATACTCCTATTCTTTAACAAAGTATCAGTAGCATTTATCAACTTTTGTTTATTATCTTCTCTCACCATAAAAGTCCTCTTATCCAAAATCAAAATTACATATATGAATTATAGTTCATTTTTTCAAGCGTTTTATATGAACTACTATTCATTTGCGATATCATATGCAAATATGATTCTGATCATCACGAGTAAATTAAAGTTCTATATAAACAATTTTAGAGATACCTATCTCAATTAAAGTGAATCCAGGTAGTTTCCGTAATTTTTTCATTTTATACACCATTTAATTTTTATTACCCAGACATAGATTTGGGCTAGTTTGATCAAACCTCCTTTACACTAATGTACGTAGTAAAATTTCTGCCGTTCCAAAAACTTTCTATATTCCAAAATGTGGCAACTAGAAATAACTATTAAATAGTCCTCGACCAAAATAAAAGGCCCTGAATTAACAGAGCGCCAAGTTGTAGTCTAATATTCAAATTACTTAATCGTAGCGACCCCAAGCCGAATAAATAACAACTTCCTTCATTTCTCCATTTACTTTATATACAACCCGATGCTGTACATTGATTCGTCGTGAATAAAAACCAAGAATTGGTGATACGAGTTTTTCAAAACTTTGATTGTATTGACATGGATTATTTTTTAACTGATCTACTATCTTACTAAAACTTACTAAAATTTTTCTCTAGATAGTTACCTTTATCCGCTTTAAATCTTTTCGTCCCTGCGTTGGTGTTACAATCTCCCTCATCTTTCTTACCTCACGGATCTGTTTCTCAACATAATTGTTAACCTTATTTTAATACGTGTACTTGATGGTATACATTCAATTCACACTTTGTAACGAATGATAAATCGGTAATAAAAGGCTCAAATACATGCCTCCAATAATCAAGGCAATTAACATAAACAAAATTGGCTGAACAAGTTCTAAAAGTCGTTCCGTTTGATTAATGAAACGTTGAAAAAGCATTCGCGAATAAATCAACAATTCATCCCCCAGCTCGCTCGTAGTTAAGCCCCGATTAAAATACGAAGCCAACTCATCTGGTAAATAGATAGTTTTTAAAATCACCCGTTCAATGGATTGTCCCCGTTGGGTTTGGCGGGTCAATTGTTGGATCACTTGGTAAACCATTGATTGTTGATCATACTGGCGCGTAACGCGATGAATATCTTGAAACGACATTCCATGGGCAATCATCATTCCTAACACATTGACTAAATAATAATGCCAATATAATCGCCAATAATTACCTACCACTGGTAAATGACATAACCAGTTAATTCGCTCTAACCGTGGCATTTTCAACAAAACGATCCCCTGCCAAATCAAGATCGTCATTATCGCACTAACCGTCATCACTAAAATTTGCAATATACGTGGGTTTATCCCCCAGTCGCCTTGTTGCCAACTTGATAGTTGTGGTCCGACATAGTGAACCATAATCATCATGAAGACTCCTAAGACGGTCAATAACAATAACGGATATTGTAAAAGCCCACGTAACTTTTGCCGTTGTTGATGCTGCTTGGTTAAAAACTCACCAATCTGGCGTATGACGCTTGCTAGATTACCTTCTTGTTCTGCTAATTTCAGTTGATAATATAAATCCGTGCGTAGCCACGGCTTCATGGTTTCAGCTAAGCCAACCCCTTGGACCAATTGTCGCTCCATCTTTTGGAACCTATCTAACTCTTTAGGAAAGATTCTCCCCGAAAAGGCTAAGGCCTGGGGTAAATTCATCCCACTGTTCAGGGCATCACCTAAAAAAACAAACCACTGGGCTTGATGACTCAAGTTAAATTTAGCCGGCTTTAAATTGCTGGTAAGTTTCATCCGTAATTCTCCCTTCTTCACAAGCTCGTGCTAATTCAAACCGCCAACTTTGGGCAACTCCTGATTCTTCATGGCCAATTGATTGGGTTAAGTCATCCCCACTTAATTGATCAAAATGAAGCGCCCAGCTTTGATCATGCAAGGGGATGAGTCGCTGATAACTAACCGCTAACAGAGCCTGATGTAAATAATATTGATCAACCCCTAATTGTCGCAAACGTGAGAGCACCCCCTGGGCACTGCGCGCATGAATAGTGGCCATGACTAACTGGCCACTCAGGCCCGCTTGAATGACCATTTGCGCCGTTTGGGAATCCCGGATTTCACCAATGATTAAAATCTGGGGACGATGACGTAAGCTCGTTTTAATCAAAGTTTGATAATCCATGCCGGCAACCGGATTCACTTGGGTTTGTAAAAAGCGCTCATGACTGATTTCCACCGGATCTTCAATTGTCATAATCGTTTTTTGATCGATAAATTGCTCAGCCAGGCGATACATTGTCGTCGTTTTCCCTGACCCCATTGGACCGGCAAAGAGCATCACGCCCGTTTGCTGAGCTAAGACTTGTAGCCCTTCCCAATGTGAAGGGACCAAAACTTGAAAATCAGCTTTTGGCGGATAAATAAATCGCACCACCATCGACTCTTGACCGCGATAATCACCAACCGTTGAGATCCGCAGGTTAATTTTTTGACCGGGATCCATCTCCCATTCCAAAGCTCCAGATTGCGGTCGACGATGCTCACTGATATCTAGGTTGCTCCGATACTTTAAATAAGCCATGATTCGCTGTCCACTGTGTTTCGAAAAATGGTACCGTAGTGCTAATTTGCCCTGTATTAAGGTAGAAAGCCGATATCCAGCTGCTTCGGGCATTAAGTAAGCATCGGTCACGCCTTCTTGAATCATGATTTGTAACTCACGTTTAATTTGTCCTTCCATTGCTAATCCTCCCTATAGCAATATACGTAACAAATTTATAAATTTCCGATGGCAAACAAAAAGCGATGACCAAAAAGTCATCGCTCCGTTGATTGACGCGCTGTTTATGCTTCTGGAATAAATCCAGCTTCATAAACATCCGCCACATCATCATTTTCTTCTAATTCATCGATTAAGTGTTGGTATTGGCTTACCTTATCTGATGGTACTTCCGTTTTGTTTTCCGGAATCATCGTAACTTCGGCTGTTTCCAATTCGTAACCGTCAGCTTGCAATGCGTCCCGAACTGCGGTCATGGCACTTGGATCCGTGTAAATGTGGAACATTTCCTCATCTGCTTGCATATCATCAGCACCGGCATCTAAGGCATCCATTAACATTTCGTCTTCATCCTTGTCCAAATCTTCCCGTAAGATTTCAATCAAACCTTGACGATTGAACATGTATGAAACGGAACCGTTAGCACCTAAGGAACCCCCAGAGTGAGTAAAGGCTGACCGGATTGCAGACGCTGTCCGGTTCTTGTTATCCGTTAAACAAGATACCATGACAGCAACCCCACCAGGACCATAGCCTTCGTAAGTGATTTCTTCAAAGTTAGCACCACCAGCACCGGTTGCTTTGTCAATCGCCCGTTGAATGTTTTGCTTAGGCATGTTTGCTGCCCGCGCCTTATCCATCACGAGTCGTAATTGAGGATTGTTAGCTGGATCGGGATCGCCAGCCTTAGCTGCTTGGTATAAATCCCGTGAGATCTTTTGGAAGATCTTACCACGCTTAGCATCTTGGGCGTTTTTCCGTCCTTGAATGTTATGCCATTTTGAATGTCCTGACATTTGTGTCGTCCCCTTTTCTTTTTCAGATTTAAAAACAGATTAATTTTACTAGATTTACCGACTAAATTCAAGTTAGACCTATTGATCGGCGCGAGTAGTTTGCCGTTCGACTAACTCATGGTTCATCACCACATTGAGTTCTTCATCTTCACCCGCCCCTTCGGTCATCATCTTGGTCAAGAGACGCATTGAAACAGCCCCCAAATCATACATTGGTTGCGAAATCGTCGTTAACATTGGCCGGGTTAATTGAGCGGTAGCCGTACCGTTTCCGGCAATAATTTCAAAATCATCGGGAACCTTTTTCCCTAAATCAGTTAAGGCATTTAAAACTCCGGCAGCCATTAAATCATCAGAAACAAATAAGGCCGTAATCCCTTGATCCAAGATCTGTTGAGCTAGTTGGTATGATTCTTGGTAATTATCATGGCCAACAAAAACATTAGCTGGATCAAATACTAATCCTTGCGCTTCTAGTGCCTCTTGGTAGGCCGGAATTCGATTCTGAGCATTAATTGGAGTTTGATCATATCCCACTAATAAGCCAATCTTTTGGTGCCCATGCTGAGCCAAGAAGTTTACCGAATCCTTGGTTGCTTGGCGATAATCAATTCGGACACTTGGTAGTGAATCATCATCCACGACCGAGCCCGATACTAGAACGGGAATGGCTGAATTATCAAATTCTTTTTTTAGATCATCGGATAAATCATGACCCATGAAAATAATACCGTCGACTTGTTTAGCCAGCATACTTTGAATCACCTGAACAGGTTGTTGTTCGACAGTGTCCAAACTCGTTAAAATCATGTCATACTTGTAAATAGCTGCAACATCATCAATCCCAGCCGCTAATTCAGCAAAATAACCATCGGTAATTTGGGGAATTACCACCCCAACGGTTGTAGTTTTCTTACTAGCCAAACCACGCGCTACCGCATTAGGCCGATAATTCAAGCGCTTGATTACTTCTAAGACCTTATCCCGCGTTTCTGGTTTCACATTCGTATTCCCGTTGACAACCCGCGAAACCGTCGCCATTGAAACATTTGCTTCATGGGCCACCGTATAAATTGTTACCGGTTGTTTTTTCATAATAAACCCCTTTCATCACTAAGGTGATCTGTTTTCATTCATTTTCATTTATAATAGCTCAAATTAACGGAAAGTGCAAAACGGACTAGAGACAAAATGCTATAATGAAAATAATTGAAGGAGGCCGATAATATGGCATATAAAAAATTAGTTGAACTACAAACTACCCTACAAAATCATCAAATTGATGTCGCTTATCTTAGCGATCCGATGACTATTAAATATCTAACTGGGTTTGGCAGTGATCCTTATGAACGGATTTTAGCTTTAATCGTTTTCCCCGACCAAGATCCCTTCTTATTTGGACCAGCCTTAGAAGTTGAAGCTATCAAAGGCACCGGCTGGCCATATTCAGTATATGGTTACCTTGACCATGAACAACCCTTTGCGATGATTGCTGAGCAGATTAAGAAACGGTTACCGGATCCTCACCAGATCGCAACCGAACAAAATTATCTCACCGTTAGTCGTCAACGGGCCTTACAAGAACAATTCCCCCACGCCAAATTCGATCACGATCTAACGCAGACCATCGAACACATGCGTTTAATTAAGAGTGCGGACGAAATTGAAAAATTAAAAATTGCGGGTCAATGGGCTGACTTTGCCTTTGAAACTGGCTTTAAGGCCGTCCAAATTGGCCGCACCGAACAAGAAATCTCCGCTGAAATTGAATATGCGCTCAAGAAAAAAGGGATTATGGAGATGAGTTTTGACACTTTGATCCAAGTTGGCCCTCATGCTGCCGAGCCTCATGGCGAAACGAGTACGAATCAAGTTCAGAATAACGAACTTGTGCTTTTTGATCTGGGAACTGTTTATGATGGCTACGTCAGTGATGCTTCTCGGACAATTGCGGTTGGAACTTTATCAGATCGGCAAAAAGAAATTTATCAAGTCTGCTTAGAAGCTCAGTTAACGGCCCAAGCGGCCGCTAAACCCGGTATTACCGCCGCAGAACTAGATAAAATTGCCCGTGACGTGATTGATCAAGCCGGTTATGGTGAATACTTCATCCACCGACTTGGTCATGGAATGGGAATGAGCGATCATGAATTTCCATCCATCATGGAAGGCAATGATCTTGTACTGGAACCAGGAATGTGTTTCTCAATCGAACCGGGCATCTATATTCCTGGCTTTGCCGGGGTTCGGATTGAAGACTGCATAGTTATTACTCCAGATGGAAATGAACCATTCACGCATATGACCAAAGAACTCCAATACTTTGGATAGTTAACAAAGCCCTTGACTTCACTTTAGAGGTCAAGGGCTTTCGCTTATTCAGTTGGCTCTTCATCAGTTTGATCAATGATGATATCACCATCGCCTTCGGAAACATCTTTGGTATTTTCACCGGCTAAGGCAGAACGAATATCAGCAATTTCTTCGTCAAAATCATTGGCACTAAATTGTTGACTCACCTGACTAACCTTATCATTAACTGTCTCGGTGACTTTATCAGTAGTGTCCTTAACTGTCGCCTTCAAATCTTGGAAACGATTGGCTGCTTTTTCACTATAATCTTGTGTAAAACCATCTACAATATCAAGCGCATTTAATGAATAGTCCGTCAGAAAATCCATTAAATCATAAGCCCGATCAGTCACCTTAGCCTTTAGTTCCTCTTTTTGTGCTGGCGTCAAAGATTGCCAGGCCACATAGGCCGCCGCTCCACCAAAAGCTAATCCCGCTAAAAATTTCTTTCCCATCTTATTCCGCCTCATGCTTCTTTCGTTTTCCAAAGCGCCCTAATGCTCCCATCATGGCTGCTTGGGCTGCCGTCTTAAAAATCCGATTCTTAAAAGGTGACTGCTCCCGTTGCGCATTTAACTTTTCAACCATTGCTCGAGAGGCATCATTTAAGTCGCTAACACTTTGACTGACGTTAGCAATCGCTTCAACAGCAGGCGTAATCTTTTCCGCCTTGTCGTTCAGGTCATCCATTAAACGATTCGTGTTTTCTAAAATGTCTTCTAACTCCCGACCAAGTGAATCGGCATCATTTCCTAATTGAGTAATTTGGCGCGTCGTTTCTTGTAACATCGCACTCATCCGCGTCAGAAAAATACATAAAAATACTACTAATACTACAAAGGCACCCGCCGCGATCAAACCGGCAATTGAGCCCATTGATTGTCCAATGATCATTCAATCGTCCTCCTTCATATAACTATTATCATATCATTTATAGACACCAGTCACAAACAGATTTAGTATGCTATGATAAAGTTACTATCATTAAGGAGTTACTTGACATGAATTCGCTCATATCCAAACAAGCGCAACTTGCGGCAAAGTCATTTACTAACCTGAACTGGGATCGACTCGCCCAAAATATTGTTGATAAGGCTTTTTCTTTAATTATGACGATCCTTATCTTTTTCCTTATTCTCGGAATTGGGAAACGGATCATTAATTCAATTTTTCATAATACCAAACGGATCACCCTATTAGGCGGTAGTCATCGTGCAGAAACCTTTCATTCGATTATCCTGAACATTTATCGCTATACTTGTTATTTTTTCTTTTTATATGCCATTCTCTCTTTAATCGGCGTTCCCATTGGCACCCTTATTGCCGGAGCAGGGATTTTTTCAATTGCTTTAGGGCTTGGTGCCCAAGGATTTGTGAGCGATGTGGTCAATGGTTTCTTCATTCTTTTAGAACAACAAATTGATGTAGGAGACATTGTCCAAATCGGAACCATCAAGGGCACGGTCAAAGCCGTTGGTTTGCGAACTACCCAAGTCCTCGGTAGTGATGGAACCTTAACCTTCATTCAAAACCGTAATATTACCATGGTCCAGAATTTTTCCCGCCACGATCTTACCGCCAATGTAGATATAGCTATTACCACTAAGACTCCTTTAAATGAGTTAAAATTAGTTGTTGAAAACTTAACCGATGAAATCATGAACGACTTTGACAATTTAACTAGCCAACCACAAATTATTGGCCCTACCACTAATCAAAACGGTCAATTAGTTTATCGGATCATGATCACGGCTAAAAGTGGTACCCAAACGGTCACGGCTAGCAAAATCCTCGCCCGTTATTTACAAGCCGCACAACAAGCACAGATTGAATTACAAACCACTAGTCATTATCCAATAAATTAGGGTTGAAGTAGGAACCAGAAACGTTCCTGCTTCAACCCATATTATTTTTAGACAGAAATTTTCTACCACTTTAATTTACTGATTGAATCGGCTTAATCTTTTGATATTCGTCGGCCTTCTCATTTTTGATCTGACGTAATTCTAAATTTAATTGAACATTCAAAAAATAACGATCTGACATGCCAAAGAAACGGCCCAAGCGAATGGAAGTATCTAGAGAAACTTGGCGACGATCATGAAGTAAATCTTGAATCCGTGAAACTGGAACATTAATCTCCTTGGCCAACCGATAAGCTGACAAACCATATGGTTCCATAAATTCTTCTTTTAAAACTTCGCTAAATTGTGGCGTTGGTATTCTTGTCATTTCATCACCCCCAATTAATGATAATCAGTTACTCTTACATCATATATTTCGTTATAGTTAAAAATCCTAAAGCAAATGCGGTACTGTCTATTAACCCTAATACTATATTGACCTTTTAATTTTCCAGTTAATTTTTCTAAGTGATTAGATGGTGGAATTCGAATATCGTTAATATTTTCTGCACTATCTAGCATAATCAGTTTTCTCAAAATGATCTGCTGAATATCACTTGGTAATGCTCTTGAAAATTGTTGATTAAAAATTTTCTCGGTTTCATTATCGGCAAACGTTTTAATCATAGGTTAGACCTACTTTCACTATTTTATTATACACGCGATACGTGTATTTACAATCGAATCTTTCCGTGCTTGTATAATCTCACAGAACATACGTTCTGTAAAGACAAAATTAAAACCTTTAGAGCATTACACTCTAAAGGTTGGTCATTAACGTTGCCAATCAAAGGCCAATTCTTCAATTGGCTGCATATCACGGTTATAATACTGCACTTTCCAAGCTGCTGGCGTCACCTCAACAATGGCAAAGGTCCCACCAATATATGCATATTCACCACGTGGCTGACTAATACTTCCCGGATTAATCAACAGATGATTGTCAGCCGTCGTGACCGCTAGTTGATGCGTATGACCATAACCAACGACATCAGCAGCTTCGGCTTCGGCTAACAGTAATAAAGGAGTTAGCGTTGAATTTACACTATAGTGATCACCATGGGTCACTACTACTTTTCCGTGATCAACGGTTGCGCGTTGAATCTCAGGATAGGAAAAGCCCCAGTCTGTATTTCCTTCCACCGTCAAAAACGGCGTTATGACATCCGTTGATGGATCAAGATTAGAATCACCACAGTGCATCATCAAGTCAACCTGATCACCAAAAGTCTGGACGATCCGGTCCAAAATCTGTCCTTCCCCATGATTATCTGAAACTAGTAATACCTTCATCCTAATTCCACCATTCTTTAAATTCTTGCATTAAAGCTTGGAGAGCCCGTCCCCGATGACTAATTTGATTTTTTTCGGTCATCGTCAAGGTCGCCATTGGCACTTCTAATTCATCTACCCAAAAAATCGGGTCATAACCAAACCCATTTTCACCTTGTGGAGTATCCAAGATATGCCCATTAACCTGTCCATTGACGACGATTTCTTCACCAGTCGGTTTTAAGCCGACGATCGTCGTATGAAAATGGGCCGTCCGTTCCGCAAAAGGAAGGCCATTTAATTTTTCAAGAACCTTTTGGTTATTAGCGGCGTCATCATGATCCCCCGCATAGCGCGCCGAATAAACACCCGGTTCTCCGTTTAAAGCATCAATCATCAAACCTGAATCATCTGCTAATACCGGTAAATTAAAAGCCGCTACTGCCGCTTGTGCTTTCTTGCGAGCATTTTCTTCAAAGGTCCGTCCATCTTCAACAATTTCTAATGGTGGAAAATCAGCTAAGGTTTTCACTTCCAGCTGATAAGGAGTTAACAAAGCCGCAAATTCTTGAGCCTTATGGGCATTCTTGGTTGCAATAATTATCGTTGCCATGACCTACTCCTTTAAATAAGCCTGGAGGACTTGAGCTAATTGCTCCTTAGAATGATAACCACTAATCTTATCCACCACGACACCATCTTTTTTAATCACCAAAGTCGGAATACTCATAATTTGGCATTCCTTAGCGGTCGCTTGATTACAATCAACATTTAACTTGTGAAAGCTAACTTGATTACCCATCGTTTCAGCCAATTCTTCAACGACAGGAGTTTGCATCCGACACGGGCCACACCATTGTGCCCAAAAATCAATTAATTGAACCCCTTGTTGGGTATCATTTTGAAATGTCGTGTTGGTCGTTTCGTGAATCATTTTCCTTCTCCTCAATTAAAAGAATGCAATGGTCGCTCCATCGCCACCATTGTTCGGGGTCGCAAATTCGAATGATTTGACCCGCGGATTACTCCGTAAGTATTCTTGGGTTCCCTTACGCAAGGCGCCGGTTCCTTTCCCATGAACAATTGTAACACTTGTTAAATTATTTAATAAGGCATGATCAATAAAAGCATCTAATTCGCTCATAGCCTGATCATACCGTTTACCGCGCAGATCAAGACGAGCCGCGGTTTGGCGGGTTTGAATCGTCCGAACAGGTCGTTTGTGTGCTTTCGGGGCGTCAGTTTTTATTTGTCCCGCCGCAACCTTAGTTAAATCGGCCTCGTCAATCGCCATTTTTAGAATTCCTAATTGGACCTCCCATTGGTGACGACCACGCTTGGCCACCAGTGTTCCTTGCTGACCATATGATTTGACTTGCACCGTATCACCAGGCTTTAAAGCTTGTTTAGCCTTAGCGCGTCGCAAGACCGAATTATGCGCTAATCGCGGATTATCCTGATGTAGGGCATTTAATTGCCCCTTAGCATTAATCAATTCGTGTTCTTTAACGTTCGCCCCTTGTTGGACCTGTAGTTGCCGAAGGTGATGGATAATCTTGTCGGCTTGCTTCTTCGCCTGCGCCACCTCATGGTTCGCCTTGGATCGCGCTTCATCATATAAACGGTCCCGCTGCTCGTCAAAACGAGTTAATTTTTGGATTAATTCTGCTTCTTTTTCTTCATTAGCTTTGCGAAGTTCAGTTAACTTGGCATTTTCTTCCCTTGCTTGCTTCCGTTGCTCCACCAGATCCCCAATCATTTGATTCAGATCTTGGCTATCAGCCTGCACGAGGGACTGAGCGGTTTGAATAATCCCCGGATCTAACCCCAGCCGGTTAGCAATCGCAATACCATTTGATTGCCCCGGAATCCCTATTAAAAGCCGGTATGTTGGTTGTAAAGTGGCTTGATCAAACTCCATGCTGGCATTAATGGTCGCTTGGCGATCATAAGCATAAACCTTCAATTCTGGATAGTGAGTCGTTACCATCACCCGGGCGCCACAAGTTCCAATCGCATCCAGAATTGCCATCGCCAGGGCTGCCCCTTCTTTTGGATCAGTCCCGGCCCCCAATTCATCCAGTAAAATCAGACTATGGTCGGTCATTTGTTCAAGGATGGTTTTGACATTTTCCATATGACCCGAAAAGGTACTCAAATTTTGCTCTAGGGACTGTTCATCACCAATATCAGCAAAGACATTGTCAAAGACGGTCACCTGACTATTTTCATTGGCCGGGATGAACATCCCTGACTGAGCCATCAATTGAATGATCCCCAAAGTTTTTAAGGTAATCGTCTTCCCACCAGTATTGGGCCCGGTAATCACAAGGGCTTGATAGTCTTGACCCAGTTGAATATCATTTGCAACCACTTGGTCTTGCGGAATTAAGGGATGCCGGGCTTGCCGGAGGTTAACGACCAACTGATCATTCACGATCGGTAGACTAGCTTTCATTTGTGCGGCTAACTTTGCTTTGGCATTAATCAAATCCAAATGTCCCAAGATCGCCTCATTTTGCGCAATCTCGTCTTGATATGGCCGAATCAAATCCGACAATTCAATCAGCACCCGCCGCATTTCTTGGACTTCTTCAATTTGGGCCTGGCGCAGGCGATTATTTAATTCCACCACGCTTCCTGGTTCAATATAAAGGGTCTGTCCACTGGCACTTTGATCGTGCACCACACCCCCAAATTGATTCCGATATTGTGCTAAGACAGGAATGACATACCGATCGTTTCGGATGGTAATAATCGGGTCAGATAACTTCTTAGCTTGTTTCCCCCGCGTATAATGTTCCAGCGCCTGGCGGATCTCAGTTTCCGTTTGGCTGATTAATTGACGCACTCCATGCAATTTCGTTGAGGCTTCGTCTTTCAACCGCCCATCAAGCTCTAAGGATCGCACTAACCGTTTGGTGACGTCGGGAATAGTCACAATTCGCGCTACTAACTGATCCAAAGTCCGCAAAGTCAACTTTTGATCCGCTAATTGTGCAAAAAACGTTTGCACCCGCATGCTAGTTCGCAACACCTGCATAATTTGGGCTAATTCTGTCCCGTTTAAGGCAGCATCAACTTTCAAACGTTTTAATTGCGGACTAATGTCGGCTAAGGTTGGAATGGGTATTCCCCCTTCAACTCGTAATAAATCAGCGCCATCGGTGGTTTCAACTAACCAGTCCTGGATAGTTTTTATATCAGTTTGGGGGACTAAAGCCCCTAATTCCCGTTTCCCGGCTGCAGAAACAAGAAAAGGCTCTAATAAGCCCTTGACCGCATCATATTCTAATGTCGATAAGATTTTTTCGTTCATTTTGTCTCCAATTATAAAATCCAATTAAAGAACCACTGGGTCAAAAAAGGCGTTTGATGAATGATCCATTGCGCCAATCCCGAAGCCGTTAACTGGTTTTGCCAGCCTTCAATTGGCAATACTTGAAAAATAACTAATAGTACAAAAATAATTAAATATGCAATTACCAGATTGACAATGCCACCAGCCCATTGATTTACCCAGCCAATCAACGGAATTCGATTAACCCAATGAAAACGACGAATCAACCAACGGCCAAGCGCATTGACAATTAGGAATAAAATTAAAAAAGCAATCCCGTGGTAGAAGAGTTGATTGGTAGCTAAAGTTAGGTTACTAGTTAAAGTCGTTTGAGCATTATCGGAACCGATTTGCGGGAAGATCTGCATTAAGAAGCTCCCGAAGCCATTAGCCCCCCATGAAGCCAGGAAGCAAGCGGCAAAGTAGATAACCAGGCTTAACACTAAAGCGACGAAGCCTTGCCGATAGCCCCGCAGGCCAGCAGCAATTAAAATTGCTAGAATAATTACTGTCAGAATCATTGCTTCCTCCTTGAGTTAAGAAATATTTTAGCATTTACCGGCTAGTTTTGCTATTGTATTGATTAGGAAGGAGAGAGTCATGAATGTCGTTATCCAGGTCGATCCTGCGACCTTTCAAAAAATGCAAGCTACCTACCCGACCCAAGGAAATCTACCCACGGGGGCCAGCTTCCAAGCTAAACTAAAGGGAGTCACCGTGACCGGTTATACCAAAAGTCGTAAGGTCATGTTTCAAGGCCAACTGGCCCAAGAAGAAGCCCAACGTTGGCAAGCTAATCCGGTCCAAAAAAAGGCAAATCTAACTAAAGATCCCAGTCTTCCCGCTGATTTTTCCCATTGGTCCGTCTTAGGATCAGATGAGGTTGGTGCCGGGAGTTATTTTGGACCCCTGACGACGGCAGCGGTTTATGTCGCGGCTAATCAAGTTGACCAGCTAACTCAACTGGGCATCCAAGATTCCAAAAAGTTAACGGATCCGCAAATTATTAAACTGGCCGAACAAATCATTGCGCTTTGTCCTTATACCTACTTAAATCTCATGCCTGAAGCCTATAATCAACGGATGCAAAAATATAATCAGGCCCAACTAAAAGCCCTTTGTCATAATATTGTCCTTGCTAAAACTCTGGAAAAGATCGCCCCAGCAAGGCCGCAAGCGATTTTAATCGATCAATTCGTCCAAGCGAAGACCTATTATCATTATTTGACTGGGCAACCACAAATCGTCAAAGATAAGGTTTACTTTCGGACTAAGGGCGAACAAGTTCACGTTGCCGTGGCCGCTGCTTCGATCGTTGCCCGCTATTATTCCTTGCAGGCAATGGATGCGCTCAGTAATGATGCCGGTATGACCATTCCAATTGGCGCTAATCACGCCGTGGATGAGGTGGCCGCCAAATTAATCCGTCAAGGCCAACAGCTTGGTCACTTCGCCAAATTACATTTTGGTAATACCCAAAAAGCCCAAGCGATCGCTAATCAATAATAAGAGCCAGACCACCATTTTAGTGATCTGGCTTTTCTTTATAGATTCACATTTCCCTCATCATCGATGAAAGTATTGAGAACTTCTTGCACCATCTCCCATTCAACATCATTTTCAATCGGTTGAAGTTCGATTTCATCATCTTCATCGTCCCCAGCTTGTTCAAAGGCAAAGGCTTGAATGCTGACTTCATCAGCATTTTCTTCTTCCGCCGGATATAAACAAATGTACCATTTCCCGGTTTCGTCAGATTGGAAACGCATCAGTTCCATATATAATTCTTCATTGCCGTTTTCGTCAACAAGGGTAAAAACTTCTTGTTCGTCACGTGGTTCTGTCATTGTTCTCCTCACAATTTGGTCGTTAATTTGCCATGGCGATCTAAATAATTCTGTAAGATCAGAGTGGCTGCTAATTCGTCAATCACTTGCTTTTGCTTTTTCCGCGAAACGTCCGCTTCCTCAATCAACATGCGCGATGCTTGAACGGTCGTTAAGCGCTCATCTTGATAGTCAACTGGCAGGTCGGGAAACTTAGCCTGTAAAAGTTCGCCATAATGCCGTGAGGCCTCCACACGAGGTCCCTCAGTATTATTCATATTTTTGGGCAAGCCGATAACAAAGCCGGCTACTTGGCGTTCTTTCACTAATTCAGCGATTCGTTCCAAACCAAAGACTTTCTCAGCTTCGTTAATCGGAACAATTTCTACCGCTTGGGCCGTCCAACCTAAAGGATCACTTTGGGCTACCCCAACGGTTTTTGAACCAACATCTAATCCCAGTAATCGCATTAATCGGTCACCCCATTATGGTGAAGGTAAGACCGCACTAGTTCTTCGACGATCTCATCTCGTTCATATTGCCGAATTAAATTCCGCGCATCATGCAGACGTGGAATATAAGCCGGGTCACCGGACATTAAATAACCGACAATCTGATTAATCGGCTTGTATCCCTTTTCTTCTAAGGCATCATAGACCGTCTTTAAGGTTGCTTCCACACTTTGCGGACGACCTTGGTTAAAATCGTAAAACATTGTTTCATCTGTTGCCATGATCGTTACCTCCATTAATATTACTGGTGTTATTTTACTATAAATAGTGGTTTGAAGCTAGCTATTGACCTTCATAAGAAAAAGAACCCCTGAATGATCAGAGAGTTCTTTATCCGATTAACCGTTATTAACGTTATAGGCAACCCCATTAGCATCAAAGTAGTATTCCTTACCATTAATGTATTGGGTCGTGTTCTTCAACATGGCGCCATCACTACCAAAGTAGTAGACGTGACCATCCTTCGTTAACCATTGATTAGTGTAACGAACACCGTTTTCGTCAAAGTAGTATTCTTTACCATCAACCGTCAATAGTTCGTTAACTACCTTAAGATAAGTTACTGGATCAAAGTAGTAATATGATCCATACCATTCTTTAAAGCCCGTTACAATTCGACCATCGGAACCAAACATGTACCAATCGCCCCATTGGGACTTAACATAAGCGTTGTCAACGCGGAGATGCGTAACAGGATCAAAATAGTAATAGGTTCCGGCCCATTGATAAACTCCACTAGCCATGGAACCGTCTTCAGTAAACATATACCAGTTACCATCAACGTATGAATATGAATTGGTAATTGCTAAGTAAGTAGATGGGTTAAAGTAATAGGTCTTATCGTTCTTATCCCAAGTGTACATGCCAGACACGATCTTTCCATCTTTGCCGAACATGTACCAATCACCCCATTGGGCTTGGCGATAATCGTCATCTACTCGAAGGTAAGTAGTTGGATCAAAATAATAGTACGTATCAGCCCATTGGTAAACCCGCGTAGCAATTCGACCATCGGTACCAAACATGTACCAAAGTCCCCATTGGGATTTAACATAATTGTTATCCACCCGTGTATAGGTCTTTGGATCAAAGTAGTAATAGGTCCCGGCCCATGCTTGAACTCCGCTTAATACCTGGTTACCATTCATTAAATACCATTGAGTTCCTGTACTGCTGCCATCATCACCAGGTATAGTGTTTAAGTTTACATATACTTCACCTTCCCAAGTTGGGTTATTGTAGGTCCAAGTAGTTGTGGTTTCACCATTAGTAGTGGTTTCCGTCTCAGTCCAAACAGCATCGGCATATACGATCTTTTTTTTGGAGGTTGAACTTTCGGCGGCCACACTACTTCCACCACCATTTTCATTAGACTCAGTCGACTCTGGATTATTACCGTCAGAACCAGGATTTTCTTGAGACTCGCTATTCGGAGTAGCTGAGCCTGAATCTGGAGTGCTGCTCCCGCTTTCTGGTGTTGTAGCAGAGTCACTACCAGAATTATTATTCCCTGATTCAACATCTCCATCAGCACTACCAGCTGATGACCCAGCAGAAGAATTTCCATCAGCATTCATTTCTGTGCTAGGACTATCATTTTCAGTAGCCGCACTAGCAACATTCGTTGCTGAATATACTCCAGCAGTGAATGCTGTCACAGCAATAGCTGCTGTTAACCATTTCTTACCACTTTTATATAACTTAAAACGTTTCTTTTCCATTTTAAATCCCCTTTAATTTTATACCTTCTTATTATAGCAATAAATAATAGGTGACAAAAGGTATTTCACAATTTACTAAATTGCTCTAAAACAAGTTGATAGAAATCACTCATTGTATAGGTCGTTCCGAAGTAATTACGAGCAGCACTACTCCAATAACTAATTGGGTCCGTATGATCAGTCCCCCCGAGGTAATTTGAAACATCAGCATGTGACCATAATGTTCCGCTACCATCAGAAGAAGCCAATGAAGGCGTCATCCCATAAAGTTTCATTTCCGTAGCGGTAAAGTATGCCGCATTTAGTAATTCTTTAGCAAAATCATAAGCACTATGCACTTCAACCTGTTCAAATTGGATTGCCCGACCGTTAGCTGGATAAGCAGCTCCCCAAGCTTCACGATCAGTTGAAGAAATAACCACAATATTATCTCCATTCACAAAAGCGTGAACGAAAGCAGAATCGTAATTGTTCTTCATATAGTTAATTTCACTCCAAATATTAGAACTTGGATTAGCAGTTTCATGGACAATCACCATATTTGGTTTGCCATCACTTGTCCCAGAATATGAGCCCGTCAAATCGGTTGGAATTACATAATCAAAGACAATTTGAGCTGGGCTTAAATTATTGTCAAGAATATATTTATTAATGGAATTGCTGTTTAAATCAGCATTGATTGTAATCCGGCCTTCACTATCTGCCGTCATCGTTAAGCCATCAGCGGTAAAGGTCTTGTTAGTTACTTTCAAGTAGGTAACTGGATCAAAGTAATAATATGAACCATACCAAGCCTTTAATCCCGTAACAATCCGACCGTCAGAGCCGAACATGTACCAGTCACCCCATTGGGATTGAACATAATTATTGTCTACCCGTAAGTAGGTTACTGGATCAAAATAATAATAAGTTCCGGCCCATTGTTGGACTTTAGTCAGTATCTTACCGTCGTTACCGAATAAGTACCAGTCACCCCATTGAGATTTAACATAATTATTATCCACCCGTAAGTAGGTTACTGGATCAAAATAATAATAAGTCCCGGCCCATTGTTGTACTCCTGATAAAGCTGATCCATCAGACCCCATCAAATACCAATTGTAGGCATTCGTGCTTGTACCGGTAATGGATGGTAAATATACATAATCTTCTTGATTAATTTTTGTTGACCCGTTTTCATAATACTTCCAGGTTCCATTTTCATTTCTCCATCCAGTAGCTGATACTGTATCAGTTGATGTAGTGGTTGAAGACGATGAACTATCGATATTATTACTGGTTGAACTTGATGAACCTTGGGTTCTATTTTCGCTAGATGAATCTGCAGTACTTGAACTAGTAGTAGCACTAGTTGCTTGTGAAGAATCAGTAGTAGCAGAGTTACTGGTAGTTTGTCCTAATTGAACAGTAGTTCCATTGGTATCATCAGCATTAGCTGATACTGTAGCGTATGATAATCCGGCCATGACAGCAACCGTAGTTAAAGCAGCCATACACCATGTTTTACCGTGTTTATATAGTTTGAAACGTTTCTTAGTTTCCATATAAAAAAAGCTCCTCCAAATCTTAAATGATTCATATTTATTTCGACATTCCCAAATATATCACGATTTTTTTAAGATTATAACCATTCTTTAAAGATGTTATCGAGCAGTCATCTTTGTAATCATAATGTAACCAGAAACGTCCCTTGAATCATCATGTTTAATAAAAGAAGCCCTTAACTATATTAAATTTTACTTGTAGAAAATCCACTTACCCAATCGGGTCTTTTGAAGTGGATAAACAATCAACAAAGATACAAGATAGACTATTAATGATAAAAGAACTAGATAACCAAAATTTTTATGCAATGGTAACAGGTAATACTTCATTGCAACAAAAATTGGATAATGAATTAAAAATATTCCAAACGAACTATTCGAAATGTCTACAATTGCTTTAGTACCTGATACCTTTATTTTCAGTCTGTTAAACAGACTGAACAAAAATACCGATACCAGTGGAAGCATAATAAAATCATACCAGACGTTGTATGAGACTCCATGACGATATGCTAGCACTTGATAGCCAGCAGTCATAACTATTAGAGCAATCGTTACGATTACATCAAGGCCCCAAGGTAAGCGAAAATTTTGATCCTTTAATTTTTTCATATAGTAACCTAAGACCACATACATGGCATAATAGCCACCACTGAATGATAGATCAAGCTGATTGCTAATTGCTGGTAATTTAAAAATCAGCAAAGTTTGATTTATAGTTGGTACCAAGAATAGATAAATCCCTAGCAGAACTGACATAAAAATAAGTATTTTAGAATTCATTTGCTTGATAGTGATGCTAACGTGGGGCAAGAACAAATAAATTCCCAGGATCATCGGCATATACCAAGCATTAGGCATATTGACCGGCTCAACAAAGAACGCTTGCTGAAAGTAGGTCCCTCCGTCAACGTTTGCATGTAGGTAGAAACGACTATATAAAAAGTAAATTGCAATCCACAGTTCCCAAGTAACGAATAGTTTCAACAGGTTATTTCGATAAAATTGAGATATTCTTTCTTGAGTCCAATCCCGATCCACTAAAAAATAACCAGTTAACATTAAAAAGATTGGAACACCTAATCTCCCAAATGTAAAGCCCAAGTAGGCACTCCAAGCATCAACATTCGAAAACGATAAATGTTCAAGGTCTGGTAAGTTATAGGCATCTTCGAAAACATGAGCCATAATAACAAAAAAGATCGCCAAGATTCTAAGAATATCTAAGCTTATGTTTCTCTTCATTATTACCCTTTCGTCTTCACTTTCACATACTCAATTTTTGGTCGGAAGAAAATCCCACGAATTGAAGATGAAATAATGATCCAAATTTTCTTCAACTTGTACGGTTGATCAGACCGTAATACCTTAATAATATTCCAATTAACCTTCGCAAATTGGAAACAACGACCATATAGTCCATTTGAGCGTGCTATAACACATTCATTTCGATAGGCTAATTTGTAACGCCATAACTTACTACCGTCATCTTTTGATAGATTAGATCCATTATTATCTTTGGTTTTATGAATTACGATGCTCTTACCAACTAAGTAACTAGGATGACGTTTTGAGATCCGATTAGAATACTCCATATCATCACCCCAAATAAAAAATTCCTTATAAGATAAACCCACTTCTTCAATAGTAGACGTTTTCAAAAAGAAGGAAACAAAAGTTGCCTGAATGGTGCGAACAAGCCCATCTTTAATATATTGCGACTCGTCTGGCCACTTCTTATAGATTTTTTGCCCATTCATTTTACATGGCTGACCATCAGTAAATAAAACTTCACTTGCAAGATAACCGTAGTTACCATCTAATAATTGGTCGGCCTTCAATAATTCCGCTAAGGCAGTGGGAGTTGGCATAGTATCATCATCCATTAACCAAACATATTGATAGCCACGTTCACAAGCCGCTTTTAAACCAAAATTAAAACCACCCGATCCACCCAGGTTGGCACCGGTATTCTCGTACAGAATCTGTTGATTATCAATCAAATCACTAATATATTCCTTTGTGTTATCAGTGCTGGCATTATCAACAACTAAAATATCAAAATTATTGACGGTTTGATTTTGGAGCGATTCAATCGATTCGCGAAGTAATTTTTTTCGGTTGTAGGTTACCACAATCGCACAAATTGGTTTCATATAGCTAATCCTCGCTAGTTGCTAACATTTTTTGCATGGCATGAGTGATATAGTATCCAGACCGCATTTGGTTAGCGATTTTCTCCACGTTTTGATGCATCTGTCGATACTCGTCTTCAGTCAAAGCATCAAGTTTCTCATTTAACTCATTTAAACTACTAATTGTAATTCCAACACCATTTTCAATCACAAAGTCGGCCAAAGCGGCTTGGTCCCAAATAATCACCGGAAGGCCCGAACTTAAATATAGTGAAGTCTTATGCGGATTATTCCACTTTAAATAACGCCCGAAGGTTCCATCACAAGTATCAACACTAGTACCATGCCAAACTAGACCAAAATTTTCATCCATATGGCTCGGTAATTCTGTCGGTAAAAATTGTCCACGATAGTTAAGACCATCATTGTATTGCTCCGCTGGATTAGGTCCAAATAAATCAAATCGATTTGTTGGATGGACATTATCCAAAAAGACGGCATCAATTAGATTACCGGCATAACAAACCGACTTATCATAGCCATGATATGGCTGTATTGGTTGTGGGTTATCATAGTCGAAAATTCCTAAATCCACTAAAGGCACTTTGACCCCATTTTGGCGTAAGAAATCATTCATTTTGGTATTATGACCGATAATCCCATCAGCCAAATTGAACGAATCAACTTCTGCCTGGCCTTTTTCCGGTTCATCCGCATACAAACGAATCATTTCAGCGTCATGAATGATAAAGTACAATTTAGCATGACTGTTCTGATGAACACTATCGGCAATTTGTTTAACCAGCTTATTTGAATATAAAGGGTACTGGATTACGACATTGTCAATATCAGGATGTTCTTTAAAAAAATTTGGCAAAATTGAATGTGATAACTGATACTTGTGTAAACGAGTATTGATCCAATCCCATAAATTATGGTGCCACCAAAAACCATCTTTCCAACCATAATCAAGCCAGAATTCTTGAAAGCCCATTTGTTCTTTTAAGAACTTAATATTATCCATATTTGCCTTCGGGCCACCAACGTTACCAGAAGGATCTTTTAAAGAAATAATGTAATTTTTCATAATTTCCATTTATTGTTTATTTTGATTTTCACTAACCTGTTGTAACCTAAATTCAAATTCACGACGTTCTTTCCGTTGAATGGCATCTAGAATGAGTCCGCTATAAAAAGACATAATTGCTGCTAAAAATATTAAGCCACAAGCGATCAAAGTCGGCATATTTAAAACCTTCCCCGTCATATGGTAAGGAATAAAGACTCGGGGAATAAAGAAAGCAATAGAAATTACCACTAATAACAATGATAACCATCCATAAAAGGGTAGTGGTTTATAATTTCGATAAAGAGTGGCAATTAAACGTAAAACTTTGAACCCATCTGAATAAGTATCCAGTTTGGATTCACTACCTTCTGGACGATCCCGATAATCAATAACATGATTTTTTACGGCTAAATTATTGACGATCGCGAAAATACTCATTTCGGTTTCAATTTCAAATCCTTTTGAAAGAACCGGGTAAGTCTTAACAAAGTTTTTACTAAATGCCCGATAACCGGTCATAATGTCACGAATATCATTTTTAAAGAAGAAATTAATACTTCCCCGAACTACTTTATTACCAATCCCATGGAATGGACGCTTGTTTTCTTCAAAATAGCTAGAACTAAGCCGATCACCAACAACCATATCATAGTTCTGATTAAGTACATACTCTGCCATTTTAGGAATTTCTTCAGCAGGATAGGTATCATCACCATCTATCATAATGTAACATTCAGCGTTAATTTCTCTGAACATACGTCGAATAACATTACCCTTCCCTTGAAGATATTCATGCCGGACAATTGCACCCGCTTTTTGTGCTAATTTTACAGTGTCATCCGAAGAATTATTATCATAAACATAAATATTCGCATCTGATATCCCATTTATCGCCTTTTTACAGTCGGCGACAACTTTTCCGATGGTTTTTCCTTCATTATAACAAGGTATCAAAATTGCTAATTTATCCATATATTTATCCTTTCGACCTCTCCTTAAGTACATAGGTAGCCATTATCGGAAGACAAGCTAAAGCCCCAATAGTATATCTGGTATATCCATTTATCGAAGTTGCAGTATACAGATCAACCATAAAAATTAAAGGAATGAAACCTAAAATAATATATTTATTTCCTTTATCCCACCCATATGCCACTAAGAAAATCGTTGCCCATAAAGTAAAACCAACGTTTAAAATTAGTGAAATAAGCGGGAATGAAAGATATAACTGTATAACGACTAGGAAACTAGTTCTTATCTTATTACTAAAAATTGGTTGATAATTAGAAAACCAAGAAGGTTGCACTATTTTATTAAACCTGGGATCATTAATAAATAAACCATTGTAGTTCCCGGAATCCATAAATGGGTTAAGATAATGACTATTAGCAGCTAAGTATACTGCAACATATTGAAGCGGGTGATGAATTCCTACTTTAAACCATGTTAATAGATATTTTTTTACTTCTATTTTTTCCCTATCAGTAGTGACGATAGTTTTCTCTTTATTATTTATCTCCTCTATCAATTGATTGTTATTAATAAAAGTATTCATAGGGTACAAATTTTTTATTTCATCGGCATTATTAAGATTAAATGTTTTTTTAACCTCATTTAACGGAGTGATCCGATTAATGATCTTTTTATCTTGCTTGCTTATTGAATTCCCGTCATTAATTAATACATAACTTAATTGTCTTGTTGGTACTGTTAAAGCTTCACTTATTGATCCTGTAATAACTTTTCTTTGTTTTAGATACATATTCCATGAGAAAGCCATACCAAGAATTATAACCAGACTACCTAAAAGATAAACTATTTTTTTCTTCAAAAACAAAGAATATATTAATAAAGATAAGCAAGAAATAAAAACGATATACTTAGAATCATTTCTAAATTCCATAAATAAAAAAGAAATCACCACAAATAAAAAATAGAGTTTAAAATTACTGTTTTCTTCCCTAATATCATCTATGATCTTTATAAATATCAAGCAGAAAGCCGCACATAATGAATAGTATATTGAACTTTTATCAATTGTAATGGCATAAGTACTAAAAATAGGACTAGCGAAGATTAAAAATGAAATTAGTCCACCAATTTTTCCAATAGTATTCCAAACATATTTAATAACTGATGAGTAGATAGTAGATGTAATACAAATTTGCAAAATAACAACCGAGAATACACCAAAGTTCACACCTGCTATTTTTCTTCCAATACTAAAAGCTCCACCAAAAATCAACGTGGTAAACCACGGGTGGTGGTTCGTCGGAACATAAGTAAACTTTATGTAAGTTAATTTAGTTCCTTCATATTCACAAAATTGGCGCATAGCATCCCAGCTCACTTGTCCAGGAAAATATACTATAATAACCAAAGCCCAACTTATTAGGAGTGCTATTAGGATTACCCAGTAATTAGATGACTGGTCCTTTCTAACCAAAACAGGTAAATATTCTCCAATAATGCTATTTAAATTAGTAAAGATAAACCACCAACTTAAAAATGCTACTATTGTAAGTATTAGGTTAGGAAAGCTTTTTAAATAGTACAATCCTTTCAAATATAAACCATTCACATTTTCATTGATTTGACCTGCGCTCAGTATATATGAAATGTTATACAAAAAAGAAAATAAAAATCCTACTACACTATCCCTTTTCTTTATTTTAAAGTTTCTTCTTATCCCCAAAAAATATATTATGATTACCAAAGAAAGAGAAAACATCACCATTATCTGATTAGTATATAAAAATCTATCAGAAGTTGATAATTGCGCAGGATAACCTATTTGGATTCCTATTGAAGATAAAACAAGGGATAGTAACTTGAATTTATTGCTATTTTTTAAATCATTTGAAATATTACTCACAACTTCTTCTCCAACTCAACATCTGGATACTTCTGCTTAAACCAATTTTCCGCGAATTGGTTCTCAAATAGGAACAACGGCGCTCCATTTATATCCTTAACTAAAATATTCCGTGTCGACGACATCTTAGGATCTAACTGATCCGGATTAATCCACCGGGCAGTTTTATTCCCCATTGGTTCCATAATCACTTCGGAATTATATTCGTTTTGCATCCGGAATTTGAAAACTTCAAATTGTAACTGTCCAACGGCTCCTAAAATGTAATCATTCGTAGTGTAACTAGTATATAGTTGCACGGCCCCTTCCTGAACTAATTGATTAATTCCTTTATGGAAGGACTTTTGTTTCATCACATTCTTTGCCGATACTCGAACAAACAATTCAGGGGTAAATTGTGGTAACTTTTCAAACTTAATTGGGGTCCTTCCGGTATAGATGGAATCTCCTATTTGGAAATTACCGGTATCATACAAGCCGATAATATCACCAGCAACCGCCGTTTCAACGTTTTCGCGCGTATTAGCCATAAATTCAGTGACGTTTGAGAGCCGTAATGGTTTCTGTGTCCGTTCCAAGGTCACATCCATGCCCCGATCAAATTCCCCCGAACAAATTCGTACAAAGGCAATCCGATCCCGGTGCTTGGGATTCATGTTCGCTTGAATCTTAAAGACAAAGCCCGAAAAATCAGTTGATAATGGATCAATCGCTTCCCCTGTCTCGGTCTTGTGTGCACTTGGAGCCGGTGCATATTGTAAGTATGTTTCCAAGAAAGTCTTAACCCCAAAATTAGTTAAGGCCGAGCCAAAGAAAACAGGGGTTTGATCACCAGCTGCAATTTTGTCAGCCGAAAATTCACTCCCGGCTTCATTGATCAGTTCCATACTTTCCAGGGCATCCGTCCATTCTCCAGACCCAGCTAATGGATTTTCACCAATTACTTTTCCTTGGTCGTTCAATGGCAAGTAGGGATTAGCTTCATCTTGAGGGTGAGTTAAGGCCACCCGATGGTTATGACGATCGTAGACCCCCATGAATTGCCGACCCATCCCAATTGGCCAATCCATCGGATAAGTTTCAATACCCAAGGTCTCTTCAATCTCATTCATTAAATCTAGGGGTTCACGAGCATCTCGATCGTATTTATTTATAAAAGTAAAGATGGGAATCCCCCGCATCTTACAAATCTGGAATAGTTTCCGGGTTTGTGGCTCAATCCCTTTAGCACCATCAATCACCATAACGGCAGAATCCACTGCCATCAAAGTTCGATAAGTATCTTCTGAAAAATCTTCATGCCCGGGAGTATCTAAAATATTAATTCGCTTGCCAGCATAATCGAATTGCATCACGGAACTAGTGACCGAGATCCCCCGCTTTTGCTCAATTTCCATCCAATCCGACTTGGCAAAGTTATTACTTCCCCGTCCTTTAACGGTCCCAGCTTCGCGAACCACGCCTCCGAAGAGCAGTAATTGTTCCGTAATGGTGGTTTTTCCAGCATCGGGGTGGGAAATAATCGCAAAGGTCCTTCGTTGATTGACCGCAGTGGCTAGGTTTTGCTTACCTGTCATGACTTGCTTCCTTTCATGCACATAATCTTTCTCATTATATAATACTTAAAAGCTAATTACTATATTCATTAAAAAGTCATCGATCTTCTTGATAAGTTCTTCTTAAGTTCTAGAATAGTGGATTGATAAGTCCCGTCGCTTGTGCTAAATTACAATAGTTAAGTAAAAATTAGAGGTATTATCATGAATAATGATTTTGAATCTCGATCTGGTTATCGGCATAATCGCAATGATCAAGAGCCAACTGGATCGAATCCACGACCACCTTATCACAATAGTAATCGAGTTTACCGAGTGATTCGGCGTGTCGTTGTCATCTTTGTCTTGTTGATCGCGGTCTTAGGTGGTTATGAATACTATCAATTGCAACAAACCGCTTCGAGTGTTTTTTCGAACTCAGCGAAAGTTTCTAAAAAACTCCGGGAAGGTAAACCCATCTCTATTTTAGCAATGGGAACCGATGAAGGGGCCCTGGGTCGTTCTGAATCCACTTGGGGTGACGGAAATACCGATTCAATTGAATTAATCACGATTAATCCGAAAAAAGAAACAATCACCATGACCTCAATCCCTCGGGATACCTTAGTTAAGGTTACGACTTCGGATGGTGATACTGAATACGTTAAGATTAATGCTGCCTACTCAATTGGTGGTGCTAAACAATCCGTTAAACAAATTAAGGAATTACTTGGCGTGCCAGTTGATTATTATGCTTTAGTTAACATGAGCGTTCTCCAAAAGATTGTTGATGCTGTCGGTGGGGTTGATGTTGATAATCCATTTAAGTTTACTTATGAAGGTCATACCCTCAAAAAAGGTAAGCAACACTTGAATGGTAAAAATGCTTTGAAATACTCGCGGATGCGTTATGACGATCCTAATAATGACTACGGTCGTCAAAAACGGCAACAACAGGTCATTGGAAGTATCATCAAATCCTTCAAGAAGAACGCTTCCCTGAAAGCCTTTAATAAGATGCTAGATGCCGTGGAATCTGGTGTTAAAACTAATATTCCATTAAGCGGTGTTTCAACGATCTATTCCAACTATAAGGTTGCTATGAATAACGTTAAGACCTACCACTTTATTGGTAAGGATGCGACGATTGATGGCACCTCATATCAAATTGCTTCTACTAAGGAAATTAACCGGGTTTCAAAATTAGTACGCCATGCCCTTGGCTTAAAAGCTAAGAAGGTCACTAATAACGAAACGAAGTTGTATAACTATAATGTTAACTACACTTCTTATGATGGGTACAACAATACTGAATTTACGATCCCATCGAGTTCCAGTTCATATGGATCTTCTTATGGGACTTCGAGCTCTTATGGAAGTTCTTATGGTACAACTTATGGTTCAACATATGGAACTAGTACTGGTTACGGATATTGATAAATTAAGCGCCTTGCTGGATTTGCTCCGGCAAGGCGCTTTTGACTTATTCTTGTTTTTCAGATTGTAATTGCCAAATATTCCAGAAGTAGATTACCACGGTTCGAATAACCGCATAGAAAGGAATGCATAAGATCATCCCTGGAATTCCGGCGATATTTCCTGCCGCTAGTAATAGCACGATAATCGTCAATGGATGAATCTTAAGCGAGCGACCAATAATGTTGGGATAGATAATGTTCCCATCAATTTGTTGGACGATGACTACTACGACAATCACCCAAATAATTTTATTAGGGGCAATGGCAATCGACACTAATAAAGAGGGCGCAATCCCAATATATGGGCCCACATATGGCACCATATTAGCAATTCCGGCAATGACACCTAAAACAATGGCCAGCGGTTGATTAATAATTAGATAGCCAATCGAGGTGGCAATCGCCACAAATAAGCACTCAATGGCCTGCCCCGAAATATAACTTGATAAAGTCCGATTCATCTGATGCAAAAGATCACTAACTTCTTGCGAACGTTGCGGACTGAAAATCTTTTGGATACTTGGGACTAGCTTAGGGCCATCCTTGAGCATATAAAAGAGCATCACTGGCACGGTAATCGTAATAATAACCGTACTGGTGATCGTTCCAATAATTGAGCCCGCACTAGACGATAAAGTCGTCACAGCTTGTTTCGCAAAGCGAGTTAAATATTGATTAATTTGATCGTAATAAGCAGATAGGTCAATCTGTTTAACCCATTTGTAGTGCGACCATTGATTGATGAGCTCTTGTCCCTGCTTGGCGGCGCCTGGTAGCCATTGAATTAACTGATTAAATTCGTTAATTACTGAAGGAATCAAGGCGCTGATCCCCCCAACCACCAACAAAATCAGCAATAAAACAATGAATAGACTCGCTAGGGAGCGTGGAATCTTGAAGGGACCAATTCTTAGCTTCATGATTAAATTCATCAAGGGACTTAACATGTAGTATAGAAACACTGAAATAATCAAGGGAACAAAAACCGCAGAAACAAAAGTAATGATTGGTTCTAATACAAACTGTAACTGACTACC
The DNA here is from genome assembly GCF_001434365.1 of Limosilactobacillus gastricus DSM 16045. GTDB lineage: Bacteria > Bacillota > Bacilli > Lactobacillales > Lactobacillaceae > Limosilactobacillus > Limosilactobacillus gastricus. The sequence goes on along the minus strand of NZ_AZFN01000004.1, from coordinate 66,441 downwards.
AACCCATAAGAGCCCCGCTAAAATTAATAATTCTAGTGACCAAAAGAGAATTTGTCGATGTTCTTTTATCATTTCTTTTCCTTAATAATATAGATTGGCCGGTTTTTTACCTGCATGTAAATTTTCCCGATGTATTTGCCGATAATTCCGATACAAAGTAATTGTAAACCACCTATCATTAAAATAATACAAACTAACGAAGCCCAACCAAAGGTACTACTGGAAGGAACTAAGAGTCGTCGAATAATAACGACAATGATGCCTAAAATGGATAGGCCGAAAGCGCCACTCCCTAACCAAACGGCCATAGAAAGCGGGGCTTGAGAAAAATCAATGATGCCGTCCATAGCATACGAAAATAGTTTCCGCATGGACCAACCTGTGGTCCCCACTACCCGTTCAATATTTTGATATTCCAGATATTTAGTCTTAAAACCGACCCAAGAAAAAATACCCTTGGAAAAGCGATCATATTCGGTCATTGAAAGAACCGCATCAACCATTTGCCGCGTCATCATCCGAAAATCACGAGCTCCATTCACGATATTGGTATTGGAAACTTTATTGATCACGTCGTAAAACTTATCACTTAAGAATGACTTAAGTTTCGTCTCACCAGTTCGCGTTGTCCGCCGAGTACCTACACAATCATAATCCGTTGTGGTTAGGATTTGATACATTTCCGATAAAAATGATGGGGGATCCTGCAGGTCAACATCCATTACCACGACATAATCACCTGTAGAGGCTTGAAGACCTGCGTACAGGGCGGATTCCTTTCCAAAGTTCCGTGAGAAGGTCACATAATGAACCCGTGATGGTTCTTCTAGATGCAACTGTTTCATTTCGGCTAATGAATTATCTTTTGAGCCATCATCAACAAACCAATATTCAACATCTAATCCCTCGATTTTATTAACAACTTTTTCGACAGCTGGATAAAATAGTGGAATCGATTCCTGCTCATTATAGCAAGGAACAATAATTGATAATTTATTCATAGCCTCTCCTTTAAATAAAAAGACGATACCTAATCGTACCGCCTTTTATTATACCTAATCAATTAATCTTATTGAACACCATATTGGCTAACTGTATATGATACTTGTTGACCATTAACCGTTCCAGATAAGGTCCAAGTATTATCACCGTTGTATGAAGCTGCTAAGTTATCCACCGCATCGACCTGACTTTGCGTGGTTGACGCATCTTGTTGATTATTACCAGCTTGATTTCCAAAGTGTTGCTTCAATACCGTCCGCGCATCAGCAGCCGTAAATGTAGCAACTTCCGTCGACGTTGATGAATTGGAACTAGTATTAGTCTTGTTGACACTTTGTGCACTAGCAGAAGTCGAACTACTATTCTTAGTAGCAGAACTAGAATTATTGCTACTTGTTTCTGAGCTGCTGTTGTCATCACTAGTTGCATCTTTGCTAGTTGAACTCGAGCTCTTTGAACTCCTCTTAGCAACTTTATGCGAGCTTACTGAATCAGCATCACTCGTCGTGGTTGAGTTGTCAGTTGCACTCTTACCGCAGGCAGCTAAAGACAAAACTAAAGCAACAGCTGCCATTGATGTAAACATCTTATTTTTTTTCATAATTTTTCTCCCTCTGTATTTCTTACCCGTATTTATTATAACAGTTTTCAAGACAAACCTCTATTGTCCAATCACTACATAATAACTTGGTGCGAAGTATTTTTGGGAATTAATCTTAACCACGTCACCAGGTTCTGGCGCATTAATGTATGTCCCATCACCTAAGGAGATAGCGACGTGGTATGGCGCACTATCACTACCGAAGAAGAGCAGAGCCCCATATGGAGCAGCCGAAACATTTGAGTAAACATGCGTTCCAAGCGTTTGTTGCGTGTAAGTCGTCCGGTAGGCTGAACTTAAGCCATAAGCCCATTGAACCAAACCAGAACAGTCAAAGCCGGCAGTTGTGTTACCACCCCAGACGTATGGAATACCTAATGCAGTCATAGCCTTGGCAACAGCAGTGGTAGTAGCATCACTAGTTACGACACCATTAGCATCAGCAGTATAAGTAGCTCCATTAACCGTAAACGAAGTGTTTGTGACCTTTAAGTATGTTGAAGGATCAAAGTAGTACGTTGATCCCATCCAGTCATATAATCCCGAAACAATTCGACCATCACTACCAAACATGTACCAATCACCCCATTGGGATTGACGGTAGTCATTATCTACTCGAAGGTAAGTTGTTGGATCAAAGTAGTAGTATGTCCCGGCCCATTGTTGAACTCCAGTTTCGATCTTACCGTCGTCACCAAAAAGGTACCAGTTACCCCATTGTGATTGACGATAATCATTATCTACCCGTAAATAAGTCGTTGGGTCAAAGTAATAGTAGGTCCCGGCCCATTGTTGAACTCCACTCTGAACTTGTCCATTAGAGCCAATCTTGTACCATTCCCCCCATTGAGATTGGACATAATCGTCTTGAGTATGCAAAGTATATGTATCAGTATCAAAATCCCAGTAACTTCCTGCCCATTCTTGAATTCCAGAAAGGACATTCCCGTTATCAGTTAAATACCAATTATAACTTGATGAATCTGTACTTCCAATAGTAGGTAAGTATGAGTATGCTCTACCCTCAGTAGTCGTTCCATCTTCATTATAGTATGTATAACCAGTAGACGTTTCTTGCCAACCAGTAGTTGCTGAAGACGCTGCTGTACTACTAGAAACCACAACTGAGCTAGAACTAGCAGCAACAGATAAACTAGTTCCTTGACTTGAAGTACTTGTTTGCAAGGTTACTGATGAAGCACTGGTTGCTGAACTAACCGTAGTTGTTACAGATGAACTTGCAACAGTATTGTTATCAGTACTTGCAGTTGTATCAGCATTAGCGGTTACATTCGTAGCAACTAATCCAGCTACTACTGCAACTGCAGTTAGAGCAGCTGTCTTCCATTGCTTTCCACTTTTATATAACTTGTAATGCTTTTTAGTATCCATAAATTAAACAATTCCTTTCTAGACGTTTAGGTCTATGAAACTTCTATGTTTTTTCTTGATGTTAATACTTTAGCATACTTTCTAATGTTTTCTTTAAATTCTGGCAACTTGTTAACCAACAATAATTTTTGTAAAATTCATGAAATGTTAATGTAACAAAAAAGTGAACGAATTAACGTTCACCCAACGGAAGAATATTCACATTAATTAGAAAGCAGCATAATCCCAGCTGGTTAACCCATATGTATTGATTACATTATTTAAACTAGAAGCATAAGTAGTCGCGGTCGCATACCCATCTTGTTGAAGTAACGAAGTCACAGTTGCATAATTAGTTTGCCACAGCAAATTACTATAACGGCTATTGCTATATAAGAAGTTTCCGTGATCAACAACACTTTCATAGTAACTTGGGTAGTATCGAAAGGCCGCATTTACGTAATAAACGGAACCACTTGAAGTTTGTTCAGCCGTCCTCATTGTGATTGATTGGCCATTATAGCTACCCTTAATTCCAAATAAATTATGTCCTTCAGTAGCTAAAGCCGATTGTCCCCACGCACTTTCTAAAATGGCCTGAGCTGCAGTAACTGATGGCAAAACACCATATTGTTTCCAACCATCAATTGCCGCTTGATAAATGCTTAATAAGAATTGAGAATGATTAGTAGAACCTGTTACAATTCCTTCTGAATCAGCTTTTAAACTCATTCCGTTATATTCAAAAGTCGTATTGGTAGCCTTCAAATAAGTAACTGGATCAAAGTAATAGTAATGACCATACCATTCAGTTAAGCCAGTCACAATTTTACCATCATCACTAAACATGTACCAATCACCCCATTGCGATTGGCGGTAATCGTTATCTACCCGAAGATACGTAGTTGGATCAAAGTAATAATATGTCCCAGCCCACTTTTGAACACCGGTTTGAATCTTTCCATCATCACCAAACAGATACCAATCACCCCATTGCGATTGGCGATAGTCATTATTTACCCGAAGATACGTAGTTGGATCAAAGTAATAATATGTCCCAGCCCACTTTTGAACACCAGTTTTGATCTTACCGTCGTCACCGAATAAATACCAATCACCCCATTGTGACTGACGATAATCGTTATCCACCCGAAGATACGTAGTTGAATCAAAATAATAATAAGTTCCGGCCCATTGTTGAACTCCAGAAAGTGCTGTTCCGTTTTCAGTTAAGTACCAGTTATTATCACTAGAGTTTGTCCCGTTAATGGTTGGTAAATAAACGTAATCACGACCACTAGAAGTTGTACCATTAGTATAATAAGTCCAAGATCCTTGATCATTTTGGACCCAACCATTTTTTACATCGCTAGAAGACGATGCAGTAGATGAGGAACTAGCTTGAGAGGATGTGCTAACCGTAGCTAACGTTACAGATTGCGCCGAAGTTATAGCAGAACCAGAATTAGTCGCTACCTGATCAGATGCTGAACTATCACTATTGGCATTAGTAACTTCATCAGCATTGGCATTAGTAGATAAAGCCGTAATTCCTAACGCAACTGTAGCTGTAGTGATAGCTGCAATTGCCCACTTCTTCCCGCTTTTATATAATTTAAACCGTTTTGAACTCCCCATCTATATTCTCCTTATTCACTATAAAAATTCTATTAAAAAGTATAACTAACTTTTCAAAAAAAAATAACCCCTTCTCCCAACTTGTAAAGCAATTGAAAAAGGAGTCGATTTTTTGTTAATGATTTGTAATATTAAACTAAGGTAATATATATTTAATAAATTTAATCTTCTTGACCATAATTACCAGTATTGTCAGAACTGCATATAGAACAAAAGGCCAAAGGTATATATGGATAGGGTTTTGTAAAACCTGATAGTAGTGGTTCCAATATTTTGGCGTTGCATGAAAAGCTAGCCAATCTAACAATTGTAGGAACATCGGATGTAAAATATAAATACCTAATGATGCTGAAGATAAAACTGAAAACCATTGATGCAGAAAGTCAAATCTTTGATGGTCACTAATATATTCACAAACACGTTTAACTATAAAGTATAGCGCAAAGGTGTAAAACATTGTTGAAATATTATTAAACAATACATTTTGCATTTTCAAAATATCATTAATAATGTTTGCAATAAAGGTCACCACACCGAAAGCGATAAATATATTTTCTATTTTATTTGAAAAATAATTAACCTTTATCAGATATCCCATTGCAAAATACCCTAACCAAGATGATACCAAGATTGGCACGCTTAAGTTACCACTGGTCAAATCAAAATGTTTCAACCCAAATAAGTATGGAAAAACACCAACGATAATCAAGTTTATATAAACAATATAAGCAATCAAATTATGATGTTTTTTTGTCAAAACGGAAAGTACCGGAGTAGCAATATAAAGTTGAATGATAACATAAAAGAACCAAAATAAACTGTTTATTTTATTATCGATAAACGATTGGATAAAGTTATGGAGAGTAAAAATATTATGATGAAAAACACCCGGGAAAGCATAGTAGTTATGACCATACCAGTAATAAAAGATACTCCATAATAGAAAAGGGATTAACACCCGACTTACTCGTTTCTTAAAAAAGGTTTCAGTACTCTGACGATTTCGATAATCTAACAGCATAGCACCAGAATTCATTAAAAAAATCCCAACCGCAGGTATAAAAATGCTTTGTAAAATATTGCCAATTATCGTAACTCTAAGGTTAGGATCACCTTGATAGGCAATTTGGGCTGTATGCTGAACTAAGACACCAAATATTGCTAAGCAATTTAAAACATCAATATACAATAATCGTTTACTTTTCACGACTTTCTCCCCATTAACTCAATCGCCATTTTTACAATTGGTGCTCGGATAATCCAAACGCTGCCAACATATACTAATGCCCCAGTTGCAATCTCAAGTGCTAAGGTAAAAATATTCATCGGAAGAATTTGATTTAAACCATAGACAGCACTAAACATTACCAATCCGCATAACAAATATTTCCAGAAACCAGAAAATAATTTCCGCCGACTAATAGTCGTTCTGATACACCACAACTGGAATCCAGTCACGGTTAATTCTGATATAACCGTTGCCATCGCAGCTCCGTTTGCTTTATAAGCATATATTAAAAATAAGTTAGCAATCACATTTACTACCGCACCAGCAGTAACTGACGCCGTATATTCCTTAACCCTATCAATTGGCATTAGGTACTGATTCCCGGTAACCGTACTCCAAGCAATTAGAACAATGATTGGCGCTTCAATCACCATAATCAATCCGGTATCAACATATTGCGATCCTAAAAACCATGGAGCGAACTTAACAGCAATCGCCATTAAACCAAACATCATCGGTATCGAAATTGCAGTAACAAAATCAAATGACTTATATAAACTATCTCTAACTCCTTTATAATCATGATTAGCAAATTTTTGAGCAACATTAGGCAACATAACAGATCCTGTCGCGGTTGCCAAAGCTAAAATTAATTTTACCAATCGATCAGCATATGTAAAATTCCCTAAATCAGCAGGTGTGGCCATATGCCCTAACATTAACCGATTAACAACCAAATAAATTTGAGTGGTTATAGTAGGAACGAACAACAGAAAAGCAGGATAGAAATGATGGAAGGGGTGGATATCTCGAAATGGTATCCGAATAATCATCTTTTTTAAATACGGCCATAGTGTCAGATTACCTAGAACCTGTGCCAATCCAAGTAATAGAATATATTTCCATAAATCAGCACTAGATTTAACTACAATAAAAATGAAGGTAATGGTTATGATTTTAACAAACGTATTTCTAATTACTGTCTTCTTAAAATCCTCCATTCCCATAAAAAACCACGAAACATCTAAAGCTGTCGCAATTATCCAAAGAGTCTGTAATAAGAAATATTCTTTAAAAGTGGTACTAAAGATAAATACAGCAATTAAGTATGCCAAAAGCGAAATAGAGATTGTAAAAGTTTGTAATAATTCAATTTCCCAAAAGGTCTTCGATCGTTTATATTTATCATTGCGATGATATGCAACCTCTCGATTGCCATATAGAATTACCCCCATTTGACCGATTAGATAAAAAAAAGTCACCCAACTATTGGTATACTCATTAATCCCTGTGTAGTGTGCACCTAGCACACGGGAAATATATGGGGTTGTAATTAACGGAGTAAACATCAGTAGAACCTGATACCCCGCGTTATAAAGATAGTTTTTAATAACTCTCATTACTGAGAACCTCATTTTGTTTATTGATAACCTTTATATTTTATCACTGACCTTTACTTAGTTACACCAAACATACCAAAAAAGACGGATATTTCCGTCTTTTCTTCTAATTAAATTCTTGTTGCACTGTTTCTAAAGCCGCAGCAATTACTTGATCCATGTTGTAATATTTGTATTGACCAAGCCGTCCGCCAAAAATAACATTTTTGGCTTGTTCAGCTGCATAATTTTGATACTGTTGATACAACTGATTATTTTTATCGTTATTAACTGGATAATAAGGTTCATCCCCACGTTGCCAATCAGCCGGGTACTCACGCGTAATCACCGTTTTAATTTCATCACCTTTGCCAAATTCAAAGTGCTTATGCTCAATGATTCGAGTATATGGTGTTTCAGCATCCGTATAATTGACCACGGCGTTTCCTTGATGGTTACCTTCGTCTAAAGTTTCGGTTTCAAACTTCAAGCTCCGGTATTCTAATTCGCCTAGTTCATAGTTGAAGAATTGATCAATCATCCCCGTGAAAACGACTTTCGGAAATTCTTGAAGGTACTGATCTTTTTGATCGAAGAAGTCCACACCCGTTTCAACGTCAATCAGATCACTTGCCAACATTTTTTCAACGATTTGAGTATAACCACCCTTGGGAATTCCTTGATAGTCATCATTGAAATAGTTATTGTCATAAGTTAATCGTACCGGTAACCGACGAATAATGAAGGCTGGCAATTCAGTTGCTTTTCGACCCCATTGTTTCTCAGTGTAGCCCTTGATTAGCTTTTCATAAATATCGCGACCAATTAATGAAATTGCCTGTTCTTCCAAATTCTGGGGTTCTTTCCCCGCCATTTCTTGACGTTGTTCATTAATCTTATCGATCGCTTCTTGCGGCGTCCGCACCCCCCACATTTCGCTAAAGGTGTTCATATTAAATGGTAGGTTATACATTTTACCATTGTAATTAGCCACTGGACTATTCGTGTAACGATTAAATTCCGCAAACTTTTGGACATAGTTCCAAACTTCTTTATTAGAGGTATGAAAGATATGTGCGCCATATTGGTGAACTTGAATTCCAAATTCTTCTTTAGTATAGATATTACCAGCTAAATGGTCACGTTTTTCAATCACCTTGACGCGCTTACCACGTTGAGCGGCTTCATATGCGAAGGTTGCCCCAAACAAGCCGGCACCAACTACTAAATAATCATATTGTGTCATAAGTTAATCCCCTTATTAAATTAAATTCTTCCAAGTAGTGATTGAAAAAGCTAAGACCATCCCGACTAATAAACCGACTGCAGCTCCCAAGAGTGCATACTTTTTAGCTGACGGTGATGTTTGACTGGTGGCATCACTTGTTTTAGCTTTAGCAAAAGTTGAAACCGTCCCCACAGATGGTGACATCTTTGGCAATTCGGTTTGCGCTGCATCAACGACAGCATTAACAATCTTCGTTGCATCCTTTGCTCGATCAGCCCGCACCGAAACGTCTAATACCAAGCTTTGATCTACCGTTTTTATTCGAATCATCGATTGAATTTCACTAGCACTATACTTCTTTTGTAACTTCTTTGGTAAAGTCTTACGGGCAGCATTAGCCACATCGATGCTATCCAACATTCCTTTATAGGTTTTCGTTAAACTTAGATCCGCCTGAACCTGTTCATTTGCGGTTGAGTCATTGTAACCATGGGAAATCATCAAGGAACGATCTGCTACATAAGATGTATGTTTTTTGTGCTCAGCATAGAAGCCGCCAGCTAAGCCACCAATAATCGTAATGACCAAGATCACGATTAAATTTTTCCAAACGACTTTGCTAATATTATTCAAGGTTATTTTATTTGACATAATTATCTCCACTTAATTTGTGTTTCACCCATTCGATTTGCGGAATTAGGGCTAGAATAAAAACATTATAGATTAATTGCAATGAGTGTGGTTCAACCATCGAATTGATCGCTACCAACATTACAATTGCCGACAAAATATATTTCCGCTGAATTGTATTAACTAAGGCGATAAATGTCATCGCAACAATAAACAGCAAAAATATGACAATTCCCCACAGAAGCAACATCCGGACAAAAGAGGAATCAATATAAAAATAATCAGCACTTAAACCAAATTGATTTTGATTAGCAAAAGCCTGTCCCTTAGCTCCACCAAAAGCTTTTTCTTGGATGTATCGACCAAAAATATTGGGGTCATACATGCTAAATGCTTTCTTACTCAACCCTAAGCGCCCCGATAAAAGCTCATTAAATTTTCGATAAATTTGGTTATGATCATCGAAAAAGTAAGCACCCGTTAACGTGATTACAGCCAGCACCGGGGTCGCAATCCACCAAAATGACAAAATTATTTGCGCATACCGCTTACCATTGGCTGCTCGTTGCGTAATCCACATAACAGGGATCATTAACAACATTGCATAAAAGTCTAACCGAGTATTGGTATACTTCATGGTTACAAAGGCTACAATTGCGATGCCTAGATAATCAAGCCAACCAAGTTTGCCAAAACGAACGTAACAATAAGCTAAGGCCGAAAATAAAGCATGCGAAGCGACGTAGGTTGTGTAAGCCATTCCAAGTCCATATCGGTCTGGCCGCAGTGCTGACGTATATACGAGATTAGGCACGATGTGAACAAGGGAAGTCACGGCAATTATAACTAGAAAAGTAACCGACAGATATAGATACCACCGGGCTACTTGTTTAAAATCGATTCCACTAGCTGCCAAAACAAAAACCATAGTAACCATTAATTCTGGATAGCGGGAAGCTCGCCAAGCAATAACACTAAAGAGAATTAATCCAGTAATGAATAGCTTTGTAGGCCACCGCCAGCGGTCCATAACATAAATTTTAAAGATTAAAATCGGAATCGCTAAATAAGTTAGCAAACGCAACTTGGACCAACTAATATAATTAGTATATAAAGAATCAATCAGGAAAGCGGGAATGAAATAGATCGCAAAGGCTAATAAATATAGTTGAGCACCGGTAATGGGGGTATTCCAAATTTTTTTCAGCTTGGTTCTCATTTTCAATCCCCTATCGGTGTCCAATTAACTTCCGCTTTATGAAATTTCCGCCCTTTTTTAACCAGTTCGTGGGTTCCATAAAAGCATACGGAATTTCTTTAACTCGATATTCGGCATGAACTTCCAACCAAATATCTAAGAGATGCTCACTTAAAAAGCCATAAACTCGCTGTTCATATGGCGTGTAGGTTGAAACATCCGTCTGCGCTTCAACTTTTTCTAACACGTCAAACATCCACTGACAGAACTGATCAAGCGGTTCTTTTTTCATAATGAACATATTAAACATATGTCCCCAGGTTCGTTGCATTACCAAATCAAAGGCCGCCCCATATTCGGGATAATCATTTTTGATTACCTTTTCCATAGTTTCAAAAGGCGCATGTTCATGAGCATGCAAATACTGGGATCGGTTCGTCTCAATCCAGTAGTGTCGACGCTTAGGAAGTAAAACATCATATTGCTCTAACAAGTCCGCCACCTCGGCCCCAGAGATCACATCCTGCATTTTTCGACCTGGTCGACTCATAAAGTGCCGCCGATAATGAACTAAGCCCATCGCGTCAACATCCAGATTCTTCCATCCCCAATAGATGGCGGTCAGCTCATTGTAATGAGGATTCTTTACCGAGATATTCTCCCCTTGATCATCACCTTGATAGGGTAATTGCCGGTCTGGATGTAAGGCTTGCCCCACTGAAACAGGTAAATAAACCGAGTCAGTTGGCATTTGGTAATTCTTATGGGTTGCTACTAAAATTTTAATCTTCATATTACTCTCCCAGGACTAATAAGCCCCTTCGCTAGTAAAGATACTAATAATGTTTTTAAACATTATTTTGAGGTCAAACCAATACGAAGCTTGATCCACATAACTCAATTCTAGATCACAGCGTTCGGGATAACCGATATTACTCCGACCGCTAGCTTGCCAAAGTCCCATGGCTCCGGGTTTGACCGATAGGAACTTCTCTGCCCGATCACCATAAATCTTCACCTCTTCGGCGACGACCGGCCGTGGACCAATAATACTCATTTCCCCACGAATGATATTGATGAATTGCGGAATTTCGTCTAGCGAGGTTTTGCGTAAAAAGCGTCCCGTCCGAGTGATCCGCGGATCTTCTTCCGGCTCCAGTTTATAGTTATTAGCCACATACTTAGCATATAATTCTTGATTAGCATGCAGCACTTGATCGGCATCGACAATCATCGAGCGAAATTTATAAATTTTAAAAGGCCGTCCATATTGACCAATCCGCGTTTGTTTAAAAAAAATCGGTCCCTTATTATCGCCGTATTGGCATTTAAACCAAACTGCTAAGAATACTGGACTAAAACAAACTAAGGCCACCACCGATAAAATAATATCGGTTAGCCGTTTAAAAAACAGATAGGACGGTTTTTGTTGAAACTTGTTTTCTGTTTTCATAAGTACTTTCTCAAATTTTTAAAATGAACTCACTGTTACATAATACCAGTATTTCAACTTCAGCAAAAGTCATTTTTAAGAATCGCGTTCTGCTAGCCAACGATCAATCGCATCTAAGTCAAAGCCTTTTCGATATAGGGCCTGTTTCGTTTTCATTTTACGCTCATAGAGATTTTCATAGCGTCGATTGCGTTGCCAGATTTTTTCGCCACTGGTCGCTAATAATGATGATTGTTGATCTTCATCACGGACTAAGACAAGGTTTTCTTTGAGTTGATTATATAGGTCACTGGAATAGCCATTAGTCATCAAACCCTGACGCACTTTTTCTTCCTGACGCCGAATTGGTTCATGACGGTAACGTTTCACTAGTCGTTGGGCGAGCTTTTGAGCATTCTCGAGTTGGCTATTGAGATCAAATTGCTCCAGTGCCTGATCAATCACTAATTCCCCCACCCCTTTTTGCCGTAACTTTTGACGAATGACTTGCGGACCCTTCAATTCGGTATGCATCACCGTCCGCACATAACTGTCCGCATAAACTTGATCGTCTAACAGTCGGTCAGATCGTAAGTGTTCCATCACGGGATCAATCATTTCGGGGGGCGTTTCAAGGTCGGTTAATTTTTGCTTCACTTCGGCTTCCGTGCGTAATTGATGCGACAAATAATCCAACATCCGCCCATAAGCTTTAGCAATTTGATCGTCCTTAGTGATTTGTTCGAGCGTCGCTGTATCTAATTCCAGATCTTTTGCTAATCGATATTTGATTAAGACACTTTCGGCGACCGGAAAAGCATACTGGCCATTTAAGTAAATGTTGTAGCGTCCCAGTCGCTTTTGTGCTTCGATTTTGGTAATTTTTTTCATTTTCACCCTGACAAATTCTTTGCTTCAATCGATGTAAGGTATGTAAGCATTGGCCAATGATTACATAGAAAGATTCAAGGAGATTATATCATGCAACATACCTTTTCAGCGAATAAGCTTCAATTAACGGCCATCAACAGTCACCAAGAAGAGTCCATTCGGCGGACTTTTGCTAACTTGGTCGAAAATATTGACGACGCCAAATTGCAAAGCTTCTTAGCCGCCCTCAAGACATTGACGGGTGATAATGTCACCGATGTTCAACTGAGCACCGTTTCCAAGATTAGTGAATAAATTTAGGAGGTTTCTGATGAAAGTATTAGATTTAGTATTTAAGAGTAACTTAAATAAGGTCCACACCTTAAAATTAAACTACGTAAATGAATCCCTGGATGAAGCAACGGTTAAGGCCGCCATGCAAGCCATTGCTGACGCCAAGTTATTTGATAAGCAGGGCGAGGAATTGTACGTCGTACCAGTTTTAGCCAAATATGTCACCACGACTGACGACGTGGTTGTTAAGTCCTTCTAGTCGAAAGCCCGTTTCCTACTCACCTGGGAAACGGGCTTTTTTGCGTATAAAAAAGCCAGACCATTTCTAGCCTGACCTCAAAAAATTAATTTACTTCAATCAACCCATAACGACCGTCATTGCGCCGATAGACAATACTTGTACCATTAGTATCAGCATCTTCGAAGACGAAGAAGTCATGACCTAACATATCCATTTGTAATACGGCTTCTTCAGAATCCATTGGCTTCAAAGAGATTTGCTTGGTCCGTACGATCTTTAAGTCACTGACTGGTTCTTCATCGTCCACCGTGTCCACAAATTCAAGGTCCTTCAAGCCCTTTTCCCGAGCTTTCCGGTTAACCCTGGTCTTGTACTTACGAACTTGACGTTCCAACTTGTCAGTGACTAAATCAATACTTCCATACATGTCGTTTGAAGTTTCTTCCGCCCGTAAAGTCAAGTATGGCAATGGAATGGTAACTTCCACCTTGTAAGTCTTGTTGGAGTATACCTTCAAGTTGACATGTGCTTCAGCCGGCACATTTTCTTCCAGGTATTTTTCTAACTTACTTAAGCGCTTTTCTACATATTCACGAATGGCGTCTGTAACTTCGATGTTTTCGCCACGAATGTTAAACTTTAACATGTTACTCTCTCCTTTCAGACCAAGTCCCTTTCTGAAGACTCGGCTGATATCAGAAGGACCACTCTTCTCATATCCTTATATTTATTATAATCGAATTAAACCGGTTTCACAATTCATTTTCATAAGTCGACATCCCGATTATTTAGCTGGCCAAGGTCACACTTTGGACATCTTGACACCCAGCTTGGCGCAATAAGTCCGCCGCATGATAAAGGGTCCGCCCAGTCGTGTATATATCATCTAATAAAACGATGTGTTCTGTTGCTAGTGATGCTGAACTCGTTAAGACAAACGGCTGGGGTGTGGATAACCGTGCTTGACGCCCTTTTGAAGTTTGCGGTTGTTTATCTGCTTGTAGGTGGCCCAACAATTCACTTAGTAGGCCAGTATATAAAGCCGCCGCTTGATTAAAGCCCCGCGTCATTAAAGTATGTGGCGTGGCTGGAATTGGGACGACTAGCGTTGGTTGCAGTGACTGAATTTTTTGGGTGATTTCCTCTTGAAAAACTTGATGCAAGCGATAATCACCCATAAATTTATATTGACGCATAAAATCCTTCATAGCCTGATCATAGTGATATAAGCTGTGATTTTTAAGCACCCAGCCATATTCATTTTGCCAGAGCTGACAATCATTACAAAGTTTCCGGTCACAAGGTCGCCCACAACCTTGACATCCATTTTGAGGCCGTGGGCGAAAACGCTTTTGACAATCGGGACATAGCGATGGTTCTTGCGGTGTCGGACCAAAGAGTAACTGACTTAAAGGAACTTGATACTGAATGTCTTGGTGACACAACAAACATTTTTTCATTGATAATGCCGCCCCCGTCGATTCATCTGCTTGATTTGGCGTTGGGCCTCTTTAACATTTACTGCTGGTTCTTGAACCCAAAAGGTCACATCACCGCCCGGTCGTTCACTGGAGCGACCCACCCGTCCCGCAATTTGAACAAGGGCCGAGGCGGAAAATACTTGATCATCTGCCCCCAGCACGGCCACATCAATTTTCGGTAAAGTTACTCCCCGTTCCAAAATCGTCGTAGTGATTAAAAAGTCATATTGATGATCACGCATAGCTTGAACCTTTTCTAAACGTTGGGGGTCGGCAGCATGGACTGTGGTGAACCTTGCTTGATGAATTTGTTCTTTAAAAATAGTTTCCACATATGCTAAATCAGCCACATGCGGAACGAAGATTAGCATTTCTAACTTTCCTAAACGATGCTTAATCCATTGAATCAGCGATTTTGGTAAGCGATGTCGCCAACGCCCCGCTCGTTTAACCTTAATCTCTGGCAACAAATGGCCATGATAACGTAAAGGTAAGTATGACACCTTTAATTGATGTTTTTTAATCTGTTTAAAAAGCGCTGGCCCAGGTGTTGCCGTCAAATATAAAAGTCCACCCGTCGGTTTGATCGCTTGGTGAGTGGCATAGATCAATTGTTCATTCGAAGCGTACGGAAAGGCATCAACTTCATCAATGATCAAATTATCAAAGGCCTGATAGAACCTTAACAGCTGGTGCGTAGTACAGATCGTTAATTGCCAATAGTGATACTGTTCCGGTTGTCGACCGTGTGATAAGGCAATCTTTGTATTAGCAAACGCTTCTTGAAGACGTGGGTACAATTCTAAACAAACATCTACCCGTGGTGATGCAATAGCAAGTCGTTCGCCGCGTTTTATTGCTGCTGCGAGACCCGGAAAAATCATCTCGGTTTTGCCCGCGCCGGTAACCGCCCACAAAAGGCGATGATCGTGATGTGCCATACTAGCCGCCACTTCTTGAGCAGCCATCGTTTGTAGAGATGATAATTGACCTTGCCAAGTCAAAATGGTCGGGGGAATTTCAAATTGATTTGGTTCGGGAAGATGGTAAAATTTAGCTAGTGTACTGACTCGGCCCAAATTGATACAAGTTGGGCAATAATACTGGTGATGAGGTAGAGCCGCATCGGGCTTTTTGATAATCTGATTACAACGACGACAACGAATCGTTGTGGACCGAATCTCAATTGGGTCTATAATTTGAATTTCACTTGGTAAATTATCCATCTCACATGGGTAAGCCAACACTTGGCGCCCATAAAAGTGACTTACTTCCATCCGGTTCACCTCCACCCAAATATACGTAGAAATGAGGATCCCATGGCAAACATTTTTTTAACGATTAAAACTGATACTAGTCACGAACTCGTGATCAAAAAATCGCGCTTTATCTGTCATTTAAAAAAGATTGCCTCTGAAGAAGAAGCACGTGAATTTATTAGTTCCATTGGTCAAGCGCATCGGAAAGCCAATCATAATTGTTTTGCCTATTTAATCGGCGATCATGATGAAATCCAACGTGAAAGTGATAATGGTGAACCAAGCGGTACTGCAGGGGTCCCAATTTTAGAAGCTTTGCAAAAGCGTGGTCTCCACAACGTTTGTGCCGTCGTGACTAGATATTTTGGCGGTATCAAGTTAGGTGCGGGGGGCTTAATTCGCGCCTATAGTAACGCTACTTCTACGGCAATCGAGGAAGCTGGCATCGTTCAACGGATCACGCAAACAATTTTAGCTATTGAGGTTCCTTATAAACTACACGATCAGTTACTTTATTATTTACAACAAATCCCCTTGGAAATTGCTGATGAAGTCTATGGGGTGAACGTAACCACCCAAGTTTACGTTGATAATGATCAGATTCAAACGGTCATCGATGATTTAACAAGTCGTTTTAATGATCAACTAACCTTAACTCCTGGTGAAGAACGTCAACATGAAATTCCTTATAATAAATAACCCCCGTCAGTCAAGTGACGGGGGTATTTACTTATCAATCTCATCGTCATACTCTTTGGAGAATATTTCTAACTGTTTAAAATCTAAACATCTTCTCGCAACTGAACTCTCTGGATGCTCATATCGATAGTTATATAGTTTGGTGGCTGCTTCTGGAAGATTTAATTGGTTAATCGATTTAAGTTGATGTTTTAGAAATGAAATATATTTTGATTTCTCCTTTGAATTCTTAAATGACTTCACCTGATCCATTTCTGAAAAATTAAAGTCATTGATGCACCAAGTTGGTACCGGAAACATTAAATTGAGGTTGATTGCCCCCGAAAAATATCTCCCCCGTCTTTTATTAGTATCAATAAAAACTTTTTTAAAATCAATATCCGAATGCATGTGTCGATGCTTCGACTTTGGTGAAGTAATTGAACCTACATTTACTAGATTATTAACCGTAAAAAGAGTATGGAAAAAGGTTTATAGTGATCACTCCCATAATTATATTTTGAAATTCGTGAATCGATAGACCTTAAATATTCCATATATCTTTCGTTAATTGTACAAAACCTCATAATCCCCCCAAATGAATTAAAAATAAAAGGTTTATACTTCCATATACATATCTAATATATCCAAATTAGTTATGTATATAGGAGTATAAACCTCCTTAATAGCGAAAGTTCGGTTTTGTTAATGGGCTCCGCAAACCCGCTATAAGTTCCAGTTTTGTAATAGGACTGTAAACCCGCTAAAAATCCCGGTTTTTTCAATGGGCTCCGTAAACCCGCTATCTCTTTCACACCTTTATTTTACCATATGTAAATTAGTTTTCAAATATTAATTAGTAATTTTTACTATTTATTCAAATGATAATTATAAGACGAGACAATCACATTTTCACGAGAATTTAAAATTGTTCGCAGACGCAAACTGGTTTGGTTATGCAAAATTCGCTGCCATGGTTTCCGTGGAATAAATTGCGGTACCAGCACCGTAACGGAATAGTTACGATCAGCCGCCCGTTTAGCAATAATATCCACAAACCGTACAGTTGGCTGGGCCACGGACCGATATGATGAATGAATATCGACAAAGCGGACATCTGGAAATTCAATCTTAAATTCATTGGCTGTTTTATGCTCTTTTCCGGGATTTTCATCAAATGACACGTGCATGGCAATGACATAATCACCAATTGAGCGGGCATAGTTAATGGCCCCTTTGGTGACCCGGGTGACATTCCCGACCAAAACAATTACCGTGGCCCCATCATAATCATGGAGTTGGACCTTAGTTTTCTCATAAACCCGTAACTGTTCACCCACACTAAGATAATGTTGATGGATTTTGTAGAACATCCAAATCAACAGGGGCATGATGATTAAGTATGGCCAGACATTCCAAAAGTGTTGCCAAAAAAGAAAGCAAACTAGAGCTAAGGAAATGGCAGCTCCCACGAAATTAATACTTGATTTGGAGACCCAATGACCTTCCCGTTCACGGAACCAATGAATAATCATTCCTGATTGCGATAAGGTAAAGGGCACAAAGACCCCCACCGCGTACAAAGGAATTAACATATTGGTTTCCCCGTGGAAGATCAAGATCATAATAATGGCACCAACTGCCAAAGCGATGATCCCATTAGAGTACCCAAGCCGGTCGCCTCGATCCATAAAGGCATGGGGTAAGAATTTGTCTTTGGCCATATTAAAAGCCAACATCGGGAAAGCCGAGAATCCGGTATTGGCAGCAACAGCTAAGATCATGGCTGTGGATAATTGGAGTAAATAAAAGGCTACCCCATGGCCACCAAAAACGGCCGATCCGATCTGGGAAAGGACAGTCACTCGCCCATTAGGAACAATCCCAAAGTAGAAACTTAAGAAGGTAATCCCGCCGAAGAAAGCAGCCAAGAGCAAACTCATGATTGCTAATGTGTTCGCCGCATTTTTAATTTTCGGTTCCTTAAAGTTAGGCACCGCATTCGAGATGGCCTCCACACCTGTTAGAGAAGAAGAACCAGCTGAAAAGGCCCGGATAAAAAGAACCGCCGACATCCCAGCAACAGGGGTTCCGTAATCGGCCGTGGCATTATAAGCGACATGCCCGGTCACAATATTGATCAATCCCCAGACAATCATGACCACGATCATGATCACAAAAAAGTATACCGGAATCGTTAAGAAGTTGGCACTTTCACTTAACCCCCGGAGGTTTAACATCATAATCGCAATCACAATAATGACGGAAATCGGCACCGAATAAGGTAGCAGACTAGGAATGGCCGAAGTTATGGCTTCCGTTCCCGAAGTGGTCGAAACCGCCACCGTCAACATATAGTCAACCAGCAAGGAGCCACCAGCGATTAGACCGCCATTTTGCCCCCAGTTTTTAGTAGCAACCACATAGGCGCCCCCGCCATTTGGGTAAGCGCGAATAATTTGCCGATAAGATAAGGTAATCGCAAATAACAGGACTAAGACAATCCCAGCAATCGGTAGCGAATACCAAATCGCCGCCGTTGATAAAGCGACCAAGGTAGTCGTAATTTGCTCCGTACCATAGGCCACAGACGATAAAGCATCTGAAGATAAAAGGGCTAACCCTTTAAATTTGGTTAGGTTAGCTTGACCTTCGTCTAACGTTTTTAATGGTTTCCCAATTAAAAGTCGTTTCAGGTATCTCCACATAATCTTGCCTCTCTTAAAGAAAATTTAAACAAAAGCTATTCTATCACCCCCGAACCATAAAATAAACCTCCAAAGCATCTTTGCCTTGGAGGTTTAATATCAAATAATGTTTATGTTTAATTCTTAGATTACATCATGCCTGGCATGCCGGCACCAGCTGGAGCGGCAGGAGCAGGATTATCTTCTGGCTTGTCAGCAACAACTGCTTCCGTCGTCAATAACAATGATGAAACTGAAGCCGCATTTTGCAAAGCAGAACGTGTTACCTTAGTTGGGTCAACAATTCCGGCTGCGACCATGTCTTCAAACTTGTCTTCAGCCGCATTGTAACCAACCCCTGGCTTTTCGTTCTTTAATTGGTTAACAATAACTGAACCTTCCAAACCAGCATTTTCAGCAATTTGACGAACTGGTGCTTCTAAGGCAGCCTTAACAATGTTAACCCCGGTAGCTTCGTCACCCGTAGCTTCAATCTTTTCAAGGTCAGCGATGACATTCACAAGGGCAGTTCCACCACCAGGAACAAATCCTTCTTGCACAGCAGCCCGTGTAGCGTTTAAGGCATCTTCGATCCGGTACTTACGTTCCTTTAATTCGGTTTCCGTAGCAGCACCGACCTTAACAACGGCAACCCCACCAGCTAATTTAGCAAGCCGTTCTTGAAGCTTTTCCTTGTCAAAGTCAGAAGTTGATTCTGCGATCGCCTTCTTGATTTGTTCAACCCGTTCAGCAATTGCCGTCTTATCACCAGCACCATCAACAATGGTAGTGGCATCCTTCGTAACCGTGACCTTGTTAGCTTGACCTAATTGAGCAACCGTAACATCACTCAAGTTCATACCAAGATCATCGGAGATCACTGTCCCACCAGTCAAAACAGCAATATCAGCTAATTGTTCCTTCCGCCGGTCACCAAAACCAGGGGCCTTAACTGATACCACATTAAAGGTTCCCCGCATCTTGTTCAAAACAAGGGTTGGTAAAGCTTCACCAGTGATGTCATCAGCGATAATCAAGAGGGAACGACCTTCTTGAACGACGGCTTGTAACAATTCCAAGATGTCTTGAATGTTAGAAATCTTCTTGTCAGTAATCAAGACATATGGATTGTCAAGATCTGCTTCCATCTTGTCGTTATCCGTGACCATGTATTGAGACATGTAACCACGGTCAAAGCTCATCCCTTCAACCACGTCAACGCTGGTTTCAACTCCCCGCGAGTCCTCAATCGTGATAACCCCGTCGTTACCAACCTTTTCCATTGCATCGGCAATCAAAGTCCCAACTTCTGGGTTAGCAGCAGAGATTGAAGCGATTTGCGCAATGTCATCCTTGGTCTTAACTTCATGACTCATCTTCTTTAAAGCTTCCACTGCCGTCTTAGTAGCGAGATCAATCCCCCGGCGGATTCCAACTGGGTTAGCACCAGCAGTCACGTTCTTCATTCCTTCGTTAACAATAGCTTGGGTTAAAACCGTAGCCGTGGTCGTCCCATCACCAGCAATGTCGTTAGTCTTAGAAGCAACTTCAGCGACAAGCTTAGCCCCCATGTTTTCGAAGTGATCTTCTAATTCGATTCCCTTAGCAATGGTAACCCCATCATTAGTGATGGTAGGTGAACCATAGCTTTGTTCAAGGACCACATTCCGTCCCTTTGGACCAATCGTAGTCTTAACAGTGTCCGCTAACTTGTCAACCCCACGTAACATTGCAGCCCGGGCGTCTTCAGCAAATTTAAGTTCTTTAGCCATTTCTTATCTACCTCGATCTCTATAATTAATCCACTACCGCAACTAGGTCGTTTTCATGAACAACTAGGTACTTATCACCGTTGTATTCAACTTCACTTCCGGCATATTTGTCAAAAAGGACCTTGTCGCCTTCTTTAACACTAAGTTCCCGGACTTGACCATTGTCTAAAGTCTTTCCTGGGCCAACAGCCACTACCGTCCCCGTCGTCGGCTTGTTTTTAGCGTTGGATGCTAAAACAATTCCTCCAACAGTTTGTTCTTCGTCTTCTGCCTTTAAAACAACACGATCTCCTAATGGTTTTAACACGGTGAATCCCTCCAATAAATTAATAATTGTCTATTTTGATTAGCCTAGGTGATCACTTTTAGCACTCTCATCACCTAAGTGCTAATTACAAGTATTACTATAACACCTTAAATTTGAAATGCAATGATTTTGTCTGACTAATTTTGACCAAATAAAAAACAACCCTACTAGGTTGTTTAAATCGTTGATTATTCAGGCTGATCTGAATTGGACTTGTCTTTTATGAAATCCCATAAATACCGTCGCTGTTGAACTTTACCCTCCACCAATACTTGGGTGGTAGCATTGATCGTGGCCCCAATCATCACAATGATTCCCGATAAATCGAGCCAAATCATCATGACAATAAAAGCCGAAATCGTTTTATAAGAGGCAATTTGGGTATTAAATAGCACCCCATAATAGGTTAAGAGCCGAGCTAAGCCCATTAACAGGAAAGTCGCTACCAAAGATCCTAAAGCCACAAAACGTAAGCGAACCCGTGCATTTGGCACGAAATAATATAAACAAAGTAAGCCCACAAAAAGGCCTATAAAGGTCACAGGATACCGATAAGAAGCAAATTGATGAATGTAGCGCGTATTGAAATTTAAAATTGGCTGTAGATTCCGCAGAATTGGTTCCCCCAACCCATACAGAAAAACCAAGGTTGCAATGACGACTAGCACCACCAAAATCCACAAAAAAGAAACAATCCGATTCCAAATGGGATTTAAGTCTTCAGCCACCCCATAGGCCGCATTCACATCACGTTGAAAGGCGGCGATCGCCTGACTAGTCGACCAGATAGCAATCACCACCCCGGTCGTCAACAGCCCTCCACTACCACGATGTAACAGATCGTAAATCACAGGACTGATTAAATTATAAACGGACGTTGGAATCGCCGTTTCTAAATAACTCAAAACCGTCTTTGCATCTAGCCCGACCATCGGTAAAATGTTACCAACAATTAGAATTGCCGGAAAAATTGATAAAAGGGTATAGTAGGCTAGTTCCGCTGCTGAAGCCGACAAGCGAGCTTTTTGAAAATGATAAAGATAGGTCCGAATAATTCGCTTGACCGTTTGGCGGGCGTTACGCATTACCGATCCTCCTCGTTTTAATAATCGTCTTGATAGTTTTCAAGCTTGCCAGTTAAGAACACGACTAGCTTCCGACCCCAGTTCCAATCTAACTATTTGTTTTGATAATGTTGAGCAATTCGTTTGGCCGCTTCAGCATGCGGAGTAAACAGTTCTTCATAATCAGCTAATAAGTATTCTGCATCGGCTTGTGGATCTTGTGATGTTAGGATTTTGGGACCATCATTCGTAATAGCAATAGTGTGCTCGTATTGGCAACTCCAACCGCCATCAGCTGTCCGGGCCACCCAACCACTTGGATCACTAGTATCCGCTTCCCAAGTGCCGGTATTAATCATTGGTTCAATCGTAATGGTCATGCCGTTTTGCAGGCGTTTGCCCTTCCCAGCAATGCCGTAATGAGCTACCATCGGATCTTCGTGCATCGTCGGTCCAATGCCATGACCGACAAAATCCCGAACGTCCCCATAACCATGTTCATCTTCGGTAAAATGCTGAATGACCGCCCCAATATCGCCGAGTCGCTTGCCAACTTGGGCCGCATCAATCCCTAAATACAATGATTCTTTAGTGACCTTCATCAAGTCTTGAATCTGCGGACTCACTTGACCGACTGCATAACTCCAACAGGAGTCGCTAAAGGCCCCATCGTATTCAACTACCGTATCAACCTTAACCAAATCCCCTTCTTGAAGAATTAGTTCTTTACGCGGAAAGCCATGGCAAATTTCATCATTCACACTGACACAGGTGGCAAATTCATATCCCTCAAAACCAATTTGGGCAGCAACTGCTCCCCGATCTTGAAAGTATTCCCGGGCGAATTCTTCAATTACCCAGCTTGAAATACCTGGTTTAATAATTTCACGCATTCCAATATGCATCCCCGCTAAAACTGCACCAGAAGCTTCCATATCATGAATCTCACGTGATGATTTCAAACTAATCATTGTCGACTCCTTCTTTCCATTAATGTAAATAGTATACCACTTACAAAACATGCTATACTATGACAATGAATTATTAGTCGAAAAGAGGAAATGAACATGACGAAAGCCTTAGTGGTTTTTGCAACCATCACCGGTAACAATGAAGATGTGGCTGATATCATTACCAGCACTTTTGAAGAACGGAATGTCGACGTTGAGATGACTGAAATTACCTTAGCTGACGCCGCCGATTTTGCTGACGTTGATATTTGCGTCGTTTGCCCCTACACATACGATGAAGGCGCATTGCCTGATGAAGGGCTCGACTTTTACGAAGATCTGCAAGAGACCGATCTAAGTGGCAAGGTATACGGAGTCGCTGGTTCTGGTGATACCGAATATGGTGATGACTTCTGCGTGGCAGTTGATAAATTTGCTGAAGCATTCGAAACTGCTGGGGCAACTAGGGGAGCCGACCTCGTTAAAATTAACCTTAGTCCAGAAGGCGACGACGTCATCCAACTCGAAAAAATGGTCGATCAGTTAATTGCTCAGGTGAAATAAAACATGCTGATGGAATTATTTAGTAAGTACAAATCGATTATCGCTTATCTTTTCTGGGGTGTTGTCACCACCATTATTAATATTGCTTCTTATCAGTTAATGATCATGTACACCCACCTGGGAGTAACAGCAGCCACCTCAATTGCTTGGTTTTTATCCGTTTTTGTGGCCTATCTAACCAATAAAGTTTGGGTTTTTGGTTCCCATTACACGACGGTTAGTGATTTTCTGGTCGAATGTCTGCTCTTCTTCTTCTATCGGGCTCTCACTTTGATCATTGACCTCGCATTTATGAATATTGGGGTTCACGTTTTTGGCTTTGATAGTGATTTGCAACAATTCATCCTTAAGGTCATTGATAATGTCATTGTCGTCATTGCCAACTATATCTTCTCCAAGTGGTTAATTTTTAAAGATAATCGGGATATTGCTGATAAATAATCGGGACTGAGTTCCCGATTTTTTGTTGTGCAAAAAAGTTATACATAGTTATACAATTTGAAAAAAGTTATACATAGTTATACAGGAGATAAAAATATGACTCAAAATCCTTTTACCCTTAATTTTGGTAAAACTCCTTTAACTCTAATCGATCGACCCCAAGCCATCAATAAGGTTATTGATGAATTTGATGCTCCACTTATTAATAATCAAATTTATGTTTTGTCAGGAATCCGGGGATCAGGTAAGACCGTTACTTTAACAGAAATTGATAAAACTTTAAGTCAAAAAGATCACTGGATTGTTATTGAACTCAACAGTTCTCGTGACTTACTGCAAGCTCTGGCAAGTAAGCTTTATCAATCCCCACAATTACATAAATTATATGTTGATGCCAAAATAAACTTATCTTTTTGGGGAATTACTGCTAATTTTGAACCAAGTCATCAAATTTCTGATATTGAAGTTGCGATTGACCAACTGCTAAAAGTTGCACGTGACCGCCATTACCGAATTTTGGTTTCCATTGACGAAGTTACTAATACCCCAGCCATGCGAGAGTTTGCGTCGGCCTTTCAAATTTTTATTCGTCAAGACGCCCCGATTTTTTTATTAATGACTGGACTCTACGAAAACATTTCTGACTTACAAAATGATGATAATTTAACTTTTCTATACCGAGCGCCCAAAATTTTCTTACGACCGTTAAACCTGACCGCTATCAGTAATGAGTATCAACAAATTTTTAACCTCCCAGATCCAGAGGCCATTAAACTAGCTAAGCTTACCAAAGGATATCCCTACGCTTTCCAACTTCTAGGATATTTAAAATGGGAACATCCAGAATTGAACGAACTTGATTTACTCAATGAATTTGATGCTAATATTCAAGAATATGTTTATCATAAATTGTGGTCTGAAATTATGTTTAACGATCAAAAGGTTCTGATTGCCATGGTTAAAATCCAAGGTAACCATGCTGAATGTCGCATCAAAGATTTACGTGAAGAACTCCATTATTCTTCTAGTCTGATGTCAGGATGTCGAGATCGCCTGAAGAAGAAAGGGTTAGTTAATACTGATCATTACGGTTATCTTTCCTTTACTTTGCCACGCTTTGATCGCTATGTTGAAGTCTATCATCTTGACGATTAAAAAAGAACGAGAATCGATTTTCAAATCGATCCTCGTTCTTTTTATATCATAGCAATCAATAACAAAATCACATCAACAATCACAAAGAGCCAAGTAAAACTCGTCACTTGGTCATCTCGCAAGCGATTTAACCAAACGTGAGCAAAACCGATCCAAATGATCATCAGGAGATAGCCCCACCAGGAAATATGAAACAACAACCAACCGACTAATAATAAGACTAACCAAATTAGACCAGTTACCAGCCGAAAGTTTTTCTTTGACATCGTGTCACCCCACTTTCGGCTTAATTATATCACTAATATATCTGTAATTTAATAGCCCCATCCGGAATCGAACCGGAATCGACCGCTTAGGAGGCGGGTGTACTATCCAGTTATACTATAGGGCCAAAAAAGGACTGTGACCATAATACCATATTTGGTCCAGCCAGTCCGATTTTAATTTTGTGATTTTTGCCGATGTTTGAAGCGAATTCCCTTATTTTTACGATTCTTTTTTTTGCGAGCTTTCAACGGCGTCGATTGGGTTATTGACCCCTTTGTTTTCTTATTCGCTGAATCTACTTTGGCCTTTGGGCTAGGTTTAACTAATTCCTTCGCTTTTTCCTGGTCCATGACTCGTTGTTTAGCAATTGTCATCGGTTTTAAAACATATTCAGTTTCCGCCAAAAGCTTTTTTAAATCCCGAAAATCATGACCATTCCCTAAATTAATGACCGTGCCAGGTTCGCCTTGACGACCGGTTCGGCCGGTTCGGTGGACATAAGCATCGGCCGAGTTCGGTAATTCAAAGTTTACCACCGCCGGTAGTTTAGGGATATCTAACCCCCGGGCAGCCACATCTGTAGTTAATAACAATTTCACTTGTCGTTTACGAAACTTTCGAAGCATTTCTTCACGTTCTGTCTGCCGTTGTTTACCACCTAAACTAGCTACCGAAACACCTGCATGTTGTAAACGACTTGCCGTATAATGCAAAGTCTTAATACTAGTAAAAAATACCAAGGCCCGAAAATTTTTCGTATGGCTCAAGCGTTCCAGCATGGCCGCCTTATCGCTCATCGTGGACGCTTTCACTAAGCCATGATTAACAAGGCCGCGACTGTGATCATCCGCTCGAACATCAACTACACTAAAGTCACGATCAAATAGATCCCTTAACTGATTCGTCAGTTCCCCGCTCGTCGCCGAAAATAGGGCTAACTGGGCTTCCTGGGGAACCACTTGAATAACTCGTAAAACTTGATCGCGCGAATCATCCGTTAAGAGTTCATCCACTTCATCAACTACTACGGTGATCACTCGATGTAACTTTAAGATCCGTTCATCTAATAAATGATTTACGCGCCCCGGCGTGCCAACCACCACTTCCGGATGACCTTTTTTCAATCGCTCTGCCTGCCGTTTTAAGTTAGCTCCCCCAGTTAATGATTGAACGCTTAGGCCTAGCAAACTTCCCCATTCTCGCAAGACCTGGCTTGTTTGTATCGCTAGTTCCTGCGAAGGTTCTAAAACTACCAATTGGACACCTTGTTGAGCCATTAGTTTGGGCAATAAGGGCCAGGCAAAAGCTAAGGTCTTACCCGAGCCAGTTGGAGCGATTCCAAGTAGATCTTGATCTTGGAGCATGGGTTGAAAAACCTGTTCTTGAATTAAGGTCGGTTCTTCAAAACCACGCTCTTGAAAATGTTGCTGAAATCTTTCATTTAATTGCATGTGCTTAACGATTATTGTCGGCAGGGAAAGTCAAATCAGCTGATTCCCGCAAGTTGAACATTACCATGTTAACGGTCCGGGCGAGTTCAAACCACTTCTTGTAAAGGGCTGCTTGAACTTCATCATTAGGATTCTCAAAGAGATTAGCAAAGTCGTTTAACTCATCGACCATGGAGTTTTCATAATACTTAGCTGATAAGTCATGTGCTTCCTTGTTAGCATCAAAGTAAGTTACCTTGGTGGTATCAAAAATACTGTCGTAAACCAAAGTATCCTTTAATCCGTAAATTTCGGAAACTAGGTGTGAGTTGGCCGTCTTACCGAAATTCAAAGTCACACTAAACTTGTCATAGGTTAATAAGGCAGTACCTAAACCATCGACACCACTCTTGACCATCGTTGGGAAGTAGACCACACTATTAGGTGCCCCAAATAAGGTCACAGAAGCATAGACCGCGTACACCCCGAGATCCATTAAGGCGCCCCCAGCAAATTCGGGGGTGAAGATATTTGGATAAGGTTTTTCACCGGCCAAAACCTTATCATATCGGGATGAATATTTCATCACCGTGAAGTTCGCCCCTTCCACGGTTTCCATCTTCGCTAATTGATTTTCCGATTCATGGAAGAGCCCTGTATGGATATGACGAGCAGCCTCCACCAAGCGCGCTTTCGGATGAGCTTGCAATAAGGATTCAATCCGACTAAATTCTTCGGGGTTAACAAAGGCCGGCTTTTCCAAAATGACAAATTTGTCGTTTTCAATGGCCAAGCGAACTTGTAGATAGTGCACGCTGTTAGGCGAAGCAATGTAGACAACGTCAAAATCACCTTCATCAAAGAAGCTTTCTAAATCATCAAAAAATTGCGTAGCCCCATATGGTTTTCCAAATTCCTTCGCCCGCTTGGTAGTTCGGGAGTAAACGGCTGTTAGTTGATAACGTCCCGATGTTTTAGCGGCATCTAACATTTGATCGGTAATAATATTGGTTCCAATAATTCCTAGTTTTAACATAAGATTGACCCCTTTTCATAGTTCTAAAATTCATTTTACCAATTATTGCAAAGTTTTAACAGAATTGAAATCTTTTAATAACATAAACTCATTAAAAAAAGGGTATATTAGTATATATCAGAATCCGACTTACCATGGGGTCACGAATTATGAGAAAAAACAGCCTATTAGTATCTAGCATCGGCTTAGTCGCTGGAATTTCTAGCTCGCTAGGGTTCACCCAATTGAAACGCAAAATCAAACCATTAACTTCTTTACCCGTTTTATATGCTGGGAATTGGAAATATTTTGATGGCACTCGGAATCGTACGCACACAATTTCAATTTCACCAAAACTAAATCTTACAATTGATGATCAAGCGATTCCAGCTAATGTGGAGCACATTAACAGTCAGGAATTAACCTTTGTGGATAAATTTGGTTACCGGATCACCATCCAAACCAATCAAGAACGGCCGGTTAAATTAATCGATGAAGCCGATGATCAAGCCTACAATATTGAACCCCTCTAAACGATAGTGATTTAACTATCGTTTTTTCTTTGATGTCGGTATAATTAACATTATTGTTATAGCTATTTATGTGAGGTAGAGAATCAATGATTAAGTCACTTGCCGTCTATTGCGGTGCCAATCCTGGTCACAATCCAGAATTCATCAAATTAGCCCAGCGCTTTGGTCAAGAACTAGCCGACCATCAAATTAGTCTCGTCTATGGCGGTGGTCAATACGGCATGATGGGGGCGGTCGCCAATTCGGTTTTAGACCATGGTGGTCAAGTCCATGGCGTAATTACCCAAGAACTATATGACCGCGGGACTAGTTTAGACCGGTTAAGTGATCTCCAGATTGTCCCCAAAATGGATATCAGAAAAGATAAGATGATGAATCTAGCCGATGGACTGATCGCCTTGCCGGGGGGCTTAGGAACTTTAGAAGAAGTTAGCGAAGCCTTTTCGTGGACCGCCATTGGAGATAATGCTAAGCCAGTCGCCCTCTTTAACTTCAACGGTTACTATAATCCCCTCAAAAGTATGTTGGGTAAGATGCAAGTTGCCGGCTTTGCGGAACGCGATTTTGTGGAATCAATCGGCTTTATCGCAACTTTTAATGAGCTGCTTGATTTCATGGACAACTACCAAGCTCCCGCTGTTCGAACCTATCGGTAACGAGCCATGAGAATTCGTCAACTGTCCACACGCTCATGGCCCTACCTAATCTTTTTGCTGGTGGCACTGGTCTTTTTAGGCCCCCAACTAATTAGTCACGTCACCTTAGTCGGTTCCGACGGGCTCTTTCATATGAACCGGTTTTACGATACGGCTAAGCAAATCCAGACCGGTCACTTTAACTTATTCCAATCAAATTTTGGCTTTGAACAGTCTGGGCGGGTCATTAATGCCGTTTACGGCCCCTTGTTCGCTTATTTAAATGATCTTATCTTGGTGCTGACCCAGTCATGGTTTGGCTATGAAATCATTAGTGATTTGATTTTATTCATGCTGGCGGCCTGTGGGATGTATCAGGTCACTAAACAGGTTAAAGCCCCCCAATGGGCTGGAATCATGATTACGATCGCTTTTATGGGCGCTGGATGGATGACCCGCTGGATGCAATATCAAAACATGACCGCTTGGGGAGCCGCTTTAGCGCCTTTTGCCGTTGTTCAAGCCATCCGTCTCCATGAAAATCCTGATGATGGGATCAAGGTTTGGTCCTTAGCTTTGACCATGACGGTCATTATGCAAATTCATGTTTTAAGCACGATCTTTTTCACCGTCATGTTAGTTCCTTTCTTTATCGATGCTTGGATCAGGAGCCATCGAAAGCGGCATCTCTGGGAACAGTTATTAAAAAGCATTGGCCTCACCATTATTTTTACGACCAATGTTTGGTTAAATTTTTTGGTTCTCTACTCTAAAAATCAGATCGCTAATCCCGGCGCCTTTGTCCTTTCGAAAAATGTCCTTCATCTCGGGATCCACCTTGCTAGCCGTGGTACCTTGAGCCACTTAATGGTAATAATGATTTTCATCACCCTCATGCTGATTGCATGGCAATGGCGACGGTCACATGATCATTTAGGCTTATGGTTGGTTATTAATGGCTTAGTTTGGCTTTTCTTAGCCACGAATTTGTTTCCCTGGCGTTGGTTCGATCAAACCCTCCCCCAACTCCAATCTAGTTTACAATTTCCCTACCGGCTGACAATTATTGCCTATCCGCTTTTGTTTGCGGGATTAGCCCGAAGCTTATCTTATCTCAATAATTCTCGTCGAGCTTGGCGGGTAATTGCTCAAGTAGCGCTCGTCATTGCGACCTTTATGGCGGCTGGTTCTGTCGTTAACCATACTCGCCATCGTTGTATCATTGCTGAACACAAAGGCCTGACCAGTTGGACCAATACTGTTTCCATTGTCGGTTATAATCAACACTTGATTAAAAACTACATCAACTCGGACCATCCTGGCTCCCTTTTCTTGATCATTGACAAACGACACCCAGACTATTTACCCGTGAAATATAAATTAAAAGGGAAGCAACAATTCCGGGCCGTCACTTATCAAGCAACGATCATTAATCATTTCCGATACTTCAACCATCAAGTGACCAAAAATGGACAATTACAAATCAGCTGGCAGCAGAATCAAGCCGGTAAAATCCAGCTCCCTCTGATTACCTATCAACAGTCTCAATTAAAACTGAATGGTAAAAAAGTTGCCTATCAAGTTAATCAGATTGGCGTCCCGACGATCACCGCTCCGGCTGGTCATAATACGATCACCCTTTCCTTTAAATTACCATTTTATTACTATCCCCTTCTGATTGTCTGGGGATTGAGTATCTTGTTCACCTTGATTTGGCAAATTTATCGCAAAACAAAAAGGATCCGCTAAAATCGGATCCTTTTTAAATTGGTGCTTATTTATCTTCGACCCCAGTCCCTTCGTACTCATTAATCATAATTTGCTTCAAATCACTGATCAATGGTTCTTGAGGGTTAGCAGTGGTACATTGGTCCTCGTAAGCTAAGACTGCTAAGTCGTCAACTTTAGCATCAAAGTCTTTCTTTGAGACACCCCAGTCCTTAAGACTTAACTTCACGCCAACTGAGTGAGCTAAATCACGGACGGCTAGGCATAACTTATCAATCAATTCTTCATTGTTCTTCCCACTTAAGCCAATCGTTTTGGCAATCGTGGCGTAATCTTCATCGGCCCGGAAATA
The DNA here is from genome assembly GCF_001434365.1 of Limosilactobacillus gastricus DSM 16045. Taxonomy (GTDB): domain Bacteria; phylum Bacillota; class Bacilli; order Lactobacillales; family Lactobacillaceae; genus Limosilactobacillus; species Limosilactobacillus gastricus. Next base: position 35,011 of record NZ_AZFN01000004.1, on the reverse strand, counting down.
TTCGTATTTTGGCCAAGTCGTAAACTTCTTAGGAAGCGTAGCATTAAACTTGATAACATGTGGCATTGTAATCGCAATGGCGATCCCGTGAGTTAAGCCAAAGGCTCCCCCAAGTTTGTGGGCAATCGAGTGGTTAATTCCAAGGAAGGCGTTAGCAAAGGACATCCCGGCTAAGGTCGAGGCATTATGCATTTCTTCGCGCGCCTTGGCATCTCCATTGTAGGACTTCGTTAAGTTTTCAAAGACTAACTTAATCGCTTGTAAGGATAATGGACGGGTGTAATCAGATGCCATATTCGATACATACGATTCCATCGCGTGAGCTAAGACATCCAATCCCGAAGCGGCAATGTTGCCCTTTGGTACCGTATCAACAAATTGTGGGTCCACAATCGCCACATCTGGTGTTAGAGCATAATCAGTTAATGGGTACTTAACATGCGTTTCTGAGTCCGTAATGACCGCAAATGGGGTAACTTCTGAACCAGTACCCGAAGTTGTAGGGATGGCCACCATTTGGGCCTTGGTTGGTTTTTCAAACCGGTAGGCCCGTTTCCGAATGTTGATGAACTTCTGCTTAGCACCAAAGAAACTAGCATCTTGATTCTCATAGAACATCCACATTCCTTTAGCCGCATCCAATGGCGACCCACCACCAAGGGCAATAATAGTGTCCGGCTTGAAGGAGTTCATCAAAGCAACCCCCTTCTTAACCGTTTCGGTACTTGGATCGTTTTCAACATCAGAGAAGACCATGTATGGCACTTCATTTTGCCGTAACTTCAATTGATCCGTTACCACATCAACATAGCCATGAGCTTGAATTGATGGTCCCGTAACGATGAAGACCCGATTGATGTCTGGCATATCCTTCAAGTAACGTACAGCATCCCGTTCAAAGTAAACACGTGGTAATTTAATCCATTGCATATTATTCCGCCTCTTGGCAATTGTCTTGACGTTGATCAAATCGTAGTCCGTCACGTTATGAGAAATTGAGTTAGCCCCCCAGGAACCAGTCCCCAAGGTTAAGGATGGCGTCATCCGGTTGTACAAGTTACCAATCCCACTTAACCCAGACGGTGAGTTAACAATCACCCGGGAAGCTTTCATTTGGATACCGTATTGCTTAGCTAACTCCATATCAGAAGTTTGGATCGCCGCCGTGTGACCAAGTCCACCATAGTCGAGCAAACGGGCACAAATGTCAAAGGCCTCTTCTTGGTCCTTAGCCTTGTAAATTGAAAGGACTGGACTTAATTTTTCGCCAGATAATAGGTCTTCATCTTTACCAACACCAGTGATCTCAGCTGCTAACACTTGGGTATCAGCTGGAACCTCAATACCGGCCATTTCAGCAATTTGCATCGCTGATTTACCGGCAATTGGTCCAAGAACGGAACCAGTTTCTGAATTAAACATTGCCTTGCGTAGCTTGTCTAAGTCCTTCTTTGGTACGAAGTACATCCGATTAGCCTTAAACATGTCCGTGACCTCTTTATAGATATCAGCGTCAATGACGGCACTGTTTTCCGTGGCACAGATCATCCCATTATCAAAAGTTTTGGATAGGATAATATCGTTAACAGCCCGTTTTAAGTTCGCGGTCTTTTCAATGTATACCGGACCGTTACCAGGTCCAACCCCCAAGGCTGGTTTCCCAGTTGAGTAGGCGGCTGTAACCATTCCTGGACCACCTGTAGCTAAGGTTGAAGCAACTCCAGGATGATTAATTAAAGCGGTCGAAGTCTCTCGACTAGGTTCATCGATCCATTGGATAGCCCCTTCTGGTGCTCCGGCAGCGATAGCTGCATCACGTAAAATCTTAGCAGCATGCCGTGAACTTTGTAAGGCTTGTGGGTGGAAACTGAAGATGATTGGGTTTCGGGTCTTCATAGCAATAATCGCTTTGAAGAGCGTCGTTGAAGTTGGGTTTGTCACTGGCGTAATCCCAGCAATTACCCCTAATGGTTCGGCCACTTTAATTAATTCGTTAGCCTTATCATCTTCAATAATACCAACGGTCTTGTGCTTGCGAATGTGGTGCCAAATTTCTTCCGTCGCAAACATATTTTTAATGGCTTTATCTTCAATCACACCCCGACCGGTTTCGTTATAAGCTTCCACGGCTAATTCCATATGCTTATCTTGACCAGCTTCCACCATTTGGTGAGTAATGTAATCAACTTTTTCTTGATCAAAGTCGCTCATGATGTCTAAGGCTTCGTGGGCCTTTTTAACTAAACCATCAACGATTTCTTCAGCTCGTTCTTTCGTCATCTTAGGCTTTGCTTTTTCTACCATGCTTCATGGCCTCCTAAAAAAAGTTTGTTACTTATTTCACAACTTATATACTACACCTTTTTTCAAGGGTGTCAATTAATTTAAGCCCTTTTTTATCCTTTATTTCCAGGAGTTTGTGAACGTCAGAATCAGGTAAGCGGTTTCATTTTTATAATGTTTGAATTTCTGTAATTACCCGATATTGTGAAGCTACTAACAAATATTTTTAGATTCTTCATAAAATATAACTAATTACGTTGTTTACCTTTCACCTGGTTTGTCGTTATAATAGATATCAATCTGCGTCCATCGATTTGACGCAAAACAAGGAGCTTTTCATGGAAAAACGAAAAATGAGTGTCTTCCAGTTGACGATCATTACGATGGTTAACATGTTAGGATCAGGGATTATTATGTTACCTGCTAAACTTGCGGCGGTCGGCTCAATCTCGGTGCTCTCTTGGTTGGTTACTTTAACCGGGGCCATGAGTCTGGCCTACATTTATGCTCGTCTGGGCACCTATGGTCATAACCGTAAGAACGGAATGGGTGGATATTCCGAGAATACCTTTGGTAAATTTGGGAATTTCTTAATCAATTACTCTTATGGGATTTCTTTGATCTTCGCAAATGTTGCCATTGCGGTAGCTGCCGTGGGCTATGGATCAACTTTCTTAGGTTGGGACCTCTCATCGACCGATATTGTAATTTGGACCATTATAATCTTACTAATTGCAACTTTCGCTAATTATTGGGGACCACGAGTAACGGGCCGGATTGGTTCTGTCACTGTATGGTTTGTCATAATTCCCGTTGGGTTTATTGCTATTTTTGGTTGGTTCTGGTTCAGTGGCCACACCTTTGCGACCAGCTGGAATCCTCATCACCTTAATTTATGGTCTGGAATTACGGAATCCGTTCCGATCACTCTCTGGTCATTCTTAGGTCTGGAATCAGCGGCTTCTAATTCGGATGCGGTGGAAAATCCCGAGCGTAATGTTCCAATCGCCGTCCTAGGCGGAACTTTAGCGGCTGGAATTATCTATATTCTTTCAACCAATGTTGCGCAAGGAATTATCGGTCACGCTGCCCTAGCAAAATCCAACGCTCCTTTCGGGTTAGTTTATGCTTCAATCTTAAGTCCTTTCTTTGGGAAACTCGTCATGGCAATGATGACGATCTCATGTATTGGTGCCCTCTTAGGTTGGCAATTCACCATTAGTGAAAACTTCCGAGTATCGGCCGTCGCTGGTTATTTCCCCAAATTTTTCAAATTGGTTAACGCTCACGGGGCCCCATTTGTCGGGATGCTCACTATTATGATCATTGAATTTATTCTTTCATTTATGACCATTAATCCAACCCTAAATGAACAATTTAACCAATTAGTTAATTTAGCCGTTGTCTTGAATCTGGTCCCTTATCTGCTTTGTATGGCTTCTCTAAAGGTTACCGAGGTCAATCAAATGAAACTAGGCTGTGAAGTACCTTTCCACCGAACCACCATGTTCATTGCCTTTATCGCTGGGATCTACAGTATCTACTCAATGTATGCTTGCGGAATTGATATTTTAGCGGCTGGATCACTAGTCGTCTTCTTTGGAATGTTAGTATACGGCTTAATCGCCGATCGTTTTACTGGATTTACTTTATAAAAGACAAAAGAGTTATGACTATTTTACTGGTCATAACTCTTTTTCATTCTATTCAGCTGATTTATAGATACAATTACTAACACACTTTTTAATTACCTATTCTTTTTTGAGAGATGGTACTTGTCTGCAAATGAAAGCATCGTAAGCTATATAGCAACTATATACATAAGTTGAAAGTACTATTACTGAAATAAAAACCAATGGATATTGAAGTCCAAAATTTGTCTTTGAATATGCTATTAAACTAACCATAGACATTACAAAGAAAGATAGTATATAACGTTTATCAATTACGGCAGAAAAAAGCAACATCAAATCAAGTAAATACCCATAACGTTCATGCATAGAAGGTAATAATACAACCATAGTAAAAACTGTAATCATACTTAAAGCAATTATATGTATTGCCTCAAGATTAGTATCATCTAGTTTATCTAAGACTATAGTATATATAACAACTAAAGAAAGAATTGTGAAAATTACCAAAAATTTACTAAAGCTATCAAAATAATGTCTCCCAACTGAATTAAAAATGGACGCAAAATTAGGATAATTAAAATTTAATCCGTATTGCTTATATTCATTTGTTTGATTCATATATACTTTTATAGGTGTTAAAAGATCTCTGCCAGCTATAAAACCTGGTATATTCATTAGATACATTGATACTAATATAATCAAAAAATGAACACAGCTTATATTTTTCTTTATCAAATAAAATAAGATATAAGCTGGAAAAATAAAAATTGTCTGTAGTTTAAATGAAAAAGCAATACCCAAGAAAATAAATGACGGTAATGGCTTATTTTTCATCAAATAATATAATGATATGCAAACAAAACTACAATATATCGAATCACATTGAGCCCACAATGCCGAATTTAATATCACTGTAGGAATCATTAATATAATTCCATATATTACATTGAAATCAATTTTCTTATTGAACTGTTTACATAATAATGCACTATAGAACGCTAAAATAAAATCAAACAAACTAGAAAGAGCTTTATACAAATACAAGTTGTTAATTGGAATGTAAGTAAACAGATCTATTATTAGCTGATATGGCACACCATAATCACCAACTTGAAAGTGTAGGGCCTTAATACCGCCAAGTTCTCTAATTTGCTCATACCAGGTAGATAAATATATATCGTAGTCTCCTGATCTAAATTTAAATAAGCACAACCGAATTACAACGCCTAAACAAGTAATAATACCAAAAATAAGTATTTTTCTATGTTTTAAAAGATAAGAAATTAAATTTCGCTCAATCCCCATTATTTTTCCTACCATTCTATTCAGCTGATTTATTAATAGCTTCAATCACGGCATGGCGGAAACCATTGGCTTCCAAAGCCATCACGCCACGAATCGTTGTTCCAGCCGGTGACGTAACTTGATCGCGTAGTTGGCTCGGGGTTAAGCCACTCTGACTTGCTAAAGCCCCCGATCCTTTAACCATACTTGCGATTAATTGGTAAGCCGTTGCTCGATCAAGACCCTTAGCGACTGCCGCATCACTCATCGCATCCATCATCACATCGACAAAAGCCGGGCCACAACCGCCCACTGTGCCAACAATATCCATCCGTTCTTCTGGTACTGAAATAACGTCGCCCAACAGAGCCAGTACCTGGTTAGCTATTTGACGCTGGTCAGCACTTAATTGATCATTGAAGGCTACGCCAATGGTACCAGCATTAATTGCTACCGGTGTATTTGGGACAAATGGGACCACCCCAGCCTGTGGGAGGACGGCTTGTAAATCGTTAGCTGTCACCCCAACAGCCGCCGACATCACAACCGTTCCGGCAGTTAAGCCCGCCAATTCTTTGGCTACATCTAAGGTCACGGGGACAGGTACCGTTAAAATCACCACATCAGGTTGTTCTGCAATTAAATCTTGGTTACGCTCATATAATTTGATCTTTAATTGAGCTGCTAACTGCTTAGCCCGTGGATTGGGATGATTAGCGGCCACCAAATCTACCTGCTTGGTTTTAGCCAATCCTTCTAAGATGGCACTTCCCATACTACCGGTCCCCACTATTGCAACTTTTGTCATCTCGATCTCCTTATTTTCGTACTTGTCCATCACCACGAATTACGTATTTCGTCGTGGTTAATTCCTTCAATCCCATTGGTCCTCGGGCATGTAATTTTTGCGTTGAAATTCCAATTTCGGCACCAAAGCCAAATTCGCTACCATCAGTAAAGCGAGTTGAAGCATTAACATAAACAGCTGCTGCATCCACCTCTGCTAAGAAGCGCTGACTATTGGCATAGTTATTGGTGATAATTGCCTCAGAATGTTGGGTATTATGCTGATTAATGTGGCTAATAGCTTCATCTAAAGTATCAACCACTTTAATGGCCATGATGTAATCATTATATTCCGTATCCCAATCTTCACTGGTAGCCGGATTAACCTGATCACCAAGAATTGCTTGAGCGCGTTTATCACCCCGTAATTCTACTTTTTGATCTATCAAGGCCTGGGCGATGGCTGGCAGGTATTCACTTGCGACCGCTGAATTAATTAATAATTTTTCAGCGGCATTACATACTGACGGTCGTTGCACTTTAGCATTCACAACTACATCAATAGCCATCGCCAAATCTGCATCATCATCTACATAAATATGACAGTTCCCCGCCCCCGTTTTGATCACTGGTACCGTTGCTTGTTGGGCTACCGCATTAATCAGCCGGGCCGAGCCACGCGGGATCAAGACATCTAAATACTCCGTTAACTGCATAAACTGATTGGCTACTTCATGACTTGTATCCTCAATTAACTGGATGGCATTCGGATCCAAACCATGATCAGCCAGGACCCGCCGTAAAACCTTCACTAACATCTGATTAGTCTGTAAAGCTTCTTTACCACCACGCAAAATCACGGCATTCCCAGATTTAAAACACAAGCCACTCGCATCAACCGATACATTAGGCCGCGCTTCAAAAATCATGCCAATTACTCCTAAGGGAACCCGCCGTTTGGCAATTTCTAATCCCGTCGGTGTCGTCCAAGCATCCACAACATCCCCGATCGGATCAGCTAACCGAGCGAGTTGTCGTAAGCCATCGGCCATTCCCACAATTCGGGCTCGATCAAGGGTTAACCGATCTACAAAGCTTGCCTTAAGCCCAACAGCTGCTTTCAAATCCCGTTGATTCGTCGCAATGATATTTTCAGTATGGTCCTCTAGCGCTTGGGCCATTGATCTTAAGGCTTGATTCTTTTCTTCCGTCGTTAATTGGGCTAATTTACGACTTGCTACTTGGGCCTTTTCACCCATCGTTTCTAAATTCATATGATCATCCTTTCTGAAAGAGTGTTCCCACTGGGATCCCGGCGATTACATCAAAAATCCGACTGGGATCTTGACCATTGATTAACACCATTGCTTTGCTATTTTCTAGCATCTGTTGGGCCGCTAGTAATTTCGTTTGCATCCCACCTGTGCCGTATTTGGAGCCTTTTCCACCTGCAACTTCCCAAATTGATGCAGTAATTTCATGAACTTCTTCCATCATCTTGGCGTCAGGATTAGTATGCGGATTATCATCATACAAACCATCAATGTCAGATAAAACAATCAGTAAATCCGCATTAATTAACTCGGCCACTTTGGCAGAAAGTTGGTCATTATCCCCAAAGGTCGTTTGATGATCCATTTCATCAACGGAAACCGTATCGTTTTCATTGACAATTGGGACAATCCCCCATTTCAAAAGTTGCTCAATGGAATTTAAGGCATTCTGTCGGGTTTCCGGGTCTTTTAAGACATCATAAGTTAGGAGAATTTGACTAATGTTTTGACCATAGGTGGTAAAACGCTCCAAATACATGGTGATCAATCGACTCTGTCCAATTGCTGCCAAAGCCTGTTGCGATGGAATCGCTTTGGGACGTTGTTCAAGGCCGACCTCATTCATGGCGACTCCAATCGCTCCTGAAGTAACCAAAACTACCTGTTTGCCTTGGGAAACTAGCCCCGAGATCACAAAACTTAACTGATCAATAGCGCGTAAATTGACCTTCCCGTTCGGAGTAATTAAAGTACTGGTTCCCACCTTAATTACAATTCGCTTAGCCTTAAGCTGCCGCAATTTTGCCATTAGTCCCGCTCCTTAAAGTATTTCTTCCATTTTACCAGAAAGCCAAGCTAAATGAATAATTGTTCGCTTTTTTGACTTTAAAATAAAATCTCCTTAGGAAGTCCCAAGGAGATTGAAAAATTATAATTTAAGCATCACGTTCCGGTGCCTTGCCAAGTTCGGCTTGAATCATCCAAAGCCGTTTTTCCGTTTCCGTCTTAAAACCAATGAAGATATCTTGCGTACTGAAGTCCTTTTCGTCATCACTGACTTCAATACCCTTTTGGTAAAGATCTGCTAAATAATGGTAATCCTTGGAAAGAATTTCAAAACGTTCCGGCGTTGACTTGTCCCAAGTCCCTGGTTCGTCAGGAATCTTAGTATGTTCCGCCATTTCGGTTAAAGTTGAGTATGGGGAGCCATCTAAAGCAATTAACCGTTCTGAAATCACATCTAATTGGGCATCCAAATCTTCTTGCCACTCATCCATCAATGGGTGTAGCTTCAAGAAGTTCGTCCCCCGCATGTACCAGTGGGTCTGATGAACAACCATTGATAATTGACTTAAATCAGCAACTAATTGGTTTAAAACTTCTTTAGTTTGTGGATATTTCATGATATCTCCCTCCTTCGATATATCTATTATAACGCTTTCTTTAGAAGGAATCTAATTAGGAGACCAACATTTACAAATTTTTAATTAAAATTATTGGTAATCTACTTCCGCCAACTCTTCCATAACCAAGAAATCATCATTATCACAACTAAGATAATTGCGATTACATATGCCCAAATTCCAAAATCATGGATAAAAGGATGATCAGTACTCCCAACCACCATAATTGAAGATCCCATGATTACCGCCGCAATCACGATTACAGTGGCTAATTGATTGACCATTTTATGTAAGGACTTTAATACTTTATCTTGTCCCTGATAATGGAAATTAAATTGTTGCTCCCCACTGGCCAGATTCGTCATTAACCGATTGACCTGATTTGGCAGTTTCGATAAGGACTCTAATGAACTATACATGGCTAAAGAGGCATCCCCCAAGCTTTCTCGCCAATTAAAATGCTCTTTTAAATATTTTTTAGCGAAGGGGCGCGCTACAGCCATCATCGAAATGGTGGGATCCAACTTGGCTACTGTGCCTTCCAGGGTCGCAAAAGCCTTCATTAGCATGGTAACTTCTGGTTTCATTTGTAAATGATTCGTTTGACAAAGCCGCGTGATCTCAAAAACCATTGTGCCAAAATCAATATCACCCAAACCTTGATTTAAATATGGTCGAATAAAGATACCAAATTGCTGGTTAAATTGTTGTTCATCAACCTGACCCGTCCGATTGCAAACCACCAAAACCGCTTGACTAATTTTGTAGATATCCTTTTGAACTAAGGCAATAATAATGTTGGCGATCCCATCCGCCAATTCGTTGGATAAGGTCCCCATCATCCCAAAATCCAAATAAACTAAACGAAACGGTGGTAATTCACTCGCTTTCTGATACTCAAATTCCAGATGGTTGAACGTTTTGGTTTTCGTATCAATCGAGACATTTGGTTGATCGGATGAGGTAACTGGTCGATATAAGATATTTCCTGGATGGGGATCAGCATGAAAAAAGTGATCGGTAAAAACCTGTTTAATAAAGTTTTCCACCAATTGATGGCCAATCGCGGTATTTCGAGCCTGTTCATCCATTGATAAGGGATGCTCCTCGCTCGCAAAGAGCTGCTTAATACTCTCACCTGTCATGGCTTGATTCACTAATATCTTGGCACTCGATTCATTGGAATAGACTTTGGGAACCACAAAGACTCCTTGGCCATTATTGAGATCATAAAAGCGTTCCCCATTTTTCACTTCATGGAGGGTATCAATCTCATTCATTAAAGAAGTGCTCAGTTGATCAAACACCTGTGGTAAATCCACTACCGATTTGCCATCATTGGGCACGTATTTCAGCATTTTCACGGCCCGGCGGAAGAGATTTAGATCCACTTGCACCAAAGTCGATACGTCAGGGTGTTGGATTTTGACCACGACCGGCGTGCCATCTAATAAAGTGGCATGGTGACATTGACCAATAGAAGCTGATGCAAAGGCGGTTTCTTCAAAACTAGCGAAATTTTCAGCAATTGTTTGGCCGGTTTGATCCTCGTAAATTTGAGCAATGACCTCATAATCGTCTGCTTTAACTTTATCTTGTAACTGTTGTAATTCATTGATCAGTGCTGGCGATACCAAATCGGGCCGGGTCGATAAAATCTGCCCTAACTTAATAAAAGTTGGACCTAACTCCTCTAAGGCCAGACGTATTTGGTCTGGGTTCGTCTGCCGATAAAAATTACTGATGAAAGAATACTTTTTAAGTATCGAGGTAATTTGAAGCAAGCGTTTCTTTCCAGAAATCGTCGTCATAAGTGTTGCCCCCCCATTTTCTTATAACTATATTATAAGAAATTTAACCATCTTTGGACACTCAAAAGAGGGTGAAAAGAAACCTTAATTGTCCCTTTTCACCCCTAAATGCATTTCTTGATTTCTATAATTCAACCCCTAAATAATCAGCGACTTGATTAACGTCCTTATCCCCACGCCCTGACACGGTCACGATCATGATTTGATCTGAATCCATAGTAGGCGCTAATTTTATTGCCTGGGCGAGGGCATGTGAACTTTCTAGGGCTGGAATGATCCCTTCCGTTTTTGATAAGAGTTGGAAAGCTTCAATCGCCTCCTGATCGGTAATGGGATAATATTCTGCCCGTTGAGCATCCTTAAGATAGGCATGTTCCGGACCAACCCCTGGATAATCAAGGCCCGCAGAAATAGAATAAGCCGGTAAGACCTGATCTTGATCATCCATTAGGACATAGGACTTCATCCCATCACTAACGCCAACCCGTCCATTGGTCATCGTGGCCGCATTTTCAGAAGTGTCAGCCCCTTTTCCAGCTCCTTCAGCCCCGATTAAACGCACATCCTGATCTTGCAAGAAGGCCGCAAATGAACCGATGGCATTGGAACCACCCCCGACACAAGCTACAACCGCATCGGGAAGCCGTCCTTCTTTTTCTAAAATTTGTGCTCGCGCTTCTTTACCAATCACACTTTGGAAATCTCGCACCATTTGTGGATAAGGATACGGGCCGACCGCCGATCCAACAATATAAAAGGTATTTTCTAGATTTTGCGCAAAATCAGCAAAGGCCGCTGTGACAGCATCTTTTAAGGTGCCTGTTCCAGCTTCAACTGGATTAACCTTGGCCCCTAATAAATTCATCCGAAATACATTTAGCTTTTGGCGCTCACAATCAACCGCCCCCATGTAAACTTCACACTCCATACCAAACCGTGCGGCCGCGGCGGCCGTCGCCACCCCATGTTGACCAGCTCCGGTTTCTGCAATAATCCGTGTTTTCCCCATTCGTTTCGCCAATAAAATCTGTCCCAAGACATTATTGAGCTTGTGTGCTCCCAAATGATTCAAGTCTTCTCGTTTAAGGTAGATTTTGGCGCCACCTAAAGACTTCGTAAAGGCTTCTGCATAATATAAAGGCGTCGTCCGACCGGAATAATCCTTCAATAAAGCCCGTAATTCGGTTAAAAAGCTCAGATCCTCTTTAGCCGCTTGATACGCCTTCGCGACTTCATCAAGCGCCACCTTAATATTATCAGGCACATATTGGCCCCCGAATTCACCATAAAACATATTTTTTTCTACTGCATTGGTCATTTTATTTACCTCGTTTCCTATTTGCTTGTCCATGGGCCATCTCCAGGTAAATAAAAAGAGCTGAGTGACAGCTACGCCACCCAACTCATTACTAATGAATGATTACGCCGGCATAGGCCCGATCAATTGATTTAAGTCAAATCAAAAGTAAGCCTACACCAAAATGTACACTTACTTAACTATGCCAGTTGTGCCAAGTTTTTAATGTCATTACGTAATCGTCCTTTCGTTTTAATTTCGTTAATTGTATTCTAATCATTTTTTAATGTCAAGGGAAATTATTGATTAATCACCGTAAATCGTTCCTGGTGATATTGTGGCTCGATAATTTCCTTAGTCAGGACAGCGCCCATCGTCGCATAGGTCGTAAATGATTCTCCCTGGTCATTAAACAATAATTCATCATGACCATATTTAACCGCTGCTGCTTTAGGGCCGACCTTAAATTCTGCCCCTGGCGACACCCCAACCCAGTTAACATTTTTGACGTTTCGCAAAAATTCTAATTCTGCTAACTGATTTTGTGGAATTGCAATCCATTCGTTGGCTCCAGGAGTTTTCGCAATATCATCCACGAACAAATGGTGATCATCACCGGTCTGTAAACTTCCGGCACCCAAGATAAATACTAAACGTGGGCTAGTAGTCTCACGGAAAAAACTGACTAACTTTGCCGCCAAATCAACTTGTAAATAGGATAGGTCTGGTGCGGTCGCAAAAGCATCCACGATAACATCAAAATCGGCCAGGTCTGCTCTAGTGAGCGCAAAGGCATCTTTTTCGAGCACCTTAACTTGATCACCTAGCATTGTTTTTGCTTTTTCACCATTTCGAACCAGGGCCGTAACTTCGATTTGACCACTAGCTTGGGCCGCCTTGGTTAATTCCGATCCGGCCTGACCAGTAGCGCCACTGATTCCAACTTTTAACATCATATCACCTGCTATTCATAGTTTTTCACGTAAGTTTTGATGGTTGCCCATTCGCCACGAACATGCGCAATCTGGGGTAAATCCCCCTGATATTTGTAGTTCACTTTAGCAAACAACTTTTGACTGGGCAAATTATCTGCATAAATGTAGGCAACAATCGTCTTGATCTTTAACCGCTCCGCCATTTGATCAACATATGCTAAGGCCCTTGAACCAATTCCTTGCCCTTGAACAGAATCATCAAGATAAAGACAAATTTGCGCACTTTGATCAAAATTCGGGTGAGGAAAGAATTCTTCCAAGCCAACAAAACCAATCACTCTTTGACGATCTAAAATCACCCATAAAGGAAAATGATTCGTAAAGGTCTTAAACCAGACTTGACGATCGTCGACGGTGACTTCTTGATCATCATCAGTAATCCCACCACGGCGAATCGCCTGATTGTATATCGCAGTCATGATTGGTAAATCTGCGGTCGTGGCTTGCCGAAAACTTACTGGCATTTACTCACCCCCGTAATTAAGCCTGATGATCTAAATAATCATAGAGAACTCCTTCACGTAAACCATGATTAGAAAAGACGACTTCTTGAATATCTAGCATCCGCATCACTAAAATGATCGGCATCCAGCCACCTACAATCACATCGGCTCGAACTTTCGCTAAACCTGGGGTCTTTTCACGTTGGGTCCGGTTCATTTGAATGACAGATTCCATAAGTTCATAAACATGCGCACTCGGTACATGCATCCCATGAATATCCGGAAGATCATCAGGATCAAGAGCCAACTGACGTCGCATAATTTTGGCTAAGGTCCGATTACTCCCTCCCAGGCCAATGAGTTGCTTCCCATGAGCCTCTTGGAGCCAATCAATTTTGGCTAAGGACTGTTCTACAAAGGTCATGGCTTTAAAGAGACTGACCGCTGAAATTTCATCATCTAACCCGAACCGTTGGGAAATTAAAACTGAACCCAGCGGGATCGAAATCCGATCTCTCATTTTACCTCCTTCGACGTAGACTAATTCGGTCGAAGCCCCACCCGTATCCATGATGATACAGTCATTAACCGGCAAAGTCCGCGTAACCCCGAGGTAGTCAAGATAGGCCTCTTGATCGCCAGAGATAACATCAAACTCTAGGTCCACCGCTTCTTTTACGCGCTTCAAAAAGTGCTTTTGGTTCTTCGCTTGGCGAACGGCTGCGGTCGCAATGGCATGTACCTGCGGATTGGGTAATTGATCATAGATTTTTTTTAATTCCTGCAAGGCCTTAATCGTCCGTTCCATCGGTTCTTTTTGCAAGACTTTATCGGGTCCCATATTTTCCGATAAACGGACGTATTCTTTAACTTGATGCGTTAACAAAAATGATCCATTCTCCATTAACTCATTGATCCGCATTCGAACCGAATTAGAGCCTAAATCGATCACAACAAAATTGATCATGGTTATTTATTCCTCACTATCTAACGACAAATTATCAGGATGCTTAGTCAAGGGCTGAAATTCACTTGACGACTTATCCTGCTCACTAGCTTTTAAAGCTTGAATCTTTTGTTCCGCTTCATCAACAAAATATTGTTGGGCATCTAGTGGATCCTGATTCCGCCGATTAACGCGTTCAAACTGATCGTCATGCAAAACCCGCGTCTTAACATTATCTCGCCATAAAATATCAAAAATTCGTAAAACACGATCGTGTAAATCAGTTTGCAAGACGGGGAATAATAGTTCTACCCGCCGGTTTAAATTCCGGGTCATCATATCAGCACTGGACAAATATACATCTTCATTTCCATCATTATAGAAGTAATAAATCCGGCTGTGTTCCAAGAACCGACCGACAATCGAATGAACCTTAATATTGTCACTAACACCTGGCAAATCAGTTCTTAAGCAACAAATCCCCCGAATGAGCAGATGAATCTTCACACCCGCCGCACTAGCTTCATAAAGCTTTTCGATAATATGTTTGTCTGACAAAGAATTCATCTTCATCTTGATTAGAGCTTTATTACCAGCCTGAGCCGCGGCAATTTCTTCATCAATCTTTTGGTTAATAAATTGACGAATCAACTTTGGCGATTGATGCATCTTATGTAGATATTGGTGTTGCGAATAGCCCGATAACATATTAAAGAGCGTCGTGGCATCCATCCCCATATCACGATTACAAGTTAGCAAACCCATATCAGTATAAAAACGGGCTGTGGAATCATTATAATTACCAGTTCCCAAGTGCAAGTAACGCCGAATTCCATCTTCGTCTCGCCGAATAACCAGGGCAATTTTAGAGTGAGTCTTTAAACCAACCAAACCATAAATAACATGGCAGCCCATCTTTTCCAGTTGTTGAGCCCAGTGAACATTATTATCTTCATCAAAGCGGGCCTTGACCTCGACTAAAACCGTCACTTGTTTACCACGTTGCGCCGCCAGCCCTAAATCTCGAATAATTGGTGATTGCTTTGAAACCCGATATAGCGTCATTTTAATGGCTAAAACCTGCTCATCAGTCGCCGCTTGATGAATAAAGTTGACGACACTGTCAAAAGTATCATAAGGGTGCTGCATCAAATGATCTTGCTGGCGCATGGCCGCAAAAATATCATGATCTTTATCTAAGGCTGGCTCTTGATAACTATGGAAAGGTTGATACTTCAAATCATCATGACCACTGATTCGGGATGGTAACTTCTTGAGAAAAGTTAAATCGATTGGCCCGTTGACCTCATAAATCGCCCGTTCATCCACGTGAATCTTTTTTACTAACCGTCGACAAAGTTTATCCGTCATCTTGCCATCGATTTCAAGACGAACCACATGGCCCCGTTCCCGTTCTTTCAGTTGATCTTGAACCGCCATCAAAAGATCTGAGGCATCCCGTTCAGCCACATCTAAATCCATATCACGGATCAGTCGATACGCCATCACTTTTTTGATGGTGTAACCGGTGAACAGACGCCCTAAGAAAGGCTTAATGATATCTTCCAGCAAAATAAAATCATTCTCAGCTTCCGGCAATTTAACCAATCGGTTAACTACCCCAGTCGGCACCCGCAAAGTAGCATAATCGTTATTGCCTGCTTCATCTTTTAAAAGCACCCCTAAATTTAGGGAGTTATTACTAATAAAAGGGAAAGGCCGCGAAGAATCATCCGCCATCGGGGTCAGAATTGGATAAATTTCATCATTAAAGTAACGCTCGATGAATTCAGCTTGACCATCCGTCAATTGATCTGCTGATAACAAATGAATATTGGCATCCGCAAGTGCCGGGATTAATTGCTTGTTATAAGTTGAATAACGTTGGCGGACCGCTTGATGTTCCGCTTCGTTAATAGAAATAATTTGGGCCTGAGGGGTCATGCCACTCGCATCGGTTGATTCAACCTTGGCTGCCTCCATTTTGGTTAACGAGGCGACCCGAACCATAAAAAATTCATCCACGTTACTTTGCGTGATGCCTAAGAAGTTAACTCTTTCCAACAAGGGATTCATTTTATCGCGAGCTTCTTGCAGGACCCGACCATTAAAATCAATCCAGCTTAATTCACGATTTTTAAAATATTCGGTTTTAGCAAAATTTTTGGTCATGCTTGTTTCACCCTTCTTTGTTTAAATACCGGTTTCACGCCGAAGACCTCTTTAAATAGACTTGCCTTTAGATCAAAGGACCACCGTTCCAATGCTAGATTTTGATTCGAAGAAACGGTCACAATTAATTCCCCTTCTTTAAGGGACAGAGAAATTTTATCAATCTTTTGCCGCCGAGAATCATCCAGGGCATCGGCCAGTCGCAAAATGGAAGCTAATTTGGCCACAATCATTTGAATGTCATTATCAAGGTGTCGATAATGGGCTTGACCGGTTTCCGGAGACTCCGAGCTATGATAGCGTGAAATCTCGGCAATAATTTTATTTTCTTCATCTGATAAGCCGATGATCGGGTTAGCTTGTAGGATATAAGCCGAGTGGTCATAGTGCCCTGATTGATTAATGAAGGTGCCAATGTCATCGGTATAACAGGCAACTTCTAGTAATAATTCTTCTTTTTTATCGAGCCGATGCAACTTCTTTAATTGTTCAAATAAATGTTTGGCAAACCGATGAACTTGATTGGCATGGTGAAGGTCAACCTGATACCGTTCCGCAATATTTTTGGCAGCCGTCAAAATTACCTCCGCGTAGTTATCCTTTAAATAGCCAGCCCGAGCGGCTTCATTCAGCACTAAACCATGACCAATCGAGCGGTTAGTCAGGTAAGTTTCACGCGGAGCAATGTAATGAAAGACTCGTTGGATTACAATCATCCCGAATAAAAAGCGCGCGCCCTGTTCTTCTTCAAAGCCATAATGTTGCATTAAATACTGATCCGATTGCTGAGTTGCATCCGTAAAACACTGTTTAATCTCATCTCTGGAGAGTAATTTAAATTCTTCACCCGATGCCAAGAAATGACGATTTAAAATCCAGGCATCCTGAATAATCAAAGTGGCTAAGTCTGAATGTACTAATTCTTTACGTAAATATTCTAATTTACTCCGCGTATAGTCAATCATGATTTCAATCGGGTTGAGAGATGAATGCGACATGGAGTCACTAATTAACTTAAATTCATTTAGGTTTAAGCTGATCGTCCAGCTTTGTATAAACTCATGACGGTAAAACTCAGAAATCACAATTCCCTGGGGACTTAAAGTTAGTTGATAGACATAATCAGTCGTTAATTGTAAGTCGCCTTGTTTCAAACTTGCTAAAACGGCACTATTCTTTAAATAAGTGACTTGCCCCAAATTCAGCAAATCGACATCTAGGTCCGTCCGAATCTTAATTTGATCGCAAATATAGCCTGCCGTAATAGGATCAACCGTTTGGTAATGCCACCAAAAGTGATAATCAGCCACTCCATAATCAGCCATTAATTGTTTAAAGCCCATTAAGGTCTCAATAATCTGTGGCATTTCGGCTTGATAATTACCAACCGACACAAACGGAACGGAATTAACCCGATCAATCACGGTTTGTTTCTTCAAATTGACAATATCAAGTCGAATATCAATTGGTGACATGTAGATTAATCCGTAGGTCTTCCCCGCCATCGTATTTTCCCCCAATCTTTAATGAGTCATTTCTAATAACCTTATAATAATTAATCTTACCGTTAATTTAAGTATCTGTTAATCATTTTTCCTGAATTTAGGGGAAATTAAAAAAATGCAACAAATCCGAAAATTTGTTACATCTCTGAAGAGTTTCTTAAAACGAAGGCGGCTGGAATCGGAATTTGTTGAACTTCCGTACTTTCAGCCAATTCAAAGGCGCGTTGGCCAATTTCAAAGAGATTATGGTTAATGGTTGGGAGCGTTAATAACTGCCCCGAAGTCTGCTGTTCTTGTCCAATCATGATTGGTTGTGTGAGCTGATGGTAACGATAGTATTGATAAATCCCACTAGCAATATCGTCACTGTTAGCAAAAACTGCCTGGTACTGACGTTTTACTAACTGTGGAGCGATACGATACCCGTCATCAAAGGTATACATGCCGGTATAGATATCCTGATCTGGCAAAGAATATCCAAACACCTTTTCAAAAGCTAACTGGGTTTGACGATTAGTGGCACTAACGCTGGCAGCACGTGAAAAGAGCAAAGCAATTGAGGTGGGTTCCTGGGCTTTAAACCATCGAAAGGCATCTTTCGCGGCCGCAATTCGTTCACTATAAACACTCGAAATTGGTAGGTTTGTGTGTTCCAAGCAAACGATCGGCCCATACTTTTGATATTTTAAAAAGTCTGTAAGTGGCAACCGATGCGATGTAAAAATCAAGGAGGAGTATTCTTTATGTCGCAAGCCCTCTAAAAATTCTGCTTCTTTATCTTTATCATAACGTGAAGGTAATAGGACAATCCGATGGTCACTTTCAAAAGCCCGATCCGTAATGCCTCGTAAGATTTCTTCAAAATAGGGATGGCGATTATCTGGCAAAACCACCCCGACAACCCGATTCTCACCATGGCTGAGGTCCTGAGCAATTCGATTAGTCGCATAGTCATGGGCATCAATGACCGCTTGAACCTTAGCGCGGACTTCTTCGGAAACGTATTTTTCTTGGTTAACCACCCGCGAAACAGTCGATAAAGAATATCCACTCTCGCGAGCAATATCAAGCATTGTGACCATAAGTATCTCCTTTTATGAGATTAAATAATTTAGTCCCCAACCAACCCCATTTAGATCATTGGTCTTAGTAATCAAGTTGGCCTGAGCCTTCACTTCTGTGGCAGCATTTTCCATTGCGACTGCTAAACCAACTTGTTGGAACATTGGCAAATCATTTTGGCCATCACCAAAAGCCACCATTTCAGCTTTATTTAATTTAAGGCTTTTCGCAATATAATTTATCCCTAATGATTTTAAGGCTTGCCGACTAGTAATTTCAAGATACTGTTCACCAGAAGCCTTAATATTAACATCCTGCAAATGCAATTGCGCCAAGGCTTGACTAATGACTTCACGTTCGGCTGAATTATGGGTCATAATCATAATCTTCATTAAATGACTAGCCGGATTTGCTAAAAATTGACCGGGATTCATAATAACGGGCGCTTCACCAGTAACTTGACTTTCAATTTCTGTGCCATAATCTACATGATCCGCATACCAAGCCCGTTCATCATAATAAGTGGTGCTAATTGATGGGAAATAAATTGCCATATACGAAAGAATTTGGCGTCCCGTCACTAAATTCATCGGATGGGTATCTAAAACTTTAAGTTCTCCCTGCAGCATCTGATAAATCAAACCGCCATTAAAGGCAATTTGGGGACCGGTAAGAGCGAGTTGCCGGAGCGGGGCTAACATTTCGCGAGGAGAGCGGGCTGATACCATGGTCACTGGCAATTGACTCTGCTTAATTAGCAGAGCATTCTCGTCAGTTAACCGACCATCAGAATTTAATAAGGTTCCATCTAAATCAGTAAAAATATGCTTGATTGTCATCCTGAACACCTGCTTTCATTTGATTTCATCCATAGGATAATTTATGAAACGCGTTCCAGGTCAAGAACAAAATAAAAAAAGTTGCCACAAATTTTTGTCGCAACTTTTTCGGTAGATTATTCCATTACAAGGTAAGACTTAATCGTCTTCCGATTTGCCATATCTTGATAAGCTTGATCAATTTCATCCAAAGTATAAGTATTCGTGAATACCTTTCCCGGATTGATTTCTCCATCTAAGACGGCCTTCAAAAGAACTTCACGGTCATAAGTGGTTACACTAGCTGTTCCACCGGCAATCGCCGTGTTCGTAACAAAGGCTTGCCCTAAGTCATACTTAGCAAAGTGGGGAACCCCAACAAAACCAACGCGACCACCATTATGGATTACACCCAAGGCTTGTTCGAGTGATTGTTCCTTCCCAACACATTCAAGGGCGGCATCAGCCCCACCACCAAGGAGTTCCCGAACCTTGGCAACCCCTTCTTCACCACGTTCTTCAACAATATCAGTGGCCCCTGATTCAAGCGCCATTTGTTGACGGTCAGCATGCCGACTCATCAAAACAATCCGGGAAGCTCCCCGCATCTTAGCAGCAATCACGGCACATTGGCCAACTGCCCCGTCACCAATTACAACAACTTTGTCCCCTTTTTGAACATTTGCTGACCGCGCAGCGTGGTAACCAGTTGCCATGACATCAGAAAGAGTCAATAAGGACTTTAACATCCCTTCCGAATAATCTTCAGGCTGACCAGGAACCTTAATTAAAGCCCAGTTAGCATATTGGAAACGAATATATTGGGCTTGATAACCATTACTCCAATTAGTTGGTACGGGGTGATTTTCACAAGTCCCATCATAACCAGCTAAACAGGCGGCACAATGTCCACATCCATGAGTAAATGGGGCGATAACAAAATCACCGGGCTTAACTAAGGTTACATCAGGACCCACTTCTTCTACAATCCCCATTGCCTCATGACCGGAATTGGCAGAGTGCGCTTCCTTTTCGTCTCCCTCTTTGTATGACCACAAGTCAGAACCACACACACAACCACGAACGACACGAATGACTACATCATCACTGGCTTGGATGGTTGGCTTTGCCACTTCATCAACTACCATTTGACCAGCTTTTTCAAATACTGCAGCTTTCATAATTTTCCTCCATATAAATTAAAAATTATCTATGTCTATATCTTACCCCCTAAAGTTGACTTTAGGGCAATGATTTTATCAAGAATTTTTGCTAACTAAGCTTTTGGGAGTCCTTCCAAGAAGAAGTTTGAATATGCTACAATAAAGTTATGGAAGCGCTATCAATAAAAGGAGGAGCTTATGACAAAATCTGTTATTGGAAAGACTGATGTCACCACAACTCCATTGGGATTGGGAACCAATGCCGTGGGTGGTTACAACCTTTTTCCAAATTTAAAAGATGAGGATGGAATCAAGTTAGTCCAGGCCGGCATTGATCACGGCATCAGATTGCTCGACACGGCCTATGTTTATGGGTTAGGTCACTCGGAAGAATTAGTTGGTCAGGCCATTAAAAATTATGATCGTCATGAATTGACGATTGCCACGAAGGGCGCCCACGATTTTTCGTCGGGTGAAGAAATAATCAATAATGATCCAAAATTCATTACTCAACAAGTTGATCAGAGTCTGCAACGTTTAGGCACTGATTATATCGATATCTATTATCTCCACTTTCCGGATCATGATACGCCAAAGGCCGAAGCAGTTGGCGCCTTACAGCGGTTACGTGAACAAGGGAAGATTCGCGCCATCGGGATCTCGAATTTTAGCCTTGCTCAAATTAAAGAAGCTAATGCTGATGGTTATGTTGATGTGGTTGAAGACGAATTTAGTCTGCTCCACCAAGATCATCTGACTGATGGAATGGTCGAATATCTGCATGAAAATCAGATTTCTTTTGTGCCATATTTCCCATTAGCTTCAGGCCTACTTACTGGTAAATACGACCACTTAGCTGAATTCCCAGCAGATGATATTCGCAGTCAAATTGCCGACTTTAAAGAACCACGTTTCACCAAGGCTTTAACTGCAGTTGAACAAATCCGGCCAATTGCTGACGCTCATGAGGCAACTGTGGCGCAAACCGTGCTGGCCTGGTATATTCAAAATCCGTTTATCAGCGTCGTGATTCCTGGTGCTAAGCGCCCTGATCAGGTAGCCGCTAACGCTAAAGCCCTAAACCTAGAATTGAGTTCGGAAGAATACCAAACTATCGAGCAAGCCCTTTACCTGGTTTAAGCAAACTCAAAGTGGCAAGTCACTAGCTGATCCAGACTAGATTGGCGATCCTCAAATGACAAGGACATAATCTTTATAGTAAAATTAATTTGTAAGTAAGCATTATCAGAAAAGGAGTTTTTACTTATGTCTAAAAATCATCAAAAAGTTGTTTTGATCGGTGATGGTGCGGTTGGTTCCAGTTATGCTTTTGCAATGGTTCAACAAGGACTCGCTGAAGAATTTGCGATTATCGATATCAATAAAGACCGCATTCACGGGGATGCCCTTGATCTAGAAGATGCAACACCTTTCACTTCGCCTAAATTGGTTTACGATGCTGATTATGACACTTGTGGCGATGCCGATTTAGTAGTCATTACCGCCGGGGTGCCTCAAAAGCCAGGCGAAACACGGATTGAATTAGTTGATAAAAATCTAAAAATCATGAAATCCGTCGTCGATCCAATCATGGCCAGTGGATTTGATGGGATCTTCTTAGTCGCTGCTAACCCAGTGGACATTTTAACCTACGCCGTTCAAAAGTTCTCTGGTTTCCCAAAGAACAAAGTTGTTGGCTCAGGGACTTCGCTAGATTCCGCTCGCCTTCGGGTTGCCTTAGCTAAGAAATTTGGCGTTGCTTCACCAGATGTGATGGCAAATATGATGGCTGAACATGGTGACACGGAATTTGCTGCCTACTCCAGCGCTACCATTGGTGGTAAGCCCTTATTAGAAATGGCAAAAGAAGCTGGGGTTACTGACGAAGAATTATTACAAATTGAAGATGATGTTCGGCATAAAGCTTATGAGATCATCAACACTAAGGGTGCCACCTACTACGGGGTTGCAACTTGCTTAATGCGGATCTCACGGGCAATCTTACGGGATCAAAATGCGGTTCTCCCAGTTGGTGCACCAATGAATGGTGAATATGGTTTAGAAGATATTTACATTGGAACGCCGGCAGTTATTAACGCTTCTGGGGTCGCTCGGGTCATTGAAGTCCCATTAAACGAGCGGGAACAAAAAGCCATGGCTGATTCAGCTAAGGCCTTGAAAAAAGTCGCTACTAACGGTTTAGCAAAATTACAATAATCCATATTAAAAGGCTCCCCAATCTAGGGAGCCTTTTAATATGCATTTAATTTTTATGCTAAAGCATAAATTTCATCAATTTTAATTACGACCACCGTCGCTTCCGGATGTTGACTATCAGCCAATAATTTATCAGCAAGGTCATCATCTTTGTGAAGCTCTGCTGTCCCGTTAACCCGGAATGATAAATGATTCTTGGGATCCCATCCAGCAACAGCTACTTTAGGATTAGCCTTAATGTTTTCAAAGGCTTGCCCGTAAGTATATTCTAGATAAACTAAATGTTCATCATCTAAAACCCTTAATGATCCCTTAGGGCCAATTTGGGGTTTCCCGTCTACTCCGCTAGTAGAAATAAAATCCATTGTTTCATTAAAAAATTGCGTTTGTTCCGCTGTTAAACTCGTGTTACTTAATAATTTAGCCATCATCTTCCTCCTTAAATCCCAAAGGTTTTGAAGCGCAAATCATCATCAATTGAATCTTTAGCCGCTGCCTTTTGACCAACATTACCAAATGGCATTTCAGCACGTAACTGCCATGAATCAGGAATGTCGAATCGTTCAGCAATTTGTTGATCAATTAAAGGATTGTAGTGTTGTAAACTTGCGCCTAGGCCTTCTGTTGTCAAAGCTTCCCAAACGGCTTGTTGAGCACCCCCAAGACCTTGTTCGGCCCAATCAGGAAAATTATCGGCATAACTAGGGAATTGAGCCTGCATCTCCTTAACTACATCTGTATCAGTATAAAAGAGCACCGTCCCAAAGCCCGCCTTAAAGGCATCAATTTTGGCGGCAGTCTGTTCGATCGCTGCATCATCACTCATTACTTTCTTCAATTCCGCTAAAGTAATCTCCCAAACGGCATCCGAATCCTTACCAAATGTGATCACTGCTCGCGTTGATTGATTGTTAAAGGCGGTCGGTGATTGCTTTATCGCCGTTTTAATTAGATCAGCCAATTGTGTTGGTGATTGGCTCACCTGATCATTTAAATCATATTCCGAGTGGCGTTTGCTTTGTAATTCAATGAATGGATTTGTCATTTTTAATCTCCTTAATTTAATATCTAAAGTTTATCATCTCAGAGATTCACTTACAAATAATAAGTATTGTAATCTATTTCACATTATAACCATCCTATAATGGTAAAATAAAGCTATCTAAAAGGAGGTACCAACTATGAACCTGATAACAGCTTTTGCGGTGTCCTTTATGGCCTTCTTTGCCATCCTCAATCCGCTTGGTAACATGCCCGTTTTTATCAGCCTAACGACCGCCGATGATCCTAAAGTTAATCGCTCTATTGCTAAAGAAGCCTTAGTGATTTCGACCATCATTGTGATCCTGTTTGCCCTCGTTGGTAAATATATCTTCGATTTATTTGGGATTAATTTATCAGCTCTCAGGATCATTGGCGGAATTGTCATCGCCATTATCGGCTACGACATGCTTAAAGGAAAATCATCTAGTCTCCAACACAATGTTGATCCAAAGAATCCGCGCATTGACCAACAGATGTCGGTGGCGATCACCCCTTTAGCCATGCCGGTATTGGCTGGGCCAGGAACCATTGCCACAGCCATGAACCTCGCTGACAAGCATAATCCATTAATTGTGATTCTCTCATTTGCCATTCTTGCTTTCTTAACCTATTTTCTCTTTATATACGGGGAATTAATAATTAAAAAATTGGGGCAGAATTTATTAACTGTCATCACCCGACTCATGGGGTTAATCTTGGCCGTCATCGGTACTGATATGGTCATCGCGGGTTTAAAAGCCGCCTTTTCGATCTTAAAATAACAGCGAATGAATCAGTCTATTTTCGAATAGATTGATTTTTTTGAATAAACTTGTTGACTTAAAAATTACATGTGTTATGATAATACTTGTAAATTATAAATCAACATCTCGAAAGGAAGTATTAGATTATGAAATACGCAATTACTGCTGCTACTGGAAACTTTGGACAAACGGCGGTTAATGAATTATTAAAGTTAGTTGATACAAAGGACATCATTGTAATCGCCCGGAATCAAGCCAAGGCTCAAACTTTATTCCCACAGGTTGAAGTTCGACAAGGATCTTACGACTCAGTTGATTCAATGACGGCTGCCCTTGACGGGGTTGATCGAGTCCTCTTTATTTCTTCTCAACCTGGCGGTGAAGTAAGTCGTGATCTTCAACACCAAAATGTGATCCAGGCATTGCAAAATAATGATGTCGAATTCGTAGCTTATACTAGTTTTCCACATGCTCAAACTTCAATTAGCGCTTTAGCCCAAGATCATCGATTAACCGAAAAAGCCATTATTAAGGCGGGCCTGAACCATGCTTTCTTACGGAACAATTGGTATTTAGAAAATGAGCTTGGTTTCCTCCAAAACGGTGCTAATGACCAAGTAGCTGCTTACTGGGCTAACAACCAAGCCGGCTGGGCGCTTGAACGTGAATATGCTGAAGCGGCGGTCAAAGTGTTAGTCTCAACAGCCCCCGCTGAGATCTATGAATTTACTGGTCCGGCCATGACCTATGCTCAACTAGGTGAAGCCCTTCAAGTGGCAACCGGTAACAATTTTGAAGTAACTCAGCTTAGTCAAGACGCATACATTTCAGCACTAGAAGCGACTGGTTTAAATCATGATCTGGCAACGCTTTATGCTTCTTTCCAATTGCCAATTGAAGAAGGGTCATTGTCAGAAAATACTAATGATTTACCAACCGTCCTTGGTCATGATTTATTGCCAATTACCGAGGCCATTAAAGAGGTTTTGAGTCGCTAGTCATCATGAAAATCGCCAGCAAGATGGGCGCCCTTTTGGTAATTTGTTACAATAGTGATGATTTACTAACTTACAGGAGCCACTGATCATGAAATTTTCTTATAAATTTAGTGATGCTATTCATCTCTTAGCTTATCTTGATATTTATCAAAATGGTGACCTTTCCAGCCGAAGGATTGCTGATAGCATTGAAGCTAATCCCAGTGTGGTTCGTAATCTTATGCGCGACCTAAAAAAGCTGGACTCATCTTAACTCATCAAGGATCGGCCACCCCTTCTTTAGCAAAACAACCAGCTAAGATCAATCTTTACGACGTCTATACAGCTGTTGATATTAACCATGATTTAATTCATATTGATCCGAATACCAATCCAGCTTGTATTGTTGGTGGCAACATTCAAACTACGTTACAAGACGCTTATGATCGAATTCAACAAGCAGCTTTTAATGAAATGAAAGCCATTAGTCTGCAAGACATTATTGACGGAATTTTAAATAACCAGCAACGTTCATCATAAAAATCGCCTGAGTAAGCACGAATACTTTCTCAGGCGATTTTATTATTCATCAAATACAATAATGGGCTTGATCACCTCTCCCGATGCGGAATCAGCAAAGGCTTGGTTAATGTCCTCGGGTTGATAGAAGCGACTTAATTTATCTAGTGGAAACTTTCCTTGCTTAAAGTAATCAACCAATTTAGGAATAAAGGTTTGCGGAACTGCGTCACCTTCCACAACCCCGGTTAGCTTCTTACTGGTTGCTAGCAAGTCATTCATAACATTCAAGTTCAGGTCACCACCAATTCCGACTAGGACACATTCTCCACCTGGTCGCAGGGCATGTAAGCCATCTAAAATGACCGAACCAACCCCAGTGGTATCAATTACATAATCAACCCCACCTGGAACAATTTCATTGATGGCAGCTACCGGATCAACCTTAGAGTTGTTAATGACTTCCGTGGCACCCATTTCTTTGGCAATCGTTAGCCGGTAATCTTTGCGGTTAACGGCAATAATATGACGGCACCCCATAATTTTGGCTCCCATAATTGCCGCAATTCCGACCGCACCAGCCCCAAATACGGCAACCGTATCTCCAAATTGAGGCTTAATATAATTTAACATTGTCCCCGCCCCGGTTAAAAAGCCACAACCAAGCGGACCTAAATACCGTAAATCAACTTCTGGATCTACTTTCACTACTCCAGACTCATCAACGACCGCATAAGTTGACAAAGAAGATTGGCCAAAGAAGTTAGAAATATCATGACCGGTTTCATCATGAATTCGGTGGGTTCCATCTTTAGACGCTCCACCAAAATTATAAAGATTAAAGCTTTCACAACTACCCGGATGCGCGGTTCGACATTGTGGACAGGTTCCATCAACCGTATAAGATAAGACAACATGATCACCGGGCTTTACTGTGGTCACTGCCGCTCCAACTTTTTCAACAATCCCTGCTCCTTCGTGGCCTAACGCAACGGGGTAAGGAGTGATCCCCGTATCACGTCCTTCCGCGTCCGTGTGACAGATCCCGCTAGCTACCACCTTAACCAGTACTTCATTGATTTTTGGTTCATCTAATTGCGCCTGAGTCCATTCTAATGGGGCTCCTTGTGTTTGAACGACAGCTGTTTTAATTTCCATTTGTTTCCTCCATTAATAAATCAACAATTTCATCGACGGTGACATGACCAAGATTAGCCGGTAAATCGACCTGTGACAGACTAGCTCTTAGATGATCGTGATCAAATCTACACCCTAATAGAACTGTTTCCACCTTAGTAGGATCTCCTGTCGTGAAGAAATCACCAAAGACTTTAATCGCGCTAATTTTTTGCTCCTGAACACTAAAGTTAAAGGAGATAGTGCCAATCGGAAAATGTTTTGAAACATAGTATTGATACCCGGGATTCTTACCATAATTCCAAGCCTCTTGTCCATAATGATCCGCAATCCGTTGGTCAATAATTGCCCAATCTTCATCAGTTAAATGATAGGTAGGAATATCAGCAACTTGATCAACCTCAAACAAGGCACATAATAAATAGTTCTTAAAATCATCACTGGTCCAGGTTTGATATTGCGTTGGTAAGTAAGGCTTCAAATTGGTAATCCGCGCATCTACTGATTTAATCCCTTTGGATTCAAGTTTTCCCCGATCTGGGGTTAAAACTTGACAGGCAACGGTTTGATCAAGATCAAACAATATGGTGCCACCAGCGGCATAAGCATCACCACTTTTAACCATGGCCATCCCAGAACACTTCTTCCCATCCACAGCGATATCATTTCGACCGCGGACTTCTGCACTAGCAATCCCTAGTTGACGTAATGCTTGGGCAATTGGATCCCCGATGGCTTTAAAATCACCATAATTAGATAAATCGCCTACTACTATATTTTCGAAGACGATATTTCCGCGATCATGATAGACCGCCCCGCCGCCACTGGAACGGCGCACCAACTTAATTCCTTGCTCTTTTAAATAAGGCAAATTCACTTCAGCATAGGCATTTTGAAAGCGGCCAATAATTACCGCCGGATCATTAATATACATGATTAAGCCATGCCCCGGCAACCGTAAATCATTAATTAAATAATTATCCAATGATTGGTTAACAATTGGATCATACACTGGCTTGCCATGTCGACTCGTATCAATTAAAAACATCTGACACCCCTCCTCAATATATCCATTTTATCTCATCTTAGCTTGAAAGAAAACGGTCTCATAATTGTTAGATCAGCTATATAACGGTTGCATTATTTCTGATATAATAAAATAAAAAGGAGGGACTTAACATGGTATCAAGACGCGAACTAAAACAAGCTGCCCGTCACAAATTACGGGGCCACTGGGGACAAGCCATTAGCTTAAATATTATTCAAATTATTTTAGCAATTATCGCTAGTATTGGTTTTGCCTTTATCGGTGGTGTTATCTTCGGTGCTTTAATCTATTTATTCTTCCACCCCGACCTAACCTCATACCACTATAATAATTTGGGGTTCTTAAGTCATAACAATATCGTCGCAGGTTTCAACAATAATATTCTGAACTTTATCATCACTATGTTAGTTGAATTCGTAGCCATTGGAGCACTCTTTACCATGCTAGATTGGTTCCGAACGGATAACGCCAACTTCAGTGCCACGCAGGGGATGTTTTCGATTTATACGAAAAAGTACTTCTTAGCAACCCTATGTCTCTACTTGATCATGTACATTTTCCTTTCTCTTTGGTCAATCTTACTATTATTCCCCGCGATCATTAAGCACTATAGTTATGCTCAAACCTACTTTATCTATAAGGATGAATTGAGCGCTCATCCTGATGACCGACCTTCTTACCTGAACTGTATTACTCAGAGTCGTGAATTAATGGACGGTCATAAAACTCAATTATTCTTGCTCGACTTATCCTTCATCGGCTGGGGTATCCTGGGGATCATTACATGCGGAATTGCTTGTATCTGGATCATACCTTATTACAAAGCCTGCCAAGTTAATTTTTACCGTAGTCTGCGTGGCGAAACCTTAACCTAAAAATAAAAGCTCGATCCTGAATTTCAAGATCGAGTTTTTATTTATGGTTCTTCAATTTCTGTCTTGGCAGATAAATTTGTCCAAAAACTTAAGGCGGCCAAGGCATTTATAATGTAGTAGATGTATTTACCAACGTTAGCAAAATTACCTTGCAATATGGCTTTAATTAACTGGACAAAGTTATAAACAAACCAGTATTGCCATTGGACTGTCAACTTCATGGCATTTAAAACATTAGCGGTTAGTGAAAGGCCAAAGGCAATCACCACGATCCAAAATAGCGGTTGTTGGAAACCATTTTTCCAACCAATCAAATTGGTGGCAAAGGAAAAGGCCATACTTAAGATGAACAGACTAATCATCACTAGCCACTTCTTCGTTCCCGTCAAGGGCTTAGTCGCCCGATACTTTTCCGACCGCATCCAGGTTCGAATTGCAAAAATATAAATGATAAAGGTCACCGGATACGTGACAATCGCCGCCTGATTGCCAAGTAAGTAATCAATGGTTCCTGATAGGACAGCGTTAATAATCCCAATCCAATTACCGACATTATTCATGCGACCAGTTAGCCGGGTCGAATAAATGGACAGGACCGAATTCCCAATAGAGATCAGCCCAAATGGCACCCAACGCGCCCAACTACCCCAGTTTGTTACTTCTGCAAGGGTTTCAGTTAAATAACCACTGGCGATGGCAATCCCCACCACTAGTACAACCCCTAATAAATCAAATAATTTCGATTTAGCAATTCGTTCCATAACATCATCTCCTGTTTGTTTTTAGCGAGGCGTATTCGGAAGCAACCCTCGTTTTGATGAATGTTATAGCACAAGTAGTCAGTAAGGTAAAGGGCTTGGAGCTATTCTACTTCATAAACTAAGTGTTGATTAACAAATTCAGTAAAGCCAATTTCACTCAATTCCCGGCCATAACCTGAATTTTTCACCCCACCAAACGGAATTTCAGGTAGAGAGGCCCACCCTGCGTTTAGCCAGCTCATCCCACTTTCTACTTGAGCGGCCACTTCTCGAGCATGGGCAATATCAGAACCAAAAACCGTATTTCCGAGGCCATAACTAGAATTATTAGCTAAGGCAATTGCTTCGGATTCGGTTTGGTATCCGTAAACAACCGCGACAGGTCCAAACATTTCTTGATCAAACAAAGGATTGTCCTCCGTAATCCCCGTTAAGATCGTCGGCATGAAGAATTGCCCCGCCAGCTCAGTGACCGGTTCAAAGCCATATTCCAGCTTAGCGCCATTATCAATTGCTGTTTGAACCTGTTTAGTTAACTTTTCTTTCGCCTTCTTCGAGCACATCGGCGCTAAAGTCGTTGATCGATCCATTGGGTCGCCCATCTTAACCTGTTTAAAGGCCGCTTTAAGAATTTCAACAAACTCATCTACCCGGGCTTCAGGAACAATAAATCGTTTCGAGGACGTACATACTTGGCCGGCATTATATAGTCGAGCTTGCGGAGCAATTTGCGCTAACTGGTCCCAATCGGCGTCTTCTAAAACAATAAAGGCATCATTTCCACCGAGTTCGAGTGTCGATTTCTTTAACGATTTTGCGGCTTCCGTGGCGACTGAGCGACCACCACGTTCAGAACCGGTTAAGCAGACTCCGGCGATTCTTGAATCGGCAATAATCGCCGCCACCTGATCATAATCGACAAAGAGATTGGTTAATGCGCCTTTAGGAGCGCCAGCTTCAAGTACTAAATCTGCAAAGGCCTGCGCTGAAGTTGGACAATTGGAAGCATCTTTTAAGAGCATTGGGTTTCCCACCAAGAAGTTAGGGATAAAAACCCGCGCAATCTGATAGAATGGGAAGTTCCATGGTTCCACAGCCATCAATACCCCTAAGGCTTGCTTTAAAATGTGAGCATTCCCAGAATTAGTATAGATGGGTTGTGGTGCTAAAAACTCATCCGCATGTTCAACATAGTAATCACAAAAACTGGCACAAAGGTCAACTTCTCCCTCGGCTTCTCCAATGAGTTTCCCCATATCACGGGTCATTAATTCGGCTAAGGATGTCCGCCGTTCCCGAAGGAGCTGTCCTAACTTTACAATCACCGCTTTTCGAGCTGCTAAGTCGTCGCCAGTCCGCCATTTTAAATATAATTGGCGAGCACTAACTATGGCTTGTTCAACTTCAGCTGCACTTGTATTTTCGAAAGTCTTTTCCACTTCGTTGGAATATGGATTAATCGTTTGATAAGTCATAATAATTTCCTCCATTCACTTTGTGATTCACATTGTAAACGCTTTCTTTTAATTTCACAAGCTTTTGGATAAAAATTATTAAATTCACAATTACCAGTCGCCTAGCCAATCAAATACTTTGTGAAGAAAACTTAAGAAATTAAATAATTTCACAAACTAAAAAGCTGAGAAAATAAAAATTCCCCAGCTTCTTGATATTTTCTACTGTTCATAACCAACTTTAACACGATTTAGCAATAAAGAAGAACCAACGACCGAAATAGATGATAAGGCCATCGCCAACCCACCAAATTCCGGACTCAAGATTAAGCCAAGTTCCGCAAAGAGCCCGGCCGCAATCGGAATCCCGATCACATTATAAATTAAGGCCCAGAAAAGATTCAGTTTAATTCGTTGGAAGGTCTTTTTACTAATATCAATTGCATCTACAACTCCTAGGAGACGATTATTGGTCAAGACAATATCACCAGCTTCAATCGCAATGTCAGTCCCAGAGCCCATCGCAATCCCGACATCCGCCGTTGATAATGCTGGAGCATCATTTATACCGTCCCCCACAAAGGCGACTGATCCCGTCGCTTGTAAGTGCCGAATTGATGCTTCTTTTTGATCAGGTAAAACATCCGCAATTACCTGATCAATCCCAACCAAGTGGGCAATGGATTGAGCTACCTCTTGACTATCTCCTGTTAACATCATCGTTTTCAAACCCCGTTGTTTTAAGGCCCTAATCGCTTGAGCAGCGTCGGCTTTGGGTTGGTCTTGAATCGCAATTAATCCTATTACTTGATCATTAACGCCGACATTCACCACGGTTTTAGCTTCCTGATGCAGTTGAACTTTAGCTTTTTGCAAATCAGCTGAAATTTGCTGATTAGCGACTAATTTGTCATTGCCGACCAAGATCGTTTGTTGATCAATCTCACCACGAACTCCTTGCCCAGGGATCGCTTGAAAATTATTAACTGATTGCTGAGAAACTCCATCTTCCTTAGCTTTTTCCAGGATTGCTTGTGCCAAAGGGTGTTCGGATGAATTTTCTAAACTAACCGCTAATTGTAAAGTCATTTGACAGTCACCAATTACATCTGTTACTTGTGGCTGACCAATCGTGATGGTTCCCGTTTTATCAAACACTATCGTTTGCAGATGGTCCACTTTTTCTAATACTTCACCATCTTTGATCAAGACGCCATATTTAGCTGCCCGTCCAGTCCCAACCATGATCGCTGTTGGAGTTGCTAAACCTAGAGCACACGGACAAGCAATGACAATTACGGCAACTCCATAAAGCATCGCTTGCACGAGTGTCGCTCCAAATATCAGATACCATAGGGTAAAAGTAACAATTGCAATAATTAATACCAAGGGAACGAACACGTCCGCAATGCGATCCGTTAGTTTTTGAATAGGTGCCCGACTAGTTTGCGCCATCTTCACCAATTCAACAATTTGTGCCAGCATAGTGGCATTGCCTGTCTTTTGGACTTTCAGCAATAAGCGACCACTCTTATTAAGAGTCGCCCCATAAACTTGGTCCCCTCTTTCTTTAGTCACAGGCATGATTTCCCCGGTCAACATCGACTCATCAACCGTCGAGCGACCTTCAGTCACGACACCGTCGACGGGGATTTTCTGTCCAGGTCGTACCTGCACAAAATCACCCACGGTTACTTGATCAAGCGCAATCGTCATAACTTCTCCATCACGGATTACGTCAGCCGTTTTAGCTTGTAAATTAATTAATTTTTCTACAGCACTAGAGGCATTATGGCGCATCCGTTCTTCAAAGACCTGCCCTAACAAGACAAAAACCGTCACGAAGGCTGCACTTTCAAAATAGACTTCTCGTCCCGTAAACATGGCGAAGATGCTATAAAAGTAGGCCACTGCTGTACCAACTGCAACTAAAGTATCCATATTCGCATGATGATGCTTAAAGGCCGCCCAAGCACTTTGCCAAAAGGGCAAGGCGGATAAAGCCATGATCAAAGTCGTGGTGATCAAAGCAATCCAATTATAGAATGGCATCATCCAATTAAAGAGCATTCCAATCATTTGAATTAACATTGGAATTGATAAAACCAACGAAATAAAAAAGCGCTTGGTATAGGTCATTAGTTAACTACGACCTTTCCTTTAAACATTTCCATCCCGCAGGTGTACTCGTATTCACCCGCTTGATCCGTTGGAATGGAGATTGTCACGGCTTGATTCATGGGGAGCGATTGATCAAACCCCAACTGAGTCGATTTGACTTCCTCAAGACAAGACGATGGATTCGTTCTTTTAAACACTAATTGAGCCGGTTTACCCTGTTTAACTTTCACTACCGACGGTTCGTATCCATGATCAACTTTAATCTTAACGACCTGATTTTTATTAAATAATCCCATCAGCTAACCTCCTACTTAACAATCACCTTTCCATGAAACATATTCATCCCACAAGCATATGAATACTCCCCCGCTTGATCTGTATTAAACGGGATTTTTTTGACAGCTTCGGCCGGTAATTTTTCATCAATCCCCTGATCTGGAAAAACCACTTCATCCAAACAATTGGATTTATCCAGCCGGTTAAAAATCAATTGTGCTGGAACCCCTTGCTTTAACACCACGGTCTCAGGGGAATAACCACCATCCACTTTAATTTCGACTTGTTGGTGGTCACCAACCATAGTGGCGTTAACTGCTCCCGTGTCGTGTTTGCCGAAAAACCACCAACTAATAAAAGCAATTAACACGATGGCAAGAACTAAAACTACAATTTGAAGAACGCTCATTTTTCTTCCTCCTGACATTGACGACATTCAATACAATTACATGCAACGGCCTGTGGTGCCGTTAATGCCTTTTGCGCTAATAAGATTTGTAATTTCTCAATATCACTCTGACTCAAAGCAGCATTATCAATTACCTGATAAAGGATCTCGCCCTTGTGCATATCACAGATCTGCGCAAAGCAATCAGCGACTCGTTGGGACATTGCAGTATGTTCATCAATAGTCGCTTGATAATTAAACCGCCGTCCCTGCTTTGTAAAGGTTAACCAACCTTTATCAACCAGCCGTTTTAACATTGTTTTAATGGTCGAGGCACTCCAGGAACGCTGTGTTTGAATCCCCGCAATAATTTGAGCCGAAGTGGCTTGATCTAAAGACCAGACCACTCGCATAAGGTCCCACTCGCTATTGGAAACTGTTAATTCCATCCAATCAACTCCTTCGTCTACATTTGTAATCATAATTAGTATAGCACTTCGTTTACTTTTGTAAACAAAAAAAGAGATTATTAATCCTAATCTCCCATCTGAAGTGAACCCTTAAAGTTGGACACT
>NZ_AZFN01000039.1 GCF_001434365.1 Limosilactobacillus gastricus DSM 16045 | reverse complement strand
CGTTTGCAACATGCATTTGAACTTTATAAAAATGGTATGAGTGATGTGGACGTCGCTCGGAATACCGGTATCAAACGGACAACATTTATTAGGTATCGACATAAGTTTAATGTACGCAGATAATCCAAAATGAGGCAGAAAATGGATAAGATTTATATTATCGAAGATGACCAAACCATTCGCAATGAAATAGTTCAAGCTCTTAAAAAATGGAATTTCCAAGCTGACTGGGTCCGGGACTTTCAGACCATTGATTATGAAATTAAACAACAATCCCCTGATCTTATCGTGATGGATATCACATTGCCTTTTTAAATTTCTAACTTAATTTTACAAACCGCGTATAATAAAATAAATCAATTCAAAAAAAGAAAGAGCGGAGGTAAAACATGAAAGAAAGCGAAGTTATCCTAAAGCGGCAGTCAACTAGATTATTTTTTAAAAATGGTGATACAGATTTTTTCTTTAATTGGTTACTAGGAATTGGCGAAGTGTTTGGTTTTTCACACGGGGAGCTTTATTACCTCGCACAACGGCTAGGGAAATCTCCAAAACCAAGTACTTGGAAAAAGGTATTTCTATCTCATGCAGACTACCTTGCACAAAAGCTAGGTAATCCAGATTTAACCAAACAAAGTAAAGCCCAATATTACCTAGCACAAACCTATTCTATTCGTTCGGCTATCCAATTTATTAATCCCTTTTCCGAGGAGTATCTTCCCACTGTTCAACGGATGGAAGAATCTTTTAAGAAAGCAACTTATTCATTAAAAGCACCTATTGAGGAGTTAACTATTCACTATCAAGAATCCTACTTACCCGGTTATTACCTCCATAGTGGTGATGATTGTCCAACACTAATTATGATTGGTGGTGGGGATACGTATCGGGAAGATCTGTTTTATTTTGCAGGATACCCTGGATGGAAACGAGGCTATAATGTTTTAATGATTGATCTCCCAGGTCAAGGCTCTAATCCAAGTAGAGAACTCACTTTTGATGTGAATGCTGCTACTCCAATTTCACTATGTATTGATTGGTTAGAAAACAAAAATCCTAAGTTGAATCATTTAGCTATTTATGGTGTTAGCGGAGGTGGCTATTTCACTGCACAAGCTGTTGAACAGGATACAAGAATTCAGGCATGGATTGCTAGCACCCCAATTTATGATATTGCCGAAATATTTAAAAAAGAGTTTGGATCCAGTTTAAAAACTCCTAGTTGGTTAATGAATGCTATTTTAAGACTGGTTGGAAATTTAAATGAGTCCGCCGATTTAAATCTTCAAAAATATGCATGGCAATTTGGAACTACTGATTTTAAAAAAGCTATTGATGAGGTTTTTAAGAGGGCAAAGGTTGTAAATTATCAAAAAGTTCAGTGCCCCTGTTTATTTATCATGGGAGAAGGAGAGGGTGCAGAATTACAACGTCAAGCAAAGGTAGTTTACGAAGCCGTTAAATCCAAAAATTCCCATACTAGACTTCAGATATTTGAAGCGGAAAGTGGAGCGGATGCCCATTGCCAAGTCAACAATTTGAGACTTGTCCATAATGTAGTCTTTGACTGGTTAGACACTCTATTTGAATAAGAGAGAGTATGAAAAAAAGTCTGTAAATAGCATATGATCCTATGCGGGATCTCCTGTGATACACTAATCCCTGTTTACACCATACCAAAAGGGGCTTCGAATACGAGGCCCCTTTTAGATTTAGCTAGTAATCCGTATTAAAGTTAATGGCTAGCTCCCAGTTCAACTTTTTAATGGCTTACGATCTGTCAATAAAGCAATCGGCGACAGAATCAAAACAATCACCGCTCCTACTAAGTAGGTATGACTGAAGGCCTGACTGATTTGTCGATCCTTAGTATGCTTAATCTTTCTCAAAGCTGTCGTTAAAGCTTCTTTTTGTGCCAATTGTTTGAGACCTACTAACAATTTTTTCTGACCCTGGCTTATTTTCTGATTACCCAAATTAATCTTTTGAGAGGCTACTGATAGTTTAGATATAGCGGTATTTTGATTTTCTAACTTGGTTAAGGTAAGTGCTAGTCGCTGGCTGTCCGCTTTCAAGTTGTCAGTAGCTAGTGCTAACTTTTTCTGGGCTTGGTAGACCTGGTAAAGATCGGTTCCCTTTTGGGGCTGTGGTAAATCAACTTGAGATTTGGCCGCTTGTTTAAGGGCACGTCTTAGGTTCGTCTGTTTGTTTTTAGTTGTTAATTTGGCTGATCCAGTAGTGGAAAATAGGCTATTCAATTGTTGATGAGCCACTTTCTTTACTTTGGGTGATAATTGCTGTCGATCAACAATTTGAATGGCATCTTGATGAATATGCTGCTTAGCTGTATTGACATTATTATCAAGGACTGTTACTAGAATTGCAATTCCTAAACAGGTGCCAATTTGACGCGCTGCGTTAACAATTCCCGAACCAATCCCACTTTTATTTTTTGGCAAATGCTTAACCGAGGCCACTAACGAAACCGAAGAGAACCCAAAACCAACACCATGAATCACCAGAAAAGTAATGATAACAGCTTTGGGCGTTGTGGTGGTGATAAACGACAAGAGGAGTAAACTAGCTGCCATGACTAAGAGACCAATCAAAGTAACCGGAACTGCGCCAACTTGATCAAATAACTTAGTTCCCAAAGGCATCGCTACTATGATTGTTAAGGAAACTGGAACAATAATTAGGGCCGCATGTAACGCTGTATCGTTCAGAACGTCTTGTAAAAAATAATTTAAAATCAGGGTGGGACTAACTAACGTAAAGCCAGTTAAAAAGTAAACTAAACTAGAAGCAGTTAAGGTTTTTTCACGGAACAAATCTAATTCAAGTAGTGGGTGTTTGACTTTGCTTTCGATAAAGATGAACAATCCAATAGCTAATACGCCGCCAATGAGGGTTCCTAATATGATGCCCGATTGCCAACCATATTGGCGGCCTTCTAGTAGTCCAAAGGTTAAACCACCCAAGCCTAGTGTTAAAAGAATCGTTCCTGGTAAATCAATTCTCCCCGCCAAAGATTCGTCATATGATTCCCTCACCCCCATAGCTATAATTAGAAAGGCTGCAATGGTTAAGGGGACATTAATGCCGAATACCCAGCGCCAAGAAGCATATTTAATAATCACGCCACCAATCGGTGGCCCCCCGGCAGCGGCTAAAGCCGTTACCGCGCCCACAACGCTAGCAATTTTTGACATATGCGCTTTGCCAAATATTTCAATTCCCATTGGTAAGACAATCGGGGTGATAATGGCACCGCCTAATCCTTGAAAAAATCGAAAGGCAATCAATTCTGGTAATGACGTTGCCAGCATACAAGCCGCTGAAAAGCCGCCAAATAAGGCTAATCCTAATAACATAATTTTTTTACGACCATAACGATCAGCAATCTTTGAACCCGTGATCATAAACACGGCTAAGGCTAACGTATAGATGGTGGCAACCCAACTTGTATCAGTTAGACTGGCATCGAAATGGGTCATAATTTGGGGTAAAGCAATGTTGACGATGGTACTATCTAAGGTACCCATAAGCATCGCAATGGTTAACCCGATGAAACTGATAATTTTAGTAGCTTTTGTCATCTATCAAGCGCTCCTTTCGGTAACAGATGAATATAAAGGAAACATTTGTTACCTTTATTCGCAGTCTTTAGTATAATTAGCCCTAAGCATTAAATCAATCCTTATTGGCTAAGTGCTACAGATTGCTATAATTTGTTACCGATAGTAGAGGAGATGTTAATAAAATGAACGGCAAGCAGCGTATGGTTGAACAGTCTAAGCAATGGTTATGTGACGCCCTTATAAATTTAATGACGAAAGAGGACTTTCAGGATATTTCGATTACTGAAATTGCCCAAACCGCTGAATTATCGCGAAAAACATTCTATCATTCTTTTAAAAATAAAGAAGCGGTCATTAATTACCTGTGTGATCAGTTGTTCGATCAGTACTTTGAACAATTACTCCAGCAGAAACCGCAGGTAGGGGAACCGATGTTAAAAACTACTTTTGATATTTTTTTTAATTTTTGGTGGCGAAAACGGGATTTAATTCAATTATTGATCCGCCAAGGCTTATTTGATCACGTGAATGAAATTTGGCAGCAAAAAGCAATCCCTCGTTATCAACATTTTGCAGCTCCTTGGCATGTTCATGGCACTCCTACCCAAGTGAATTATGTGATGGCTTTGCAAATAGGTGGTTTAACTAATATTCTACGTGTCTGGTTAGGACAAGATCAGCCTGAGCCACCAGAACAAATTAAGGATCTAATGTTGTTGGCTGCTCAGCAATTAGCTGATAGTTTAAATACAAATCAGATTAGTTAGACAAGAAACGATCAGGATTTAACTAAGATCATGAACACCAT
>NZ_AZFN01000038.1 GCF_001434365.1 Limosilactobacillus gastricus DSM 16045 | reverse complement strand
CACTGGTACTTGCACTATCACTAGCAATATCTTCAGATAAACTCTTAAGGACTTCGCTTAACGATACTGATGCAGATTCGCTGGCTTCTGAAGTTGATTTTGAAGGTTAGAGAGAGAAGTACTTGCTGATTCAGAGTCGCTAGCTAAACTATCACTTTCTTCACTAATTGAAGTGGAAGCTGATTCACTAGCTTGAGAAATGGAACTCTTTTGATCACTGGTTAAACTACCAGCACTGGAGAGTTCAATCGAGTTGGACTTACTTTCTGAAGCACTTTCTGAACCACTGACTAAACGACTCTCAACTCCAGATACACTATTAGCCGCACTAGAATTAAGTTCCGAATCTGACTTACTTGCGTTGGATTCACTTACATTTAAGCTAGTGGAATTCTCTTCACTAATCGATTCCACCCGTGATTCATTTGTGGAACTAGCACTAGCCTGGCTGGCTAAGTCACTAGCACTCTTAATTTGACTTTCCACTGAATCACGATAGTTGGAAGTGCTGTAATGAGTGGTATTGCTTAATGAATTAGAAATCGATTCACTATTGTCAGCTGATTCACTCACACTCTTAGAATCAGATACACTTGCTGATTCACTTTCGCTTTGGGCTGTTGAACCTTGGTAGACAACTTGAGTCGTATTCGTCCCTACCAAAGTAGTTTGGATGGTTTGCGCAGTTGTGTTTGTAGCACCATCAGTCGTTGTCGCCGTATTAGTGGTAATCTTACCGCCTTCTTCACCCGGTGCAACCTTTACCGTACTCGTACCCATCACGTCTGACTTAGTCGTCGTACCGTCCACTGTGGTTTGGATGCTTGTATCTGTCGCGTTAATGTTCCACGCTACATCTGCAATACTGAAATATGCAACCCCTGAGTTAGCGTAACCAGCAGTTGCATTAGAACTAACCCCTGGTTCAAGGTTGAATTCTAATAAGTAAGGATCGTCAATATTAACCGATCCATTTGTCGTTTGAAAAGCAACCCCACTAGCCCCGTTTTCATCATTGAAGACAGTGGTGCTTCCACTATTAAAGTTGACGTCTAGATCATAAGCCGTCGCAACCCGACCATTAATTGATGACCGACCAGTGTAACCATTTGCCGTGACATCCGTTTTATTTAAGGTTGCCTTACCATTGAAATTAATTTCTGCCGGCGCACCATCATTGTATACGTAGATGTTTGGCCCTTGTTCATTATTTAAGGTAACATCTGATCCGGCATTAAAGTTAATTGACGCCTTACTGGTAGAAGTATCATAAACGATTCCAATGTTTTCGCCATCATTGGCAGCATTGGTAATGTCACCAGTCATCGTCATCGTAACATTAGCTGCGCCAACGTTAACAGTTCCACCATCACTGTAGTACAGCAAAATGTTAGCATCGCTTTCGTTAATGGCTGTTCCTGTAACTGATGATGTTAAATTAACGGTTGCCCCATCAGCAATGTCAACGGTTTGTTTACCATGATTCATGGCAATGTTAATCCCACTCGCATTAGTGATGTTAACCGTGGCATTTTCACCGATGGAAACTGACTTGGCCTTGGCCGTATTGGTAAGTCCGATCCCATATTGGAAATCTGATGAAGCGGTTAAGTTAAAGTTAGCACCTTCTGCCACTTCAACGTTAACATTGGCAATCACAGCCTTGCCTGTGGTCCCACCAGCCGTTACAGATACACCATTCGTTGAGTAAGTGGTGCCATTATAAGTATACGAACCAACTCCAGCAACAGTGGTATCCCCTTCAATCACCAAAGTAGTATTAGTTGATCCTAAAACCGAAGTTGATCCTGAAACTAGCGTACCACCAGTAGCTGTAACATTATTTAAAGTGACCGTTCCGGCCCCATAGTTATAGTTAAAGATCCCATACTGATTGCTTGAGTAGGTCGTTAAATCATTAACGGTAACCGTCGCACCAGTGCTGGTACTGTTGGAGTAGAAGTAGTAAGCACCAAAATTAATAGTATGGTCATTACCATTAATTACCTTAGTGCCACTGAAGCTAGTATATCCAGAAGTCGTGGTGGCAAAATCAATATCCGCCGTAACATTAATTGTCGTTACGGTTGAACTAGCCATAGCGGCTTTAAATTCATCTGCCGTCGAAACATTAGCTACTGAGGAATCAGTCGCCGTCGCCGCTAAGATGACGGCATTCCGCCGTAAACTTAAGGTTGAAGTAGTCGTGGCAGCTTGAGTAGCAACAGCATTGGCAGCCACTGCTGCCGCAGCATCAGTAGTCACATCAGTAACCTCAGCTTCTACTTCACTATTACTTGCGGCCACCGTTGATGCGGTTGAAGCATCATCAGCAGTTGAGACATCTGAAGCCGTACTAGTGGCTGTTTCGGTGGTGCTATTTGTACTATTGGTTGAGGCATCACTGGTTGCCTTTTCGTCACTTGTTGAAGAAGTACTATTTTGAGAATTTACTTTAGATGTAGATACACTTTCGCTTTGGCTGACACTAATAGAGGTACTTTCACTCGCAGATTTTGACGCACTTTCGGTGTCATCAGAATTAGAGGTCGTCGAAGTACTGGTAGTTGACGTAGAAGCGGCTGATCCAGAGGTCAAATTAACGGTATCAGCATTAGCTAAAGTTGATTCCGTAGTGGTTGATGTAAGTGCACTAGTCGCTGTTGTATCGGCAAAGGCCGTTTGTTGCATGGCATAAGCGCCACCAGTCAAAGCACCTACAGCGGCAATGCCTTTAATTAACTCTTTACTCTTTTCTGATAAACCGGATTTTATTTCGGTTGTATCAGTCTTAACTTCACTGGGAGCGTCTTTCCCCATCACCCGTAACAATGCAATCCGAGATAAAAGGGCACTAACCCATTGTTTCCCGGATTTATACATCTTCACATGTGAATCACGATTGGTTTCTTCGTATTTACCAAAATAACGATCACGTTTCTTATTCATCCGTAATTCCTCCCTCCAACATTTTTATGTCAATATGGCGATCTATATCTAAATATACATGATATACAGCGTCTAGTTTATCAATAATCAAGTGATCAATCAACCGTTATTTATAATCTTTTTCTAATATTAAATTTCTTATATTATTCAAAAAAGTAGCTAGTCATTAAGCATTCGCACCTAATAACTAGCTATCGAGAATTATTCAATTGTTATGAAATCCCATGAGACCAGCAATTCCAATTATAGTTGCCTTCAGTACCTTATAAGGTTGTCGTTGCGTTTGGATGTGATCAACTAGATAGGGATGGCTTCCAGAAGTAGTCGCTGTCGCCACCATACTATGTTGGGCCATCGTCGTCGCCGTCACTTGTTCGCTCGTATAAGTAGCGTGTTTGAGATCGGCGCTGGGTTGCCAAATGAATTCGCTGGCTAATTGCTGATGGTCATTTAATTCTTCACTAACCAAGCTTAAAGCAAGACTAAAACTAGTACTCAAGCTTTCACTAATTTCTTTATCCATCGCACCCATCCTTTATTTCCATTCCAAAACCAACCCTACCATAACATATTTAAGATCGATCTGCCCAATAAAAGTTATTTCTGGATATTTTTATAATTCATCTTAAAAAAGCCAAGTTATAATAAGACTAATCAATTCCTTAATGGGGGTTAGAAGTTTTACCCATGAATCATGAAATCTACCTAATATTACGCCGACCCGGCCAATCTAGACTAGTCCGCAATTTACTTGCTGCTATTTGCGTTGGACTTATTACCGGCCTCATCGTGGGATGCTTTCGCTGGATCATTGATCAGACCTTACGAGGCCTGGCCATCATTTATCCTTATCTGAACCATCATCCTATCTATTTAATTCCGTATATAATTGTGACCTTCATCATTTGTTGGATCTTAGGCAAAGTAATTCAACCCGAATTACAAAATTTAGTTGGCTCTGGAGTTCCCCAAATCGAAGCCGTAATGCTTGATATTAATCAGCTACCTTGGTGGTCAATTCTTTGGCGTAAGTTTATCGGGGGACTTTTAGCCATCT
This sequence comes from Limosilactobacillus gastricus DSM 16045, assembly GCF_001434365.1. Classification (GTDB taxonomy): domain Bacteria; phylum Bacillota; class Bacilli; order Lactobacillales; family Lactobacillaceae; genus Limosilactobacillus; species Limosilactobacillus gastricus. The sequence continues at coordinate 1,026 of NZ_AZFN01000038.1, read as the reverse complement.
GTCCCGGACTTTTCCTTGGTCGAGAAGGACCATGTATTGAAATGGGGGCAATGGTTGGTCAAGGATTGTCCACTAAGGTTTTTCACCTTAACAAGGAAGATCAACGCTTACTATTAAGTTGTGGCGTGGCGGCTGGATTATCCGCTGCCTTTAGCGCCCCCATAGCCGGAACCCTTTTTCTCCTAGAAGAAATTACTTTTCAATTTAAGGCCAAAACCGCCGTCACAGCCTTAGCTTCTGCAATTGTTGCCGACCTCGTCACGATTATCTTTTTTGGGACTAAGCCGTGTCTATACTTACCGATGAAGGACCTTTTGCCTACTTCAGCATATTTCCCCTTGATTGGTGTTGGCATCATCTTAGGCCTCTTTGCTTATTTGTATCAATATGTCATTTTAACCCTACCAAGTCTATATGGTCACCTAAAATTCATCCCTCGACACTATCACAGTATTGTCCCCTTATTGCTGGTCATCCCAATCGGTCTATGGCAACCAATTATCTTAGGTGGTAGCCACGATCTCATAAACCACCTCGTCAAAGGTGACTTTGCCCAACTAGCAACCGCTGGATCAATGTCTTTGTTAAGCCTAGCAATGGTAATGTTAATTATCCGGTTCATCTTTTCAATGGTTTCTTATGGTAGCTCAGTTCCCGGTGGAATCTTTATGCCCATCTTGGTTTTAGGTGCTTTATTTGGCGTCATCTTTGCTATTTTGTTAATTCAATGGCACCTCTTACCTGCAGCCAACTATATTAATGTAGTGATTATTTGTATGACTGCTTACTTTGGGGCCATCGAAAAAGCTCCCTTCACCGCAGTAACTTTATTAACTGAAATGGTTGGTTCGGTGGAGCAAATTTTCCCCATGTTACTAGTTACCTTTATCGCCTACGTTGTCAACGATTGGCTTGGCGGTCGTCCAATTTACTCCGCTTTGCGTCAACAAATCTATGGCAAGTAAGTCTATCCTAACTAAAAAGCCCAGTCAATTGACTGAAGTGAACCCTTAAAGTTGGACACTT
>NZ_AZFN01000037.1 GCF_001434365.1 Limosilactobacillus gastricus DSM 16045 | reverse complement strand
AAGTGTCCAACTTTAAGGGTTCACTTCACTTCGATCTTTTTGTTTAACCACATAGCTGTCGTTACGGCTGGGTTAAAGTGGCCGCCAGATACGGCTCCAAATGAGTATGCGGAGATCGTAATAGCTAACCCAAAGGCTAACCCAATTGCTAAGACATTGCCCTTAGCAATGACTACCGTTGCGGTCCCTAAAAAGACCAGCATGAATGTACCGAAGAATTCGGCGACATAGTTTTGAATCTTCATGATTCCCTCCTATTAATTTGATTTTATCCAACTTTTCTATAATACCAAATTAATATATATAATGTCAATCATTCGGATAGCACTCGATAAATTAAGAACGGTTCTCAAGTTCCTGTGCTTACTTGATCAAACCAAGCTTGGTTAGCCATTGACGAACTTGGGCTTGGTTATCATCATAACGGATCCCATTTTTGAAATTCGCTCCATCGGCTTCAGCCAATTGACGAACATATTTTTGAGAATCCTTAATGGGCGTACTCATACTCGTGGTGAAGGGGACAATGGTCTTACCCTTAAAATTATATTCCTCAAATAAAGTCCAAAATAACATTGGCGGGCGTGACCACCAGGTCGGATAACCTAACAAAATGGTATCGTATTGATCCAGATCCGGTAATTGCGTTGCTAAGGCCGGGTGAATATTATTCTTCAACTCTCGTTCCCCACGCTTTGCCGCATCACTATAGCCATCATACCGATCTTGGGGATAAATCCGGACCATGTCCGCACCAGTTTGCTTTTGAAGATATTGGGCTGCTTCTTTTGTCGAGCCCTGTAAGGAAAAGTAAATAATTAAGGTCTTTTTCGTGGCAGCCGTCGGACTAGCTTCAACCAGGTCTGCTTGACTAAAATTGCTCCAAAAAGCTGCCAACGCCGATATCATGGTCATGATAGTAATTATCAATCGATTTCGAACTCGGATTGCAGTCATTATCAAATCCTCCTAATAAATTCTAAGTTGGTATGATTAGTTTAGGTAAAATTTGCTAGTCCTAACAAAACTTATTTCACATGGTACCATTCTCCTAATGCATACTAAAAGCGACCAACCATTAATCTCGTAGATTAACCGTCAGTCGCTCTCTTTAAACCGATTTTATTTATCTAATTCCGTTCGCACCACTAAAACATCAATGGGAGCACACCGCTTAACATACGAGGTCACCGAACCAATCATTGCCCGTTGAATCCGCGTTAAGCCACTTGCCCCAATCATAATTAAGTCATTGTGGTGATCCTTTGGGAAATCGTATGCAATTACAGTCTTTGGATTACCTAGCCGGATATGCACATCAACATCCGTAAAGTCAAATTCATCCTTGGCCCGTTGAACCAATTCATTTAAGTATTCTTGAGACTTATCTACCAACTGGTAAGCAATACTACTATCTGACATCCCCGCAAAGTTGTATGACATTGCCCGGGTATCAATAACATTTAAAACATCTAAGTGTGCATGGTTCCGCTTGGCATTGTTAACCGCCTTTTCAAAAGCAATCTCCGCTTCTTTTGAACCGTCCACCGGAACTAAAATGTTGTTGTATTCTTGCATGATCTCAACCTCCATGTGCAACCTATCTTTATATTTATTATACCATATTCACTGGTTCACGATTGCCGCGCTTTTCCATAATCCAATTGACATTTTAATCAAAATCTAATAATATTTTAGTAATTAATATTACTAGCCTAAGGGAGTTGTATCATGGACGCAATTGATAAGAAAATTCTTAACATGCTACAGGAGAATGCTCGAATCTCACTTAAAGAGCTCTCCAATGCATGTTTTATCTCTTCACCCGCTATTGCGGCGCGGATTAACAAGCTCGAAAAATCCGGGATCATTAACGGCTACCACATGAGCATCAACCTCGATGCGATTGACTACCATGTTAAAGCCTTCATCATGGTTCAACTCGAACCACGGCAAAAGGACGAATTTTATCCCTATGTTCAATCAGTCCCGAATGTCATCGAATGTAACTGTGTCACAGGTGACTTTTCGGAAGTCATGGAGGTCGCTTTCCCCACCACTGCGGAACTCGATTCCTTCATTAATGAAATCCAACGACGGTTTGGTAAAACCAGCACCCAAATTGTCTTTTCTACCAGTGTTGAAAACCGGGGCATCATGTTTAGTGACGCCGAAGAAGAAGAAAGTAAATAAGGTTCCGCTCACGAGCGGAACCTTATTTTTGATGTTTTAACAAGTCCTCGATTTGATCTAATCGTTCTGCAAACATCTTTAATGCTTGATCCAGATAAGCACGGCCGGTCATATCAATGCCCGCTGCCTGCATGGTTTCAATCGGATCTTTAGAGCTGCCTGATTTCAAAAAGCCTAGGTACCGATCTAGAGCTCCCGTTTGTCCCGTCCAAACTTGTTGGGCAAGACTGGATGAAGCAGCCCAAGAAGTAGCGTATTGGTACACATAATAATTCATATAAAAATGCGGTACATAGGCCCAGCTCTGACTAGCACCTCCTGCTAACAAGCTTACTTGGGGCCCGTAGTATCGATGCAAAAGCTCTGTACTAAGCTGATCTAAATAATCGGCCGTTAAGGTTTGACCGGCTTGTTCTGCTTGATAAGCTTGATGCTCAAATTCCGCAAATTGAGTCTGGCGGAAAATGGACCCAATGTAGCCATTAATTGATTCTTCTAAAACGTAAAGTTGAATTTGCGGATCGTCTTGATACTTGGCCAGTAAATATTCGGTCAAAATATTTTCATTAAAGGTCGAGGCTACTTCAGCAAGAAAAATCGGCGCATCCGCATATTGGGCTGGTTGATGGTGTTGGCTAAACCAACTATGCATCGCATGACCGGATTCGTTCGCTAGGACAAAAGTACTGTATAGCTTATCAGTCCAATTTAAGAGAATGAAGGGATTACCATCGTAGACACTAACTTGATAACCACCCGAGCGTTTCCCTTTGTTTTCGGCCACATCGATCCACCGTTGGTTAAATTCTGTTTGGAGACCTTTCACATAATCATCACCCAGCACCGCTAAGGCTGCCAGTGTTAGTTCCTTTCCCTGACTAAAGGTTGTTTTCATAACATCATTGCCAGCTAAAGGAACGTTGAGATCAGCTTGTGAAAAGTCACTAATCCCCAACGCCCGTTGCTTGATTGCATACCAGCGATGGGCTAGGTCTAGATGATCATTTACCGTGGTCACTAAGGTGTCATAAACTTGTTCGTCAATTTGATGGGGAGATAGGGAGGCCTGCCGAGCCGATTGATAATGACGAATTTCTGCTTGGGCATTTTGACTGCTGACAAAACTATTAAAAGTCTGGGCAAAGGTATTTCTTAAATCATGGTATGGCTTAGCGTAAGCTTTTACCGCTGCTTGGCGTACCGAGCGATCCATTGATTCGGTATATTGACTACGGTTCCCATGGGTTAACTCGACCCATTGGCCGTGCTCATCTTTAATTTGTCCAAATTTTAGATCGGCATCATTTAAGGTATTATAGATCTCTTCAGCACTGTCTAAGGTACGATTTAGTCGATTTAAGAGAGCTTCTTCACTCGTTTTGAGAACGTGGTCCCGTTGTAGACGCATCCGCTTAATCTCCACTGCAAATTCTTGCAAGGCCGGACTTGTTGTTAACCAGTTCGCTAACGTGCCTTCGGGAAGTGCCAATAATTCTGGATCAATGAAGGCCGTTTGCGTTTGTACCTGAACTAAGGTTTGCGCAGCTTGACCAAATAAATTATTCGCCCTCGCATCAGTAGTATCACTATCCCGACGCAAGAAAGCATAGACATAGGCTTTTTCTAACTTCACGTCAAGGTCGCGGGAAGCTTGTAAAACCTGAGTTAAAGTTTGGGCACTATCACCTAAATGACCCTTCAAATCACCTAATTGTGCCGTCAGTTTAGTAATCTCGGCTAAGTCCGCCTGCATGGCTTGATCATCGGAATAAAGTAAACTTAAATCCCACTTTAATTCATTCGGGACATCTTTTCGTAAAGGTAAGTGTGTACTTGGCATTTGGACTAAATCTCCTCATCGTTCTTTATTATTTAATGATTTTAGCAGAATCTTGATAAATCTAAAAAATTAATCGTTCATCCTTTGAAAAAGGTGTTAAGATGGGTACCGTTATAAAGTAGGATTTACGGGAGGATCTTATCTTGTCAGAAAAAGTTGCCAATACCTTTGATGGTCGTCTGATTTTTTTGATGCTATCAATTTTGCTGAACGTCTTTTTTAACGCTTTAACGGTTTCTACCAATATGGGAAGTGCCGTCTGGACTGCTTCAGCCGTTAACTTGGCACACTTGTTTAATCTTTCACTAGGTAACACCCTCTTTTTAGAGGGTGTTATTGTTGCTATCGTTAATTTGATTTTACTTGGGCAGTTTGATTACTTCCGCTTATTCCGTAATTTAATCTTTATTGTGCCATATAGTTATCTGTTAGCCTGGTTTAAGCAACTTTTCTTCGCTATGGGGATTCCCTTCTTGCCAATTGGCTGGCGCTTTGTCCTCGACCTAGTTGGCCTAACTGGCGTGGCCGTGGCCGTGTCCCTTTATCAACGGGCCAACGTTGTCTTACACCCGAATGATGATCTACCTTTCATTTTAAGATTCCGTTTTCTACATGGATCACCATGCTGGTCACAATGGGACAGTAATATTCCACCCATTGCCATCATCGTTGTTACTGCCATCCTTACGCATCAACTCTTTGCTGTTAATATTGGGACTATTCTTAACTTTGTGATGCAAGGATACATTATTGGTTGGGCTGACCAACATATTTTCCCGCAACTGCATCATCATCTTGACTTTAAATCAACATTACATTAACCAAAACGATGTAGAACCACCAATTCTTGAAATATCAAGGATTGATGGTTCTTTTGTATCAATGAGTTCGAAATGCATGAAAATTCATCTTCCGTCTCCCATGTGATACAATTTTGAGCACCAAAAATCACCCCATCATATTTTGGTGCAGGAAAAGAGGTATTCACTATGCAAATCGCACTTATCACCGGCGCAGGACGCCAAGGAAACTTAGGATTCGAAACAGCGAAGCAATTGGGCGAAAAATGGTATACTGTCATTCTAGCCGCCAGAAGAGCAGCAGAATTAGAAACTCTGGTTGCAGAGCTAAAAGATAGCGATATTAATGCTTCTTATGTTGTACTTAATGTTAATGACGAAGAAAGTGCCCAACAAGCTGCCTTGGTCGTTGCAGCCAAATACGGCAGAATTGATATACTCGTAAATAACGCGGCCTTAATGAAAGCTGGTGCTTCCATTGAAGAAGAAAGCATTGAATTGATGAAGGAAACTCTTGATACTAATGTCGTTGGTGCCTGGAACGTTACCCAAAAGTTTTTACCGCTTTTAAAGAAGTCGGACCACCCCCGGATTGTAAACGTATCTAGTGGCGCTGGCTCTTATGATGATCCAGATTACGGCCTTCGTTATGGTAAGTATGGCGCAATGGGCTATGGTATCAGTAAACTGGCCCTCAACGGACTCACCGTGAAAATGGCCAGGGATCTCGCACCATATGGCATCCTTGTCAATTCCGTCTGTCCAGACGTAACTGACACTTATGGTAGTGGATTCGGTCGAAAGGTCACAGATAGTGCAAAGAGTGTTACCTGGGCTGCCGAACTACCGGATAAAGGTCCCACAGGTGGCTTCTTCCGGGATGGCAAAGCACTGCCCTGATAATTAAAAATCGAGAATGGTGAACTTTTCCCATTCTCGATTTTTTATTTCGTCTGATTATGAAATCATTATATTTGGCAGCTAATTTTACTATTTAACCAATTCAGCTACTTCATCAGCAGCCTTTACAATTCCATGATCATCCATGTACTTAACAATTGCGTCAATCGTCAAGAAAGGCACCTCTAATCGATCAGCCATTCCTGCTAAAGCATCCCGGCGGGCCATTGTCCCATCGTCTTTTAAGACTTCAATAATCACCGCCACCGGTTGGCGATGAGCTAGATAGGCTAAATCAACCGCCGCTTCGGTATGCCCTACCCGGTCCCGCAACCCATTTGGTTGAGCATATAAGGGTTGAATATGGCCTGGATGATTAAAATCGGTTGCCTTCGCACCCGGCTTGGCCATTTGTTGAATCGTTGCCGCCCGATCAAATGCAGACACCCCGGTCGTCACGCCAGTAGCTGCTAATGTTCCATCGGCGGTGATTGTAAAGGGAGTCCCATGAGGATCGGTACTGTGCTTAACCATTGGAGTAAAGCCGAGCTTTTCGGTTAACGCCTTTGGCATTGGTGCACACATTAAGCCATTTGCTTCATGCAACATTTGATAAACAACAGCTGGTTGGATGTCTTGGGTTAAGGCCACCAAGTCACCTTCATTTTCCCGTCCTTCATCATCAGCTAAAATAATAAAAAGAAGTGAACCCCCTAAGTTGGACAGA
>NZ_AZFN01000036.1 GCF_001434365.1 Limosilactobacillus gastricus DSM 16045 | reverse complement strand
GTCGAGGCACTGAGCGATTCACTTGTCGATGCGCTAAGTGATTCACTGGTGGAGGCACTTAGTGATTCACTTGTCGAGGCACTCAACGATTCACTTGTCGATGCGCTCAAGGATTCGCTCGTCGAGGCACTTAACGATTCACTCGTGGAAGTGCTGAGCGATTTACTGGTAGAAGCACTTAAAGATGTGCTAGTTGAGGCACTTTCAGAAGTACTGGTACTTTGAGAGATACTGTGACTTGTGGAGGCGCTCGTTGATTCCGACAGACTAACACTCACAGAATTGTATGTATCTTCGCCAGAGGCTTGTCCGGTACCAGTAAACAAGACGTTAAAGTTATCCCAATAGAAATTTGAGTTATTCGCAAAAAGTTGATTTCGGGTGTAAATTCCGGATCCACTTTCATTAGCCGTAGAAGCATATGACCCCTCAACCACTACCACATATCGATTCGATCCCGGGGCGAATTGCAATGTGTACTGATTATTAGCATATGATATATAGCCATTAAAAGTTGAGGTAACATCAACCCCGTATTGGCTCCAGTCCGTAGTCTCCATACTTGCTGGCGGTGTAACATTATCATATAACCGATAGACTTTAATTGAAGTATCATTGGTATTCACTTCGATTGCATTAGGACTAGTCTCAGTAAGGTTAGCTCCACCAATCAATGTGTATGCAGTGCCAACCCCATTATTACCATATAAATACTGACCATTTTGGTTAACGTAAACCGTCTGCGTATAGCGCCCATTTCCCACATTGTACAACCATGATTCTGTCGAGATTCCAGTCGTATTTAATATCGTCTCGCTAGGTTTAACATAACTGACATAAGTAGTCGCTGAATTTGTACTGCCACCCATTGAGATTGTTAATGTCTGCGATCCACTAAAAGGAACATTGATCATGTCAATCCAGGCTGGCGAAACGAAACTCGCATTAATATTCGTATGGGTCTGTACATAATCGGTTAGCGTGAAGGTTAATTGGTTTGTTGTGGCATCATATGATGAGGTCGCCACAATCGAACCATCCGGTGCCACTAAATTCATTGGCTGTTTGGTCCCATCAGCACTGATCCCATTTAGGTTCAGATTATTTGATAATTGAACCGTTATCGTATCACCAGTTTGAGCACCATCGTTAATATGCATGCTTCCACCAATAGCCAAAGTCCCTTGTTTTTGTGGATAAATGGTACTATCAACATAGATTTTTAAATTAACATCACTAACCAATTGATCATTCGTCGTTGTATCATTCATTGCCAACAACATCAGATTACGTCGGAATAAACTTGCATTAGTTGCGTTAGTAGTAGTGATCTTTGACTCATTTAAAGTCGCTAATAAATTAGGCGTTAATCCAACCGTTTCATATTCGCCTAGCTTGACTGTGTCCGTCCCGGTTGCTACTTCACTATTAACTGAAATCTCCGAATTTGATCCTTCCAATAAAGAACCTTCACTAGTTGAGGACGTGGAAGTTCTCGATTCAACTACAGAATCCGTCGATAGCTGACTTTTAGAAGTTGATACTGATTCAGAAAGACGCTCACTTTGGCTAACGCTAGTTGATAAACTTTCGCTTTTACTAATACTAGTGCTAGTAGACGAGCTTTCACTCAAAGATTCAGAAAGTCTACCCTGGTCCTTGGACTGCGAATTAGATTCCTGACCAACCAAACTTGATGAATCTGCCACTCCTGAAGTTAGATTTACTTTATCCGTGGTCGCTAACGTAGAGGTCGTCGCGTTCGATATCATTACTGATCCAGGATTGGTATCCGCAAAAGTTGTTTGTTGCATGGCATATGCCCCGCCAGTCAGTGCACCCATGGCTGTTAAGCCTTTTAACAGCTCTTTAGTTTTGGCCGAAGATTTACGGTAATCCGTTTCTACAACTCGCTGGTTTCCTTCATTACCTTTAATTTTCAAAAAGTGGAACAATGAGATTTGAGAGAGTAATGAACAAACCCATTGTTTCCCTGATTTGTACATTTTTACCCGAGTATCCCGATCAGCCTCTTTATATATCCCAAAATATTTTTGATTTTTCTTCTTCATAAGCTCCTCCCAACATCTTTCTTCATTTTGTACTTGATGATGTATTCCCAATTAATCATCTGTTATTTACGAATATATTTTAAACTACTAGGTTAAGAGGGATATATACACATATTTAAAAATGTGTACTTATCTAGAAATAGTAATATTTATCATTTTCCTAGATGAAAAGGTATATACCAAATTATCGTTTGATAAATAAAATAAAATTAAGTTCTTTTTTGCATATAAGGATCAATATAATTTCACATTTACATCATAAGTGAGTAATTTGTATATTCCTAAAGTAACGGATTGGACGTTCCTCACGAATATTTACAAAAGAAAAGCACCTAGTAGAAAGTTATCTACTAGGTGCTAACTTTTATAACAATTATTAAGTAAATATCAATTACTTTAATCTCATCAGACATTTAAAATCTGAATTTAGTGTTTCTTACCCAATTATGACAAATCAAGGCTTAAATCATATTCTTTAGTATTGGTGTCATTACTATCAGCGGGGAAGATTTCGCCCTTCCACCGTAAGCCTTTCGTGAAATTACTTAAGTCATCATTACTATCAAAAATGTAGTATAAGGACCCGTCCTTTGTTACCCCAGCATTAATATCACCGCTAAAATCACTTCCGCCGACAATAGCAGCATCCGCTTGTTGACCATCAACAGATAAACTAGAAATATTTAAAAGGGGATCGACATCCTTTTTCGCTGCCACTGATAGATCCATGACTACGATCGTATTCCCTGACTTACCTGAGTAACCAATTTTTTGGCTCGCCGATAAACGATACAAAGTGACTTTTTTGATGGTAAGATCTGCATAGTCGGTCCAGGACGAATCTGTCTGATTTACAGTATAAGTTTTCTTTTGGGTATACTTATATGATTCACCACTCAAAGTGATTGAATTCTTGGAATCCGTTGTCTCCCCACTCTGAGTGGTCGACATTGTCGTTGAAGTCGTATTTCTTAAACTCTGAGTCGCATTCTTGGTTTCCCGCGCGCTCACAAAAACTACCACATCAAAAATCAAGGTGATTACTACTAGAACTCCGATGATCCATCCCCAGACCTTTTTATTCTGGAACCATAATTTTTTCATGATTTCCCTCCATTGTTTCGTTTAAGCAGCCCCTAAGGCAGTAGCAATTGCGGTTGAAATCCAGAAAATGACTGACCATGCCAAACCAATTCCAGCACCATAGCCAGCCGATTTAGCATTGTTGGGCGTTGTTTTTTTCCATACTAAGCATAGTATTAAGCCTACTAAGGGAACACAAAACCCTAAAACACCCCACCATATTGTTCCGGAATCATTTAAATTCGAGGCCTTTTCAACGGTCACTTCAGCAGGTTGACTAGTTCCTTCATCTACAGAAGTTGTTTCTTTAGTTAATGAAGTTCCGCAGTTTAAACAAAACTTGGCACCTTCCTCCACTGCGACACCACAATTCGGACAAAACTTCATGACGATTTCCTCCTTATAGATAATAAAAAAATTAGTATTTTTTTAATTATAACACAAGCATTCAATTAGATGATTATTAAAATATATACATAAAAATCATAAAACAAAAATACATTAATAATTTTTATCCATAATCTTTAAATTAAATCGTTCACTTATTAAACTGATCTCTTCTAAATATGTTATGATGATGGTTCGAGAGGAGCTTTTTAGTATGGATAATCGACCTATTGGTGTCATGGACTCGGGAATTGGCGGACTCTCCATTGTCCGAGTTTTGATGCAAGAATTACCGCATGAATCGATCATATTTGTTGGCGATCAACAACATTTCCCTTACGGAACTAGAACGACTGAAAACATTCGGGAGTTAGCTCTCAAAATTAGTCAATATTTAGTAGCTCAAAACGTTAAATTATTAGTGATTGCTTGTAATACTGCGACGGCTGCCGCTTTACCAATCTTACAAGCTCAGCTTCCCATCCCAGTAATTGGGGTCATTGAACCAGGGGCCCGTGCTGCCATTGAGGTTGCCCAAACGTCACGTATTGGAGTCATTGCTACTGATTCAACTATTCGCTCCCAAGCGTATGCGCAAGCACTCCATCGCTTGGTACCAGAAACCAACGTAGTTAGTCAGGCCACCCAACCCCTTGTTTCAGTGGTTGAACACGGCCTTACGGGGACTTTTCAAGCTCAACAAATGGTTAATAATGCGCTCGCTATTTTTAAGGAGCAACCGGTGTCGGCCTTAATTTTAGGTTGCACCCATTTCCCATTCTTAGAATATGAAATTCACCATTGTTTAGGAAAAGAAGTGGTCTTAATTGATCCAGCCGAAGAAACTGTCAAAACGGTCCATTCCCGATTAGCACAAACTGACCAATTAGCAGACCAGAGTGATCCCCAGTCAACTTTTTATAGCACTGGTGATCAATTAGAACTATTAGCGGGGGTAAATCGATGGGTTAATCCTCAAGCTAAATATCAATGCGCTCATCTCAACTTGTAATTAACGGAGGAAGCAGGATGAAAATTGTTGGTATCTTCGGGGCTCATCAGGCTAGTGGGTTAACCAAACAAATGCTCAATGCCTTGTGGTCGGGAATCCCCCATGACATCGAAACAACGACGATTGACCTCAATCAATTAGTTATCCAGCCTGATATTCCAGGGCAAGCCAACCCCGTTTTAGATGAAATCGAGCGGACCCTAAAAGAAAGCGATATTTGGGTCATTGCTGCTCCTACCTATTGGGGTGGTCTGTCCGGTGAAATGAAACACTTTTTTGATTGCATTCGACCACGGATCGTCCGATTCGATCATCGTGGTGGCATGCACCCAGGCCAATATCGCGATAAACATTACGTCACTTTAACTAACTGTTACGCTTCTAAATGGACCAATCTAACTGATGGCATCACTAATGCGACCTTTAACCAAGTTGATAAAGTAATGACAACTGCCGGCCTACATAAATCTGGTGAAGTTGTTTTAACTGACACTTGGGAATTAACTAAACTTCCTGATAAAAAGGCCACTCAGTTAAAAAACTTAGGCCAAAAACTAAGTCAACTTCAACGAAAGGATGATGAGACCATGAAACGTTATCTTCTTCTATTTGCGGTGGTTGCTATAATGACCTTGATCACCATGGGTATCCAAGCCCTGATTAGCTGGGTTTTTCATTGGCAAGCGGGATTTTGGGGTAATTATATTGCCTTTGTCTGCATTTTCTTTGCGATGTTATCCATCTCACTACATCTTTTAACAGTTAGTCTGCATGCTCGTAAATAATTTGTGATAAAAAATGTAAATTTAGCATTGTTTTGGCAGCAATGCTTTTATTTTAGTCAACTTTAATGTGATTTTTGTCACAAATTCCTTGAAATCGCTTTTCCTTTACACTAGAATTAACAATGTAAATGAAAAACCTAGAAACAAAGGAGTCTTTATACTATGAAAGCTGCAGTTATTAACGATCCAGTTGATGGTTATGTTACCGTTAAGGATGTTCAATTACGGGATTTAGAACCAGGCGAAGCCCTTGTTGACATGGAATATAGTGGCCTTTGCCACACCGACTTACACGTCGCTGCCGGTGACTTCGGTGAAAAACCAGGTCGAATTATCGGACACGAAGGGGTCGGTCGGGTTTCAAAAGTTGCTCCTGGGGTTACCAGCTTAAAGGTTGGCGACCGCGTTTCAATCGCTTGGTTCTACAAGGGATGTGGACACTGTGAATACTGTTTAACTGGTCGGGAAACCTTCTGTCGGGAAGTTGTTAACTCTGGTTACACCGCTGATGGTGCGATGGCAGAACAATGTATTGTACCAGCCGACTATGCGGTTAAAGTTCCAGAAGGCCTTGATCCAGTTCAAGCAACTTCTTTAACTTGTGCCGGCGTAACTGTTTACAAGGCCTTAAAAGTTGCCGATGTTAAGCCTGGACAATGGGTATCTATCGTTGGTGCTGGTGGTCTTGGTAACTTGGCTGTTCAATTTGCCCACAATGTCTTTGGTTGCCATGTTGTCGTTGTTGACGGGAATGAAGATAAACTGCAAGCTGCTAAAGAAAACGGTGCTGAAGTTTTAATTAATCGTCATGATGACAATGTTGCCGAACAAATCCAAACAAAAGTTGGCGGAGTTCATGCTGCTGTGGTTACTGCGGTAGCTGCTGAAGCCTTTGACCAAGCCGTTGATTCGCTTCGTCCAGATGGTCGTTTAGTTGCCGTAGCCTTGCCACAAGGTGACATGAAGTTGAACATCGCAAAGACTGTCCTTGATGGGATTATTGTCGCTGGTTCATTAGTCGGCACGCGTCAAGACCTTGCTGAATGTTTCCAATTTGGTGCTGAAGGAAAGGTCACACCAATCGTTAAAACTCGGAAACTCGAAGAAATCAATGACATGATTCAGGAATTAAAAGACAATAAAGTCGTTGGTCGTAACGTCGTTGATTTTGTTCATAATAAGTAATTTAACAAAAGCATCCGCAACTCGGTTAATTGAACCAAGTTGCGGATGCTTTTTCTAACAGCTCCACTTATTCAATAAAAGACGATATGCGAACCAATGACGATTAGGTATAATGATTTTAGGCTAATGA
>NZ_AZFN01000035.1 GCF_001434365.1 Limosilactobacillus gastricus DSM 16045 | reverse complement strand
GGCGGCTATCCTTTAATTGCCGTGCTCGCGACGGTAGACATCCGCCTCTTAGCGCAATCCCGACCTGGTCAATCGATCCAGTTCGAATTGATTGACTTAGAAGAAGCACAGGACTTAATTCGGGAACGCTCGCAATCGCAAATCCGGCTTCGCCAAAAATTTCATGAAGCCTATTACCAAGCACCTTTTGGGATTAGTCGGGTGGCCGCCTATCGTATTCAGCAATTATTTGAGGAGTAATCAAAATGAAAATTGATCAAGCAGCAATTGAAGCCTTAGCCCAAATCATGCAAGACCAAGGGCTAGGAGAAATTGAATATCAAGATGGTGATCAGCGTATCAAATTAGTGTCGGAAACGCCCAAGAATGATGTATTGACCGATTCCAGAAGTCTAAACGGTCCAGAACTAACCCAACCCGTCCGGGCCCAGACAGCCAATGTCGATGGGACAACCATTAACGCTCCCACCGTGGGGATCTTTTATACGGCGAAATCACCACAAGACCCGCCTTATGTCCAGGTTGGCGATCATGTGGAACCCGGTCAAATTGTGGGCGTGATTGAAGCCATGAAGATGTTTACTAATGTAATGGCTGATCAAGCGGGAACCGTCGAACGGGTATTAGTTAATAATGAGGAGGGGGTTGAATATGGACAACCACTTATTCAAATTAAGTGATTCCGTCAGTAAATGGCCTTTCCATAAAGTCTTAGTTGCCAATCGGGGAGAGATTGCCGTTCGGATCATTCGGACTTGTCGCGTTTTGGGACTAGCAACCGTAGCTGTCTATTCAGACGCAGATAGTCAAGCTCTCCATGTGAAATTAGCCGATGAAGCGGTCAAGATTGGACCGGCTAATGCCAGTCAAAGTTATTTAAATATCGCGGCTTTGATGGCGGCAGTTCAATTGACGGGGGCGGATGCCCTGCATCCTGGTTACGGTTTTTTATCGGAAAGTCCCCAATTAGCCCGGGCCTGTCAAGAAAACCATATTAAATTAATTGGTCCCAGCGCCGAATTAATGGAATTACTCGGCGATAAAGAACGGGCGCGACAGACCATGCAGCGGGCGGGATTGCCAATTGTTGAAGGTAGTCAATCGATCATTACCGATTTGTCAACGGCCCAGCAACAAGCTGAGCAAATTGGCTATCCGATCATGTTAAAGGCCGCAGCAGGTGGTGGTGGTAAGGGAATGCGGATCTTGCATTCTGCTGAAGAATTAAACCAACAATTCGCTACCGCCCAAGATGAAGCCAGGGCATCGTTTGATGATCGCCGGATGTACATGGAAAGGTATTTAGCTCATCCACGCCATATTGAAGTACAGATAATTGCTGATCGGTATGGACATGCGATCGCTTTGAGTGAACGTGACTGTACTATCCAAGCGCGGCATCAAAAAGTCATTGAAGAAGCGCCGGCCGTGGTCATTCCTGAGGCCATCCGCTCCGAAATGTTAAGTCGGTGTGAGGTGGCGGTTGCCCAGCTGCACTACGAAGGAGTCGGGACGATTGAATTTTTATATAACGAAGATGGCTCTTATTATTTCATGGAGATGAATACCCGGATCCAAGTCGAGCATGCCATTAGCGAGCAGGTTAATCAGGTGGACCTAATCGAATTACAGTTACGACTGGCCGCGGGTGGTCTTTTGTCCGGTCAGCGTCCATCTACGCAAGGCTTTGCCCTAGAATGTCGAATTAATGCTTTAACCCCAGGCAAAATCACAGCTTTACATCTTCCAGGCGGCCAAGGAGTGCGGGTAGATACGGCAATCTATCAAGGCTATCAAGTTCCCACCAATTATGACGGGATGATTGCCAAATTAATTGTTTATGGTAATCGACGACAGCGGGTCTTGAAACAAATGCAAACGATTGTGGATGAAACAGTCATTGAAGGGGTCCAAACCAATTTAGGTGAACTGGCCCAAATTTTACGAGAACCAGATTTTCAGCGTTTAAAGACTACAGTGAACTGGTTAGATGAATTACAAAGTCAGGAGGTAGAACAATGATTACGGTTGATTTTAATAGTGATCTTGGGGAAAGTTTTGGTAATTATACGATTGGCGATGACGCAATGGTGTTGCCGATGATTACCTCAGCTAATGTGGCTTGTGGCTTCCATGCGGGTGATCCGGATGTCATGGCTAAAACAGTAACCTTAGCTCAGCAGAATCAGGTGGCGGTTGGCGCTCATCCTGGTTATCCTGATCTAGCAGGTTTTGGACGGCGCAAAATGGCCATGAGTCATCAAGAAGTCGCAGACATGGTGACTTACCAAGTGGCAGCGCTCCAAGGTTTCTTGCCGAATCATCATTTGCATCATGTTAAACCACATGGAGCGCTTTATAATGCGGCAGCGAAAGACTTTGAACTCGCTCTTGCCATTTGTGAAGGTATTAAACGGGTGGATCCTTCAGTGCCCTTGTATGGACTAGCCAATAGTGAACTCATTCGCGCCGGGCAACGTTCTGGTTTACCAGTGCGGTCGGAAGTCTTTGCCGACCGTGCCTATCAAGCCGATGGTTCGCTGGTACCTCGAAGTCAGATGGGAGCCGTCCTAACGGATCCTCAGCAGGTTGCCCAGCGAGCCTTAACCATGGTGACGACTGGGACCGTGACTGCTATTACTGGCGAAACGGTGAAGATTGTGGTTGATACTATTTGTGTTCATGGTGATAATGCAGCCGCTCGCCAATTAGTAACAACGATGCGGGCCGTCTTTGATGATGCTGGAATTAATATTCATGCCTAGGAGGGAATGCTAATGAAAGAAACAACAAGTAACCGTCACCGTCAATTACGGAATGCGGCAATTGGTGGCGCCTTTTTAATGGCCATGTCGGCCGTCGGACCAGGCTTTTTGACCCAAACCGCGACTTTTACGCAGTCCGAAGGGGCTAACTTTGGTTTCGCCATTCTGATTTGTATTATTGTCGATGTGATTGTCCAGTTAAATATTTGGCGGATTATTGTCGTGGCGGGAGAACGAGCCCAGGTGGTAGCCAATCAAGTCTTACCCGGTTTAGGCTATCTCTTATCACTCCTGGTGGCGATCGGGGGCCTTTTCTTTAATATTGGGAATGTTGCCGGCGCTGGTTTGGGACTAAACGTTATGTTTGGAATTCCGGTGACCACCGGGGCCATTATTAGTGGTTTGGCGGGAATTATCATATTGATCATCAAAAATGCGATGCCCGTCGTCGACCGCACGGTTCAGATTCTAGCGATTGCGGCCGTCCTAGTCTTGGTATATGTCCTTTGTGTCTTTAAGATTCCCTATACTACTGCGGTAACGCATACCTTTGCCCCAACCAAGATTAATTTTTACTCGATCCTAACGATTGTTGGGGGAACGGTTGGTGGTTACATTTCCTTTTCTGGTGGGCACCGCTTGCTGCAAGGGGGTGCGAAAGGGCAAAAGGATACCCATTACGTGAATCTCGGAGCGTTAACGGGAATTGGATTGGCATCCTTAATTCGGGTTCTCTTATTCTTAGTGGGTCTCGGGGTTGTCTTAGCTGGTCATCAATTGGCTGCCGATAATCCAGCGGCGACCATTTTCCAGGTGGCGGCGGGTCAAATTGGTTATAAGTTCTTTGGTCTCTTGCTCTTTGCGGCAGGGATGTCCTCAGTAATTGGGTCGACCTTTACTTCAACATCCTTTTTGAACTACGCCACAAATCATGACCAAGAAGCCAAAGAAACGAATACGCAACGCTGGCTGACAATTGGCTTCATTGCGATTTCGACCTTAATCTATATCTTCATCGGACAACCAGCCAAGGTTTTGGTCTTTGTTGGGGCTTTAAATGGGACGATTCTGCCGATTGCCCTAGGGATTCTCTTATTGGCTAGTCGGAAACAGAAGGTAATGGGAGATGGTTATCGCCATCCAATTTGGTTATCAATCACAGGCTGGATTGTCGTCATCTTTATGGCCTTTGCGGCCTGCAATACAATTGCTGGCTTATTCTAAAAAATGGATTTGCAATATTTGCAAATCCATTTTTTTAGATCATTTTTCTTAAAGCTGCTTCAACAGCCGTTACCTGCACATCAGGAAAGACTGATTGCATTCGCGTATTCTTTTTTAGACAGATGTATTCAGCTATGGGGTGGATCTCAGCTTCGGTTATATCGAGATCAGCTAACTTAACTGGAAGCCCAATCGTGGGATAGAATTGGCGAATTTCCGTGGCAAGCTTGTCATTGCCTTCTAGTGTTACTTGGAACAGATTACCGAGCGCGACAATTTCACCATGAGTCCAATCAGGATGATCCTTAATCTTAACGTAGGCCTTATAAAAGGTGTGGGCTGCTAAACTTCGCCCATCATCGTCGGCGAAATTATCAACCGAAGCGGCAATTAAAAAGATCGTATCCCAAAGATTCTTTAATTCAATTTCAGATAAAGTGGCGACATTTTTTACATGAAGCATTTCCCGGTGACAGACCTCAATAAAATTCCGGGCCACTTGTTGAGTGACCAATGGTAAATTATCTTTCGGAAGCCGTCGCCGAATTTCATAGTACTTGGCAATGGTGTCACCAATGCCTGATAAAATATAGTGTTGAGGGGCAACCCGTAAGAGTTCTGGTTCCACTAAAACGACACTTATCGTGATCCCCGTTCGGTGATTAGCGACCATTTCGTGATCACCTTCCGCGTAGACAATACTCTTGGTGGTTAAGGCAGCACAGTTAGAAGGTACCGTCGGAATGTTAAACAGCTTGATGTTTAATTTGTCGGCGACCAGTTTAACATTATCCAAAAGCTGACCACCCCCAAAGGCAATAATGCCATCGTATGGTTGGCAAAGGTCGGCTAAACGATCGGCTTCTTCGTAGGTACAATTACCATGGAAGAGCATCAATGGGTACTGATCAAGAAAACCATCCGGTAGGTAAGGTGGAATCACCTTTTTGACGGTTTCATCAGTAATGATGACCGGGTGGGATAATTTATGTTGACTGAGATAATCAGGTAAGTGCTTTAAAATGCCAGGTTCATTCACATATTCACCCGGACTTAATCGAATGGTTCGTTCTGCCATTATGATAACCTCCTCACAAATGGGTTAGTTACAATATTAGAACTTACTAATAAAATAACAAGTTGTCCTTATTAATTTGTAAGAAAGTCAAGTAAAAGCGGACGAGGAGAAGCTGGAAGTAAAGAATCTTTCTCACTTGCTTTAAGTTTTTAAAGTGTTACTGAGGCATTTTTAAGACTAGTGCGCCATCCAGATTACCTTTTTTGACCCGTTGTAAGGCCGCTAAGGCTTGATCAAATGGATATTCGGTCGTATGCGGAATGATCTTGAGGCGATGAGCAAGCGCTAACCATTCTTCCCCATCTTGGCGGGTATTACTCTCCACACTGGTCAGATTCTTTTCGTGAAAAATCGCCGCTTGATAATTAAGACTGGGAATGTCACTCAAATGAATTCCCCCAATAGCGAGGGTGCCACCTGGAGCTAAGTTAGCAAGCGCATTAGGAACCATTTCGCCGGCTGGCGAGAAGAGAATGGCGGAATCGAGTAATTCGGGTGCCGGATCATAAGCCCCTTGGGCACTGGCACAACCCATTTTAAGGGCGGCTGCTTGGGCAGCTAGGCCACGCGTAAAGACATGGACCTCAATGCCCTCATGGAGAGCTAACTGGGCACATAAGGAAGCTAAACCGCCAAATCCATATAGTCCCAAACTTCCCCCAGCCGGGACTCGAGCCCGTTTAAAGGCTCGGTAGCCGATGATGCCGGCACAAAGGAGTGGGGCCGCGCTCACTGGATCAAGCTCCTTAGGAAGACGATAAGCAAAGCCTTCGGGAACGGTTACGTATTGAGCGTAGCCACCATCATGATCCCAGCCCGTATAAGTCGAATGGGGGCAGAGGTTTTCTTGACCGCTGCGGCAAAAGCGGCAGACCCCACAGGCTTGCCGAAACCACGGAATCCCAATCCGGTCGCCCCTTTGAAAGCGGTGCGCGGATGAGCCGTTAGCGACCACCTCACCAACAATTTCGTGACCAGGAGTGACGTGTTCCTGATGAATTGGCAGATCGCCTTCTGTGACATGCAGATCCGTATGACAAACGCCACAGGTCAAGACTTTCACCAGGACCTCGTTAGTAGCAGGGATTGGAATGGGGCATTCAATTAACTTGATGGGCGCCGGGGATTGATCCACGAGACCGGGCTTGGTTAGGTGCCAAGCCAACATGGTTTTAGAGTTGGACATCGTAACATCTTCTTTCCTTTTTCTTCTATTATAATCACTTCGCTAGAGATGGTAAGTCAGCATGATATAATGACGATCAAAGGAGGTGGGACGATGACTTATATTTTTGCTAGTGATCCTCATGGAACCGGGGTAGCTTGGATTAAATTGGTGAAAGCTGCGAAACAGGACTATCCTCACGCCCAAGTAGTCTTTGGCGGTGACTATATTGATGGCAAACGCGACGTTAAAATGACCCTCCAATACGTCATGGATCAGGTTAAAGATGCAGGGGCCTGGGCCTTAAAGGGAAATCATGAACAAATGTTGCAAGCCTTTGTGGAGCATGGAGATTCGCTTTGGTTTATTAATGGGGCTAAGACGACTTTACAGTCCCTATATAGTCGCATTGGTAGTCTGGATCAAATTAAAGCCCAATTGCTAGCCTCTCCTTACTTGGCCTTTATTCAGAGCCTGCCAACTTTACTAGAAACGGATCAGATAATCTTTGTCCATGCCGGGGTGATGCCGACCACCAATTATTTAACGACCAGTGACCAGAATCGCTTATGGATGCGAGAAACCTATTGGTATGATTTGGGGACCAATGTCATCGCCCATAATCGAACCGGTAAAACCATTATCACGGGACATACGCCCACCAGTATGATAGATGGGGTCATGGTCGATTCGAAGGGGCGCGAGTATCATTTGAGCGCTCTCCAGCATCCTGAGTGTCCGGTCCTAGAAATTCGCTATCATGGCGAACCGGCGCGTATTTTTACCGATAATGGATGCCATGGTTCCTTGATGGATAATCACGGGAATGTGGTAGTTTTAAATGATGATGGAGAAATTATGCAGGTATACTCTGACAACACCAGTGATTGGGTCAAGATTTTGGTCTGATATGTCTGGTAACTAAGTGGAGTTTTAAGTATAATGAAAATATAAACAAGCCCGTTTAAAACAGTGGTTTTGTTCATTACTTCTTGTGCAAGATTGCAACAATTAGCAATCCGAAGGTCAACATTAAGTTGAGCGCTTCGAAAATGCTCATAATGAAATGGTCGACTTTCTAAAATTTGTTCCATAGTTGGACTCCTTTCAGGGGACAACCACCGCTCTAAACGAGCTTGCTTTTATATTATACTAAAGAACAATTGTTCGATGAAGGCATATTGGTAAATAATTGTGGCTTAGGACTACAATTGATAAATCTAATTCGGTATAATAAAAGCATAAACAAGCCCGTTTAGAACGTTGGCTTGGTGACAAAGCATTAATCGCTCAGTAACCTCCAAAGTTACGCTGAGCGATTTTTATTTCTGCCGATAAAGGCTAATTAACGCTAAGGTTAGCGTCAAAAGCTTAATTAGCAGATCGAGAATCTGGTAGATCTCGATGGCTAATTCTCCTTTCTGGGAGGAACCATAGGCACCACCACCTTAATTAGAAAATCAGCCAACGCTCAGAAAACAGGCTTGCTAAAATATTATATCAAGGAACATTTGTTCGATAAAGGCATATTTGCGAATAATTATGGCTTATGACTACAATTGATGAATCTAATTCGGTATAATAAAAACATAAACAAGCTCGTTTAAAACAGTGGCTAGTTATGTTAAACGGAAAGACCGCTCAGAAAACTCTCCAAAGTTATGAAAGAGCGGTCTTTTTTGCCGATAAAGGCAACTTATTGCTAAAGTTAACGTTAAATAATTTGCGGATCTAATTGACATCCAAACGACTACTTGATATTATGATTAGAAAATAATTACAAGATTTTAATCGTCAGATTTGTTGTTTGCCCCCGATGGAGTAATGTACTTCCTCGGGGACTTTTTGTAAGGAGGATATGATGGGACAAGCACCGTTTAAATATGACATTATTGGTAGTTTTTTACGACCAACTAAGTTAAAGGAAGCTCGCGAACAAGTGCGGGCAGGAGAGCTAAGTGCAGACCAACTAAAAGTAATTGAAGATGAGTCGATTCGGCAATTAATCAAACAACTCGTCGACCATGGTTATCCCGTGGTGACGGATGGAGAGTTTCGGCGTGGCTGGTATCACTCGGACTTTTTAGGCGCTTTAAATGGGGTGAAACTTTCGATTTATACCATGAACCTCTTTGGTGAAGATACTTTAGTGGGGTCAACGACGATTGAAGGACCGATCAGCTGGAACCCCAATCACCCATTTATTGATCATTTTAAATTCGCTAAGGCGGAAGCCGATCAGTACGGTGTAATGACCAAACTAGATATCCCGGGACCCAATATGGTGCTAATCGATACCATTACGACTGACCAAGCTAATTACTATGGTAAGGATTTTAAACGGCTTGCCCAAGACTTTGTCCAGGTTTATCAAGATGCTATCAAATCCTTTTATGATGCCGGTTGTCGATATCTGCAATTAGATGATCCGGTCTGGGTCTCTTTATGTGATGATAACTTTAAGGCTAAAATTGTGGCGGCGGGTTTTGATGTGGATGAGGTCCGTGAGACTTTTTATCAAACTTCACAAGCCATCCTGGCAGCCAAGCCGGCCGATATGGATATTACTTTGCACATCTGCCAAGGTAATTTACGGTCGAAGAAGTTTTACGATACGACTTATGATGACCTCGTCGATACGATCTTTCAATTGCCTTATAGCGGCTTCTTTATGGAATTTGATGATGAAAAATATTGTAACTTTGAATTACTGAAGAAGCTGCAAGGACAAAAGGTCGTTTTGGGCGTGGTCAATACGCGGACGAATGAATTAGAAGACTTGACGACCTTGGTGGACCGGGTAAAACAAGCCCGCCAATTCGTTTCTAAAGACCAACTATGCGTGGCAACCCAATGTGGCTTTGCGTCGACGGCGGAGGGTAATTTGATCTCTGAAGAAATGCAATGGAAAAAATTGGATTTAGTACGGCAAGTTGCATTAGACGACTAAAAGGATGTGACCGGAATAGTTCCGGCCACATCCTTTTGTTACATATATCTCTTTACAACTTCTTGGACTCGTCGCCGTAATTCATAGACGGATTGCCGAGAAATTCCAAGGATTCGTGCGATTTCCGCATTAGTTAAATCAGCATCTAATACTAACGATAAGTATTGATTCTGGAGGGGCGTGCTGTGTGCACGGATATAGCGCAGAGCATGTTCTAGGTCCGCTTTTTGTAGCGCCTGGCTGGCGACTGGATCAGCTTGAGCTTGTAAGGCTAAATTGGTCGCTTGGCTTTGATCCACGGATGTTTCCTGGGCTTGGACATAGTTCCAAGAATGCTTTAACAAATCCAGCAGCCGCCAATAAATACGCCGATAGGCATAGGCTTGAAACCAATCCAAGTCCGCATATGTTTCCGGATCACCGTCAAAGGAAACGTAAGCTTTGGCATAGGCTAGGCAGCCTTCTTGATAGAGATCGTCATATTGACGATGATCAGGGTAGATATGGAGCTTATGTAAGCTGATTTTAATTAAACGGTTATTGTGATGTAGGGTTAAATGCAGAAAGCCATCCCGCATCGTTCGATTTATCATAATAATATTCCTCGAAATTTTAATATTCTCCTGGCCAAGAGTCATATTAAAGATAATAGTAATTATTACGAATTAACACTCGTAAAGAACGATTAATTTTGATAAAATCATAGTTCGCGGCCCTAAATAACCCGGTTTTCTGGACTTTTAACTATCTGGGAGCGAATTTTAGCCAAAAACTATTATTTTTAATTCTCAAGGGAGGAAGAAAGCATGGAAAATATAAAGGTCCTAATGCAAAAGGACCACCCAACATTAAATCGGGCGGTCCAGTTCGATGAAATATTAATTCTGTTACGGAATGGGGAGGAAAGTTTTTTAATCACGACCGAGCATGAAGTTTGGCGGTTAAAATCATCGGTTTTAGTAATTTTAGAGCAATTACGACGGCAATCTTGGACCGTTGACCTGATGATGCGAGCAGCGTGTTCAGTGATTAAAGAACAACGTAACTTAAAATCATTAACAGTTGGCTTAAATTTGGGGATTAAGCAGCTGGTACCTATTTGTGGCTTATCATCACCACAGCTCTGCTTGTATGCAGGGCATCTGATTAAAAGTCTTAGTAACTATCAGGATCAAACTTTACTCGACTTTGGTGATCATCAGTACATAATTGATGCAAACTATCAAAAGGCTAAACGGCTCCGCTTGCGGGCCAATGAAGTAGCACATTTGATGCAGACCGTTAATACCTATGATCAGGTGAGTCAACAATACGTGCCCAATCACATGACGCCGCAAGAATTCCATGTCAGTCAATATCAAGCACAATTGGTGCATCAACGCCAATTATAATTAATGGTTCAAGATGCCCATCAATTCTTATATGGGGAGGAACTTAATGCTAAAGACTTACAACGATTAGTTAGGCATTTTGGGTGTCGGGAAATAGATTAAGCATTTGCTTTGCTATAAGCATCCACAGCCTTCAATGCATCGACCACATCAGAAGGAGTGACTTCAAATGGTAACCGATCCATGGTGTCGTTTTCAGAACAAGCGGCCTTACCAGCTTCTAGTAGTTCTTCATCTGATACATTGGATAAATTCAAATCAGCTAAAGTGGTTGGTAATCCTAAAGATTTGATAAAACGATAATATTTTTCATAGCGGACTTGATCGGCACCTTCTAGCATTAGTTGGGTTAAGGTCCCATATGCAACTTTTTCCCCATGGGTAAGTTCGTGAGTTTGACTTAAAGTAGTCAATCCATCATGAATGGAGTGGGCACCAGATAAACCACCACTTTCAAAGCCTAGTCCGCTCATTAAGGTGTTCGCTTCGATGATATTTTCTAAAGCCTTAGTCACTGCATGTGATTCAGCAGCGGCGATAGCTTCGTGACTGTAATTAAAGAGAGTAGCCTCACATTGGTGACCAATTGCTGAACCGATTAAAGACTGCTTTTGATCTAACATTGTATCCGCATTTGCTTGAGCCACGGCTTCAGCTTCAACATTAGTTGCTAAGGCGTCCGCAATTCCTGAAATTAACATTCGAACGGGTCCGTTAGCAATTACTTGAGTATCAACGAGAACTAGGTCAGGATTTTTCTTGTAAAAGAGATAATGGTCAAAGTTTCCATCTTCGGTATAGATAACCGATAATCGCGAACATGGAGCATCATTAGAAGCTAAAGTTGGGATGATTACTACTGGTAAATCTAATTTATCAGCGACAGCCTTGGCAGTATCAACGGTTTTACCACCACCAAGTCCATAAACAACACTAACCTGATGGTCTTGACCAATCTTGGCAACGCGATCGACTTCTTGGTCGGATGATTCGCCATTGAAAGGTGCGTAAGTTACTGTGTAATCGTGAGCTTGAAGATATTCTTCAAAGTCATGACCAATAATGTGGTAGGCGGTAGATCCAGCAAGTAATAGTGGATGTTTACCAAAAGTTTGTAAGTATTTGTCGCTATCTAAAATTACGTTTTTGCCTTGAATATAAGTGGAAGGTGATGCAAATCCAATAACCATAATGTGATCCTCCTAAATTGTGAAATAATCTACAAACTAATTATAATTTAAGCGAGGTAGGGAATCAAATAATCATTATGGTAGTGTAATGTTTTAATAGGTTGTA
>NZ_AZFN01000034.1 GCF_001434365.1 Limosilactobacillus gastricus DSM 16045 | reverse complement strand
ATCTGTCCAACTTAGGGGGTTCACTTCTTGGTGGGGTCACTTTTGTAGATAACATTGGCACCAATAAATCAGAAGAAATATATGGTGAGCGTCTTTATCAGAATGGTGATATTTTAAATTCGTTATTCATTAGAATGCTAGGTAATTTACCTAATACAACAGACATTATGAAACAATCGGTTTGGAATAATATATACTCAATGGATATAATTAGAAAGAATAAATTAGAGTTTGTATCTGAAAGAAAGTATATTTCTGAAGATATTATTTGGAATTTTGAATTTCTTAAAAGTACTTCAAATGCTCAATTAATTAATGAGAGAGGTTATTTTTACCGTCAAAATAATTTATCGCTTTCACGCCACTATAATCCAAAACGGTTTGAGCTAATCAAAATTTTCTATTCTACTCTAATTGAGAAAGTTAGATTCTTGGATAATTTTGATGAAGCTAAACTAAGAATTCAAAAGCAATTTTTAATTAATTTAAGAACTTGCTTTTCACAAGAGAAGAATTTGCCATATGATAGGATTATAACTGACGTTAAATATATGGTAAGGGATCAGACCGTCATTAACGTTGTAAACCAATATCCAGTAAAAGAATTGGGTTTTAGACAACGTATCTTTGTTGAATTAATTAGATTTAAAAAATATAGAATATTAGCTAATATCATTAAATATATCTAATGCATAAGAAATGTTAAGTAGGTTTCCAATATGAATATGATTAAAGCGGTCGTTAGGCAAATATTATTTGGATATAAGTCCAGTAGTGATAATTACGTAAAATATTTAAAAAAAATTGGAGTTGAAGTGGGAGAAAATGTTATTATATTTCGCCCCTTTAATACAACAATAGATGTTCAGAATCCTGAATTATTATATATCGGAAATGATGTTCAAATAACTGGTCCTGTTACCATATTAACTCATGACTATGCTTGGAGTGTTTTAAAGAAAAAATATGGACCAATTTTAGGAAATCAGCGTCCAACAATTATTGGCGATAATGTTTTTATTGGATGGGGAGTAACAATTCTAGGTGGTACGGTGATAGGTAATAATACTATTATCGGAGCTGGTGCTGTTGTTAGCGGGACTTTGGAAAAAGATTCAGTTTATGCTGGCAATCCTGCTAGAAAGCTAATGAGTATTGATGATTATTTTGAAAAGAGGGTTACGCATCAGCTTGACGATGCATTTGAGATTTTTAGACAGTTCTATAAAAAAAATGAAACCACCCCACCAAAGAAAGTCTTTAAAGAATATTTCTTCTTGTTTGAAAATGATTCAAGTAGATTAATTTCTGATTTTAGTAACAAAATGCACTTAATGAGAAATTATGATGAAAGTGCTAAATGCCTAGATGGTTTAGAGTTTAGAAAATTTAATAATTATGATAGTTTTATTGAATATTGTAAAAAAAGATTAAAAAGGTGTGGCTATGTTGAAAGTTAATACGAATGGTAGCCGGGTGTACTTAACTGGTCTAGTGTTTTTTTAGTTGCTTCAATTTTCGGTCATACATATGCTCCGATACCTAGTCAAGTTAGATATGCATTTTTAGGTGCCGCTATTTTCCTGATAGTTTTTAAAATAGTTGTTTTAGGAACTACATTTAGAGCTAGAACTTCTTCAATCATAGGTTTGATTCTAATCGGTTTGTTTATAGTGATATCAGCAATTTCTGCTATAAATGCCCGCGTTATATATCCTGTAACCACCGCTTTGCTAATTATTGGTGCTAAGGATGTAAATTTTGATAAGATAGTTAAAACATTTGTTGTGACTGCTACTGCTGTAATGATCTCAACTTTTTTATTTTATTTATTAGGTTTGGCGAATGGTGTAGTTCAGATCCGCGATGGGTATGTTAGACATACTTTTGGATATCGTGGACCTACGGATCTCGCGGCAATGGTTTCTTTTATATTAATGGCTGATTTATATCTTGGAAGTAAAAAGAATCGTCCAATTTGGTATCGGATTTTAGGATATTTATTCTTTAGTGTTTTCTTTTGGTATGAGAGTAATGCACGGTTAGGAAGTCTAACAATTTTAATTTTAGTACCAGTGTCCATTCTAATTAAATATGGACAGAAATTTATGCTGAATAGTTCGTTATTTAAATTTATCTTTAAATTTTCGTTCACTATTTGTTCCTTGATTTCTATTTGGATTATTCAAAGTTATATTTCTAATCCTGGCAGTAATTTTTTAATTAATTTAGATAGCTTGACATCGTATCGATTAACATTAACTGTAATGGCCGTTAAGTTATATGGATATTCAATATTGGGAAATGATATCTATACATCTTATTTTTCCGTTAATAGTAATTACTTTTATGTTGATTCTTCATTTTATATTTTCCTATTAGAGTATGGAATTATTTTAATGATTATTGTTGCAATTGGTTATTATTGGTTTGTAAGGAAGGAATTAAAGAACAAAGAAATTCTAATTCCACTGTTTTTGTTGGTTGCTTGTATTGATGGAATGATAGGACAAGTTTTCTATTTGCCGGAATATAACATTTTTCTTCTGGCGGCTTTAGCTATCATTTCGCCTGGTTTTTCAGCGGAGAAGGATACAAATTTTGAAATCACTGCGTATTAATGCATTTCTAAATACAATAAGAAATGTACTAAATATGATGTTCCCAATCATCACGTTTCCTTATGTTTCTAGAGTTTTAGGAGTCACCAATTTAGGCAAATACAATTTTTCTTATTCAGTTGTTAGTTATTTTTTACTTATTGCTGCTTTGGGTATTAATACCTATGCAATTCGCGAGGGAGCAAAATATAGAGATAATAAGAGACTGTTGAATGAGTTTGCTAGTCAGGTGTTCTCTATTAACGTAGTTTCTACCATACTTGCTTATTTGTTATTACTACTTACTGTTATAACTTTTGGTGAGTTACATTCTTATTCCGTATGTATTGCAGTATTTAGTATTCAAATTATTTTTACCACAATTGGTACGGAGTGGATATATTCAATCTATGAAAATTATGCTTATATAACATGGAGAAGTATTCTATTTAAAATTATATCTATAATCCTACTGTTTTTATTCGTACATAAATCGAGCGACTATATTATATATGCTGGGATAACGGTTTTCGCCAGTGTGGGTTCAAATGTGTGGAATTTTATCTATGCTCGAACTTTCACGCATATAGTCTTCACATTTAGAATGAAAATTAGGGAACATATAAAACCTATTTTTGTTATATTTGCCTCAAGTATTGCAATTATGATTTATGTTAATTCTGATGTTACGATACTTGGAATCATGAAGGATGCATACGTAGTTGGAATCTATAGTGTGTCAGCTAAAATATATACCATTTTAAAAACAATCTTGTCGGCAGCATTAATCGTTACGGTTCCACGTTTATCACTATTCTATGGACAAAAGAGATTTAAAGAATTTACTGAAACAGCATCTAGTGTGTTTAATCTTTTAGTCTTACTTGTTTTTCCAGCTGTCGTGGGATTAATTTTTATTAGTAGAAATGTAGTTTTATTAATATCTGGAGTAAATTTTGTGAGAGCTACCAGTTCATTACAACTATTAAGTATGGCAGCAATATTTTCTATTTTTGCATGGTTTTATAGTGACTGTATACTAATTCCAGCTAAAATGGAGAATATTGTATTAATATCAACTATAATTAGTGCGGTTGTTAATCTAGTTTTGAATTTTCTATTAATCCCTTATTTTTCTGAGAATGCATCTGCATTTGCTACTATAATTGCGGAGATGGTGAATATGTTTATCACCATTAAGTATGGGAGAAATATAGTTACGATAAATGGCTTTAAAAGGAATTTATATTCCGTAATTTTTGCATCAATATTTGTTGCCATCTCGTGTTATATAGTTAATTTACTATCTTTAATTCCTTTTTGGTCAATAGTTGTTTCAGTTATATTATCTTCCATTACCTATTTTGGTGTTCTAATTATTTGTAAAAATAAACTAGTAATAACATATATTAATGAAAGGATATTTCGGAACAAATAATGGATAATAAACTATTAAGTATTGTCGTACCTGTATATAATGTATTTGGATATATAGCACAGTGTATTGATAGTATTTTGGCTTCGGCTAATAATAATCAATTAGATCAGATTGAAATTTTACTGATAGATGATGGTTCTACTGATGGATCATCATCTATTTGTGATTTGTACAGTAAAAAATATAAATTCATAAGGACATATCATATCAAAAATGGTGGATTGTCAAACGCAAGGAATTATGGAATAAGTAAATCAATGGGTGAGTGGATAGTTTTAGTCGATAGTGATGACCTTGTTCCGTCAAATTATC
Source organism: Limosilactobacillus gastricus DSM 16045 (assembly GCF_001434365.1). Lineage (GTDB taxonomy): Bacteria > Bacillota > Bacilli > Lactobacillales > Lactobacillaceae > Limosilactobacillus > Limosilactobacillus gastricus. The sequence continues at coordinate 7,542 of NZ_AZFN01000034.1, read as the reverse complement.
TTAAAAGAATACTAGGTCTAATTTACTCATATGGGTATTTAGATATCATCATATTTAGCTATCAAACATTTATCAATAGAGTTCCAGAAATAAATAATGAAGAGAATGAAATAAAAGAAATATCTCGTAATCAGGCTTTTGGTTCCTTGTTCAAAGAAGAATTTTTGAGTTTTGCATGGAATAAGCTCTATAAAAGAGAATTATTTACTGATATTCAATATCCAAATGGGAGATTGTACGAGGATTTAGCAACAACATATCGTATATATGATAAGGCTAATAAGATTGGAATGATATCAGATGTTCTTTATTTCTATAGAACTCGAGAACAGAGTATTGTACATAACATAGATGAAAAAAGTCTACATGATATTGTATTATCACTTATTGAAATGGAGATGATGGTAAAGAAAAAATATCCAATGTTTGTTGACCGTATTCATAACGATATTCTAAACCGGGCCATTTGGTATGTACACTATATTGATAACCATCATATGATTAAAGATGAGTTTTATGTTCAAATGGGGAACATTATTACTCAAAGTAGTCCTTTTGATTATAGAATTAAAACCAGGATAGAAATCTTTGCCTACAAATATATCCGACCATTGTTTAAATTGATTGGAAAGCAATATAAAAGTTTGAGATAGCCATATATATCGAATTAAAACACGGGAATTAACAATTTTTTCTTGGCCATATATGTAATGTTTTTTTGACAAATTAAGAGGCTATAGATATGAATAAAATAGTTTTAACAAAAGATCAACAAAATAGGATACAGCAATTAGAATTAGAAGTATTGATTGAATTTGATAAAATATGTCGTCGCCATAATCTCAAATATACTCTAGCAGGAGGAACCTTATTAGGGGCAGTTAGACATGATGGTTTTATACCTTGGGATGATGACGTGGATGTCACGATGTTAAGAAAAGATTATGAGAAATTTACTCAAGTCTATTATCAAGAGTTAAACGATAGATTATTTTTTCAATCGAAAGATACTGATCCGCAGTATCAGTATCCTTTTAGTAAGGTTCGAATTAAAGATACTATTTTTAAGGAAACGTTCTTAGCTAAATATAATATCAACCATGGCGTTTATATTGATGTTTTTCCAATAGATAATGTTTATGATGATGAGAATAAAAGAGTAGAGCAGATCAATCGATTTCGACATCAACGACGGATAATGATGGGTAAGTATCTAGATCCAGCTGCTCGATCTGGGAATAAAAGGATTTTAGCGTATTTAACAAAAGTATGTTTTTTTTTGGGATAGTTTTGATCGAATTCATGATCAATTGAATCGAATCTCCAATGAATGTAACGAGTCAGATACAAAATTTGTATGTAGCCTGACTGGAATCGACCCATTAAAAGAAGTATTTCCTCGCGAATATCATGATGAGGTGGTTGATCATAACTTTGAAGGACATAAATTTTATGTTTCTAAATATTATGATCAAATCTTATCATCAATGTATGGTGACTATATGAGTTTACCACCTGTGGATCAACGTATTACTCGACACGATTTATTAGAACTTAAATTATAGGTGAGATGTATGAATATTGCATTACTTACAGCAGCAGGAATTGGCTCTCGAATGAAAATATCAACTCCGAAGCAGTTTATTTATGTAAAGAACAAGCCACTTTTAGTATATACTTTAGAAGCATTTGAAAATCATCCCAATATCGATACAATTGTTGTAGTAACTTTGCCTGATTGGATTGAAGTGGTTAAAGCATATGCCAAACAATATAATATTTCCAAATTAAAATATATTGTAGCAGGTGGCAAAGATGGGCAAGAATCGATCTTTAATGGATTAAAGGTAATTAAAGACCATTATAGTGACGAGGATGCTGTGATGATCCATGATGGTAATCGATGTTTAGTATCTGGAGAAATTATTTCTAATAATTTGGCGACTTATTATGAATATGGAGATGCTGTTACTGCGATTCCAGTAGTTGAGGTAGTGGTAGAAAACAATGAAGGTCAATCGATTTTAGATAGAGATAAATTGTGGAGGACACAAACGCCACATACGTATAGTCTGTCTACGCTTTGGAAAGCACATAAAAAAGCTGCTGAGCTAGGATTAAAACGAACAGCCGCCACGTGTGAACTGATGGCCTTGTTGGGGAAAGAGATCCATTTTTCAACTGGATCAGAACAGAATCTAAAGATCACTACAAGTGATGATTTATTAATATTTAGAGCTATTTTAAAAATTAGACAAGAGGAAGAATTATGAATCGATCATCCCAATACCTAAATTTATTGATAAAGGCTATTGAAGTTAATCATCTTAATATGTTTACCAACAAACGAGTTCTAGTAACGGGTGCTACCGGACTAATTGGCTCATCAATTGTTGATATCTTTGTTTACTTGAACGAGGGATTTAAACAAAAAGTTGAGCTGTATGTTGCTGGTAGGAGTAAAGAACGAGTTCAAAAACGCTTTGGTGAATCCTTCGATAATGATTATTTTCATTTTATAGAATATGATGCTACAAAAGGAATAAACTTTGATTTTTCAGTTGATTATGTGATCCAAGGGGCAAGTAATGCTAGTCCAACCTTGTATAAGACTCAACCCGTTGAAACTTTGCTGGCAAATGTCAATGGGGTAAACGAAATTTTAGATTACGCTAGAAAGGTAAAATCGCAACGAGTTATTTATATATCATCTAGTGAGGTTTATGGGAATAAGGGAGATCGAACTAAGTTGATCGATGAAAATGATTATGGTTTTGTTGAAGGACCAGAACCTCGTAACTCATATAGTGCAGGAAAGCGAGCAGCCGAGAATCTGTGTGTGGGGTATGCTAGTGAATATGGGGTGGATACGGTGATTGTAAGGCCGGGTCACATTTATAGCTCCAATGTTTTGAAAGGAGATAATCGTGCTTCTTCCGATTTCATTGGAAAGGCTAATCGTCATGAAGACATAGAAATGTATAGTTCGGGGAAACAGTTACGTTCTTATACGCACGCAATTGATTGTGCAAGTGCGATAGTTTTTCTACTGCTTAATGGTGGAGATCAGCAGGCATATAATATTTCTAATCGTGATTCAATTGTCACAATTAGGAAATTTGCTCAAAAGGTTGCTGAGACCGGTGATGTAAGATTATTAATTGGAGATGATGATCAAGATATGAAGATGTCTTATTCGGCCTTGAATGCTAGCAAATTGGAATCACTTGGGTGGCGTGCTGTTGTCTCATTGTCAGAGGGGGTAAGAGAGGCCGTAGTAAATTTTAATGAGTAATCGGATTTAAGATGGGGCCAATCAAGATCATATTAAGCGATAAGTATAGTAATTAATATAGCTAAAAATTAAATCATATTATTAATTTATATTATGAGGGTAGGGCTTTATGTTAAGTATTTTGAGTGTTATAATTTCGTGTGTTTTTACTATTGTTTATGACCGTTATAAAGGAAGAAGAAACAAAGCTCAATTGACAGCGAAAAATTTAATATTTTTAATAAAATTTAATTTTAGTAATGCAAATATGTTGCTTTGGTTATTTATGGATCCGAATATAGGTAAGGATAAGAGAATGATGTTGGTTGCTCCTTTAATAGAAAGCATATCTTCCCTATACAATTGCAATGATAAATTAGCTCAATTAAATAAAAAAATATTGCTCGATGAAAAGTACAATCTAACAACAGAAAAAATAAATGAATTAAAGAATGAATATAAGAATATAAAGTTTGATGAAGGCTATAATAGTGATATTTTAAGATTTTCTAACGATATTAGACAAATATATGATTTTGTTAATAGAATTACAAATGAATAAATTGATTCGTCAAATAGTAATCAATACAGTTTGGTAGAAAATTAAAGTGATCAATGCCACCTTGTTCATTATTCAAATCATGGAAATCATTCTGATTGGTCAGGAAAAAGCGTTAGAACAATTATCAACTGGAATCAATCGTTTAAAGCATGCAGATCAAATGTTAGACGATTTATTACCGTTACCCGTTGGTTTGAGTGATCGTCAACGAAATATAGTGGTTGGGATGCGAGAGATTGTTAGGTATTTATATCAACAGGCCGTCTTTTGCTATTCATTAAATGCGATTACGGATCAGGATCTCGCGAAGGTACTAGGGACCACACGTTATCGATTGGATCAGCAGATGAGTCACTTAGAAGCTCAAGGGATTATCAAGTTAATGCAGGAGAAACCGAAAATTCACCAGTTAACTAATGATGCTTATCTGAAATTAGATTAGGGAGGTGTACTTATGACTGATTATCAAAAATTATTAAATACTATTACCCAGTTAAAGGCTGAAATGGATAAGTTTCGACCTTTGGATCAGACACAAGTAAAGTTACTAGAACAACAGATTCGGCTTGAACATGTCTGGTCTTCAAATGTCATTGAAGGCAGTGCCCTTTCGATGAATGAAACGCGTCAATTTTAAATACTGGGATGACTGTCCATGAGATGTCATTAAAAGAGGCGATGGAAGCAGTTGATTTGGCGGCTGCCTATGATTATATGAGCGAACTGGTCAGCAAACAGGCCCCGCTAAGTGAACGGATCATTCGAGATTTAAACCGCTTAGCGATGATTAAAAATAGTGATCCTCACACGGCAGGAGCTTATCGAGTGGTGGAAGCTTGGCCATATGGAAGTGAAGATCAACCATACGTTTCACCATTTGATATTCAACCGCAAATGAAGGCTTTAATTGAATGGGCGCATACAGCTAGTGAACAATTACATCCAGTCGAGTACGCCGCGGAACTACACGAACGATTAGTCGCCATTCATCCATTTGTTGATGGGAATGGCCGTACTGCTCGGTTGGTTATGAATCTATCATTAACGGAAGCGGGTTATCCGGTCATTAACATTCAACCAGATGCCAAGGCTCGTCAAGCATATATGGATGCCTTAGGTCACGCTCGCTCGACCGGTGATTTATTACCATTTAAAGTCTTAATTGGGAAATACACCCAGGAAACTATGGAAAAACGGATTGATTTATTAAGGCGGAATGAGGATAATATAGCCGAAGCGCAAAGCGAATCGGATCTCTTCTGATCATTTAAATTGAATAATCCCCCAAAGTTGGGCCGACATTGGCTCGAACCTTGGGGGATTTTTAACGACCTGATAACATAATGTTACAAAGTTGAAATATGGTCGTGATTAGCTTGTAATGCAAGCTTGATAAGGTAATATACATTAATTTGAAACCGAGGAAGAATCAATGAAATTAAATCAAACTGTTAAAGTAACTGCTGCTGTTGCTGGTGCCGTATCATTAGGAACTTTGGCATCAACCGTTAGTGCTAATGCTGATACGACTTATACTGTTCAATCAGGGGATACCTTATCTGGGATCGCGGTTAATTTTGGTCAATCGTTGTCCTATGTTGATCAATTAGCTAGTGACAACAATATCGCTAACAAGGATTTGATTTTTGTTGGTCAACAATTGGTTGTGAAGGCGGCCGAAAGTGATTCGTCAGCAAGTACCACGATCGAGGTGCCTGCTGACCAAAGTTCTGCCTACAGTACTGCTAGTTCTAGTGCAACTGCTACTACTGATGAAACGGTTAGTTCATCGACGCCTAGTTCTGACGAAAACGATGACGCTACTAATTCCGCAACGGTTAGTGATACCCAAGTAAGTAGTGCAGCCAGTGCGGATGAATCCCAAACTGCTAGCGTTTCGGTAGCTTCATCAGCGAGTGAAGATTCCAGTGCTGAAAATGTTTCTAATGTCTCAGATCAATCTTCAGCTGTAAGTTTATCAACTACTAGTGAAAGTGCGGATGCTGTTAGTTCCAGTAGTGAAGCTGAAACGAGTGATTTAGCATCGTCGTATTCTGCACCACTTTCTTCAGGTAGTGCGGTTGATGACCAAAATGAAGATACTAATAGTTTAGTAATTGATGATTCAGAAACGACGGAAGGTGCTGCTCCCGAAACGACGACTGATACTACAAGTACAACAACTGATACTAGTTCGAGCACAACTTCTGATGAAGAAGCAGCCGCTAAGGAATGGATTGCCCAAAAGGAATCTAGTGGGTCTTATACTGCCCAAAATGGTCAATACTATGGTCGTTACCAATTATCTTTGTCATACCTAAATGGTGATTTGTCAGCCGAAAATCAAGAAAAAGTGGCCGATGCATACGTTACCAATCGGTATGGTTCTTGGGTCGCTGCTAAAGCCTTCTGGGAAGCTAACGGCTGGTACTAGGATTGCCATCAAATGTTACATTGAGGTGACAAAAGTTATCAAAGCATTACCTTTGATTAACAATCCCTTTGACTTAGTGGATTTGGGATGAAATTGTGATAATGTATTAAACATTGAAAGAAAAGTAATATTCAAAGACATTTTGTCAGGGAAGGAATTTTCTTAATCTATGGATAATAAAAAGCACTATAAGTTATATAAAAGCGGGAAACAATGGAGGACAGTTGCCCTTTCAGTGACAGCTGTTGCACTTGGTTTAACTTTTGCCAATGTAACTGCTAATGCTGATACAACAACTACTAACACCGATAATGCAACGACTGCCGCGGTAGCGACAACTAGTTCAGCAACTAGTGAGGTATCATCAAATAGTACAGTTTCTTCATCAGTTGCTTCGACTACTACCGATGCATCAACTTTAACTTCTGCTTCCAGCGCAACTAGTGAGTCGACTGCAGATTCTAGCGCTGTAGCTTCATCTGCATCTGTGCAAAATGGGATCGTTACTGAAGATGCTGGTACTTACTACTATGTCAATGGTGAAAAGCAAGTCGATGCTTTTTATACTAACGATAGTGGTCAAGTCTTCTACTTTGGTGATGATGGATTGATGTACAAGAATCAATTCTACAGTAACTGGGGGAACACCTACTACTTCGGTGAAGACGGGGCCCGGTATACTGATCAATTCTACAGTAACTGGGGAAATCTTTATTACTTCGGTGAAGGTGGGGTTCGTTACACCAACCAGTTCTACAGTAATTGGGGGAATCTTTACTACTTTGGTGAAGGTGGAGTTCGCTACACTAACCAATTCTACACTAACTGGGGTAATATTTATTACTTTGGTGAAGACGGGGTTCGGTATACTAATCGACTTTACTCAAACTGGGGTAACAACTACTACTTTGGTTCAGATGGTGCTTTAGCCAAGAACACGACAGTTAACGTTAATGGTACTAATTACACTGCAAACGCTGATGGGGTTCTTTCTTCGAAGTCTGCAGAAGAAGAAGCTGCCAAAGAATGGATTGCTCAACGTGAATCCGGTGGTTCCTACACGGCCCGGAATGGTTCTTGTTACGGTCGTTACCAATTATTAATTTCATATCTTGGTGGTGATTTGTCACCAGAAAATCAAGAACGAGTGGCTGATAATTATGTGGCTAGTCGATATGGATCATGGGTGGCTGCCAAGGCCTTCTGGCAATCACACAACTGGTATTAATAAAAAAGACATGGATTAGAAGTGAACCCCCTAAGTTGGACAGA
>NZ_AZFN01000033.1 GCF_001434365.1 Limosilactobacillus gastricus DSM 16045 | reverse complement strand
GCCAAAGATGATCCCCGTTTGCAACATGCTTTTAAACTTTATCAGGCAGGTATGAGTGATGTCGATGTTGCCCGTAATACTGGGATTAAGCGAACAACCTTTATTCGATATCGTAAAAAACTTAACATCAAGAGATAGGACACTTAGCTAGTGTATATTAATCATTCATGAACGCAAATCATATGTATAGATTGCAAATATATGTGTTATGTGTTATTATGCATGTAGTGATATTTATTAAGCTTACTTAGCATGTATGAGGAGGGATACTAATGAAGATTATTACATTTTCAGCTATAAAAGGCGGCGTCGGTAAAACTACCCTAGCTTTTAATTATGGTGAATGGTTAGCAAAAAATGGCAAGCATGTTTTATTTATTGACTTAGACCACCAAAGTAATTTAACCCAGACTTACAACATTTACGACAATCAAGACACCATTGGCAACGTTTTCTTAGATCGAGGGAAAGTCAAAATACATGAAATAAGTGCTTATATTAGTCTAATTGCCGGAGACATGCACCTTGACGATATTGAGCGTACCATTGAAAATAAGACTAACAAAAACATGTTCCTCTATATGTGGTTGTCAGATAATTATGAACGTTTAAATTTAGGAGAATTCGAGTATATTATTTTGGATTGTCACCCAGATTTTTCTACTGCTACCAAGAATGCAGTAATCATTAGTAATGCTATCCTTAGTCCAATCACACCTAGCGAACATGGGTATAATGCGAAATTTAACCTAGAAGAAAGAATTAACGAATTACGCAAAGAAGCCATTGATTACTCTACTAGAAAATCTTATGTCACGACCAAATTATTTTTTATCGCCAACATGATTAAACACAACACAAGATCATCTCGCGAGTTATTAAAAGCCTTAAAAGGCGATCCCAGTGTATTGGCTACAGTTCCAGAAAAGGAGCTATTCAATCGTTCAACGTTGGATAAAAAATCTCTTTCAAAAATGGCTGAAGACCACAAAACATATATTGATCAACATGAATTTTTTGATAGTATGGACAAAACATTTAATGAAATCACGGAAAAGCTATAAATGTTTTGTACACGTATTAATCACATGTATACTCAATGTGTGTGCATACAAATTATAAAGGGGGACTACCTATGGCATTCGATCCAGAGAATAAAAACATAAAAAAGGCACTACAAAAAAATGAAATAGAACGGCTAACTGACACTAAAGATAAACTTGTTATTCCTGTTTTTAAAGATGAAGAGGAACGTACTAAGAATTATACCTTTTCACTTCAACCTAGCGCACGCAAAAGACTTGACGGTCTAGCCAAAGAACATAATTTTAAGTCTGCCTCCAAATTTTTAAATGAGCTTATAAAAAACATGTGATGTCACTTTAAGGGGGGGTGTTATGGGAATTTCGATAAATGTTATATTTTTGCTTGCCAGCCTTATTGTCTTTTGGATAATCCCAGCCATTGGAATTGCAAAAGATTGTCGTAAGAATTTTTCTTGCTGCAGCCCATTCGTAATCAGCATTTTCTGGCCGGTAATCTGTTCGTTGATATAGCCATTCAGTCGGCCAATATCGTCTTGTTGGCGATCAACCGACACACTCGCCTGATGCATCACGAAGGCCGAACGAGGTAGCATTCGTAATGTCCATAAGTATGTGGTGGATCCAGGCCAACTCAAGCGGTGTCCTAATTATCAATTCTTCTTAGTCGATAAATTGGCGACGGGTGATGATTATGCCCAGCGCGTTTACGTCAGAAATGCCTTAAATGGATTATAGAAAATAAAGAAACCAGGTAGCTTATTAACAAACTACCTGGTTTCTTGTAATAAAGTGAATCGGAGGAACTAGTCGACCACTGACTAGGTGAAATGACCGAATAGATTCGTCATGTGGGTAATTATAACATAAGAAAAGCCATGCTAATCGTACAAAAAAATACTGGAAGCCTCATGACTTCCAGCATTTTTTACCAGCTAACCTTAGTAACGTCCCCACTATCAAAAGTCCGCAAACTTTGATCAGCTAGTTTTAGGACTAAGGCCCCTTGATCATCAATTCCTTGAACCAGTCCAGTGACTTGTTCACTCCCACAAGCTAGGGATACCTGCCGACCAAGTAGTAATTGCCGTTGCCGATAAGCTGGTAAATAGCGACCATCGCCGTAAGTCGCATTCAATTGTTCAAAGCGACTTAGAAAATTAGCCAAAAACCGGTTTCGATCAAAATCAGCCGCCTTTAAGGAGGCCACTTGATCATCAATTCCATCAGGAAAATCAGCGGTCGACAAATTAATGCCGATCCCAACAATAATCGAGCCTCGATGTGGGTTGTCGATATCCAGGACCGCCTCTGTTAAAATCCCGGCCACTTTACGTTGATTTAAATAAAGATCATTAACCCATTTAACTTGAAGCTTAACTTCAGGAATTAATTTTTCCAATTCTTCAGCTAGCACCACGGCCACACTAGTCGTCAGCAAACCCGCTTTCGCAATTTGTTTAATTGGCTGGTTGGGAATCACGATACTAAAATAAACCCCTGTTTGAGCCGGCGAATAAAAGGTCCGACCTAAGCGACCATGTCCCGCGGTTTGGTAATTAGCAATCACCGCCACTAAATCATCACTAGGTTCGTTAGCAATCAACTCCTTGGCGCGATCTTGCGTCGAAGTAATCTCGTCCCAAACCTCTAACCGCCACCCACCCGGATTAGCCATTTGATTTTGAATCAATTGCTGGTTTAAGTGGGTGGTCCCTAAAAAACGATAGCCTTTGGCATGATCGGCTTCAATTTGATAACCAACTGTTTTCAGTTGTTGGATTGCTTTAGAAACCCCAGCTCTGGTGACCCCCAATTGTCCGGCTAAATCAGTGCCGTTATGCCAGGTCGGATGATTAATTAAGACCGCTAATAGATCGTCTTTTAGCATCTCGTATCTCCTCAATCAATTAATTTGGACTTCCGCATGCGGCGGGTAATAAGCACTGACAAGCAAACCTTAATGGTATCACCCGGTAAGTAAATCATCATCGCTCCCAGGGTAATGGTCAGCGAAAAGTGCATCCACCATGACAATAATAGGCCCCCTAATAAATCGACTAATAAGGCCCCACATATCCAGACGGTGATCAGCTCACTCCACCAGTATTTCCGTAAGAAAGTAACCCTCAACAACCAGCCCATGACAAAAGCGGCCACGACCCACATGATTAAATAACAACCAGCCGGTGATAAGATCATTTGCAGACCGCCATTGCCACCTGACAGCAAGGGTAAACCGAGGGCAACCAAAGTCAAAAAGGTAAGCATCGTCCCTGCCCCCCACCAGGGTCCCAAGATTTCACCGGATAACATCATTCCTAAATTTTGCAGAACAATCGTCACCGGAATGATCGCTATAGGAATTCCCGGAAAGAAACCAAAGATAATGGTTAAAGCTAAGATAACCGACGCCTGGGATAAATGCCGTAAATTTTGATGATTGAGATTCATAGGTCCTCCTCGTCAACTAAATATAATTTTCAGTTGACCAACTGTTAAAATAAAATCTCCCTAACCAAAATCAGGAAGATTTAGCGTAATTAAATTAAATGAACACCCTTGTCAACGTAAATGACGTCACCAACCACACCGGTTGATAAATCACTCATTAAGAAGGCACAAGCCCCCAACTTCTTCTTGAGTAGCGTCCTTTCCATCAACCGTCCGTTCTTGGGACATCCATAATAAGTCCTTGTGCCCTTGAACCCCTGTTACAGCTAAGGTCTTAATAGCCCCAGCTGAAATAACGTTCACCCGTACACCATACTTACCCTAGAAAAGCATGGCAATACGATTTTTATAGCTACCGCATCATCAGTAATAGATGAATGAGGGAAGAACAAGGAGACTCTCCATGCATTACATTATAGACCATTTAACGAAAAAATACAAAGGCTGCCCTTAACATCACTTTCATGTACCAATTCTTGCCACTGGGGAAAGGGAAACAAATAGTCTAAATCTGGAAAGACAAACCTCTCTCCCCACCATTAGGGTAACAAAATGGTTCTGAAATGTTAAATCAGACGATTAAACACAAAAGCCGCCCTGAGTAGGAAGCCCTACCTTAGACGACTATGATGGGTGGAACGTACGAACAACTGTACGTCAATTAATGAGCGAAAGTGTAGACTCACTAATTAGAGGTATTATAGACTATTTAATTCCTAATCACAAAAAAGAGCGCCTATTAAGCGCCCCAACCGGTTCGGATTAAGTAACCAACTGAATCCATTTTGCACACCGGCTAATATTCATTACAAACGTATTATACAATTATTGTGTAGTATAATCAAATACGCACACCGAGAATGCCATCTCAAATATGTGCAGAATGGAGGTGAACTCCATTGGGCCATTGTTGGCTAATATTCATTATCGTGCCTAGTAAGCACGTAAGACGTTTGGTTAAATCATTAATCAAACATGTAATTAAGTAGTTAGCTACTTGGCGCTCTGACAATTCAGGGCGCTTTTTAAATAAAAAAGAGCGCCTATTAAGCGCCCCAACCGGTACGGATCAAGTAGCCAACTGAATCCATTATGTACACCGGCTAATCCTTATCATGCCTTTATTATAAGGTTGATGAAAGTCAATGTAAAGTAAATGATATACTTGATGATGTACACCAAGTTCACGCCAGGCTCAATGAAGTGTGCCAAGGGGGTGAAACCCATGGGCCATTTTCGGCTGATTCTTATCATCATGCCGAATAAGCACGTAAAACGGTGCTGGAAGGTACTACTGAAGTATTTCAGTAAGTAGTTCCCTAATAGTCACCAGTTAAGGAATCGCGTTAGCGGTTCCTTTTCTTATAAATATTAGGAGGATTATCAGAATGCTTTTCTTGATAATGGTTCAGGTATAAATCAGTCAGGGAACCTAAGAATAAGAAGAATATCACCCAATCGTAGTGGGTGTGGGGAATTAATAAACAGACTACTGCCGCAATATAAAGGGCAATGGTTAAGCCGTATAAACTGATAATGACGGTTTTCGATTTGGTCATAAGATAACCTCCTCACCATACCATAGCGCAATTAGGCAGAATGAATATAAAAAATAGATTAAAAGCCCTTGTCAAGCAAGTGAGATTTGTTACAATAAGGGATAACAATAACAAGTAAATATCAAACGGCGTGAATGCATACAAAAAAGCATTCGCCCAGTCAGGATTTCCCGATCCTGACTGAGAGCCCTAATTGATGGCTTCCTCATCAATTCGAACCAGAGCACGAATGCTAAATTGATATGATAAAGAAAATTAAATTTTCTATATCAGTCATTATAGCGAAACAAAGTGCGAAAGACAAGGTTTTAATTCAAAGATGACACCATCAACTAGGGAAGCTTAGTTGATGGTTTTTATTTACCATCAATCCAACGGCCACGATCGGGCTAATCCAACGTGAGATAAGCCCCTGCGGGGATGATTGACCACCGATATCAGACAATCTTATACGGCTCAGGCGTACAGTCGGAAAAGTTGCTAGGAAGATCAGCGCAGACCACGTCCGAATCCAGCTCAAGAAACGGCCGGGGCTGGAGGGGAATGAATGATTCGACTACGGTGAGATTAACGCGACCGACCAGGGCTAAATAAGGGTGAACAGCGAAAGGTAGGATACGTGGCTGTTCTAGCCCCCGCATAGGGGCGTCATGAGGGACTCGTGAATGACTGAGGTAAATAGTTACCAAGACAAGAGAACGTGAAGCAAACGACCGCGACTGAGCCGAGCGACTGGCAAAAGGTTGTTGTAAGTTTTCCCATAATAACTATGGGGAAACTCTGCTCTTTTCACCTCACTCCTAACAAAATTGATCGGCTTAGAAAAGTCAACTAAATTGATGAAAATGATTGAAATTAAAGCTTGCAGCAGTTAGGATAACTGTATAAATAAAGGGTAAGTACGTTTATAAATCTAGCTGAAAAAATATAAATAAGTAAGAGTTATGTAGCCGGCCCGCCTTAATATCATTAGGTTTTTTCCTTCCTCGGAAGTTGACTACTCTTTCGCCACGTTGTTTTGATAGAGTAGTCAACTTCCGTCAGTCAAACAACGGATAGAGGCGGGCCGGCTACAGTCAAGGAGGCGGAAAAAGATGAGAAAAGGACACAAGGGATTAACGGAAAAGCAAGCAATTATCTTAGATTGGATCGATCGATTAGGAGTAGCACAAGTAGGGCAGTTAGTTAAAGTTAGCAAAATAAGAGCAATTACAATATATAAAACAGTAGATAGATTAAAAGAGTATGGATTTGTCGAAGATAGCGGCAAGATAAAACCCAAATTCTATTGGATCACCAAAGCAGGCAGTGAATACAATGGCAAAATTAATATGGCCTATCGGAAGAAAATCTCAAACTATGCACTATTAAGGCACACGATTTTAGTGAATGATCTAATCTATTACTTTATGAAAAACTATGAAGCAGAAGGCACTGAGTACTCACTAGAGACTGAGCGGGAATTAATGGTTAAGAAACGGTTTGAAATGGTCATGACCGGGAGCCAGGCAAAACGGACATTAGTACCGGACTTTGTAATTACGACCAACGGACATCGGTATCCGATTGAAGTTGAATTAACCCAAAAGAGTGGAACGCGAGTAGATCATAAGATGGAAATGTATAAAGCGGAATTAGCGGCGGGAATTGATGAAATGGTTTATTACTTCAGTGATGAACGACTGATCCGGGAATTAATACAGGCCTTTATCAATTACAAGGGATTACAGAATGAGGTGGAGGTTTATGATTTAGACCAGGTATTAGGTGATGATCAATCTATTTAGAGATGGTAACTAGGCGAAAATTACCAATAACCGATTATTTAATAGGACTAATTGATAGGTATTAAGTAGGTATTAATTGAAGTTGGTGATACCGACCTTCTCATCATAATAATAGCGATTTTAATGAAAAAGGGGTACATACTGAAACTGGTTAGTTATCTGGATAGAAATTTACGGCTTTGTACTGTTGATTTTGTTTTGGAGACAAGTTAAAGTTAATTTGATTTAGATGGTGGAAATCAGGTAGTAAAAACTAATAACTAGTTTCTAACTAAAGATAATTAATTATCGGTAAAATGGTAGTAACGTAAGTTATTAGTGCCTATATAATAGTTGATTTAACAGAGATAATTGATAGTTAGAGGGTGCATACTGAAACTGGTTAGATTTCCAATAACAAAATGATACAATTAAGATCAAGGTGAATTGATTTAACGAGAGGAATGAAAACAGTGAAAACAGTACGAGAACTAGCTGAGGAGTTTGGGGTTACTAAACCTGCCATTAACAAGCGATTAACACCAGAAATCCGGGAAAAATATGTAACAGTTGAGATAATTAACGGGGTGAAAACCTTGTTAATAAATGATGAGGGTGAGAAATATTTGGCCGAAGCCTTTAATAGCAGTAGTTATCGAGGAACGATAACAAATAATGAAGACTATAAGAGTCAATTAATTGAGTTATTAAAAGAACAAAATAAGGGATTACAAGAAGAAATTGAAAATAAGAATGAACAGATAAGAGGTTTGCAGCGGATCCTGGATCAGGAACAACAATTACAGTTAATGTTGGGTAGAAAGCCTCAATCACCGAATGAAAGTTCTGGACAAGAGGAAGAAACCAAGGTAGAAAAAGAGCAAGAAACGGATAAGGTCAATAAAAGTTGGTGGCATTTTTGGTAACGATAAAGTAAAAAGAATCGACAAGTGCTACTTTGTCGATTCTTTCAGAAAACTAAATAATGATGAAAACAACATCAATTTAAATGAATGGATCTATATTAGTGTTTAACATCGACACCTTTAGTTAACGGGTATTTGCGGTCCCAATATGGGCACAGCCATTTGATACGGATAATTTTAATTAGTGAGAATCCTAAAAACCAACTAAAGAACCAAACAAAGGCCAGACCGACTTCTAAATTACCACTAAATTTAGCGATGAAACTACCTAAAACTAGCATTATTGTAATAAAAGAAAATAAAGTCAACCTTTTGAAAAGGCTTTGCGTAAGTTCTCGGCTTCGTAATTGTTGGATCTGTTCATTTGTCATATTAATAATATTTTGTTCCATTTCGTTATCTCCTATATTTTCAAACAATTCACTGACAGTAAGGCCGAACACATTAGAAACGATATTTAAAGTTTCCATACTGGTATCTTCTCCTACCTCCAATCGTTGTATGGTACGGGTACTCAGCCCACACTTTTCAGCTAATTGTTCTTGAGTCAATCTTTTTTCCTTACGGATTTTAGAAACTAAATTTTTACTCATGAGTTTATAGTAGCATTTCAATAGATAATGACCACGACAAAGACACGACAAAGACACGACAAAACCACGATATCCAAAAAGAAGTAGTGGAGACGTATACAATCGGGATTGAAATTTTAAGAGAAGAGCTTGAAATTAAGAATGAACAGATCAAAACTTTAGAGCAGTTATTAGATCAATCACATCAACTTCAATTAATGTTGGGGAACCAATCTAGTATATCGAAAGAAAATTTAGACCAGAGGGAAAAATCAAAATCAGAAACGAGAGAACCATCATAAGAAAAAAAGAATCTCACTGGTGGAGATTCTTTTAATAATTCTTCTTTCTGGAATCATTAGTGAAGTAGGTTAATAAGAGAAGCTGATTGAGGAAAGCACGTTGTGGTTCTGATAAATTTGAATCGATTTGGAGCATAGTTTGATTAGAGGAAACGTTAACCCACTTAACAATTTCGTGCTTTTCGAGAAAGCCTTCAATTTCGTGTTGTAATCTTTTTTGCTCACGAAATTGATCGGTCGGGAGATCAATTAATTTAAAGTATGTTGTTACTAGGGGTTGCCAAAAATCTGTGGTTGGGTTGAATCCGTCATAACCAATGATAATTTTGGTGAATTCAATTACATCTGTCAGGTTATGTTTCATTAAATCAAAATCACTTGTCCTATCCATATCGCCAGAGTTTACAGTTATATTGTATACTACGGTTATAGTATGATCAAGTTTACTACTGGCGATATGACTAGTCTTGGTATTATAAGGTTAGTTATGTTCAGTAATGATTATCAAAAGAAGGAGATGATTTCTTATGATTGAGAAAGAAAAAGTTTTAAGCGATGCACCAAAGGTTCTAAATTCTGATAACAATCCTTGGGAAGTTGCTGTTGAAGGGGATTCAATTATTGGTACATGGAAATGGATGGATGCCCGGTTTTTCACTGAGGGTGGAATCTCCGATGAGGACAAAGAGTTTACTTTTACAGTCACTTTGAAAGATAACGGAAAATGGAAGGAAGTTGATAGCACTTCTAGTAAGACATCAAGTATTAGGATGCATAACGGTAAACTATCTTTCAGTAAAGACATCTCCTTTTCTAAGGGAAAGACCTATCAGAAAAGTATTTCTTTTGGCATTGGACAGGACAAGAAGAGCGGTAAAGTTGGAATTGTTGAATCTAGGTTAGATACTTCAATCATTAAAAAGTCGATTCGAGATTATTTGAAACAATGTGGCTGGAAGAAAGCTGGACTATTTGGATAGGAAATTATATGGTTCACGTGATATAATACTGTTAGCAACAGGACTAAAGTTACTATTGCATAATATCAAAAGGCCCGTTACCTCGTGGGGAAGGTAGCGGGCCTTTTTGAGAACAGGCAAAAGAAAAGGCCATGCTAATTATGGGAGGAAAGCATAGCCGAAATAGATATGAAAACTGCATACGACATTATGCAATTTATTAGAAGAATGATTAAACAACCCCCAGGTGGGGGATGATAAACTAATTAAAGGCAAAAGACCCTGTTTAAATTGTCTATCTTATTGACATGGAACCAATTTAGATCTGGTATTAGGGAAAGACAGGACTATTTAAAAATCCGGGACCAAAAACTAGTTTTTGGTTGAGCTATTTTCAACGAGGATTTGTCTAACCTAAGGTAAAAAATTTTGAATAACGGTGCTGTAAGATCTGTGAATTTAAACTGAAAGCATTATTTGATGTTAGGAGTAATTAAGATGGACGAAAAGAAAGTATTAAAGCCAATTGATGAAATGCTTGCTGATCCTTGGCAAGTTGATATTCAAGAATTGTTTGAAGCTTCTGTCAATGAACCTGACGAGATCAAAAAGAATTTGTATGATTCCCTGTATACTTATGTTTTGCAGAAAAGACAAGAAGATATTATTAATCGTCCTGGCTTCGTTATTTAGCCCTCTAAAAGCCTGCTGAGGGCTTTTTATTTTGACTTTGGTATAAATAATATATATAAACAGTCTCAAAATCGCTAGAAACGAGAAATAGGGCCCTTAAAAACGAATATAGCAGTTAGATTCTTATTAAGATTCAAAAAAACTAACTGTTTGCTGTCAATGGTAGCGGACGAGCATAGCGTGGGAGCATAAGGAATTGACAGCTCTAAACCAGTCTTAACACTGAAATGGCGAAAGCCAAAGTTTTATAGAAACTTTGCTTTCCTGCCTAACGGCGAGTGAAAAAGCGGTCAAGCTGGTTCAGCTTGGACGGGGTTCGGGGCGTCAGCGCCCGAATAAACGTGTCTTGCCACACCTTATCTGGCAACGAACAGAGTGAGGCGCAAGGAGCGTAGCGACTGGAGTTGAATGTGAGTCAGTTTTTAGCTCACTCCTTTGTGTTTTTTGTTTCTAGGTTTTGTTCTCGTACAGTAGTGCCTCTTTTAAACCTCTTTTAGACCCCTCTTGAGGCTTACTCTCCCAAGGCTTATAGAAGTTTATCAACGATTGTTTATCAACGAGGTTTTTTAATGGTGATCGTTGATAAACAATCGTTGATTCTATATAATAGTTATGGAGGTGTGATTATGAGCAATGAACTTGTAAAATATGATCCTGAACTTAATACCATTCCGTTACGTAAATTCACCCCTATTGAAATGAATCTATTTTTTTCAATTATTTCTCGTATGCGTGATAAGGGAGATCAGACAGTTAGATTTTCTTTTGAACAACTTAAAGATTTGAGCAACTATAAACCGACTGCAAATAATCGCTTTGAAGATGATATTCAAAGAACCTATGAAAAGTTAATGGGACTTCATTTTGGAAGACGTAGTAAATCTGGATTAAATAGAGAAATGTTTGTTATGTTTACTAAATTCAGAATTGTTGGTGAAGCTGATTCTCCTTATGTAGAAATTGAAGTATATAAAGATGCTTTGCCACTTCTTAATAATTTAGACACGTGGGTTAGATATGCTTTAGCGGAATTTAGAGATCTTCGAAGCAGTTATGCTAAAACCGCTTTTAGATTGTTAAAAGGTTTCAGAACAACCGGTTATGCTTTTTTATCAAAAGAAGATTTTTTTGAGTTACTTGATATTCCTAAAAGTTATTGGAAAAAACCGGGAGACGTTGATAGATACGTTCTTAAACCAATCAGAGAAGAATTGACCCCTCTTTTTAGAGGCCTAACTGTTCGAAAGAAATATGGTAAAGGCCGCGGGAAACCAGTGATTGGGTATTCGTTTACTTGGAAGCCTGAAAAGAAAGACGCTAACGACTTCTCACAAGGTCAATTTCAAGATGAACGTCAAAAACTATTTAACATTCAGCATAATGGTGAATTAACAGAACAGGAAAAATGGCGTGCCATTGATAAAGTTAAGGGGTTAACTCTAGGCTCTACTGAGAAACAAGCATTGGCTGATAAACAGGCCGAGCACGATAAAAAAATAAGAGATCAAGCAAGACAAGAAGCACTTGCTGAACTCCGAAAGGGGTTTGGAAATCATGCCTAAAACTATTAGAGAACTTGCTGATGAATTAAAGGTCTCTAAACAAACTATTCAATACCAGAGTATCAAACTCAAATTCAAAATTTAGTCGTGGCATAGGACAAAAAAGTCTCTATTTAAATTGTCTATTTTATTGACAGGGG